>NZ_LT629749.1:4043583-4717514 GCF_900105065.1 Friedmanniella luteola
GTGTTCAACGCCACCGTGGTCGGGCCGCGGGCGGTGGCCGGGACGATCCGGGACGACGACTGAGGGCCGGCCCCTCGCGCCGGCGAGATCGAGTGCGCGCTGCAGCAGGTTCGACGGGGCTCGGACCTGCTGGAGCGCGCCCTGGGCGTCTGGTTGGACGTTCTCGGAAATTTGTCAGGAGCACAAGATAGCGTTCTCGGTGTCAGCACGACCGACCCGAGGAGGTCCTCATGGACGTTCGCACCAGCACCCAGCGCCGGTGGCTCCGCAGCCACCTCTCCACCCTGCTCGCCACCATCACGGGCGAGCCCGTCACCGCCGACGGCGACGGCGACTTCCCCGTCCGCGGCCTGACGTCGCAGGCGTGGGTGCGGCCCCGGACGGGCGACCCCTGGGGCGTCCAGGTCTTCGCCACCGCCGCCCGCGACGTCCCCGCTCGCGTCGCCGTCCTCCGGGAGATCAACGAGCAGAACGCGGCCCACCTGGGCACCCGCGTCTACTGGGTCGAGGGGCTGGTGGTGGTCGACTGCTTCGTGTTCGCCGACGCCGTGACCGAGGAGACCCTGACGGCGGTGGTCGGCCGGGTGCTGCACCTGGCCGACAGCATCGGCCCGGTGCTCACCGCACTGCACGGTGGAACCACCTTCCACAGCGCCAGCAGCGCGTCCGCCGCCTGATCCCGGTGAGCTACACCTCGGCGTTCCC
The DNA here is from genome assembly GCF_900105065.1 of Friedmanniella luteola. Lineage (NCBI taxonomy): Bacteria > Bacillati > Actinomycetota > Actinomycetes > Propionibacteriales > Nocardioidaceae > Friedmanniella > Friedmanniella luteola. Next base: position 4,044,289 of record NZ_LT629749.1, read on the forward strand.
GCCGGTCTACGTCACCGTCGACGTCGTGCTGCTCACCCTCCGCGCAGACCGCCTGCACGTGCTGATGGTGGAGCGCGGTTCCGAGCCCTGGCGGGGGTGGCTGGCTCTGCCAGGCGGGTTCGTCCGCCAGGACGAGGACCTGCCCGAGGCCGCCCGGCGGGAGCTCCGCGAGGAGACCGGGCTGGCCGTCGAGCCCGTCCATCTCGAGCAGCTGGGTACCTTCGGTCGGCCGGACCGCGACCCGCGGGCACGCACGGTCGCGGTCGCCCACCTGGCCGTCCTGCCCGCCCTGCCCGAGCCCGTGGCCGGCACCGACGCCGCCGGGGCCAGCTGGCAGCCGGTCGAGGCGGTGCTCGACCGCGAGCTGCCCTTCGACCACCACGACATCCTGCTCGCCGGGGTCGAACGGGCCCGGGGCAAGCTCGAGTACACAACGCTGGCCACGGCGTTCGCCGGCCCGACCTTCACCATCGCCGAGCTGCGGCACGTCTACGAGACGGTCTGGGGACGGCCGCTGGACCCGGGCAACTTCCACCGCAAGGTCGTCGGTGCACCCGGGTTCGTCGAGCGGGCGCCCGGCGAGCGCAGCAGCGGCCGCGGCCGTCCGGCCGCGGTCTACCGCGCCGGGACCGCCACCCTGCTCAACCCGCCCCTGTGGCGCGGCGAGCCCGCCACGCCCCCGTCCCCGCTCGCCGACCGAGAGGCCACGCCATGACGCACTTCTCCCCAGGATCGTCCCTGACCGCCGCCCAGTCCGACCGGGCCGTCGGCGTCCTGCTCGCCCTGGCGTGCGGCGACGCCCTCGGCGCCGGCTACGAGTTCGGCCCGCCGCTGGCCGCCGACGTCGAGATCCAGATGCACGGCGGCGGCTCGTTCGGCTGGGCGCCCGGGGAGTGGACCGACGACACCTCGATGGCCGTGGCCCTCGCCGAGGTGAGCGCTGCCGGCGCCGATCTCCGCTCGTCCGCCGCCCAGGACCGCGTCGCCAGGCGCTGGGTCGGCTGGGGTCGCGAGGCGAAGGACGTCGGCGTCCAGACCCGCGCGGTCTTCACGGCGGCGTCCGCCGGCCGGTCCGGTCCACCGTCGGCCGCCGACCTGCGCGCCGCCGCGCAGGAGCTGCACCGGCGAACCGGGCGCACGGGTGGGAACGGCTCGCTGATGCGGACGGCGCCCGTCGCCCTGGCCTTCCTGCACGACGCCGACGCCCTCGTCGAGGCCGCCATGGCGCTGAGCGCCCTCACCCACGCCGATCCCGAGGCGGGCGAGGCCTGCGTGCTGTGGTGCCTGGCCATCCGACATGCGGTCGTGCACGGCACCGTCGACGGGCTGCGCCTCGGCCTGGACCGGCTGCCGGCGGAGCGTCGAGCGGCGTGGGCCGAGCGGCTGGACGTGGCGGAGGAGCGTGAGCCGTCGTCGTTCGCGCACAACGGCTGGGTCGTCGAGGCGCTGCAGGGGGCCTGGTCGGCGATCAGCCGGACGCCGGTGCCGAAGGGGTCTGACGGCAGCCTGCAGCCCGCCGACCACCTGCGGCTCTCCCTGGAAGCCGCCGTGCGCGGCGGCCGGGACACCGACACCGTGGCGGCGATCGCCGGCGCTTGCCTCGGGGCCACCTGGGGCGCATCCGCCGTGCCGTCGGCCTGGCGTCGCCTCCTGCACGGCTGGCCGGGACTGCGAGCCCGCGACCTGGTCCGGCTCGGCGTCCTCAGCGCCCAGCAGGGGCGGCCCGACCGCGCCGGCTGGCCGAGCGACGCCGTGGTCGACTACGGGCGCTGGGCCGAGCGGCACGTGCTCGTGCGGCACCCGCACGACCCGCAGGTCTGGCTGAGCGGCGTCGGCGCGCTCGAGCGGCTGCCGGCCGGTGTCGACGCGGTCGTCTCCCTGTGCCGGCTGGGTGCCGACGAGGTGCCGGCCACCGGAGTTGCTGCAGGCGACCACGTCGAGATCTGGCTCATCGACTCCTCCGACCCGGCCAAGAACCCGCACCTCACCTTCGTGCTGCACGACGCCGCAGCCGCCGTCCGGCAGCTGCGGTCCGAGGGCAGGACCGTGCTGTTGCACTGCGTCCAGGCGCAGAGCCGGACCCCGACCGTCGCGGCCCTGTACGGGGCGCTGCTGACCGGGCGGCCCGCAGCGGACTGCCTGGACGACGTGCTGCGGGTGCTGCCGCGGGCGCACCCCAACGCGGCGCTGCGGCAGGCGCTGGAGGATCACTGAACAGGTGGCGGTAAGCGGCCGGCCGGGGAGCGAGGACCGGGAGTCAGCTGGAAACTGCGGAAGGACGCCCCTTCGGCGGCCGCACACGTGTCTGCTCCCCGCAGCTGCTGCCTGGCCCGGCAGAACCTCAGCCGTGCTGTCGACGGCTCCCGCCGTGCCAGTCCTCCTGCTGCCCGACCGCCCCGGCCACCACCCCGAACGCGGGCAGCTGCGGGCGCTCCCGCAGGCTGCGCTTGAGCTCGGTGAACCCGGGGAACCGCGCCAGCCCGACGACGTGGTCCCACAGCGCGACGGCGTCCTCGGGGCTGGGGAGCCGGCTGATCACCGGGCCGAAGAACGCCGTGCCCTGGGGCGGCTCGACGTGCAGGATCGGGGTCCCGACGTCGCGTCCCGTGAGGGCGAGCGCCTCCTCGGTCTCGGCCCGGATCAGCGCGTCCTGGTCGGCGTCGTCGAGGGCGGCGACCAGCGTGGCCGGCAGACCCGCCGCCGCCAGCGCCGGGGCCAGGAACTCCGGGGTGTCCCGGTTCTCCCCCGCGGCCCAGTCCCCCTGCGCCTCGGTCTCGAACACCCGCTCGCCGAGCGCGGCGTAGAAGTCGCCCACGGCGTCCCGACCGTGCTCGGCGCGCACCCGCGCCGCCACCCGCAGCAGCCGGAGGCCGGCGGTGTGCCCCGCCTCGTACTCCGGCGGGAACTGGGCGGCGTAGTCCACGCCCTCGTTCACGATCCGCAGCGAGATGAACCGCCAGTCCACGGCGTAGTCGCGCTGGGCCGCGACCAGCCGCACCCACTTCGAGGTCATCCAGGCGAACGGGCAGACGGGGTCGAAGTAGAAGTTCAGGTCGGCGTCCACCCGCCCGACGCTAGACCTCCGCACCGCCCCGCGGCGGACCTACCCCACCACCGCCGCGTAGAGCCCCTGGTACGCCTCCCGCCGGCCCCGGTAGTACTCCGCCCGCCCCTCGACGGGCGTCAGCGTCTCCCCCACCGCCGGGCCCACCCGCTCGACGTCGGGTGCGAGCACCTCCAGCGCCAGCAACGCCGTCCCGCGCAGCGTGGCCCGCTTCGTCGTCACCGGCACCACCGGAGCCGCCAGCACGTCGGCCAGGATCTGCAGGAACGACGGCACGTCCTGGGCCACCCGGCCGCTGGCCAGGATCGTCGACGCCGGCCCCGACACCGACCGCAGCTGGTCGGCGATCCGGGCGTAGGAGATCGCCACACCCTCCAGGACCCCGCGGGCCACCTCAGACCCGGTGGTCGCCGCCGAGACCCCGGTCAGCGTCGCCCGGGCGTTCGCCGCCCAGCCGGTCGCCCGCTCCCCGGAGAAGTACGGCAGGACCAGCGGCGCACCCGGCCCCGGCTCCGCCGCCGCCACCGTGTCGAGGGAGGCACCGGCCGCGAGCCGGATCGTCGACTCCAGCCAGGTCACCGCCCGGCCGACGTCGTTGACCGCGCCGCCGAGCAGCGAGCGCGACGCGTCGACGCGGTAGCACCACAGCCCGGACGGCAGCTCGTCCGGCACGTGGTGCACCAGCACGCGCATCGCGCCGCTCGTCGCGGCCGACGCGGCCATCGCCGAGCCGTCGACCGCCCCGACGCCGACGTTGCTCGACAGCCCGTCGGCGACCGCCGGGAACCACGCGGCCCCGACCAGCGCGGGCCACCGCGACGCCACCGACGCCGCGACGTCCCGCAGCGGGGCCGAGGGGTCCCGCACCTCCGACAGCTGCTCGACGTCGACCCCGGCTGCGGCGACCAGCTCGGGGTCCCAGGCCCCCGTCCGCCGGTCGAGCAGCCCGGTCCAGGCCGCCGTCGCGGTCCCGGCGGCGGTCACGCCGGCCAGCCGGAGGTAGACGTACTCCCCCAGCGATATCCAGCGCCGCGCCTGGCGGAACGTCTCGGGGTCGGTCTCCCGCAGCCAGCGCAGCCGCGGCGCCAGGTAGCTGGAGTGCAGGCGGGTCCCGGTCCGCTGGTGGACCGCGGCCTCGTCGAGCTCCTCCCGGAGTGCGACGACCTGGGCACCGCAGCGCGAGTCGGCGTAGGTGAAGCACGGCGTGCAGGCCCGGCCGTCCGCCGTGACCCCGACCAGCGACGAGGCGAAGGTGTCGATCGCGACCCCGCCGACCCGACCCGCGAGCCGGGAGACGGCGAGCGCGTCGAGGATCTCCTCCACCTCACCGACCACGGCGTCCGCGTCGAGGACGGAGGTGCCGTCGCCGCCGGCGGCGAACGCATGCGGCACCTTGTGCCGGTTCCCCTCGACCGGCTGCCCGGCCGCGTCGTAGACGTCGCCGCGGCTCCCGGTGGAGCCGATGTCCAGTGCGAGGACGAACGGCCCCTGCGCCCGGTCGAGCGGCACCCGCCCGCCCCGGTCCGACGGCGCGCTCACCGGTGCGACGCCGCCCGCGGCAGGACCAGCAGCGCGTCGCCGACCGGCCGCTCACCGGTGGCGTCGGACGGGCTGTTGACCACCTGACCGCCGGTGACCATCGTCGTGGAGCCGCCGCCGTCCAGGTTGACCGCCTCGCGCATCCCCAGCGCCCGGGCCAGGGCGGCGGTCTCGACGATGCTCGTGCCCAGGCTGGTGGTGCTGCGGCCGTCGACGGTCGCGATCAGGGTCCGGCCGGCCCGGTCGACGCCGGCGAAGGTGCGCGGGTTCCGCTGGTGGCTGAAGCCGTAGTAGACGCTCGTCGACGGCTGGACGAAGCCGTCGGCCCGCGCCGTCACGTGCACCCGGCCCTCGCGCACCAGCTCCGGACCGCCGTTGACGACGAACGCGCCCGAGCCCGGCCGGAGGAGCCGGTGACCGGACCCCTGCAGCCCCGTGGTCACCCGCAGCCGCTGCCCGACGCGGGCGAGCGCGGTCAGCCGCGGCGCCAGGTCGCCGGTGGCCTGCACCGAGCGCTGACCCTGCGCGAGCGCGACCCCGCGGGACGCCCGGACCGCGACGACCCGCGAGCGCCGGTCGAGGACCACCTCGGCGCCCGCACCGACGGGAGTGCTCGCGCCGAACTGCGGCGTGAACACCACCAGCTCCTCGTCGTCGGTGCAGGTGACGTCGTGCCGGGGCCGCGCCGTCGGCGCGTCGTCGGCGGTGCCGCCGCAGTTGCGGATCAGCCCGGGCACCCGGTCGATGCCGTCCAGGACCAGGCGCCGGCCGTCGCGCGCGACCGAGCCCGTCCACCGCAGACGCTCCACCGCCGTGCGCCGGGCGTCCTCGTGCAGCACCAGGGCGGGCCGACGGCCGACGGTCTCGCTCAGCAGCCGGCCGTCGTAGACCCCGACGCCGGCCGGGTCACCGGGCGCGCCCGCCTTCGGGTCGAGCACGAAGTAGCCCGCGTTCGTCGCCGCGGTCGCCCCGGCGGTCCGGGCCAGCGCGCTGGTCGTCTCGCGCCGCTCCAGGTCGGGACCGTAGGAGGCGACGAGGGACCCGGAGAACCGGCGCGGGTCGATGGTGAGCACCCGGACCTGCCACGGACCGCGCGCGGTCGAGCCGCCGTCCCAGCCGGTGTAGCGGCTGCTGCCGGTGAAGCCGGCGGCGGCCAGCCGGGCCAGCAGGGCGTCGGCGCCGGCCTTCATGGCCTCACCGCCCACCCGCACCCGCCAGCCCAGGCTGCCGCCGGCGTCGTCGGCGGTGGGCGCCGTGACCACCTCCTCGACGCGGGGGTCGAAGCCCGCGCTGCGCACGCGGGCGGCCAGCCCGTCCGCGCTCGCCCGGTCGGAGAGCGCGGCCGGCGGCGCGTCGGGGTCCGGCGAGGTGGGACCCCCAGGGATGGCGAGCTCGACCGTCCAGACGGCCGCCGGGTCGACCGCCCCGCGGACGATGGTGGTGAGGGTGACGCCGGGTTGCACGGCGGTCCTGGTCCGCTGCTCGCCCAGCCCGGCCGGGCCGAGGGGGAGCTCAGCCGCGGAAGCCGGCGGGCGGGTGGGTGCGGCCGCCGCGGCCGGGGCCCCGGCGGCGGGCGACACGAGGACGGCGACGGTGACCAGGGAGACACCGAGACGGCAGGACCGGGAGGTGGGCACGCCTCACCGTAGGACACCGCGCGCCGCCGGGACAGGGCCGTCACCGGGGGCCCCGACTGCTCACACAGCCTCTCGGGCCGGCAGGGAGCTGCACGGCCCGGGCCCCGCCGTCCCGCGCGCAGAATGCATCGAGCGACGATGAGGCCGACACCCCGACCGAGGACCAGGAGCACCGTGACCCCGACCGAGCCGACCGGCGAGTCGATCGCCCTGTTCGACGGCGAGAGCCTCCGCGGCTGGCACGCCGTGCCGCGGCTGCCCGTCCCCCGTGAGCCGGGCGGACCGCAGCCGGACCGGGACACCGACGGCTACCGCCGCGCGCTGACCAGCACCGGCGACTGGACGGTCGAGGACGGCGCGGTCGTCGGCCGGCAGAGCGTCCCGGGTGAGGGCGCCTACCTGCTGACCGACGCCACCTACGGCGACGTCGAGCTGACCTTCGAGGCCCGCCCCGACTGGCCCGCCGACACGGGCCTCCTGCTCCGCGCGACCCCCCTCGGCTCCCAGGGCTTCCAGGTGCTGCTGGACCACCGCAAGTCGGGCAACATCGGCGGCTTCTACGGCAACGGCATCGGCGGCGTGCACGCGATCAACTTCACCCTCGACGTCCGTCGGGACGCCGACGGCCGGCCGGACGGGCTGGTCGTCGAGGACCCGGCGACCACCCTGGAGCCGCTCACCGACGACAAGCGCGCCCACCTCCGGGCCGCGGCGACGGGCGAGGAGTTCCTCCGGGCCTGGCGCTGGGACGACTGGAACGCGTTCCGGGTCCGCTGCGTCGGCCGCCTGCCGGTCCTCACGACCTGGGTCAACGGGGTGCTGGTCGCCGAGCTGGACACCGCGACGCTGGACGACCCGCACTGGCACCCGGAGGCGGTGGCCGAGCTGCTGGGCCCTGCCGGCCACATCGCTCTCGAGGTCCACGACAACGACCCCGGGATGGGCGCCGACCGGTGGGGACCGGGCGCGGCCTGCCGCTGGCGCCGGCTCCGCGTCACCCCGCTCTGATGCCCGACGACGCCGCCGGCTGGCGGGGCTCCGCCGACGCGTGGGCGCGAACCGTCCTCCGGGTCCTCGGCACGGCGCACCCCTACGCGGCCGGGCACGTCAGCGCAGGCCCGGACGACCTCACCGTCGACCCGCGCCGGCTGCACCCCGCCTTCTGGGGCAGCTTCGACTGGCACTCCTCGGTGCACATGCAGTGGTCCGCCGTCCGCCTGCTGACCCTGGCCCCCGAGCACCTCGCCGACGCGACGCGGCGGGACCTGGTGGAGCTCCTCGACGAGCGGCTGACGCCCGCCGCGCTCGGGGTCGAGGCCGCCTACCTGCGCGACCACCCGTCCTGGGAGCGGCCCTACGGCTGGGCGTGGACGGTGGCGCTGGCCGCGGCGGTGGCGGGCTGCCCCCGGCCGGAGGCGGAGCGCTGGTCCGCGGGGCTCGCACCGCTCAGCACGGTGGTGGCCGAGCACCTGCTCGGCTGGCTACCCCGGCTGGACCACCCCGTCCGGCACGGTGTGCACGCCAACACCGCCTTCGCCCTGGCCCTGCTGCACGAGGCGTACGGCGCGCTCGGCCGGGCCGACGTCGTGGCGGCGGTGGCTGAGGCGGGGCGCCGCTGGTTCGTCGGCGACCGGGACTACCCCGCGGCGTGGGAGCCGAGCGGCAGCGACTTCCTCTCCCCGGCCCTGTGCGAGGCGGACCTCGTGCGCCGACTGCTGCCCTCGGCCGCGTTCGGGCCGTGGCTGGCCGCCTTCCTGCCCGGGCTGGGCGGTCCGGACGACCCGCTCCTGGCCGTGCCGGAAGTGCGGGACCCCACCGACGGCCAGTCCGTGCACCTGGTCGGCCTGGCGCTCTCCCGGGCCTGGCAGCTGCGGCTGCTCACCCCCCACCTGCCCGCCGGGGTCCAGCCGCAGGTCGCGTCGGCGGCCGCCCAGCAGGAGGCGGCCGCGACCGCGCAGATCGTCGCCGGGGACTTCATGGCGACCCACTGGCTGGTGTCCTTCGCCCTGCTCGCCGCCACGGCGGCGACGGACGGCATGATCACCTCCTGACTGCGTCGAAGGGGACGAGCGTGCAGAGCAGCGAGGTCTTCGGGTTCAACTACGACGGGTCCTGGGGCACCAGCGGCCTGGACCTGTGGCAGCACCACGACCACGGCCGGATGGCGGTCGAGGTGGCCCGGGGCAAGGAGCACTTCCCCGCCTGGAACACCGCCCGCTGGTGGCTGTCGCCCGACGCCTACCAGCGTGACCCGGCGCGCTTCCTCGCGAACTTCGACGCCGGGCTGGGCATCTTCGCCGCCGCCGGCATCGGCGTCGTCCCGCTGCTGTTCAACCGCTGGCTCGACCCGGTGTGCGACTTCGGCGGCGTGCCGCTGGACCACCTGATCCCGCAGCACAGCGCCTGGAACCGGACCGACGACCTCTTCGCCGACGTCGAGGCCCACGGCCGGCGGCGCAGCCCCGTCGAGGAGGTCCACCACGACTACCTCACCGACGTGGTCGGCCGGCACCGCGACGACGACCGGGTCGTGCTGTGGGACCTGTGCAACGAGCCGCTGATGGGCGGCTACGTCGACGACCCGACCAGCCCGGCGCGGGCCGCGGAGCTGCGCTGGCTCGGCTGGCTCCGCGACGTCTGCCACCACCTGGGGGTGACCCAGCCGCTGACCATCGGCAACTACACGAACACGACCGCCGTCACCCTCACCGAGCCGCTCAGCGACGTCGTGAGCATCCACCCGTACTGGATGTGGAACCTCGACCCGGCCAGCACCCCGATGGCGTCGCAGCAGGTGTTCGAGGAGCACCTGGACGCCTGCCTGGCGATCGCCACCAGGGCGGGCAAGGGCCTGCTGGCCACCGAGACGGTGTGGGGCGCCCGCGACGACGCCACCCATGTCGAGGTGCTCCGCTACACCCTCGGCGAGCTGCGCCGGCGCGGGATCGGGTTCACGGTGCACGCGCTGCACCACAGCCTGGTGTCCGACCTGCACCGCGACGCCTTCGGGCCGGTCGGGCTGCCGGAGTGCCTGCACTTCCTCGAGGCCGACGGCAGCCTGCGGGCCGGGCACGAGGCCGTCAACGCCTTCGCACCGACCGCCGGATGAGCGCAGCGTCACCGGACGACCGCCCCGCCGGCCCGACCCGGGGCCAGGGCGCCGGCCGTGCGCGGCAGAACGCGATCTACCGGGCCGGGGTGCTCGGCCGGAAGCCGGCCGTCCCCACCGACGCCGAGGAGCTCGAGCGCCGGGCCCGGCGGGCCATGAGCCGGACGGCCTGGGCCTACGTGGCGGGCGGCGCCGGGAGCGGCACGACGATGCGGCACAACCGCGAGGCGTTCGAGCGCCACCGGATCGTGCCGCGGATGCTGCACGGCGTCGTCGAGCGCGACCTCAGCACCACGCTGCTCGGCGTCCGGCACCGCGCACCGCTGCTGGTGGCCCCGGTCGGGGCGGCCGACCTCCTCCGCCCCGACAGCGACGTGCTCATCGCGGAGGGCGCGCGGTCGGCCGGCGTCGGCTACGTCCTCTCCAACCAGGGCGGCAGCCCGATGGAGCGGACGGCCGCGGCGATGGGCACCACGCCGTTCTGGTACCAGCTCTACTGGTCGAGCGACGAGGCCCTCGTCGACTCGTTGATCGGCCGGGCCGAGGCGAGCGGGGCGGGCGCGCTGGTCGTCACCCTCGACACCACCGTGCTGGGCTGGCGGCCGCAGGACCTCGACCGGGGCTCGTTGCCGTTCGCCCGCGGGCTCGGTCTGGCCCAGTACACCTCCGACCCGCGCTTCGCCGCGCTGGTCCGCGAGCGCCTGGAGGCAGCGACGACGGCGGCCGGACGCGCCCCGGTCACCCTGGGCGCCCTGCGCAGCCTCTGGTCGATCAGCCGCCACCACCCGGGCCCGCTGCTGGCCAACCTCCGCTCGCCCGAGCCGCGCGCCGCCGTCCAGACCTTCCTCGACGTCTACTCCAACCCCGCCCTCTCCTGGGACCACCTGGCCACCCTGCGCGACCGCACCTCCCTGCCCGTGCTGCTGAAGGGCGTCCTGCACCCCGACGACGCCCGCCGCGCCCTCGACCTCGGGGTCGACGGCCTCGTCGTCTCCAACCACGGCGGCCGCCAGGTCGACCGCAGCATCGCCTCGCTGGACGCCCTCGTCGCCATCCGCGCCGCCGTCGGAGCCGGGCCGACCCTGCTGCTGGACAGCGGCATCCGCTCCGGAACCGACCTGTTCGTCGCGCTCGCCCTCGGTGCCGACGCCTGCCTGCTCGGCCGCCCCCACCTCTACGGGCTGGCGCTCGCCGGGGCCGACGGCGTCCGCCAGGTGCTGGAGAACCTCCTCGCCGAGCTGGAGCTGACCATGGCGCTGACCGGCGCCGACGCCGTCGGAGGCATCACCCGGAAGCTCCTGCAGCCCTGATCCCCAGCGCGACCAACGGCCTGCGGCGAACGCGGGTGGGCCACTAGGATCCGGCCAGGAGGCCCGCCGTGAACACCACCGTGATCGTCGTGATCGTCGTGATCGTCGTCGTGCTGCTGATCCTCGTCCTCGCCCTGGTCCCGCGGTTGCGGCGGCAGAAGCAGCAGCGTGACCGGGCGGAGGCCCAGGAGCGGCTGCAGGAGTCCCAGCGCCTGTCGGTCGAGGCCGAGTCCGCACGCGCCCAGGCGGAGGAGCAGGCCGCCCGCGTCCGTCGCGACCGCGCTGAGGCCGAGCTCCGCGCCGCCGAGGGTGAGCGCGAGGCCCGCGAGCGGATGGCCGAGGCCGAGCGGCAGCGGAGCCAGGCCGACGAGCTGCAGCAGAAGGCCGCCCGGCTGGACCCGGGCCTCGTCGACGGTCCCGAGCAGCAGCGCGGCCACGAGGTCGGCCGCCGCGGGGTGGACGACCGGATCGAGGACGGTCGACCGGGCGACGCGAGCAGGACCGGCGACGACCGCCCGGGCGACGGCCGGGACGACCCGGGTCCGCTGCGCTGAGGCCCGAGCGGGGAGGCCCGACCGAGGCCTGCCCCAAGCACATGGTCCACGGGCCCTGCGGGGGTGTCGGGACGGACGGCAGCTGCGAGCTGGGCGACCGCCGCTGCTCCTTCGTCGACGTCCCGGTCGTGCCCCGGCACCCGCTCGCCGGCCCCGCAGGTCCCGCCGGGACGCCGCGCCCCACCGACCTGCGCGACCTGCTCCGCCAGGGCCGCGTCGTGGTCGCCGACCTGCCGGCCGCCGCGCTCGACGCCGGCTCCCTCACCGCCGTCGGCAACCTCCTCCGCAGCACCGTCCACGCCGTCCTGGCCGGCGACTCCCCGCGCAGCCGGGTCCAGTTCCCACCCGCCTACCGGGCGGCCCTCGTCCGCGCCGCCGGCCTCCGCGCCTGGACCGGCCTCACCTGCCGGGACCGGAACCGCGTCGCGCTCGAGGGCGAGCTCGCCGCCCTGGCCCACCTCGGCGTCGACGCCGTGCACTGCGTCACCGGCGACCACCCGGCGCTCGGCTCGCGCGCCGACGCGGCCGCCGTCTTCGACCTCGACTCCACCCAGCTCGCCGAGCTCGCCGTCGGCGCGGGGCTGCTCACCTCGGTCGGCGAGTCCCCGACCGCTCCCCCGACGGCGCACCGGGCGGCCCGGCTGGTCGAGAAGCTCGGCACCGGGGCGGAGGTCTGCTTCGTCAACCACTGCGGCGGCGCGGGGCCGGTGCGGGTCTTCGTCGAGCACGTGCACGACCTCGGCGCCCACCCGTGGTTCCTGCCCTGCGTGCCGGTCGTCGTCGACGTGGCCAGCGCCGCGCTGCTCGCCTCGTTCCCCGGGCTGGTCCTGCCGCCCGGCCACCTCGACCGCATCCTGGGCGCGCGCGACCCGCGGGAGGCGGGGATCGCGTCCGCCGTCGAGCTCAGCGAGGCGCTGCTCGCGGTTCCGGGCGTCGCCGGGGTCAACCTGTCCGGCGGCAGCGCACCTGGCCAGGAGCTGCCCTTCGCCGAGGCGCTGGCCGAGATCGGCCGCCGGCTCGGGGTCGACGCGTGAGGGCCGGGTAACGAGGAGCGGCGCGGGACCGGTGGGAGACTGGGAGCCCACCCGCGAGCCCGAGAGGGAGTGCGTGACCTCACCCACCGCCGGACTCCACGCCCCGAGCCTGGTCGAGGTCGCCGTCCGCCAGCTGCGGGCCGAGATCCTGGCCGGCGAGCTGCGGCCGGGACAGCGGCTGATCGAGGACCAGATCAGCCTGCGGTTCGACATCAGCCGGGGGCCGCTGCGGGAGGCTCTCCGGCTGCTGACCCAGCAGGGCCTCGTCGAGCACGCGCCCCGCCGCGGCGTGCGGGTCACCGAGCTGAGCGACACCGACGTGGCGCAGCTCTTCGGCATCCGCCTCGCCCTGGAGCAGCACGCCGTGCGGTCGGTGTTCCCGCGGCCGGTCCCCCCCGGCGACGCCGAGCTCGCCGGGCTGCACCGCTGGCTCGACCGCATGCGCGATGCGGAACAGGACGGGGACGCGCTGACCAAGGACGACGCCCACCGGGCCTTCCACGCCGCGGTCGTCGCCCTGGCCGGCAACCGGCAGCTGGACCTCGCCCTCGAACCCGTCCTGCTGAAGCTGCAGCGGCCGATGGCCCTGAACCTGCGGCGCGAGGCGCAGGCGCTCGGTCCGGACGAGGGCCTGGCCCGGCACCAGCGGATCATCGACGCGCTCCGCTCCAACGACCTCGACCGGATCCTGCACGAGCTCGAGCACCACGGCACCCGGCGGTTCCTCCCCGCCTCGCTCCTGGCGTCACGGGCGGAATAACACACTCGTAACGTCCAGCCCCTTCCCCCGCGACCGCCCGATTGTCAACAATCGACGGCATGGGGATGACAGCAGCGCCGGCGGCCGAGACGGGGACGGGTCCGAGCATCGGACCGACGGTCGCCGCGCTGCTGGGGGACCACCGCTCCGGCCGCAGCACCCCGACGGAGACCCTGCGCCGGACCCTCGACCTCGTCGAGGCCCGCGGGTCCGACGGCACGTGGATCACGGTCGTCGACCGCCCGACCGCCCTCGCCCGGGCCGCCGCGCTGGAGGCGGACGCCGAGGCACGACTCCTGCCCCTGTACGGCGTCCCGTTCGGGGTCAAGGACAGCATCGACGTCGCCGGCTGGCCCACCACGCTGGCCTGCCCGGCCTACGCCTACACCGCGACGACCACGGCCCCCGTGGTGCAGCGGCTGCTCGACGCCGGTGCGGTGCTGGTGGGCAAGACCAACCTCGACCAGTTCGCGACCGGGCTCAACGGCACCCGGACGCCGTACCCGGTGCCCCGGAGCGTGTACGGCGGGGACCTGATCTCGGGCGGGTCCAGCTCCGGCTCGGCCGTGGCCGTGGCCGTGGGGGAGGTGCCGTTCGCGGTGGCCACGGACACGGCCGGGTCCGGGCGCGTGCCGCCGGCCCTGAACGGGGTCCTCGGCTTCAAGCCGTCCCGCGGCCTGCTGAGCACGGTCGGTCTGGTGCCCGCCTGCCGGTCCCTGGACTGCATCAGCCTGATCGGCACCGCGGTCGAGGACCTCCGGACGGTCTTCGGCGTGATGGTCGGGCTGGACGAACGGGACCCGTGGACCCGGCCCCGGGTGCGCTGGACGTCGTCGGTGGAGGACCTGGTCGTCGGCCTCCCCGACCCGGCCGAGCTCTCCTTCTTCGGCGACGCCCCGATGGCGGCGGCCCACCACGCGGCCCGCGCCCGCGTGCAGGAGCTCTTCGGCACCAGCACGCCGAGCCTGCAGCCGTTCCTGCAGGCCGGCGAGCTGCTCTACTCCGGACCCTGGGTCGCGGAGCGGCTGGTCGAGTTCGGCGACTTCCTCGCCGAGCACCCCGACGACGTGCTGCCCGTCGTCGGTCAGATCATCAGCGGGGGCGGCCGGTTCAGCGCCGCCGACGTCTTCCGCGCCCAGTACCGGCTCGCCGAGCTGCGCGCGGTGGTCGCCCGCGTCTTCACCCGGACGGACGTGCTCGTCCTCCCCACCGTGGGCACCACCTTCACCGTCCCCGAGGTGCTGGCCGACCCGGTCACGACCAACACGGTGCTCGGGCACTACACCCACTTCGCGAACCTGCTCGACCTGTGCGCCGTCGCGGTCCCCGCCGGTCTCACCGCCGACGGCCGCCCGGCCAGCCTGATGGTCCTCGGACCCGCCCTGAGCGACGACCAGGTGCTGGCCGTCGCGGCCCGCATCGCCCTCACCGACTGACCTGCTGGGCAACGGCGCCCCCGACCCACCCTGCGCGCCCTCCTGCCCGGGCGCGTCCCCTCGCACTCCCTGCGCCCCGAGGAGCTCCGGCATGCCCGAACCCGTCACCGTCCCCGCCGAACCGCAGCCGTTCACCTTCGCGCCCGACCAGGTCGCCCTGGTGGTGATCGACATGCAGCGCGACTTCCTGCTCCCCGGCGGCTTCGGCGAGACGCTGGGCAACGACGTCGCACAGCTGGCCACCGTGGTGCCCCCGCTGCAGCGCGTCCTGGCCGCCGCCCGCGCCGCGGGTCTGCTGGTCGTCCACACCCGCGAGGGGCACCTGCCCGACCTCTCCGACCTGCCGCCCGCCAAGCACCGCCGGGGCAGGCCGTCCCTGCGGATCGGCGACCCCGGCCCGTACGGACGCATCCTCGTCCGCGGCGAGTACGGCCACGACATCATCGACGAGCTCGCGCCCCTGCCCGGTGAGGTCGTGCTCGACAAGCCCGGCAAGGGCGCCTTCTACGGCACCGACCTCCAGCAGGTCCTCGACGAGGCCGGGGTCCAGGCCCTGGTCGTCACCGGCGTCACCACCGAGGTGTGCGTGCACACCACGGTCCGGGAGGCCAACGACCGGGGCTACGAGGTGCTCGTGCTCGCCGACTGCGTCGGCTCCTACTTCCCGGAGTTCCAGCGCGTCGGCCTGGACATGATCGCCGCCCAGGGCGGCATCTTCGGCTGGGTCAGCGACTCGGCCGCCCTGCTCGCCGCCCTCCCCCGTGCCGCCACCACGGCCGCCTGACCAGGAGCCACACCATGACCACCACCGCCGCACGCCCCGGCACCGCCACGCCCGAACGCTTCTCCGTCCCCTGGTGGACCCGGGGCGACCTCAACGCCTTCTTCGGTCTCGCCTTCAACATCCTGGTCAACGTCCTCACCCTGACGTCGTTGTTGATCTTCGTCGTCCGGCTGCCCGCCGACCGCGTCCTGGGCACGGTCCTGCCCGCCCTGGGCATCGCCCTGATCGCCGGCAACGCCTACTACACCTTCCTGGCCAGGAGACTGGCCCGGAAGGAGCAGCGCACCGACGTCACCGCCCTGCCCTACGGCCCGAGCGTGCCGCACATGTTCATCGTCGTGTTCGTGATCATGCTGCCGATCTTCCTCGCCACCGGGGATCCGGTCCGGGCGTGGGAAGCGGGTCTCGCCTGGGCCTTCATCATCGGCGTGATCGTGCTGATCGGCGCCTTCGTCGGACCGTTCATCCGCAGGATCACCCCGAGGGCGGCGCTGCTCGGCACCCTGGCCGGGATCTCGCTGAGCTTCATCTCGATGCGGCCGGCCGGTCAGATCTGGGAGGCGGCGTGGATCGGCCTGCCCGTGCTGGGCATCATCCTCGTCGGCTTCTTCACCGACCTGAAGCTGCCCGGCGGGGTCCCGATCGGGCTGGCCGCACTGCTGGTCGGCACGGCGGTCGGCTGGATCGGCGGGTACCTGTCGGTGCCCGACGTCGCGTCCGCCGCCGCCGACGTCGCGATCGCCGTCCCGAGCCTCAACCTCTCGCTGCTGGCCGCCGGGCTGGGTGAGATGGCCCCGCTGCTGGCCACCGCCGTCCCGCTGGGGGTCTACAACTTCCTGGAGGCCATGAGCAACGTGGAGAGCGCGTCGGCTGCCGGCGACAGCTACAACCTGCGCAGCGTCCTGCTGGCCGACGGGACCGGCGCGATCATCGGCTCGGCCCTGGGCTCGCCGTTCCCCCCGGCGGTCTACATCGGCCACCCGGGCTGGAAGGAGGCCGGCGGCCGCGCGAGCTACTCGCTGGCGAGCGGGGCCTTCATCGCCGTGCTGTGCTTCGCCGGCCTGTTCGGCCTGCTCTCGACCGTGCTCCCGCTGCCCGCCATCGTGCCGATCCTGCTCTACATCGGCCTCCTCATCGGCGCCCAGGCGTTCCAGTCGACCCCGCGGCTGCACGCCGCCGCCGTGGTCGCCGCGATCATCCCCAACCTGGCGGCGTGGGGGGCCGGGCTGATCGACAACGCCCTCGCCGCCGCCGGCACCACGGCGGCCGAGGTCGGGGAGGCGGCGCTGGGCGACGCCGGGCTGGTCTACCACGGCCTGCACGTCCTGGGGCAGGGCGCGACCCTGGCCGGCATCGTCCTGGGCGCGATCGTCACCTTCGTGCTGGAGAAGCAGCTCCGACGGGCGGCCCTCGCCGCCCTCGTCGGCGCGGCGCTGTCCTGGATCGGCCTGCTGCACGCCGACCAGGTGGGCTGGGCGGCTGCGCCCGGCGTCGCCCTCGGCTACCTCCTGCTCGCCGCGACGATGGCCGGCTTCAGCCTGCTGCACCGGGTCGCGCCCGACGCGTCCGGCCCGACCCAGCCGCCAGCCACGGACGCCGTCGACGGCTCCGTCCCGGCCGAGGGCTGAGGAGTGGCGGTCGCGGGCACGGAGTGCTGGACGGCGGAACCGCACGTCCCGACAGCCCCGTCGGTCGAGCTGCTGGTGCTGGGCGCGCACCTCAGCGGCCAGCCCCTGAACCACGAGCTGCTCACCCTGGGCGGAGCCCTGGTCGGCACCGTCCGCACCGCCGCGACCTACCGGCTCTGGGCCCTGGCCACGGTGCCCCCGAAGCCGGGGCTGCTCCGTGTCGCCAGCGGCGGGGCCGCGGTCGTCGGGGAGCTCTGGGCGCTCCCCGCGGCCGCCTTCGGGCTGTTCGTCGCAGCCCTGCCCGCGCCGATGACCATCGGCTCGGTCGCGCTCGCCGACGGTCGCCGACGTCCGGGGTTCCTGGTCGAACCCGCCGCGACGGCCGACGCCCTCGACATCACCGCGCACGGGGGCTGGCGGCAGTACCTGGCGGGGCGGGTTCAGCCGGGCAGGTGATCGACGGACCAGCCGCCGGCGGTCCGCACGAACGCGGTCCGGTGGCTGGCCCCGTCGGCGCGGCCCTCCCAGAACACGTAGCGGTGCGGGACGACCTCGTAGCCGCACCAGGTCCCCGGCGGGTCGAGCGGGCCGTCGGGGGTCTCCGCCACCGCCACCGCCCAGGCCTGCTGCCGCTCCTCGTCGGGCAGCCGGGCGTGCTCGGCGTCGTTGACCCAGGCGAGGTGGCGCAGGTAGGCCGACCGGCGGCCGAAGGCCTCCCGGCTCTCGTCCGCGGCTTCCGGGACCGCCCGGCCCTGCACCACCAGCTGCTGGGCCCGCTCGGGGAGGACGATCACCAGCGAGACCCGGTCGTCGGCGGCCAGCTCCCGGGCCTTCGTGGAGCGGGCGTCGGTGTGGAAGCGGAAGCCCACCTCGCTGACGGCGGACAGCAGGACCGTCCGCGCCGACGGGCCGCCGTCGAGCCCGAGCGTCGCCAGGGTCATCAGCGGTCGCGCCGGGTCGTCGTCGGCCGGGAGCCACGAGCGGGCCCAGGCGTGCGGTCCGTCGACGAGCTCAGGGGAGACGCCGCGGCCTGAGCCTGTCGAAGGCCCTTCGGCAGGCTCAGGGAGCGGCGTGCCCGGCTCGGGGAGCGGTGGCGTCATCGCCGGTGCGCGAAGGCGGCGATCTCGTGCAGTGCGGCGACGGAGCCGGCCACCGAGGCCTCGAAGATCGCCTTGCCCGCCTCGGCGGTGGCCTGGGTGGGGTCGCCGATCACGCCGGAGTCGTCGAAGTCGTCGCTCAGCCAGCCGAAGGAGACGGGCTTGCCGTTGATGCCGAGGTACCGGAGCTCCGCCAGGTGCTCGGGCACGTGCCGCTCGGCCCGGTCCATGTGGACCAGGTCGGGGCGGACGTGCAGCACGAGCGACGTCTCGCCGTGCCCGGCGTGGATGCCGAGCCCCAGCTCGTCGGCACCGTCACCCCCGCCGGTCCCGGCCGTCTGGATCCCGGCCGGCATCGAGAAGGTGACCAGGCCGAAGCGGCGCCGCAGCTCGCGGTTCGCCACCTGCAGCAGGGCCGTGTTGCCGCCGTGGCCGTTCATGAAGACGAGCTTGCGGGCCGGGGTCGCCGCCACCGAGCGGCCGAGGTCCACCAGCGTCGACATCAGCGTGTCGTGGTTCAGCCACAGCGTGCCCGGCGCCCAGTGGTGCTCGTCGGACTTGGTGTAGGTCAGCGTGGGCAGCAGCCACAGGTCGAGCCCCTCGGCCACCCCCTGCTCCACCGCGGCCCTGGCCAGGGACTCCGCGAGCAGGGCGTCGGTGACCAGCGGCAGGTGGGGTCCGTGGTGCTCGACCGCCCCGGTGGGGAGGACGACCACCGAGTCGGCGGTCAGCGTGGACGCGACCGCCGGTCCGGACAGCTCGGCGAGCAGCCGGGTCACGACGACGACCCGACCGTGGTCCGGCCGCCCATCGTCTTGCCCGCGCCGGGGGCCAGCTCGGTGACCAGCTTGCCCGGGTTGAGCAGGCCCTGCGGGTCGGTCCGGGCGGCGAGGGCCCGGGTCCGCTCCACCTCGAAGTCGACGTGCCACTGGTGCGGGCTGTGCACGCCGACGCCGAGGGCGCGCAGGGCGTCGATCCCGGCGTAGACCTGCTCGGGGCTCACGTACACCCCGGCCAGCATGCCGATCGGCGACCCGTCGTACTGGGCCTCGATGTGCAGCATCCCGCCCTCGAACACCGCGTGCACCTCGTCGATCCGGTCGACCAGCGCGTGCCCACCCACCTCGAGGTGGAAGTAGCGCCCGGGCGCGGTCTTCTGCAGCCACTCGATCGGGTGGTTGTAGGACAGCGTGCTGATCTTGACGCACGGCTGCGGACCGGGCCGGACGTCCTCCACCCGGCCGCCCGCCGCCTGCACCAGCGCGGTCGCCTGCGGCAGCGTCGCCACGTCGAGGATCGCCCGCAGGCTGGCCCGGTCGGCCGGGATCGCCGGGTCGAACGGCAGCGCGTTCGCCAGGGTCGGCAGGTCACCCGAGACCAGCCGCGGCAGGGGGGTCAGCCCGCCGATCGGCCGCAGCACGCCGAGCAGGTCGTCGAAGGTGTCGAAGCTGGCGTAGAAGCCGTGCCAGTCGCGCACCGGGTCCAGCCGGACGGTCGCCCGCGCGATGATCCCGGTGACGCCGTAGTTGTGCAGGTAGGCCTGCGCCTCCTCACCCTCCACGTGCAGCAGCGTGGCGTCGGGGACGGCGTGCACGACGTCGAGCGCCGCGACGAAGCCCATGCTGTTGCTGCCGTGCTCGATCGAGCCGGTGCCGCCGGAGCCGCCCCCGAGGAACCCGCCGATGCTGGACTGCGCCGTCGACGGGTACATCCACAGCTCCTGCCCCGTCTCCCGGGCCGCCTGCTCCAGGCTGACCATCGACGCGCCGGCCTCGGCGGTGATGACGCCGTCACCGACCTCGACGACCGCGCGGGCCCGGGACACGTCCAGCACCAGCCCGCCGGGCATCGGGATCGCCTGGCCGTAGTTGCCGGTGCCCTTGCCACGCGGGGTGATCGCCACCCCGTGCCGGACGGCGGCGCCGACGACGGCCGCGATCTGCTCCGCGTCGGTGGGGAAGGCGACGACGTCGGCCATCCCCAGCGGCAGCTGCTCGACGATGATCGGCGACATCTTGGCGCCGTCCAGCGACGCCTTCTCCCGGACGCGGCGGTCCGTCGACACCCCGCGCGGACCGAGCAGCTCGACCAGCTCGGCGTGCAGGCTCTCGACCGACATCAGCGCACCCCTCCGGCCAGCACGGCGCTCATCCGGCCAGCCCGATCTCCGGGTCGAGGAACTCGTTGGTGACGAGGTCGTCGACGGTCAGGCCCTCCTGGGCGGGCGAGCCCAGCTTCTCCGCGATCGGCACCATCACGTCGAGGATCCCCTGCACGCGGGCGGTGTCGAAGTCACCGATCGTCGCGTTCCCGGCGTTGCCCACCAGGCCGAGCTTCTTCTGCTGCTCCTCGGAGAACGTGGCGACGCCCTCGGAGTAGACCCAGCCGGTGTCGTACTGCTCGACCAGGTCGAGGATCAGCGCGTTGGTCGCGGCGGAGTCGGCGTAGTAGTCGACCTCGGCCTGCTGCATGACCGGTACCAGCTTCTTGAGGCAGGGCGTCAGCTCCTCCAACCGGTCGGTGCGCACCGACATCGCGCCCGCGTAGATCTTCCAGCCGGCGTCGTGGATCAGCTGGAACGCGACCGGCTTGGCCCAGTCCTTGACCTCGTTCTCGTAGATGTAGGGCTCGGCGCTGGCGAAGCCCTGCTGCGCGTCCTTGCCCTGCGCGGCCACGAAGTTGGCAGGGGTGCCGTCGTAGCCCTCGTCGATCTGCTCGCGGTCCAGCTGGCCGCTGTCGACGAGGTACTCCACGTAGGAGTTGCCGCCGAACACGCGGACGATCGCCCCGGCCGCCTTGAGGTCCGCGATCGTCTTCACGTCCGGGTAGGTGGCCGGGTCCCACATGATGATCTGCGGGTTGATGTCCAGCGGGGCCATCACCGCCTTCACGGGCAGCTCCTGCGACGTCTGGATCTGGCCGTCGGTGCTCGCGTAGCCGAGGGTGATGTCGTCGTCCTTGTACATCTGCGCCGCCACCGCCTCGAAGCCGATGGCCGGGCCGCCCGCGCGGATCTCGACGTCGATGCCCGTCGCCTTGCCCTGGCTCATCAGCGGACCGCTGACCGTCTTGAGCTTGGTGTCGACCGTGTAGTCGGTGCCGAGCATCGCGTACTGCGCACCGTGCTCGGACTCGGGGTTCCAGTCCGTCTGGATGACGACGGTGGCCGGGCAGTCGGCCGAGAGGTCGACGGCGCCGGCCTCCGCGGCGACGGGCGCCGCCTCCTGCTCCTGGCTGGCACCAGAGCAGGCACCGAGCCCGACCAGGAGGGCGAGCGTGGCGACGGCGGCGAGGCGGTGGGACCGGGGAGCGAGCATAGTTCTCCTTCAGAGGCGGGTCGGGTCGAGCGGGCCCTTCGACGGGCTCAGGGCGCGGGGTGGGGCTCGGGATGCGGGGTGGGGCTCGGGATGCGGGGTGGGGCTCGGGACGCGGGGTGGGGCTCGGGACGCGGGGTGGGGCTCGGGACGCGGGGTCGGTCCTCCGACGGGCTCGGGGGCCGGTGGGTCAGGAGGACGGCTCGTACCAGCGGCCGACGGCCGCTTTCTGGATCCAGCCGAAGACCAGGAAGATCACGACGCCGAGCAGCGAGGCGGTGAGGACGGACGCCCACAGCTCGGCGGTCTGCAGCCGCGATGCGTAATTGTTGATCAAGATCCCGAGCCCGGCCTGCCCGCGTCGGAAGAAGAAGTCGCCGACGATGGCGCCGATCACCGCCAGCCCGGCGGAGATCCGCATGCCCGCGAAGATCGCCGGCATCGCCCCGGGGAACTGCAGCTTGGTGAGCACCGTCCAGCGGCTCGCCCCCTGCAGCTGGAACAGCTCGCGCTGGCTCTTGTCCGCCGCCTGCAGCCCGAACAGCGTGTTCGACACCATGGGGAACAGGGAGATGAGCACGCAGACCAGCACCCGGCTCGACAGGCTGTAGCCCAGGCTGGAGCCGATCAGCGGCACCAGGGCCAGGATCGGGATGCACTGCAGGATCACCGCGTAGGGGAAGAGCGACCGCTCCACCCAGCGGGCCTGGGACATGATCACCGCCCAGCCGATCCCGATCACGATGGAGATCGCCAGCCCGGTCAGGGCCACCCCGGTGGAGAGCGCCAGGGCGTCGAGCAGGTCACCGGTGATCGGCCGGTCCCGCGGGTCGGCCGGGAAGAAGGAGTCGACGACGATCCGCGTCGGGTCGGGCAGGATCGTCGTCCGGCCGATGGACTCCAGGTAGGCGGCCAGCGCGTACCAGACCACGAGGATGACGGCGAAGGCCGCGAGCGGCGGGCCGTAGACCTTCACCCGGTCCCCGCCGGTGCGGCCGGGGGTCGAGGGGACCTTCGGCTGGGCCTCGGCGGCCGCCTGCTTCACCGCCGTGGCGGTCACGAGTGGGCCCCGCGGAGCGCGTGCGAGACCTGGCCGCTGAGGGCCGCGAACTCCGGGGTGAACCGGAAGTCGGGGTCGCGCGGGTAGGTCTGGTCGACCTCGAAGGTGTCGACGATCCGGCCGGGGCGCCCGCTCATCACCACCACCCGCGTCGAGAGGTAGACCGCCTCGGCCACCGAGTGGGTGATGAACAGGCCGGCGAACCGGCGCTCGCCGAAGATCCGCAGGAGCTCGTCGCCGAGCCGTTCCCGGGTGATCTCGTCGAGCGCGCCGAACGGCTCGTCGAAGAGGAACAGCTCGGGGTCCAGGGTCAGCGACCGGGCGAGCGAGGTCCGCATCCGCATGCCGCCGGACAGCTGCTTGGGCAGCGACTTCTCGAACCCGCCGAGCCCGACCAGCTCGATGGCCTGCCGGGCCTGCTCGGCCCGGGCGGCCCGCGGCTGCTTGTTCAGCTCGGCCAGCAGCTCGACGTTCGCCTGCACGGTGCGCCACGGCAGCAGCGTCGCGTCCTGGAACACGTAGCCGATCCGCCTGGTGCCCAGCGCGACCGTGCCCTCGCTGGCCGTCTCCAGTCCGGAGGCGATCCGCAGCAGGGTGCTCTTGCCGCACCCGCTGGGCCCCACGACGGTCACGAACTCGCCGCGGCGCACGGTCAGGTCGACACCCGACAGCGCCACGGTCCCGTTGGGGAACTGCATGGCGACGCCGGCGAAGTCGACGAGCGACTCCCCCGCCGCGTCCGGCTCGGGACCCGCCGGCGCCCGCGGCCCGGCGGCAGGGGTGGTGGGTGCGGTCACCGGGAGGCCTCCAACGTGATGGCGGGTGGGACGGGCTCGGGGGAGACGGGCGCGGGAGCGAGGGGGGCCGACCACGGCAGCGCGACCTCGGTCGCCGTGGTCGTGCGGGCGACGACCCGACCGCCGCGCACCACCACCCGGTCGGCCGGGGCGTCGGCGACGACCGCGGCCAGGTCGGCGCCCCGGACGGCGAGCAGGTCGGCGACGGCGCCCACCACGGGACCGGCGACCGGCAGCCGCATCACCTCCCGGGCTCCGGAGCTGACCGCGGCGTAGGCCTCGGTGACGGTGAGGTGGCCGGCGACGACGAGCAGCATCGCGGTCTCCAGGGCGTCGCCGCGGCCCAGCGGGTTGAAGGGGTCGCGGACGTTGTCGGCTCCGGCGGCGAACCGGACGCCGGCGTCGAGCAGCTCCCGGGCCGGCGTCAGCCCGCGCGGGGTCGACGTGGGGTGCTGCCAGCCCTGCAGGTACAGGTTGGTGATCGGGTTGGCGATGACCCCGACGTCGCTGGCCAGCACCTCGGCGATCACCCGGGCACGCTCACGCCCGGGCAGGGTGCCGAGGCGGCAGCAGTGCCCGGCGGAGACGTTGACCGTCCAGCCGCGGACGGCGCGGGCGAACGCGTCGAGCGTCACGGGGCCGTCCAGGGACTCGTCGACGTGCAGGTCGACCCCGACGCCGCGGCGCTCCGCGATGGCCAGCAGCCGCGCCAGGTCGTCGTGCGGGTCCAGGGCCAGGTGGCAGGCGCCGCCCACCAGGTCGACGCCGAGGTCGAGGGCCTCCTCCACGGCGCGGTCCGTGGTCTCCGGCCCGGCCAGGGCGACCAGCTCGAGGTCCAGCAGCGGGGCCAGCTCCTCGCGGACCCGGACCAGCGCCCGGGTGCCGAGCGTCGGGTCGTCGCCGGTGCGGATGTCGACGTGGGAGCGGATCGCTGTCGTGCCGGCGGCCAGCATGGCGAGGGCCTGCGCGCGGGCGCGGGCCGCCACGTCGTCCTCGGTCATGGTGGCGGCGTGGGCCCGCCAGGCGGCGATGGCGCTGCCCAGGTCCCCCATCGGGGGCCGGATCGCGTCCCAGGACCGGGCCTTGTCGAGGTGGGCGTGGGGGTCGGCGGTGGCCGGCAGCAGCAGGTGGCCGTCGAGGTCCAGCTCGGCCGCGGTCGGCTCGGCCTGCCCGGCCGGCAGCACCGCGACCACCCGCCCGGCGGCGATCTCGACGTCGACGCGGGACCCGTCGGCCAGGGTCGCGTTCCTGAGCAGCGACAGCTCCGCGGGACCCGGCACCTGCTCCCCCTCCCGCTGGCGACGTCGACGACGCCGATGTCGAGGACGCTAGGGAGCCGATGTTCCGGTCGTGTGACTGCCCGATTCCCGGGCGGTAAAAGCCTGCCGGCGGCCCGGAGGAGCCGGTCCCGCCGGGCGGCTCCGGGCAGGAGCCCGGGTCCCCCACGTCCTACAGTCGAGCCTCGATGGAGACCCGCAGCCAGGAGGCCCCGTGAGCGGCATGTTCAGCGACGTCGAGCGCGACTGCGTCATCAGCGTCCACCGGCAGGTCGCCGACGACGTGGTGCTGCTGGAGCTGGTCGCGCAGAACGGCCGCGACCTGCCGCCGTGGGAGCCGGGCTCGCACGTCGACCTGCTGCTGACGGGCTCCACCACCGACGTGCTGGAGCGGCAGTACTCGCTGTGCGGTGACCCGGCCGACCGGTCGCGCTACCGGGTCGCGGTGCTGCGGGAGGTCGACGGCCGGGGCGGTTCGGCGGCCGTGCACAGCGACCTCCGCGAGGGCGCACCGCTCCGGATCCGCGGACCGCGCAACCACTTCGTCTTCGAGCCGCCGCCGGGAGCGCCCGTCGTCCTCGTGGCCGGCGGTATCGGCATCACCCCGTTCCTGTCCATGGCGGCGGCCGCCGACGCCGACGGCCGGGACCTGACCCTGCTCTACGCCGGCCGGTCCCGCCGGCGGATGGCCTTCGTCGACGACCTGGTCCGGCGCTACGGCGACCGCGTCCGGGTGCACGTCAGCGACGAGGCCACCCGGCTGGACGTCGCGGTCACGCTGGCGACGCTGCCGTCGACGGCGCACGTGTACGCGTGCGGCCCCGTCGCGCTGATCAGCGCGGTGGAGGGAGCCTGGGGCGACCGGCCGTCCTCGCAGCTGCACGTCGAGCACTTCGAGGCCAAGGAGTTCGGCCCCCCGGTCTGGCAGGAGCCGTTCGAGCTGGAGCTGGCGCTCACCGGGGTCACCGCCCTGGTGCCCCTGGAGAAGACGGTGCTCGACGTGGTGGAGGAGCAGGGTGTCCTCGTGGTCTCCTCGTGCCGCAAGGGCACCTGCGGGACCTGCGAAACCCCGGTGCTGGAGGGCGAGGTGGAGCACCGCGACTCCGTGCTGACCCCCGACGAGCAGGAGGCGGCCGACACGATGATGATCTGCGTCTCCCGGGCCGCCGGGCCGCGGCTGGTGCTGGACCTCTGACCCGCTGGCCACCTCCTCGCCGCAACTTCTGGCGGTTCGACCACCCCCAGGGTGGTCCAGGCGCCAGAAGTCCGACCGTCAGCGACCGACGCGGGCCCGGAGGCCGGCGACGACGGACTGCTCGTCGGCGCTGACCAGGCGGCCGTCGCGGACGACCACCCGCCCGGCGACGACGACGTGCCGGGGCCGGCGGCCGGGGGCGGCCCAGAGCAGCCCGTCGACGGGGTCGGCGACCCCCGCGTCGGCGACCCCGGAGACGTCCCAGACGCAGAGGTCGGCGGCCGCGCCGGGGCGCAGGTGGCCGAGCTCGGGCCGGCCCAGGCCGGCGGCCGACCCCGTCGTCGCCATCTCCAGCACCTCCCGGGCGGCCAGCGCCCCGCCCCCCAGCGGGGCGACCTGCATCGCCAGCCGCGCGTCGGCCAGCAGGTGCCCGGCGTCGTTGCTGCCGCCGCCGCTGGTCCCCAGCCCGACCGGGACGCCGGCCACCCGGAGCGCGGCGACCGGGGCGACGCCCCAGCCCATCGGCAGGTCGCAGCCGGGGGCGTGCGTCGCGGTCGCCCCCGCGTCGGCGATCCGCTCGACCTCGGCCGGCGTCACGTCGCAGAGGTGGGCGAGGGTGACGTCGGGGGCCAGCCACCCCCACGCGGCGAGCAGCTCGAGCGGACGGCGGCCGTACCGCTCGGCGGCGACCGCCACGTCCACCTGCTCGTTGCTCTGGGTCCGCCGGCGCAGCCCGAACCGGGCCGCGACCTCCCCCAGCAGGCGGAAGGTCTCCTCGCCGTCGCTGTGCACCCCGGCCGGGCCGACGGCCAGCTGCAGCAGCCCGTCCGCGCTGACCCCGTCGGGCCGGCCGGGCACCAGGGCCTCCGCGATCGCGGTCGCGGAGGCCGCGGCGGTCTCCGGGTCGTCCCGCGCGGTGCCGCGGACGAACACGAGCCGGGCGCCCAGCGACCGGGCCGCCGCGGCGGTGGCCCGGGCCATCCCGACGGTGTCGGCGCCGGCCGGCCAGGTGAGGTGGTGGTCGGCGACGGTCGTGACCCCGCAGAGCAGCGCCTCCGCCAACCCGGCCCGGGCGGCCACCGAGCACAGCTCCGGGTCCACCCCTGCCGCCGCGTAGGCGGCGGCCATCGTGGGCAGCCACGTCGCCATGGGCACGCCGCGGGTGCCCGGCAGGGTCCGGAACGCCGTCTGCAGGAGGTGGTGGTGCGCGTTGACCAGCCCCGGCGTCACGACGCAGCCGTCAGCCTCCAGGACCTCGGCGCCCGGCGCAGGCTCCACGCTCACCCGGCCGTCGACGACGTGCACCGGCGCGGTCGACCGCCCGACCCCGTCGACGACCACCACCGCGGCCCCCACGACCGAGAGCGCCCGCTGTCCGGCCCCGTCCGCATCCGTCATGGCGGCAGTCTGACGCGCCCCCGTGCCGGCCGGCCGAGCCGGGGCGCTCAGCGCGGCGGCAGCGAGCGGGCGAAGGCCAGACCGTGGTCGAGCCAGCCGTCGAGGTCCGCGTCGTCGACGGAGCCGTCGACGTCGGCGTGCACCCAGCCGGTCATCGGCCGGCCCCGCATGACGAACGGGCCCACCCGCGGGTCCCGCTCCAGCGCCTCCTGGTCGCTCGCGTCGCAGCGGACCAGGAGGCCGCCCTGGCCGCTGGCGCTGACGGCGAGGTGCCCGGCCACCAGGAAGGCGAGCCCGCCGAACATCCGCCGCTCGGTCACGTCGGCTTCCGACGCCAGCCGCTCCCGCAGCCGGTCGGCCAGCTCGAGGTCGTACGTCACGCCCGCAGTATGGCGGCCTCGGGGCGTCGCGGGAAGGTGGTCAGGCCGCGGCGACGGGGTCGTGGCAAGTGTCGGCCCCGCTGCCGTGCCGGGGGTGGCGGTGCCGCCGGCCCCCGTAGATGACGGCGCCGCAGGTGCAGGACGCCCAGTCGCACCGACGGTTGCTGCAGTGCGGGCTGGTGGTGTCGAGGTTGGTGCAGTGCGGGCAGACGACGTGCCGGGCCGCGAGCCAGGCCGTCCGCCGGCCCTGCGGCTCGGCCGGGCGGCCACTCAGGGTGAGGACGTGGAACCAGCGGGTCCAGACCGGGTGGGGGATCACGAGACGCTCCGGCGTACGAGGCGGACGGCGGGCTGCGGGACGAGAGGAGCTACGGGCACGGGTGGCACTTCCGGAGAGCACGGTGTCGAGGACAGGACACGCCGCCGTCGCCGTGCCCTGCGCCCGGGGGTACCCACCGCCGGTGGAGCGCACACACCGTCGGACCGACGGCCCGTGTGCTGCACGTCACCCCGCTCGCCCCGGAATACCCGGCCCCGACCGCTGGTTGTGCAGACCAGTGCCGTCCGGTGCAAGACCCCCGGGCCTCACCCCTTCGCCGCTTCGAGCGGCCACTCGCCGAGAGGCGTCTGCCGGGCGGCACCCCATCTTCCTCCTCAGCACGCCGCTGAAGGGCCCCAGTCGCCCGCGGCCAGCAGTGCTCCCACCTCCAGATCGGCGATCGCCTGCGCGTAGCGCGGGAACACGACGTCCCAGAACCCACCGCGCGGACCGACCTGCACCCCGACGGCACCGGCCAGCCGGGCCGCCGGCAGCAGCAGGGCCAGCCGGTAGTCGTCCCACAGCCGCTCGAACGGGTAGCCGGTGGTGCCCAGCGCCACGAGGCGCCTGTGATAGCCGCGCAGCAGCTCGCGCTCGGCCGCCCGGCGCTGCTCGGGCACGCAGGAGCCGGCCAGCAACCAGGCGACGTCGACCGCCGGCCGGCCCCGCGTCGCGGCCTGCCAGTCGATCACGGCGACGGACCGGTCGCCGTCGGCCTCGGGGAAGAACAGGTTGGGGCCGTCGAGGTCCTGGTGGACGAGGGTGCGGGGCGGCGTCAGCAGCAGGTACCCGGCGACCGCCTCGAGGTGCTCGCTCAACAGCGCTCCGGCCTGCTCGATCTCCGCGGTGACCGGGACCGACAGCCGGGCGAGGAAGGTCGGCCACGTCGCGTCCACCAGGTCGTGCAGGTGCGGCACCGACAGCGGTCCGCGCAGCTCCAGCCAGTCCTCCGCCGCGATCCGCGGGTCCTCCCACCAGGCCACGTGGACGGCGGCGATCGCGTCGAGGACCAGCCGCAGGTCCGCGACGGTCGCGCCGTCCAGCCAGTCGCCGTGGTCCGCGGGCGCCAGGTCCTCCAGCAGGAGCACCGCCGCCCCGTCCGCGAGGTCGACCGCGGCGGCGTGGCAGCGCGGGGTGCGGACCGGGGTGTCCGCCGCCAGCTCGCGGTAGAAACGGACCTCGCGCTCGACGTAGCCGAGCGAGTGCACGAGGGCGCGCACGTACGGGTCGGGCGAGGAGAACTTCGCCACCAGCGTGGCCGGCGCACCCGGCGCCGCCCCGTCGTAGGTCAGCCGCAGCCGGACCAGGACCCCCGTCATCCCCCGCTCCGGGTGCAGGGGCTCCGAGCCGAAGCCGGCGACCCGCCCCTCGGGCAGGGCGCCCGATGCGCGCAGCCGCTCCGTCAGCCAGCCGGCCGTCAGCTCCTCGGGCTGACGCGGGTAGGCCTCGGCGCCGGCCCCACCGTCCATGCCCACCCCCCTCGTGACCGGCGACGACCCCTCAGACGGCGAGCGCCCGCACCGCCAGCACGTCGGGCAGGTGCGCGGCCAGCTGGTCCCAGGAGTCGCCGTCGTCGAGGCTGGCGAACACCGAACCGTCCCGCGCCCCGAGGTAGAGCCCGGCCTGGTCGCCGTGGTCGGTCGTCATCGCGTCCCGCATGACCGCGGCCCAGAAGTCGTCGGGCAGACCGCGACCCGACGGCGTCCAGCTCTCCCCGGCGTCGGTCGACCGCCAGACCCGGGCCCGGCCCTCCGGCGGGATCCGGGCGCCGTCGGCGACCAGCGGGAACACGTAGACGGTCTCCGGCTGGTGGGGGTGCACGACGATCGGGAACCCGAAGTCGGCGGGCAGCCCGTCGGCGATGGAGACCCAGCGGTCGCCGCCGTCGTCGGAGCGGTAGACGCCGTGGTGGTTCTGCGCGAAGAGCCGCTGCGGGGCGGCGGGGTGCGCGGCCACCTTGTGCACGCACTGCCCGAACTCCGGCCACGGGTCAGGGAAGAAGTAGGCCTTGATCCCCTGGTTCGCCGGCGCCCAGGTGCCACCGCCGTCGGCGGTCCGGTAGACGCCGCCCGTCGACATGGCCACCGTGACCTGCTGGGGGTTCTCGGGGTGCGGCACGATCGTGTGGATGGCCTGACCGCCGAACCCGGCCCCCCACTCCTCCCGGTGCGGGTGGTCCCACAGCGAGCGGACCAGCGTGAACGACTCGCCGCGGTCCTCGGAGCGGAACAGCGCCGACGGCTGCGTGCCGGCCCAGACGACGTCCGGCTCCACCACCGACGGCTGGATCTGCCAGACCCGCTCGACGCTGCTGCCGAGGTCGGCCGGGAACCGCACGGCGGCCCCGTGCGCCTCGGTCCAGCTCGCGCCCAGGTCGTCGGAGTAGTAGATGCCGGGCCCCCAGTGCTCGCTGGTGCCGCCGGCGAACAGCCGCGGGACGGCGCCGCGGTCGTCGACGCCGAGCCCGTAGATGCCCTGCATCAAGAACTCCGGCGCCGACCACGTCCAGCGGTCCCGGTCGTCCGACCGCCCGATCCACAGCCCCTTCTTGGTCCCCACCAGCAGCACTGCTCCGCTCATGCCCGCTCCTCGCTCGTACGCCCGTCCTGGCCTCGTCGCCGTGGGACGCGCAGGGTGATGACGGGCAGACCGCTGTCGGTGGTCGAACTCATCGGCCCCGCGCCGGGCACCCGGACCGGTCCGGTGGCCGACCGTCGCGGCCACCGAGCCGGCCCCCCTGGGTGTTTCCCCCTGGCACCCGGCCGGAGCCGGGTGCGTCCTGCACCGGGAGCGGGCTGCGGCTCCCCCGAGACCGCGGCCCGCTCCCGGAGCCTGTCGTGGTGGTCCGGTCAGCCCCGTCCCACCAGGTGCGCGAGCCCCGTGCCGGCCAGCGCCAGTCGCGGGAGCTCGACCGCGTGCCCCGTCACGTCCACCCCGCTGCCCGCCGCCTCCGGGATGTGCACGGAGAGCTGGCTCGGCCGGCCCAGCTCCTCGCCCTGGAAGACCGCGATGGTGCTGGGCAGGGGCACGGCCCCGAGGGCCCGCAGGTAGCCGCCCAGCGCGGCGGCCGCCGCCCCGGTCGCCGGGTCCTCGACCACCCCGCCCGGCGGGAAGGGGTTGCGCGCGAAGAAGGCCGACGGCGAGGCGCGCCAGACGAGGTCCACCGTCGTCCAGCCGCGCCAGCTCATCAGCGTCCGGAGGGCGGCGAAGTCGTAGACCAGGTCCGCCAGCCGAGCGCGCTCGCGGACGGCGATCACGGGGTGCCAGGCCCCGGCGAAGGCCACCCGTGGCGGCAACGCCGGGTCGAGGTCGGTCGCCGACCAGCCCAGCGCCGCGAGCAGCGCCTCCAGGTCGGCGGCCGGCAGCGCGGCGACCTGGGTCGGCACGCTGGTCAGGGTGGCGGCCAGCATCCCGCAGGTCGACGACGTGGTCTGCACGCTGACCCGGCCCGACCGGGTGTGCAGCGTCATCGTGCCCGGACCGTGCCGCTCGGCGTGCGCCACCGCCGCCGCGATGGTCGCGTGCCCGCAGAACGACACCTCGGCCCGGGGGCTGAAGTACCGCACGACGTAGTCGTCGTCACCGACCGGGAACAGGAAGGCCGTCTCGGAGTAGCCGACGTCCGCGGCGACCCGTTGCATCACCTCGGAGTCCGCGCCCGTGGCGTCGAGCACTACTCCCGCCGGGTTCCCCCCGGCGGGGTGCTGGCTGAAGGCGGTGTACCTCAGCACGTCCACGGCGGCCCCCCCGACTCCGTCCGACCTGCCCGTCCCCGGTAGGCGACGGGGACGATCCTCGTCCTGCCGGGTGCTGCACGGCCACGGACGGAACCCGCACAGTTCTCGCACACTCGGCGACGGTCTTCTACGATCACAGGCGTGCTGCACGAGGCGGACGGGGCCGCCGCACCCTTCGCGCACCGGCTGCGTGCGCTGCGGGAACGGGTGGGGCTGACCCAGGAGGAGCTGGCCAGCCGGGCCGGCCTGACCTCGCACGCGGTCAGCGCGCTGGAGCGGGGCGCCCGGACCCGCCCCTACCCGCACACCGTCCGCGCCCTGGCCACCGCGCTGGAGCTGGACGGCGCGGAGCAGGCGGCCCTGATCGCGTCCCTGCCCAGCCGGCGCGCCCCCGCGGCCACGCAGCCGACGCCGGCCCCCGCCACCCCCGAGCGCCGGCCCACGTCGTCCGCGCCGACGCCGCCGCCCGGCGTCGTCGTGCCGCCCACCCCGCTGCACGGCCGCGACGGCGACCTGGCCGCCCTGACCAGCCTCGTGCGCTCCGGTCGCGTCCGGCTGGTCACCCTGACGGGGATGGGCGGCGTCGGGAAGACCCGGCTGGCGGTGGCGCTGGCCGCTGCCCTGGCCGACGACTTCCCCGACGGCGTGGTCCAGGTCGCCCTCGCCTCGGTGGCCAGCCCGGCCGCCGTCCTCGACACCCTGGGTCGTGCCCTCGGTCTCTCCGGGGCCGACGGCCCGGACGCCGTGGAGCTGGTCGCGGCCCACCTCGGCCGGCGATGCGTGCTGGTCCTGCTGGACAACCTGGAGCACCTGGTCGACGCGGCCGCCGACCTCGGCCGCCTGGTGGCGCTCTGCCCGGCGGTGACCGTGCTGGTGTCCAGCCGCGCGCCGCTCCGCGTCCGCGGCGAGCACGAGTACCCCGTCGGTCCGCTCGCGCTGCCCTCCCCCGACGCGCTCACCGAGCAGGAGCTGGCCGCCTCCCCCGCCGGGGCGCTCGTGCTGGACCAGGTCCGGGCCGTCGCCCCCGGCCTGGAGCTGACGCCGGACCGCGTCCAGGCGCTCGCGACCCTCTGCGCCCGGCTGTCCGGCATCCCGCTGGCGCTGGAGCTGGCGACCGCCCGGCTCCGGCTGCTGACGCCCCGCGCGCTGCTGGAGCGGCTGGACTCGGTCCTCGACTCCTCTTCCGGCGCCCGGGACCTGCCCGAGCGGCAGCGGACGATGCGGGCCACCCTCGACTGGAGCCACGGCCTGCTGACGCCCGCCCAGCAGCTGCTGTTCACCGTGCTGTCGGTGTTCCGCGGCGGCGCGACCCTGGACGCCGTCGAGCAGGTCGTCGTGGCCAGCACCGCGCTCTCGGCGGCCGACGTCGTCGAGCAGCTCGAGGTGCTGGTCGAGCAGTCCATGGTGGTGCTGCGGACCGGGGAGGACGGCCGGCGCCGCTACACGATGCTGGAGCCGGTCGCGCAGTACGCGCAGGCCCTGCTGGACGGCCCGCTGGCCCAGAGCGCGTCCCGCGCCCACGCCGAGGTCTACCGGGCGCTCGCCCGGCAGGCGGCCAGCGGCTACGAGGGCGCGGACCAGGTGCTCTGGCTGGCCCGGACCGAGGCCGAGGAGCCCAACCTGCTGGTGGCCGTCGAGCGCGGCCTGACCGGCGGAGACCCCGACACCTCGGGCGGGATCGTCTGGGAGCTGTGGCTGTACTGGTGGCTCCGCGGGCAGTTCCGCCGCGGCCGCGAGCAGGCCGAGCGCTGCCTGCCCGCCGCGCTGACCCCGGCCGTGCTCGCCCGGGTCACCCTCAGCGCGGCCACCATGGCCTACGCCGGGGGCGACATGCCCGCCAGTGCGCGCTACTGGGCGGAGGCCCTGCGCCTGGGCGAGGAGCTGCAGGACCCGGAGGTGGTCTGCAAGGCGCTGGCGGGGACCGGGCTCGCGGCGCTGGCCGTCGGGGACCTCACCGTGGCGGCCGACCGCTTCCGCCGGGCGCTGCCGGCCTGCGCCGAGGCCGGCGAGCCGGGGATCTGGATGAGCTCGCTGACGCACGTCTGGCTGGGCACGGTGGTGCTGCTGCAGGGCGACCCCGTCGGCGCGGAGGCGCAGGTCCACGAGGGCCTGGAGATCGCCCGCCGCCGGGGTGACCGGCTCTCCACCTACGTGGCGCTCTACAACCTCTCCCAGGCGGCGCTGGCCGCGCACGAGTACCGGCGGGCGCGGGCCTACCTCGAGGAGGGCATCGTGCTGTCGGAGCAGACCGTCGACCTCGCCAACCTCGCCTACTTCCTCGACAGCCTGGCCGTCGTCGAGTCCGTCGACGGCCGCCACGACCGCGTGCCCGTCCTGCTGGGCGCGGCGCGCGGCTTCCGCGACGTCGTCGGCGGCGTGTACGCCTACTACGTCCCGGACGCGTCGCTGGGCGCGGCCGCGGAGCGGCAGGCGCGGGCGGTGCTCGGCGCGGCCGCCTACGACGAGGCGTTCGACCGCGGCCGGGACCTGGACGTCACCGCCGCCGTCCGCGTCGCCCTGGCCTGACCGCCGCGCGGATCCGGCCGAGGACGCCGGCCCCTGGTCGTCACGGGCCCGGCGGGCCGCGCCGGATGCGCTCCCGCATCGCGACCAGCGGTCCCCGCCAGTGCGAGATGCCCTCCATCCACCAGGTGACGCCGGCGTCGGCGAAGCGGCCCACCAGCGCCCGGTCCGCGGCCCCGCCGTCGCCCACGGTGTCCCCGCCGAAGACGACGTCGTAGGGGCCGGACCCGGTGCGGTGCTGCGCCACGTAGCGGACCAGCTGGGCGAGCGCCGCCGGTTGCTCGTCCGGCGGGACCGAGAACATCAGCGGGTGGACCCCGTCGAAGCGGGCGGCGCGCCGGAACGGGGCCCGGCGGGGCCACTCGCCGCCGACCCAGATCGGCACGTGCTCCTGCAGCGGCGGCGGCAGCAGCTGGGCCTCCCGGACGGTGTGGTGCTCCCCGGTGAAGGTGAACGGCTCGCCGCTCCACAACCCCTGCAGCACCGCCAGGCCCTCGTCGAGCTTGGCGGCGCGGACGCGGGCGTCGGTCTCCTCGCCGAAGTCCCCGAACTCCAGGCCCGGCGGCCCGCCCAGCCCGACGCCGACCGTCAGCCGCCCGCCGGACAGGTGGTCGAGCGTGGCCAGCTCGCGGGCGACCTTGGCGGGCCGACGACGGGCCAGCGGCAGCACCATCGGCCCGATCCGCACCCGCGAGGTGGCCGCGGCGATCAGGGCCAGCGCCACCGTCGGGTCGACCGACGGCTGCCGCGGCTCTCCGTCGCCCTCGCCGCTCCACTGCAGGTGGTCCCAGACCCAGAAGCCGTCCCAGCCGGAGTCCTCGGCCTCCACCGCCAGCGCCGCCAGCAGCTGTGGGTCGGCGTACTCGCCGAAGATCGGCACGTTCATCCCGAAGCGCATCGCGGCTCCCCTCGTCGTCGAGGATCTCGTGCTACCAGCCGGCGCCGACAGTTCCGGGCCCGACCGCGGTGCGGCACCCGCGACCCCTCCGCCCGGAGAAGACGGCAGACTGTGCGGGTGCAGCGACAGAGCCGGGACGCGGACGGGTGAGCGGGGAACCCGTCGTCGTCGGCGACCGCTACGAGCTCGGCGAGCCGCTCGGGCAGGGCGGCATGGCGACCGTGCACCGCGCGCTCGACCGCCGGCTGGACCGGGCCGTCGCGGTCAAGCGGCTCGGCCTCCACCTGGCCGCGGACCCGACGGCGCAGGCCCGCTTCCGGCGCGAGGCGCAGGCCTCCGCCAGCCTGAACCACCCGGCCATCGCGTCGGTCTTCGACACCGGGGAGGGTGCCGACCCGGCCACCGGCGTCTCGCTCCCCTACATCGTCATGGAGCTGGTCGAGGGCTCGACGCTGCGGACGATCCTCGACGCCGGGCCGCTCCCGCCAGAGCGCGCCCTGCGGATCACCCGCAGCGTGCTGGACGCGCTGGCCCACAGCCACGCGATGGGCCTGGTGCACCGCGACATCAAGCCCGCGAACGTCATGATCACCACCGACGGCGCGGTCAAGGTGATGGACTTCGGCATCGCCCGCGCGGTCGACGAGAGCGCCACGAGCCTCACGAAGACGGCCTCCGTGATCGGCACGGCGCAGTACCTGTCCCCCGAGCAGGCGCTCGGCCAGACGGTCGACCTGCGCAGCGACCTCTACTCGGTGGGCTGCCTGCTCTTCGAGCTGGTGACCGGTCGGCCGCCGTTCGTCGGCGACACCTCGCTGGCCATCGCCTACCAGCACGTCCGCGAGCAGCCCGTGCCCCCCAGCCGGCTCGACCCGTCCCTGGAGCCCGGCCTGGACGCCGTGGTGCTCCGCGCGCTCACCAAGGACCCCGCCGACCGCTACCAGACCGCGGCGGAGATGCGGGACGACGTCGACCGGCTGCTCGCCGGCCAGGCCGTGGCTCCGCCACCCCCGCCGTCCAGCCCGGCGGCGACGGCGGACACCGCCGCGCTGCCCGGACGCCTGGTGGCCGCTCCCGCCGCCGCGACCGCCACCGCTGCGGCCGGCACCGACGGCAGCTCCGGGTCCCCGACCGCTCCCACGGCCCTCGTCGGCCCGGCCGCCGGGGCGCCGTCGCCGGCCGACCCGTCCGAGCCCCCCGACCGCCGCCGGTCCGCCGCGGGTCGGGCCGTGCTCGTCGCCCTGGCCGTGTTCCTGGTCCTCGGCCTCGGCGCGTTCGGGCTGTTCCGCGTCTTCGGGCCCGCAGCGGACGGGGCGGCGGCCGTCACGGTCCCCGACGTGGACGGACAGCCCCGGGAGCAGGCCGAGGCCGCGCTCCGCGACGCCGACCTGGTGCCGCGGGTCACCCCCACGGCCGGGAAGGACGACAAGACCGTCGGCACCGTCCTGGACCAGGCCCCGGCCGCCGACGCGCGGGTGGCGGCGGGCACCACGGTGACGCTCCGGGTCAACGCCGGTCCCGCCACGGCCGCGATCCCCGACGACCTGGTGGGTCGTCCCGTGGCCGACGTCGAGGCCCAGCTGGAGGACCTCGGCTTCACCGACGTGAGCACCGAGGCCGTCGACGGCGACGGCGAGGTCGATCCGGGCGACGTCGTCTCGGTGAAGCCCGGCGAGGGGAAGGAGGCGGCGCTGGACGCGGCGGTCCGCGTCCGCTTCGCCCGCGCGACGGAGGCGACGACGTCGGGCGGCGGCGGCACGCAGACCCGGGCACCGACCCGCTCGAGCGCCCCCAGCGCGTCGGCCGACGACGACGAGGCCGGCGGCCCCACGAGCGACCCCGGCGGCGACGCGACCAGCGAGGCCCCGGACGACGACGAGCCGACCTCGGAGGCGCCGACCAGCAGCGCCCCCACGACCCGCAGCCCCACCAGCGACCCGGAGCCGACGGCGTCGGCGACGAGCACGGCGACCGAGGAACCCACGAAGAAGGCGAAGAAGGCGAAGCCCACCAGCACCCACCAGGGCCGCGGGCAGGGGCAGGGGCAGGGCGGCGACTGAGCGCTACGGCGCCGCGGTCAGGTCCCGGCGCAGCCCGTCGGCCAGGGTCCGCAGCGCCTGCACCTGCCGCGCCTGCTCGGCCCGGGCGTCGCTGAGCTGGCGGTGGGCGTCCGCGACGGCCTGGTCGACCACGGCCAGGTCGGCCGCCTGCTCGCGCGCCGCCTGGCGTCGGCTGCGGCGGCCCAGCACGGCCACCACCGCGAGCACCACCGCCACGACCCCGACCAGGCCGACCACGGCGGCCGACCAGCCGAGCAGCGCGCCCACCAGGGCCAGTACGGCGAAGACCCCGGCCAGCACGGTGGGGACCAGCGGGCTGAGGGTGCCCACGGGCACCCGGGCGGTGATGGTGTGCCGCACCTGGGCGAGCCGGTCGGCGTCGGGGCCGTCGGGCCCCACGACCAGCGGCCCGCCCGGCGTCCGCTGCTGCACCGGCTCGACGGGGCGTGGGGGCGCCGCGACCGCCGCCTCGACCGCCTGGTGCAGGCCGGGCCGCAGCCAGCCGAGCAGGCAGGCCCGGACGGCGGGGTCGCGGGTGCTCGCGAACTCCTGCCGGACCAGGGCGCGGACCTCGGTCGGGGGTGGCTCGACCGGCCCGGCCGGACCCAGGCCGCTCGGGTCCTCCACGCGCAGCCGCAGCAGCCGGGCGCGCGTCAGCAGGTCGCGCTCGGCCTCCGAGCCCTCGGCGATCAGGGTGCCGGCGACGGAGCGCAGCGCGGCCCGCGGGTCCCCCTCCGCGGCCGGCTCGGCGCGCGCCGCGCGCTCCTGACCCGGGACCGCCACCCGGCGGGCGGGCTCGCGCGGGCTCGCCAGCGGGAGCAGGACCTCACCGTCCAGCAGGGCCCGGACCCACGTCAGCTCGGCCTCGGCGTCGTCGGCGCCGCTCTGCTCCGCCACCCAGCCCCGCCACTCGTCGGCGTCGCCGCCGGCCAGCGTCGAGCGCCAGCGCTCGCCGACGGCGGCGAGGACGGCCTCCCGGTCGCCGGGCCCGCCGTAGACGCCCGCCAGCAGGGCGCGCCAGAGCACCACCTGGGCGTCGCCGAGGGTGCCGTCGGTGACCAGCAGGTCGGGAACCCGGTCGGCGACGAGCGCGCCGTGGCCGAGCGCACCGAGCAGCACGACGACGAAGAGGTCGGCCTGCCGACCCAGCGTCCGGGCCCGGCCCTCCGCGGCCCGGTCGCGTCCCCCGGCGACCAGGGCGGTCACCGCGTTCATGGCGTGCGGCAGCCAGTAGTCGTCGGCGTCGGACGGGTCGACCCGCTCGGCGCGGCGGCCGCCGACCAGCGCGTCGACGGCCGCCAGCACGTCGCGGCGGACGGCCGCCGTGTCGGCGTGCGCGGCCAGCTGCTCGCGCACGTCCCCCAGCTCGACGTAGGCGTCGAAGGCCGCTGCGAGGGCGTTCAGGCGGGACTCCAGCGAGCCCTGCAGCCGGGTCAGCTGGCTGCTCAGCCGGGAGCTCCGGGCGTTGGCCGAGGCCGAGGAGGCCGCCAGCTCGTCCACCTGCGAGCGCAGCAGGTTGGTCCGTCCGGCCTCGCTCGTGAAGAACCACTCCCAGTCGCTCATGGCGGCCATCCTGCCGGAGGGCGGGCCGCCGCCGCCGACGTGCCCACGACGCCGCGCAGGCACCGGAGGAGGATGGGGGACATGGCAGTGCAGCGGGAGCGGGACGACCAGGGCCGGGCCCGCAACGCGCGGCCGCGGGACGGGCTCGGCCGGCCGCTCCCCCGGGACGCCGAGGGCGTGCCACGGGTGCCGGACGACCTGGTGCTGCCGCCGCTGCCCTCGCTGGTCGAGGCCCAACGGCTGCTGGACGCGGGGATGCCCTTCCACGCCCACGAGGTGCTGGAGGCCACCTGGAAGGCCGCACCGGCCGAGGAGCGCGAGCTCTGGCAGGGGCTCGCCCAGCTGGCCGTCGGGTGGACCCACCTGCTGCGCGGCAACCCGGTCGGCGCGACGACGCTGCTGGAGCGGGCCCGACGGCGGATCGGGCTCTACGCCGAAGCCCCGCCCCACCGGGTCGACGTGGCGGGGCTCCTGCGGTGGTGCGACGCGGTGCTGGCCGCCCTGGCCGCCTCCGGCACGGCGACGGCGGAAGCGCCGCGCCTGCAGGGGCCTGCTGCTCGCTGACCCGAACGGGGCCGAGCGGTCAGCACGAGCTCCGGTCCGGGCCGGCCGCACGTCGGACGGGTCCGCAGGGCCGGCTCTCAGCTGGTCCAGGCGTGCACCCGGACGGCGGTCCCACGGACGGTGGAGCGGAGCTGCACGAGGTCGCACAGCTGGTTGGCCACCCACAGGGCGTCGTGGTCGTCGGCGGCCGGCGGCCGGCGACCGGCCAGCGGGTCCTCGACCGGGACGTCGTCGGCGACCTCGCAGACCACCCCGCCCGGCTGGGACCAGATCGTCACCGTCCCGCCGCCCGAGCCCCGGTGCAGGCTGCTCGCGGCCAGCCGCTCGACGACGTGCGCCAGGTCGGCGGCCCGGCCGAGGCTGAGCCCGGCCACGTAGAACTCCAGCCGGGTGTAGCTGAGCAGCCGGCCGACGTCGGCGGCCGTGAAGTGGGCCTGGCGCACCTGCCCGGCCGGAGCGCTGAGGTCACTCGAGAAGAGCGAGTCGACGTGGGCCCGACCCCCGTAGCCGGCGCTGCCGGAGTAGCCGCCGGCCTCGACCAGCACGGGATGGCTGCGGAAGGCCTCCTCGATGACCGCCTCGCTCAGCTGCGCGGTGTCGTACGGGCAGATCAACCAGAAAGGGAGCTCGGGGTCGACGGCCACGTTGAGCAGGGCCTCGTGCAGCTGGCACTCCAGCAGCTCCTCGGCGCGCCGCCCCGGCCAGATCGGCTCACCCACCCCGCGGACGGGCCGGCCGCCGGCCGCCTCCTCGTCCAGGAACCGCTGCCAGGCCGGGATGATCCGGGCGGGGTTGCGGCCCAGCTGGTGCATGTCGACGAAGCGGATCGTGTCGGCGGCGGCGCCGAGCGCCTCCCGCAGCCAGCTGGTGTGCTCCGGCCCCACCGCGACCATCATCGGCTCGCCGGCCTCCAGGCCCTCCTCGAGGAAGGGGACCAGCCCAGCCGTGAAGTCCTCCGCGCCACCCCAGAGGAACGCCTCGTGCCGATAGCTCTGGTGCTCGCGCGCAGGCGATGACCACGACATGCAGGACTCCCCCGGTCACCGATGCTGCTGGACGCCTGACGCTATCCGCGCACGCCGGAGCCCCGCCAGGTACCAGAACACCCACCTGGCGTCTCCGGTTCAGCCGCCGCCGCGAGCCTGGGCCGGCCGGCCCGCCCCCGGATCCCAGGGCAGGGCCGGCCGCAGCGACCTACTGGCCGATCTTGTCGTCGGCGGCCTGCTGGGCCTTGTCGACCTGCTCGCCACCCTTGCCGCCGAGCTTCGTGTCCGCGGCGTCGCCGGCCTTCTCGATGCCCGCGTCGCTGGCCTTCTCCGTGGCCCCGCCGCTGACCTTGTCCTTGAGCTCGTCCAGACCCATGGGTCCTCCTTCGTGGGATCGCGCCGGGCGACGGCTGCCGCCCCGCGACCGGGTACCCATCCGTCGGCACGTGCACACCGGGACCCCCGGCAGCCGGCGGGCGGGCCGCCGGCCGGGCCGGCCGGGCGACGGGTGGGCTGGTGCCGGGCACCTACCATCGGCCCGTGTCTCGCACCCTTGCCCGCCTGTTCGTCGTCGTCGCGACCCTCGAGGCGCTGTCCTGGCTGGGGCTGCTGACCGGCATGTACGTGAAGTACCTCACGGCGGCCGGCGACCTGGGCGTCAGGATCTTCGGCCCCGTCCACGGCGGCGTGTTCGTGGCCTACGTCGTGCTCACGCTGCTGCTCGCCCGCACGCTCCGCTGGTCGGTGTGGACGACGCTGCTGGCCCTGGCCTGCTCGGTCCCGCCCTTCGCCACCCTGCTGTTCGAGTGGTGGGCCGTGCGCACAGGTCGGCTGAGCTGGCCGGGAGCCACGACGCGACGAGCCGTGGACGAGGTCGCCGTCTAGGTCGACCTCACCCACGGCTCGCCCGCCGTCGCGTGGTGGTGGACCTGCTCCCCGGACTTGTGGAGGCC
The DNA here is from genome assembly GCF_900105065.1 of Friedmanniella luteola. NCBI lineage: Bacteria > Bacillati > Actinomycetota > Actinomycetes > Propionibacteriales > Nocardioidaceae > Friedmanniella > Friedmanniella luteola. Next base: position 4,085,265 of record NZ_LT629749.1, read on the forward strand.
TGTCGACAGGCCCGGGGAGCAGGTGGTGCGGGGGGGTCAGCCCTTGACGGCCCCGGCCGTGATCCCGTTCACGATCTGCTTGCCGAAGATCGCGGTCACGATGACCAGCGGCACCGTCGCGATGACGGTGCCCGCGAGGATGACCGAGATGTCGGGGGTGTAGCCGGCCTGGATGCTGGCCACCGCCACCTGGATGGTCGGGGTGTTGCGGACGACGATGAACGGCCAGAGGAAGTCGTTCCAGGACGCCATGAACGACAGGATCCCCAGCACCGCCATGCCCGGGCGCGCGATCGGGAAGACGATCTCGAACAGCGTCCGGGTCAGGCTGGCCCCGTCCACCTTGGCCGCCTCGACGAGCTCGTCGGGCAGCGCCTGGGTGAGGAACTGACGCATGAAGAACACCCCGAACGCGGTCACCGCCGCCGGCAGGATCACCGAGGCCAGGTTGTTGACCAGCCCGAGCTTGCTCATCACGACGTACAACGGGACGATCCCCAGGGTCGGGGGGATGGTCAGGGTCGCCAGGGTGATGCCGAACAGCGCATTCCGTCCCCGGAACTTCAGCTTGGCGAAGGCGAAGCCGGCCATGGTGCAGAAGAACACGGTGGCCACGGTGACCACCACCGCGACGACGAGCGAGCGTCCCAGCGCCTGGAAGAGGTCGGCCTGGGCCAGCGCCAGCCCCATGTTCTTGAACAGCCCCGGTCCGGGGAGCAGCGGCGGCGACCCGTCGTAGAGGTCCGCGGGCGGGTGGGAGCCGGCCACCAGGGAGAAGTAGAAGGGGAACAGGAACAGCGCCGCGGTCAGCGTCAGCACGATGTAGGTGCCGACCCCGGCCCGCTCGCCGGCGTGTCCCCGGCCGCGCTTCGCGGGGACCGGTGCGGCGCTGACGGCCGCCTCGCGAGGGGCGTCGATCGTGGTCATCGGGTGCCTCCGGTCGTGGTCGTGGTCGTGGTCCCGCGCTGCGGGCGCTCGCGGGTGCGCAGCTGAGCCAGTCCCGTGTTGATGAGCACCAGCAGGATGACCAGCGCCAGCACCACCACGGCGATCGCCGACGCCCGGCCGAGGCGACCGATGTCGAAGGCCATCTCGTACATGTACATGGCCACCACCTGGTACTGGCCCAGCGCGCCGCCACCGGCTCCGTTGCCGAACAGGAAGGGCTCCGTGAACAGCTGGGTGGCACCGATGGTCGACAGCACGATGGTGAACAGGATGGTCGGACGCAGCCCCGGCAACGTGACGTGCAGGAACTGCGAGAAGCGGCTGGCACCGTCGATGGCGGCCGACTCGTACAGCTCCTTGCCGATCGACTGCATGCCGGCGAGATAGATCAGCGCGTTGTAGCCCGTCCAGTGCCAGGTGACGATGACCGCGATGGCGATCTGGGCCGTCCAGTTGCCGGCGGTCCAGGCGATCGGCTCCATCCCGAGCCGGTTCAGCACGACGTTGGCCAGCCCCCCGGAGGTGTTGGAGAAGATGGAGGCGAAGACCAGCGTCGCCGCCACCAGGGAGGTCGCGTACGGCATGATCATCGAGATCCGGAAGAAGTTGCGGACCCGCATGTTGTAGTTCAGCAGGTGCGCCAGCCCGAGGGCCATGATCAGCTGCGGGACGGTGGAGAGCAGGCCGATGGTGAACGTCTTCCACAACGAGTTGTAGAACGACTCGCTCCCGAACAGCCAGACGTAGTTCTCCAGCCCGATGAACTTCGGCTCCCCGCCGGCGAGGCGGAACTCGTAGAAGCTGAGCCACACCGTGTAGATCAGCGGGAACAGCCCGAACGCGCCGAACAGGATGAAGAAGGGTGCGATGAAGGCGTAGGGGGCGGACCGCTCCCCGGCCGGTCTGGGGCGGGCTGGACGGGACCGCCGTGCCGCGGGCCCGGTGAGGGCGTGGGTCGGGGTGTCGACGGCCATGTCGTGACTCCGGTTCCTGTGTGTCGGGTGGGTGACCTGACCGGTGCCCCCGACCCACGCGGGGTCGGGGGCACCGGTCAGCGGCTGGTCATCAGCCGATCTGGTCCTCGAGGGTCTTCATGGCGCTGTCCCAGGCCTCGGCCGGCGGGACGTTGTTGCTCTCCACCGAGGTCAGCGCCTTGCCGATGGTGTTGTCGATCGTGCCGTCGTCGACCCCGAGCGGCTGGTCGGGCGCCGCGCGGAAGCCGTCGCTGAAGATCTGCCCGATCGGGGCGCCGTTGAAGTACGGGTCCTTGACGTCGGCGATCTGGTCCAGCGACCCGCTGTTGGAGGGGAACGCCAGACCGGCCTTGAACTCCTTGGTCTCGGACTCGGCGCTGGTCAGGAAGGCGGCGAGCTGGGCGGCGGCCGCGGCGTTGGGGCTGTCCTTCGGGATGGACAGGTAGGACCCGCCCCAGTTCCCGCCGAGGCCCTGCGGCAGCGGCAGGACCCCCCAGTTGCCGGCGTTCTGCTCACCGGCCTGCTGCTTGATGTAGCCGAGCATCCAGGCGGGGCAGGCGATGGTGGCGAAGTCGCCGGTGTTCATCGCGGTGTTCCACGGCTGGGAGAACTGCTCCAGCTTCGCGGTCAGACCCTCCGCGCCGACCTTGGCCGCACGGTCGAACGACGGCCGCGCGGTGGCGTTGGTCGTGTAGGTGGGCTCGCCCTCGGCGTTGTAGTTGCGCTCGGGCAGGACCGAGGTCAGCAGCCGGTAGTAGCCACCGGCCGAGTCCATCCACGGCTCCTTGGTGGCGCTGACGTACTTCCGGCCCGTCTCCTCGTAGGAGTCCCAGTCGGTGATCACCTTGGACAGCTCCGCGCTGGTGGACGGCAGGCCGGCCTTCTCGAGCTTGTCGCTGCGGTAGCAGATGGCCATCGGGCCGGCGTCGGTACCCCAGCCGAGCACCGCCCCGTCCTCGGTGGTGATGGCGCCCTGCTTCGCCGGCGGGTACTTGTTGGCGTCGCCCACGGCGGTGGTGCGGATGTCCAGCCACTTGTCCTGCTGCTGCTGGGTGACCAGGGCCGCCCGGCTGATCTCGAGGGCCTGGATGTCCGCCAGGCCCGAGCCGGAGTTCAGCTTGGTGGTGAGCGCGGTCCAGTAGTCGCTCTCCTGCTGGACCTCGGAGTACTTGACGGTGACGTTGGGGTGCAGCTTCTTGTAGTCGTCCAGCAGCCCGGCCTTCTCGAAGTTGGCGAAGATGCCGCCGAACGAGTCGACGTTGATGGTGACGGGCTTGCTCTCGTCGGGGGCGGCGAGGGTGCTGGCCGGCGACCCGGCCTCGGGTGCTGACCCGCCGCCGCTGCACGCGCTGAGCAGGAGCGAGGCCGCGAGGAGCCCCGCTGCTGCTGCGCCCGCAGTCCTCCCGTTGTCGAAGATGGACATCCGAACCTCCTTGAGCCCCGGCGAGCGGGGGTCGTCGTTGACCTGATGGGGAGTGGGTGGCGTGCGGCCGCCCTGACCGGGTCCTGCCGACCTCCGCGGGCCAGCCCCTGCGGACTGCCTGGCGATCGTCACGGATCCTGGCTAGGCGAGCCGAAGGCCCGCCGAGACAACTCTCGATAGTTTCGCCTTGAAGAACGAAATTGTGTCTCGCGAGCAGCGTAGGTCCCAGCCCGCGGCACGTCAACGACCTCCGCCAGATACTTGACAGGCGCCCCACGAGCCGCTTGCCTTCGTGGTCAGAGCGCGGCCTGTCATCTCGTAGCCTCGAAGCGCTGCCGAAAGTTTCGACACAGCGAGTCGCACTCGTGGAGAGGAACCAGCCGTGACGACCCAACCGTCGACGGTCGACGTCCAGCAGTCCGTGCCCCCGTGGCAGGACACCGCGCGGCCCCTCGACGTGCGCGTCGACGCCCTGCTGGCCGCCATGACGCTGGAGGAGAAGGTCGCCCAGCTCGGCAGCCGTTGGACGGGCAACGACAGCCCGGCCGCCGAGCCGACGACGGCCGCGCCCGAGGCCCCGCCCGGCGAGACGTTCAACGTCGCGCCGATGCAGGACGAGTTCGCCACCGACGCCGCCCTCCCCCTCGAGGAGGCCAGCCGGCACGGCCTCGGCCACCTGACCCGCGTCTACGGCAGCGTGCCGCTCACGGTCGAGCAGGGTGCCGCGGAGGTCGTCCGGCAGCACCGCGTCGTCCTGGCGGGGTCCCGGCTCGGGGTCCCCGCCCTCGTGCACGAGGAGTGCCTCACCGGTTTCACCACCTACGGAGCCACCGTCTACCCGACCGCCCTGGCCTGGGCGGCGACCTTCGACCCGCGGCTCGTCGAGCAGATGGCCGCGGCGATCGGCCGCGACATGGCCGCCCTCGGCGTCCACCAGGGCCTGTCCCCCGTGCTCGACGTCGTCCGCGACTACCGCTGGGGCCGCGTCGAGGAGACCCTCGGGGAGGACCCCTACCTGGTCGCCGAGCTGGCCTCGGCCTACGTGCGCGGCCTGCAGGGTGCCGGCGTCGTGGCCACCCTCAAGCACTTCGCCGGCTACTCCGCCTCCCGCGGCGCCCGCAACCACGGCCCGGTCCCGATGGGGCGCCGCGAGCTCGTCGACGTGATCCTGCCGCCGTTCGAGATGGCGGTGACCCTGGCCGGCGCCGCCTCGGTGATGAACTCCTACTCCGACGTGGACGGCGTCCCCGCCGGCGCCGACGCCTGGCTGCTCACCGACCTGCTGCGCGGCGTTTGGGGCTTCGACGGCACCGTCGTGTCCGACTACTGGGCGGTCCCGTTCCTCGCCTCCACGCACCGGGTCGCCGCCGACGCCGACGAGGCGGGCGCCCTGGCCCTGGAGGCCGGCATCGACGTCGAGCTGCCCGACACGGTCGGCTTCGGCCCTGGCCTGGTCGAGCGGGTCCGGCGCGGCCAGCTGCCCGAGGCGCTGGTCGACCGGGCCGCCCGCCGCCTGCTGCGGCAGAAGATCCAGCTGGGCCTGCTCGACCCGGGCTGGACGCCCGAGGGCTCGGTGGCCGGTGCGGCCGGACGCGACCTCGACTCCCCCGGCAACCGGGCCCTGGCGCGCGAGCTCGCCGAGCGCTCGGTCGTGCTGCTGGACGCCGGCAGCGCGCTGCCCCTCCTCGGGGAAGGACGCCCGGGGCTCGGCCGCGTCGCGGTGGTCGGCCCGTGCGCCGACGACCCGGCCACCTTCATGGGCTGCTACGCCTTCCCCAACCACGTGCTGCCCCGCTACCCCGACCTCGGCCTGGGGGTCGAGGTGCCCAGCGCGCTCGACGCCCTGCGGGCCGAGCTGCCCGGCGTCGACCTGGTGCACGCGCCGGGCTGCGACGTCCGCGACGAGGACCGCTCCGGCTTCGCGGCCGCCGTGGACGCCGCCCGCGGGGCCGACCTCTGCGTCGCCGTCGTCGGCGACCTGGCCGGCCTGTTCGGCCGCGGCACCTCCGGGGAGGGCTGCGACGCCGAGGACCTCCGGCTGCCCGGGGTGCAAGCCGACCTGCTGGAGGAGCTGCTGGCGACCGGGACCCCGGTCGTCGTGGTCGTCGTGTCCGGGCGCCCCTACGCCCTCGGCGCCGTGCACGGTCGGGCGGCCGGCCTCGTGCAGGCGTTCATGCCCGGCGAGGAGGGCGGGGCGGCGCTGGCCGGCGTCCTCTCCGGCCGCGTCCAGCCCTCGGGCCGGCTGCCGGTGCAGATCCCGCGGACGCCGGGCGCCCAGCCCGGCACCTACCTGCAGCCGCCGCTCGGGGTCGGGAACGACGGTCCCACCAACCTCGACGCGACTCCGCTCTTCCCCTTCGGCTTCGGCCGCGCCTACACCACCTTCGCGGTGGAGGACCTGCGGCTGAGCAGCACCGAGATCCCCACCGACGGCGAGGTCACCGCCACCGTGCGCGTCCGCAACACCGGCGCGCGGGCGGGCGCCGAGGTGGTGCAGCTCTACCTGCACGACGTCGTCGCCAGCGTGACGCGGCCGGTCGTCCAGCTGACCGGGTTCACCCGGGTCCCGCTGGAGCCCGGCGAGGCGGCCGAGGTGGCGTTCCGGGTGCACGCCGACCGGACGGCGTTCGCCGGCCGCGACCTGCAGCGGGTCGTCGAGCCGGGCGACGTGGACGTGCTGGTCGGCACCTCGGCGCGCGACCTGCCCTGCCGGGCACGGGTGCGGCTGACCGGCCCGGTCCGGGCCGTCGGCATCGACCGCCGCCTGGACACCCCGGTCGAGGTCGCCCGCGGCCTCGCCGACGCCGCGGTCTAGGCCGCGCCGTGCACCCGGGCTGCGGTCGGGCGGGGTTCCACCGGACCCTGTCCGCGCCGCCGGGTGGGCGCCGGCTGGTCCGAGAAGGCTGCGGTGAGATGATCAAGCCAGCACGGGAGGGGTGCCCATGACGTCCGACACGCGAGCGAGCACCCGGATCACGCTGGCCAGCGTCGCCCGGGAGGCGGGTGTCTCCCTGCCCACCGTCTCCAAGGTGCTGAACGGGCACCACGACGTCGCGGAGCAGACCCGGGAGCGGGTGGAGCAGGTGATCCGCGACACGGGCTACCAGCGGGTGACCCGGCGTGCGGGCAAGCCCACCATCCCCGTCGTCGAGCTGGTCTTCGACGACGTCGTGAGCGCCTACTCGATCGAGATCCTGCGCGGGGTGACGGACGCCGCCAGCGCGCACGACGTCGACGTCGTCGTCGCCAAGTTCGGCCGCTTCGGCGACCGCCGCCCCGACGCCGAGCTCTGGGCCCGCCGGTCCCGGCTGGCCGGCCGCGCCGGCATCATCTCGGTCACGACCGAGATGACCAGCGACCACCTCGACGCCTTCGAGCGCGCACGGCTGCCGCTCGTGCTCATCGACCCGGTCAACCCGCCGCCGCGCCAGGACACCGTGAGCGTCGGCGCGACGAACTGGGCCGGGGGGATGACGGCCACGCAGCACCTGACCGCGCTCGGGCACCGGCGGATCGCCTACATCGGGGGTGAGCCCGGCGCCACCTGCAGCCAGGCCCGGCTCTACGGCTACCACGCGGCGCTCGCGCAGGCGGGGATCGCCCAGGACCCCCAGCTGGTCCGGTCCGGCCACTTCGACGCCGAGACCGGGTACGCCGCGACGCTCGAGCTGGCGGCCCTCGACGAGCCCCCCACCGCGGTGTTCGCCGGCTGCGACGCCAGCGCCGTCGGCGTCGTCGAGGCCGCCCGCACGCTGGGTCTGCGCGTCCCCGAGGACCTCAGCGTCGTCGGGTTCGACGACACCTACGTGGCCGAGCACTGCTTCCCGAAGCTGACCACCATCGCCCAGCCGCTCGAGGAGATGGGCCGGGTGGCGCTGCGGACCCTGCTGCGGCTGGCCGACGGCGACACCCCGGAGAGCCACCACGTCGAGCTGGCCACCCAGCTCGTCGAGCGCGCCTCGACCGCGCCCCCGGCCCGGCACCAGGGTCGCGGAGCCGGTTCCTGATCGATTGACTTTCGATGGTTTGGCGTTAATGATCGGTGAATGTTGACGGAGAGTCGAGCGGTCGCCGCCCTGCGGGTCTGCCTCGTGGTGCTGTTCGCGGTGCTGGTGCTGTTCCAGGTCATGTCGTTGCCCGGGCAGTTCCGGTCCATGGCCCAGCAGGACCCGGAGATGGCCTACCTGCGCTGGCCGGCGACCGCCGTCACGGTCTTCTGGGTCCTCTGCGTGCAGGTGGTGGTGGTCTGCACCTGGAAGCTGCTCGCCCTCGTGCTGGCCGACCAGATCTTCACCGACGCGGCCCTGCGCTGGGTGGACGGGATCGTCTGGGCCGTCGGCGCCGCCTGGGTGGTGCTGCTGGGCGTGCTGCTCTTCGTGGGGTTCAACGCCTCCGACCCGGGCCTGCCGCTGCTGCTGTTCCTGCTCACGGTCGGGGTCACCGTGCTGGGGCTCCTGATGGTGGTGATGCGCGCGCTGCTGCGCCGGGCCACCACGCTGCGGACCGACATGGAAGCGGTCATCTGATGCCCATCGTGGTGCGGATCGACGTCGAGCTGGCCCGGCGGAAGATGAGCGTCGGCGAGTTCGCCGAACGCGTCGGGATCACCCCGGCCAACGTCGCGGTGCTCAAGAACGGCCGGGCGAAGGCGGTCCGCTTCTCGACGCTGGAGGCCATGTGCCGGGTGCTCGAGTGCCAGCCCGGGGACCTGCTCGAGTGGGTGGCGGAGTGAGCGCCGACGACCGCCGTGCCGCCGTCTTCGGCCTGGTCCTCGCGCTGCTGGTGGTCGCCGTCGGCGTGGCCGGGGTGGTGGCCGGGGAGGCCGACGACTCCCCCGGCCTCCAGCTGCTGGGCGGACTGCTCGTCATCGCCGCGGTCGCGGGCGTCGCCCGGGCCGCGCGGCTCCGGCGGCGGCGGGCGCGGGCGCGGGCGCGACGGCCGTAGCAGCCGGCCGCCTCATCGGCCGCCGTCGTACCAGCCGAGGACCCGCAGCGCCCGCAGCGTGATCCAACGGCTGGACGACCCCGGCCCGGCCTCCAGGGCGAGGTGCACGGCCCCGCGGTGGACAGGGCCCGCGGGCCACGTGCCGTCCGCGCGGCGCGCCGAGCGCACCAGCTCCACCGCCTCCGCCGCACGCCGGTCCGGCCGCTCGCCCACCGCGCGGAAGTGGTCGAGCGCGCGCAGCACGTCGTAGTGCCACCAGGTCGGGAAGCTGGGGGTCAGGTAGCCCTCGTCGACGACGGCACCGGTGCTCAGCCGGCGGAACAGCCCCCGCTCCAGCAGGTACTCCTCACCACGGCGGCGGGCCACCGCGACCTCGGTGGCACCACCGGCGGCGACCTCGAAGGCCCTCAGCCCCTCGAGCACGCACAGCGTCGAGTCGAACGACGAGCGCACCGAGCCGTTCTCCGCCTCGCAGTTCCACCCGCCGTCGGCCAGCTGCTCGCCGAGGAGACGGTCGACGACGCCGCGGACGGGCGCGCCGAGCTGGGCTCCGATGCGGACCGTCCGCCCGTTGATGCAGGCCTCGACCTCCCCCGCAAAGAAGGGTTGTCCGGCGTGCTCCCACCGGCAGTGCTGCGCGACCAGGGACACGCTCTCGCGGACGGCCGCCGCGTCGGGGTCCACGCCGAGCTCGCAGAGCAGCTCCAGGCTGGGCAGCGTCGACGTCCAGGGCTGGCCGTCCGCGAGATCCCCTGTGAAGCCGGCCGGGAAGCAGGCGCCGCCCGCCCACTGCCCGTCCGGGTCACGCAGGGCGAGCAGGTGCGCCCCCCAGCCCTCGGACGCGACCCGGGCCCGTTCCGCGGCCGCCGTCGCCGCCGGGGTGTCGGTGAGGTCTCGGAGCACCTGCCACCGCAGCGCCGGGTCGGCGTCCAGGAGCCACTCCAGCAGGTCCACGCACGGACGCTAGCGCGTCGTCGGGCGCCCGTCAGCCCGCACCGCGCAGCCGGAGCGGACGACTCCGCGTCCCCCGTGGCCGTCGGCGACGGACACCAGAAGTTCCCGATCCACCCACCAGATCACGCATCGTGCTCAAGATGTGCAAGACTCATCCCGCTGTTGTAGGTCTCACGTCGTGGCAGTTTCTGCGGCTACAGGATCTGTCAGGCCCTGCGGGGCGTGCGCAGCTGTCGATAGTCGTGAGGTGCGACATCGAAATACGAGGAGATAGTCATGGCACAAGGCACTGTGAAGTGGTTCAACGCTGAGAAGGGCTTCGGCTTCATCGAGGTCGACGGTGGAGGCGCGGACGTGTTCGTCCACTACAGCGCGATCGCATCGTCCGGCTTCCGCTCCCTCGACGAGGGCCAGAAGGTCGAGTTCGACACCACGCAGGGCCCGAAGGGCCCGCAGGCGGACAACGTTCGCCCGCTCTGATCTGAGCTAGCAGGACGCCGATCGTCGTCGGCGCCCCCCGTGCAGTGGTGCACGGGAGGCGCTGGCCGCGGTCGGCGTTCTTCTGTTCCAGGGCTGTACCCGTCACGGCCTGCCCCCGGCGCCACGGGACCGCGATCCGGTCGGGACAGCGGTTGACACCGTTGGCTAATGGCTTTAGCTTTAACCTAAGCCTGTTAGCCACCTCGGAGGACACCATGACGGAGCACCTGACCATCGCCGGCGGCACCCTCGCCTACGACCTCTCCGGCGAGGGACCCCTCGTCGTCCTGGCCCACGGCCTCGGCGACAGCCGGCACTCCTACCGCTTCCTGGCGCCGGCCCTGGTCGCCGCCGGGTACCGGGTCGCCAACGTCGACCTGCGCGGGTGCGGTGAGTCGAGCCTCGGCTGGGACGGCTACAGCCGGACCGACATCGCCGGGGACCTGGTCGCCGTCGTGCGTCACCTCGGCGGCCCGGCCGTCATCGTCGGGCAGTCGATCAGCGGCGGCGCGGCGACCATCGCGGCTGCCACCGCGCCCGAGCTGGTCGCCGGTGTGGTCGAGCTGGCCCCGTTCACCCGCCAGCAGTCCGTGGACCTGGCCGGGCTGGCGCGCAACAAGCGCTACCGGACCGGCTACCTCCGGCTGGCGCGGGCGGCGATCGGCGGCAGCGTGCCGGCCTGGACCCGGTACCTGGACCTGGCCATCCCGGTGAAGCCCGCCGACTGGGGCCTCGAGCTGGCGCGCATCGAGGCCACGATGAAGGAGCCCGGCCGGATGAAGGTCTTCCGGGCGATGGGGACGTCGAACCCGGCTGACGCGGACGCGCAGCTGCCGCACCTCACCCGCCCGGTCCTCGTGATCGAGGGCAGCGCCGACCCCGACTGGGCCGACCCCCGCGCCGAGGGCGAGCGGATCCTCGCCGACGTGCCCGCGGGTCTCGGCGAGCTGGCCGTCATCGAGGGCGCCGGTCACTACCCTCACGTCCAGAACCCCGACGAGGTCCTCGCCCTCGCGCTGCCCTTCCTGGCCCGGACGCTGACCCGTGCCTAGAGCCGGCCTCCTCCCGGCGTCGGTCACCCTGGCCGGCGCGGAGCTGGCCGACGAGGTCGGCTTCGACCACCTCAGCATGGGACTCCTCGCCGAGCGGCTCGGGGTGAAGACCCCCTCGCTGTACAAGCACGTCGACGGTCTCGCCGACCTCTCCCACCGGATCGCCGTCCTGGCCGCCACCGAGCTGGCCGACGCTGTCCGCGACGCGACGCAGGGCCGGTCCGGCAGCGACGCCCTGGCGGCGGCGGCCCAGGCGATGCGGACCTTCGTCAAGGAGCACCCGGGGCGCTACGCGGCGGGCAACAGCGCCCGGGCCGGTGGGGCCGACGACCCCCTCGGCCCGGCTGCCGACCGGCTGCTCGACTCCCTCGCGGCCGTCGTCCGGGGCTACCAGCTCGACCCCGGGCAGAAGATCCACGCGCTGCGGATGGTGCGCAGCGTGCTGCACGGCTTCGCGACGCTGGAGGTGGCGGGCGGTTTCCAGCTGGACACCGACGTCGACGACAGCTTCACCTGGCTCGTCGCCTTCGTCGACCAGGGACTGCGGGCCGTCGCCGCCCGTTGAGCGCTGCTCGTCTCCTGGCCGGGCGCGTCGGCGTCAGGCCTCGCGGGCTCGACCATCAGCGTCCCGACAGCAGCCGCCCCAACGTCCGCTGCATCACCGCACCGAGGGGGTGCCGGCGCGGGACGTAGGAGATGACGCCACCGACGGCCTGTTCCAGGGCGAAGCCACGGGCGCGGAGCCAGCTCGCGTCGTCGACGTCGAGGCCGTCGCGGAACGCCGCGGCTCCGTCCTCGTCGAGCACGGCCCACGCCGGGTCGAGGTCCTGGGCGGGATCCCCGGCTCCCAGGCCGCCCCAGTCCAGGACAGCCCTCAGCCGCCCGCCGGCCACGAGGACGTTGCCCGGGATCAGGTCCCCGTGGAGCAGCACGGGGTCGACGTCGGCGGCGCCCTCCCGGCACTGGTCCCACAGCCGCAGCACCGCCCGGGGCGTCGACCAGCCCGTCGGACTGGTCGAGCCACCAGCGCACCCGGTCGTCGAGCGGGCGCAGCGGCCCACCCCGCTCCCCCGGTGGCCGGAGCGGCGCCTCCCCGACGGCGGTGCGGCGGAGATGCCGGACGACCGCGGCGAGGTCGTGGCCGAGCTCCGCGCCGAACCAGCCCTGCTGGTGGCGCGTCTCCCACGCGTCGAGGCCGTCGAGCCACCCGAGGACCGCCCAGCTGAACGGGTAGCGCTTGGTCGGTGTGCCGGCGTGCAGGACCTCCGGTACGGCGGCGGGGAGGTCGGCCAGGCGAGGGAGCCAGTCGAGCTCCACTGCCGCTCGGCCAGGTCGGCGGGAGCCGGCCACGTCCCGGCGACCAGGGGCCGGACCGGGTGGCCGTCGACCGTCGCCGCAGCGACGTCCATGGCGACGAACCTCGACCAGCCGGTCGGCCATCACGACGACGTGGATCCCTCCCGGTCCACCGCACCCGGTCGCGCTTCGACGACGTCGGGACGAGGCGGGAGGAACACCCAGTGGCGGTAGAGGAGGAAGTTCCACAGGGTCGACACGGCGACGACCGCCGCCTTGGCCACCAGGTACCGGTCGCCCACGTGGCCGGCGGAGGTCACCACCGCGAGGGTGATCACGTAGTTGGCCAGGACCAGCGAGCCGTAGCGCACGGCGTGCTGCGTCCACCCCCGCGAGCCCCCGGAGGACATCACGGTCCGGTTGAGCACGAAGTTCACCACCACGGCGGTGCAGAAGGCCACCGTGGTGGCGACGCCGAGCGGAACACCCAGGGACTCGTGGAGCAGGGCGAGCAGTCCGATGTCGACGACGACGGTGAGACCGCCGACGACCAGGTAGGAGAACAGCTGACGGTGCAGCCGCGGCCTGGGGGCCGACGGCGACCGGCTGGCCGCGGGTCGGGAGCGCGTCTCCGACTCAGACATGTCCCTCCCCGTGGCGGTGGTCCCGGCTCTGGCGTGCGCGACCAGGTCCCGGCCCCGCGGCCGGACGTGCCCACCGACACCCGCGCCGCGGGCCCACCGGCCCGGCCTCGACGGTCTCACGCCCCGGTCGGCACATAGAGGTCGAAGAGTCCGACGTCCGTCATCTGGTAGTGGTCCCGCGGCATCCGCATGTACGGGACCTGACCGTCCTGGTACACGAAGGCGATCTCCGAGGGGTCGGCCGCGTTGACGGTCGCGTTCTCCTCGTCGAAGCGGACGGGTAGGTGGACCGCGGCCTGGAGGCGACCCGCGGCGAGGTAGTCGACCAGGTACGCGCCCCAGTAGTCGCCGGCGATGTAGCGGATGTCCCGGGACTCCAGCTCGCTGACGATCTGCTTGGCGTCGGTGTCGGGATCGGTCCACTCCCAGCCGGCCTGCTGGTGGACGACGGGAACGCAGAGCAGGAGCGCCCAGGCCGTCGGCACGGTGACCACCAGCCACGGCGAGTCACGGATGCGCTCGGGGACCAGCAGCAGCCACGCCCCCAAGCCCATCAGGAGCTCCGGCAGGAACGGCAGGGCGTACCGCCCGTCCGCGATGTTGCTGAGCGGGGGGAAGAGCGCGAGGACCGGGAACGCCAGGAACCCGGCGACCAGGATCGGCAGGGCCTGCCGGCCCTGGCGGACCACCAGCAGCACCATCCCCACCATCGAGCCGACGATCAGCAGGGCCGCGACGCCGACCGCCACCGCGTCGGGGCCGACCCAGGCCCCACCCAGCTCGTTGCGCAGGCCGAAGGCCCGCGGGAGCAGCTCGACGACGAACCTGGCCACGCGCTCGCTGTAGCTGGCCTCGACCACCGGCGTGGCCGATTCCGGCCAGCCGTGCTGCGCCATGTACACCAACCAGGGGCTGACTCCGAGCACGCCGCCGGCGGCGAGCGGGAGCCACCACCGGCGCAGCGCCCCCCGTCGGTACAGGGTCGGCGCGATCAGCGCCAGCAGCGCGACCGTGCCGAAGATCGGGTGACTCCACAGCGCGAACCCCGCGGCGAACCCGGCGAAGCCCGCCGTCCGGGCCAGGCGTCGATCCGTGCGCATAGCGTGGCACGCCAGCGCCAGCGCGGCGATCAGCGCGACGTACCCGCTCGTGTAGCCCATGTAGGGCCGCAGGAACAAGATCGTCACCGCGCCGGAGGTGGTCCACCCGACCAGCGCCAGGGCCGCGGCGGGCACCCGACCGAGCATCGGCCGCGCCAGCCGGAACAGCGCGTACCCGGCCACCGCGGACAGCGCGGTCGGCACGATCCGCAGCGGCCACACCCCGCCCCAGAAGGCCAGGAACGGTGCGATGAGGTAGGTCTCGGTGGTCGAGCCGTAGTCGTTCCCGGCCACGATGAGGCGGAACCTCCCGTGCAGGACCTCGTAGGCCTGCAGGCCGGTGACGCCCTCGTCAGCGTTCGCCGTGACCAGCGACGTGTGCACCAGCCACAGCCTGATCAGCACCCCGATCGCCACCGCCGGGAGGCACGCGAGCAGGAGTGCACGGCTCGACACCCCGGCTCGGCGATCCGACTCGGGGTCGGGGATCACCGACATCCACTGGTCCTTCGGTAGTGTGCGACCGCATCAGGCTAACCGCCCCGACGCCTGCCGGAGTCCCGACAGTCGACCACGACCCGACAAATTGGTTGAGGAGTAGCCAGGTGGCAGACCGTGCACCAGCCGCAGGTTCACCGCCGCCCGCCGACGACGAGGTCTCCGCCTACTTCCGCACGCGGCTCGCGCCGAACCCCCATCGCGCTGCGGTCTGGCACCACCTCTGCGCCTACCTGCAGCGCTGGATCCCCGGCGACGCCGACGTCTTGGAGCTGGGCGCCGGGTGGTGCGACTTCGCGAACACCGTCACGGCCCGCCGGGTGGTGGCCATGGACCTGGACCCCACCGTGCGGAGCGCCGCGGCCGAGCACGTCCAGGCCGAGGTGGGTGACTGCACCGATCTGTCGCGGTTCGACTCCGGCTCGTTCGACGTGGTGTTCGCCTCCAACCTGCTCGAGCACCTGGAGCGGCCGGCGACCGCCCTCCTGCTCGCCGAGTCGGCCCGGGTGCTGCGGCCGGACGGGATCCTCATGCTGCTGCAGCCGAACTTCCGGCTGAACCCCGGTGGCTATTTCGACGACTACACCCATGTCGCCATCTACACCGACCGATCACTGGCGGACTACCTGCGCTCCGAGGGCTGGCGCATCGCCCGGGTGTTCCCACGCTTCCTGCCGCTGACGCTGAACAGCAGAGGATCGGCGCTGACCTTCCTCGTGCCCTGGTACCTGCGCTCGCCCCTCAAGCCCCTGGCCGGTCAGATGCTCCTGGTCGCCACTCCCGAGTCCGGCCATGTGGAACGGTAGGACCGTGTCGGTGGTGCTGCCGACCTACAACGAGAAGGACAGCATCGCGGAGACCATCCGGGCTTTCGACAAGCTCGGCATCGTCGACGACATCCTGGTGGTCAACAACAACGCGGCGGAGGGGACCTCCGACGAGGTCGCCATGACCACGGCCCGCGAGGTGCTGGAGCCCCGGCAGGGCTACGGCGCAGCGATCCGTCGCGGTCTCGCTGAGGTCGACACGGACCTGATCTGCATCTGCGAGCCCGACGGCACCTTCGACCCGAGGGATCTGACGAAGCTGCTGCCCTTCACCGAGGACTGCGACTTCGTCGTCGGGTCGCGCACGGTGTCCAACTTCATCTGGGACGGCGCCAACATGGGCCGGTTCCTCCAGTGGGGCAACTGGGCCGTCGCCAAGACCATCGAGGTGCTCTTCAACACGTCCTACCTCAGCGACGTCGGCTGCACCTTCCGGGTCGTCTCCCGCGACCTGGTCCCCGGCCTGCTGCGCGATTCGCGCGTCCACGGTTCGGCCTTCGGGCTCGAGATGTTGATGCTCGCGCTCATGGCGCGGGACACCGTCGTCCAGGTCCCGGTGAACTACCACCCGCGGGTCGGCACGTCGGCCGTCACGGGAGACACCCGGACCGCCATCCGCCTCGGCCTGCAGATGCTCCGCATGGTGCTCGCGATGCGCGTCCGTCCCCCGCGCCGCCCCCAGCGATCCCTGGGCCGGCGCAACCAGGACCAGGCTGAGCGGCAGCAAGCGCTGTGGAACCCGTCGGGTCCCTCCAGTGACGGGTCGCTCGGTCGCTAGCACGAGGGCGCCGCCCACGCGGGCCGATGGCGTCAGCCGTCAATCGCTGAGAGGCAGGACGTCGAGGTCGAGTGCGGGCCCGCCACCCAGCCCCCGACGGACGCGTCGCTCTTGGGGAGGTTTCTGCGTAGGCCCCGTGGGACTCGAACCCACAACCCGCGGAATTGGTCGGGGTCATCTGGCACTACTTGTCGATAGCTCGCGCTGCGCGGCATCACCCCTAGTCACAGGGGCAAAACTGGCCCTCAAACCGCCTTCGGACCTGTGGACTATAACTAAAATTATGCATTTTTTCTTGTGGGTAACCCGTGGTTCTTGGGCTATTCTAGGGAATTGGGACGACCGAGTTTGGACCTTGGCACCGCGGGTGCTGTCCGGGTCTACAAGACCTCGAGTGGCTACCGGGCGATGACGCGGTACCGAGACTGGGACGGCAAGGTTCGACAGATCGAGCGCCACGCAGCCACCAAGGGTGCGGCCACCCGGATCCTCACGCTCGCGATCCGCAACCGCGCCACCGGTTCGAGGGGACCCGCCTCACGGCGGAGACCAAGATCTCCGGGTTGGCCCAGATGTGGTTCGACCAGGCCCGCGAGAGCGACTTCAGCCCGGGCACACTCCACCTCTACCGCGACTGCCTCGACCGCCAGATCCTTCCCGCGATGGCCGACCTCCGCATACGCGAGCTCACCACCGGCCTCGTCGACCGCCACCTCGCCGTGGTCCGGAGAAAGCACGGGTCAGCAATGGCCAAGACCACCAAGAGCGTGCTGTCCAACATGTGCCGTCTGGCGTGCCGTCACGACGCCCTCGCCCACAACCCCTGCCGTGATGTCGCCCGCATCTCCGCCAAGCCCCGCAAGCGGCCCACCGCCCTCACCGTCGAGGAGGTCAGACGGCTGACCCTCTGGCTGTCCCAAGACCCACGCTCGGTGGCACGGGACCTGCCGGACCTGGTGTCCTTCCTCCTCGCCACCGGACTGCGGATCGGCGAAGCCCTGGCCGTGCGCTGGTCCGACATCGATCTCGAGGCCGGCACCGTCGACATCCACGGAACCGTCCTTCGGCTCCGGCAGGGCGGGCTCATCATCAAGCCGTCAACGAAGTCCGCGGCCGGCCAGCGGATTTTGGAGCTGCCGTCCTGGGCGATCGCGATGCTCCGCCAACGGCAACTAGCAGCCAACCCGTCGACCGACGCTGACACCTTCGTCGCGTTCCCCGCCCCCGTCGCCGGCGGTCTCCGGGATCCGAACAACACGCTGCAGATGATGCGGGAATCCTTCAGGACCGCCGGGTTCGACGGCTCACCAGCCACAGTTCCGCAAGACTGTGGCCACCCTGATAGATGGTGCCGGACTGTCGGCTCGAGCCGCCGCCGACCAGCTCGGGCACCCGAAGACGTCACTGCCGGCCGACGTCTACATGGGGCGCAAGAAGCGGGCCACCGGGGCGGCTGCAGTCCTGGAGAAGCTCTTCGAGGCCCACGCGCCGAGTTAGCGAAACTCCCCAGTAGTAGAAGGGTCGGCACGAGACCTGCGGCACACCGGCAGTCTTGACGCCAGGACCCCCACGGCGTGATCATGCCGAGGAGTCCCTAGTGGCCCTTTGATGACTCGGTCGGCTCCGCCACCCCTTGGCGCACGCCCGATTCCGTCGAGCGCCCCCGGTACGGCTTCTCACTGCACCGATCTCCAGAGCCGGACGTCGCCACATCGACAGGAATAGGGCGTTCCGGGAACCGCGCGCGAGGTAGCGGCGTGGCCGAGGATGACCCTGAGGAGCAATTGCGGGGTCGAACGACTCGACGTCTCCGCGGGAGGGTTAGTCAGCTAGCCACTCACAGCGTCGCGGGTTCCACCAGAGGCTTCCGTAGGTAGACATACCAGCCGGCAGCTGCGGCGGGTTCGTCGCTGAAGATCACCTTGTTGACGTTGCCGCGTGTGTTGGCCACTACCCGCCAGGGCGCGTCCACGCCGTTGGTTCTCGCGTGCTCGAGGTAGGCGGCTACAGCGCTGCGCTTGGTGTCCACGTTGAGGACAGCCGTTTGGTCGCCGAGGTCGATGGCGATGGCTGGGCGGCCACCGAAAGGGCCGACGTCTCCGACGGTCGCAGCGTCACTCTCGTCGTACCAGCGGCGCAGTGCTTCTGTGAGCTGCTCTTTGCCCACTACTCTCAGGACGCGCGGCAGGTGGCCTGAAGCATCGACTTCAAGCCGGCCGTCGCTCGTTCCCGGCTCAAGGTCGCGCACCACGACGGGCGCGGCGAGGGGCGCAATAGCTGCGGCCAAACGCTCCTTGAACTCGTTCGACACTCCCCGCCCCGCCTGGAGGTTGGTCGACCAGCCGACAAATCTGACGCCGTCATCACCTTGACCCTGCAGGAGGGTGCAGGTCCTGAGGCCGAGTGGGAGTGTGCCAATCTCTTGCCAGCGCACGATCCCTATCCGCTGCAACTGGTCGATCACGGTCCTGCCGTTAGCCAGGACGAGGCGGACGTTCGACCTGGCAAGGAGCAGTTCCAGGTGCGGGCGGCCCTCCTGGAGCAGAGCTTCCTTGTCTGCCCTGTCCGCCAGCTTGCCCCAGACGGGGTCGGTCGCCCATTGGACGAGGTCCAGGTGGCAAGCGGTCCCGTCCCCGTAGCCGCCACCGACCGCAGCGGTCAGGAGCTTGTCAAGGGGCTTGAACCACTTGCAGTAGTGATTCCGGTCTTCGTCGAAGTAGCGGTTGCAGTCCTCGACGACCTGGCGCGCCTGCTCATGGGTCAGAGTCTGCCCGGGAGCCGCTCCGAGAGACTCGAGCGTGGCGAGCCGTCGCTTCGGCCCTCGGAGCCAACCGCCGTCGTCGAACTCGCGCCGGCTGGGGTTGATCCCGATGGTCGCGACCTCCGCGGTCAGCGGGTCACCGAAGGAGATGACCGGCGTGGAGCCCTGTACGAACGCGTCGACCGGAGGCGGTGTGCGCTTTGCCATGTCGATCTGCCACTGCTCGATGCGCATCAGGCGGCCCGCCCGATGCTCGCGCCGGCGCGTCGCCCCACCCGCGCTCCAATGCCCATCATGTGAAGCATCTCTACCTCGTTCTTCGAGTAAGTGTCTGTCGGGACAAAGGCCTGGTCGCAGAAGAGAACTCGCCAGCTGATGTGGCGTTCGCCCAGCCTGGCGGCCGGGGCCGCCCTCTTCAGGGCTGCGTGCCTCAGCAGTTGAGGTAAGTGACGGGGTTGGCTGCGCCCTTGGTGAACAGGTGGGAGACGTCGCTCCCGACGAGGTGCAGCAGGTCTGGGGCGGGTGCGCCGTCGAATCCCCACCTGGGCTTGCCCGGGAGGTCGTCCTGCCAGTCACGGTCGCCCTCTTGTCGTGGCCGCCAACTGTGGATTTGGTAGACGCCTCGGACGGTGCCGCGGGCGACGGCGATGGCATACTCGCACTGCTCGCGTTTCGGTCCGATCAGCCACCACCCGCGGACGGTGTCGTAGACCTCGTCCAGGTCCATCTCCGGGTGCCACTTCTTGCCGATCCGCAGAACGACGGCTGGACGGTCAATCAGGTCAGTCATGTGTGCCTCCGATGGAGTAGGGGGGTGATCGGGTGCGGCTGAGGTCGCAGGTTAGAGAGCGGCTTGCTCAGGACGCAAGGACGTGGAGACGGTGTTTCAGCACGACGCCTGCTTCGTGCAGGAGCCAGTCGAGGAAGTCGTCGTTACACAGCGCCCAGGGCGACCGCCGTTCGCGGATCAGCGCGACCGCGTCCTGCGGGTCGTGTCCGTCGAGCATGAGGACGAGGGCGGTCACAGGCCGGAGCGGTTGAGCCCGGCCTGGCAGCGGAACACGACCCGGTTACCCGCGGACCAGCGTTGCCAGGCCCACTCGGCGGCGCGGACGACCCGGTCCAGATCGACGCCGACGAGGCTGCCGTCCCCGAAGCCGTAGCGCAGCTCCTTCACCTCCCCGTCTACCGGCTGCGCCCATGCGTAGAGGGTGACCACAGCGTCGTACGGGGACGGTTCGCCGGTCGCGCAGCGGTGCAGCGCGGGAACGGAGATGACGGCGTCGTCGGCGGTGCCGCCCGCGAACAGCCCGGGCAGAATCTCCGACCCTGCAGGCCGGCAGCTCGTCGGCCTTCACCCAGCGGGGGGCCGCCAGCCCGGCTGGCATCGACGAGCCGTTCATGCCCAGGGCCGGGTGCGGCCGCGGGTGCGGGACTTGTAGGAGGCGTCGGCCGAGCTCAGCTTGGCGGCGTGGGCCAGGTCACCGGAAGCGGCCTGCTGCTGCAGCTCCGTCAGCACCGCGAGCTCGTCCTGCAGCTCCGCGGCCATCGCCGCCGGTGCGGCGGCGCAGGCGTCCTGCAGCGCCGACCGGGCGGCGCGCAGCGACCGGCGCGCGGACTTGGAGTCCCCGGCGGACAGGGCGGTGGACGCCTCCCGCTTCGCCCGCTGCGCCTGCTGGAACGCCAGCTCCGTCCGCACGACCGGGTCCGGGATGCGGCCGGCGGCCTGGTCACCGGGTACGACGTTCACGTGCAACGGCACGGTCACCGTGTGCTGCTCCAGCGCGGGCAGCGCCACAAAGGTGAACTCCAGGGTGGCGATCTCGGCCAGCCCCAGCGCGGGGATTCCCGGGACGTCGAAGGTGAGAACCAGCTTGCGGGACTCTCCGGAGCAGAAGGAGCCGAGCTCGACCAGCACCCCTTCCGGCACCACCACCGACGGAAGCTCGTTCACCACGCGCACCCCCCGGACGTGCGGCGACATCCGCACCAGCAGCGACCCGGCCTGCGCGGCCAGCGACAGCAAGCCGTCCACCTCACCGGCGACCAGCGTGACCGCGTCGTCGGCGTTCTCGGCGAAGTGCTCGTTGCCCGCTCCCCCGGCCGCGATCGCCGACAGCAGCCGCTCGTCGAACCCCAGCCCCATCCCGAGCGTGGTCGTGGTGATGCCGTCGGCGTGGGCCTTCCGAGCGACGTCGCCGAGCTGGGTCGGGTCGCACACCCCCGCGTTGGCGTGCCCGTCACTGACCAGCAGCAGCGTCGCGCCGTCCCGGCCGGCGACCCGGCGCGCCTCCTGCAGACCGCGGAAGTACCCGGCGGACAGGTCGGTGGACCCGCCGTCGTCGATGGCGGCGATTGCCTGCCTCACCGCCAGCTTGTCGACGAGCGGACCGGCCGGCACCACCACCTGGACGTGGTCGTCGAAGGCCACCAGGCCGAACCGGTCCCGCGGGTCGAGCCGGTCGACCAGCGCCAGCAGCGCCGTCTTCGCAGCCTCGATTCGATCGCCGGCCATAGAACCGCTGCGGTCCAGGACCACCACCAATGTGGCCGGGGACCGGGTGATGTTTGTGGGCAGCTGGGGTGCGGTGAGCTCCACCAGCACCGAGACGTGATCTTCGGTCTCATGGGCGACAACGTCCAGATCGAGGTGGGTGTTGAGGTGCATCAGGTCCTCCCTTGCGCAGTCGGAGAGCCCTCTGCCACTCCGTGCTACGCTACGAGCATAACACCACGAGCATAATGCTGCAAGCAAAAGGAGCAGAGATGTCCTCGTCGCCGACTGGCAGCGGCAAGACCGGCAGTCCGGTGCTGGCGAAGCTCATCCGGGACCGTCGCCATCAGCTCGGGATGAGCCGCCAGGACCTGGCCGAGGTCACCGGCGTCCCATACTCGACCATCGCGCAGATCGAGACCGCCTACCGCGGCGTCTCCCCCAGCCGGCTCGGCGTCATCGCCCGCGCTCTTCAGCTCGACCCCGCAGATCTGTACGACGTCCTCGCCAGCGAACCCACACCGACCTCTACCAGAGCCGAGGGAACCCGGCCGAGGCAAGCAGCCGGCAGAGACGACGACTCCTGGCACACCAACCCGGCGTACCTGGCAGCCACCAGAGCACGTGAAGCTGCAGCCCCGTCCGGCCCACCTGCAGTCACGGTGCTGCCAGAACCTGACATCGTCAGCCGCGCGGTCGAACTGCTGTCACAGCTACCTGCCGGGCGACGGCTCGAAGCACTCGGGAAGGTCCAAGCTCGGCTGCTGTCAGACCTCGTTCAACACGAAGCGCAGCGGATCACGCATCCGGACTACCAGTAGGAATCGTCAAGGACGGTACAGCCGGATGAGCAGCTGGGGCGGCCGATCACTGGCCGTGATGACTGTGGCGGGATGGCGCCCGTACGACGGTGAGATGTCACCCACTATCAGCCGGTGCGGACCGCCGCGATCGGGCGAGCCGACCGAGTCGGCGGACGCTCTAGGCGAGGATGTAGCGCATGCCTGGCCACCTTTTCGTCCTCCGCGGCGACCTCACCCGCCTCGCCTGCGACGCGGTGGTCCTCTCCTGCGATGACCGCCTCAACATCAACCCGGTCTGGAAGCCCCTGTTGCCGCCGGGCCTCGCGCCCGGCGATATGGATTGGCTGCGCCTCGACGACGACCGGGTCGGCGACAACGTCATCCGACTTCCCCAGGTCGACAAGCGCCGCGTCTACGCCGCCATCACGACGCCCACCAACTCAGACGTCACCCCAGGGGCGGTTGCCCAGCGGATCGTTGACGGCATCCGAGCTGCAGCGAGCGGCCTCCAAGCTCAAGACGGCCGGCACCTGCCGCTCATCGCCGTACCGCTCGTTGGCACCGGCACCGGCGGCCTGCGGGATAGGCGTGGCGAGGTGATCGAGGCGCTACTCCCCGCGCTCCGGAGCGCCGCCCAGGGCTCCGACATTGCACTCTTACTCTGGAATCGACCTGATCTCGCAGCAGTTCAGCACCGCCGCACCGACGGCGCCGACTGGACCGAACTCCCCCCATCACTGCGGCTAGCCGCCGATCGCCTAGGTGAACGCGCGGCGAATGGCCAGCTGTCGCTGTTCATCGGGGCCGGGGTATCCAGGCCGGTTGGCTTGCCGGACTGGTGGAGTCTGCTCAAGGACCTGGCCCGTGAAGCCAACCTGGCGGTGGACTGGACAGCGTCGGCTGACCCGGTGGAGGTCGCCACTCCGATCGTCGCCGAGCTCGGTGACCGCTTCCACGACGCGGTTCGCGAACGGCTCGGAAGTTCCAAGCATGGGATCGGTCACGGCCTGCTGGCCGGACTCGCGGTCCGGCAAATGGTGACCACCAACTTCGACCCGTGCATGGAACTGGCTCTCGATGCCGAGTCCACCGGAGAGTATCGAGTCCTCACCCGCCGCATCTCAGACGCCAGCATGCCGTGGCTGCTCAAGCTCCACGGCGATATCAACCTCCCTGGGTCCCTCGTCCTCGACGGCGCGCAGTACCAGACACATGCCGAGGAGTACGCAGCACTGCACGGCGTCGTGCAGAGCCTCCTGCTGACTAGCCACCTCCTCTTCGTCGGCTTCAGCCTGACGGACCGAAACTTCCTGAAGATGGCCGCTGCAGTCGCCCGGGTACGCCGCGACGCCGTGGTCGAGGAGGGGTCACCCCTTCCACCGGCCGGGACCGCGCTCGCCCTCACTCAACACGACAGGCAGGACAACGACCTGGACTCCCAACTGGAGCTCCTCAGCATGACCGACGCCGCTGACCCCGGGGCGGCCGCACGCATCCTGGAGATCTTCTTAGACCGGCTCGCCTGGACAGCCGCGAGGAACCGCAACCTATCCGCGGAGTACCTCCTTGACGAGAGATACGCCACTGGGCTGAACGCGGACGACCGCGCACTGCGTGACGCGCTGCACGCCTTCGAAGACGGGGTCCCCGCCTCCGCACGGCAGAGTGCTGGATGGCCGCGGGTCGAGGAAACCCTGCTAGCTCTTGGCGGCACACGGATAGCCAGGCCTGGTCCCGATCCCGGCGCGGCTCCAGACCAGCGCTAATCGCGCGACGAACGCGGTGCCGCCAACCCCGACCAGGTCGGCACTTGGCGGAAGTTGACGATCCACAGCCGGTTCGGCGCGGTGTCGAAGGCGCGCTCGACCAGGTCCGGTCCTACGAAGTCGAGCGGGCGTGCCTCTGGCGGAGGAGCCTGGGGTTCCAGCCACGGTCCGGCTGTCCATAGACCTGCAGAAGCCTGCCTACGAATGGGCCATGGGTTGCGACAAGTCTGCCCCTTCACTTCGCGACTTGCCGTAGTGTCTTCCTGGCTCGTTCCGGTTGAACTGCGACCCGCCATGGGGATCATCGCAGCGCTCCAGGTTGATGCTTCGGAGGTACGACATGTGGGAGCTTTCCCGAGCGATGAAGGACCTGCGCCCTCCACAAGATGTAGTCACATGCCTTCACGCTGGTGACCTGGTCATCATAAGCGCGCTCAACGACGAGGAGCTGGGCGACGCCGGATTGTCGGCAGAAATCGTTCGGTCTGCTATCAATGGGGCACCGTTCTGCAGGCCCCGAAGTCGCGCCGCCTTAGCAGAGATCTGGACCACTAGCAGATCCGGCGATACCGCCTGGATATCACTGATGCAACCACTGTTGCCGCATGACCCATACTGGCGATCAATTGTTGGTGCCCACTGGGCACTTTACAACGCCTACTTCAACGAACAGTATTTGGATACGGGCAAGGTTGGAACCCGGGCCAACACCTTGTTGGAGATCACGGACGCCGGCGCCACCGTAAGCGATCACCAAGTCTTGTTCACTGAGCTCGCCGAGAGCATTGCAGCCGGGAAGTTATCAGCTTTCCAGCACGGCGCCATATTCGGGTCCATGCTGGTAGCAGGTGGTGTAGTGGGCTTCTTCACCGCAGGCGCAGGCGCGTCGCTCGTCGGGCGGGCGGGCGGCTGGGTCGAAGGGTCGTTGGAAAACGTCGACGATTGGGTCTCAGAACTCGCTCTTCGATATCTCCTAGCGTCGATCATCGAGGAACATGACCGGAAGCGCCACCTAGGCGTCGCGAAGACGATCCATGAGGAAGCGCAGGCTATCGGGCGCTCCGATCCGAACCCCCGTGGCAGTAAGCAGTTCCGAATGCTGATGGGAGCATATGCCAAGATGTTGGAGGGCATGGCACCCGATACTGCGGACACCACGCAGACCATCCCCGACGTAGTTGGGCTTCGACTGGGTGACGCGAAAGCGATGTTGCGGACAGCAGGATTTGTCACAATAGTGCAGTTTGACGCTGCGCCACCGGCAGAGGGCCCGCGCTCGGCCTGGTCGGAATCGCGATGGAATGTGCGAGGGCAATGGCCATCGCCCGGAGTGGCCTGCGATCCGAGCTCAACGATCAGACTGGCCTACAGTCGTCCTGAGGAACGCGTGCGCCAACAGGATATGGACAGGAGACTTCGGGAAGGGAATTGAAGCGGGCGACTTAGCGGACGGCCCTGATGGCGTCCGATTTTCTGGTGGCAGTGAGCCACAACGAGCCGCTAACCACCACCTGACGCCTATCCGAAGGAGTCAGCCAAAGCCGGGACAGACCCGCGTACCGTTCCTGGGCCAGCGTCCTACCGCGCCAGCAGGAATCGAGTCGTCGTGCCGTCTGTCAACGTCGCCGCGCTTGTAGGTGCGCTTGCCCTGATAAGGCTCGGCACCATGCTCGATCCTCTCAATGGCGAGCAGGTCCCAAAGGCCAGAACCAACTCAACCAGCGATCCGGTGGTGACCACCCGAGCACCTCGAGTCCTTTCGGATTCACGGGGCTGATGGACGGCGCCGGACTATCAGCACGAGTGGCCGCCGACCAGCTCGGGCACTCTAAGACATCGCTGACGGCCGACGTCTACATGGGACGAAAGAAACGGGCAACCGGGCGGCTGCGGTTCTAGAGAAGCTCTTCGAGGCAGACATTGCGCATTGATTCAAGCTTTCGGACAGCAGGACCAGTGGGCTTGTCGCTCAACGCCTACCTGTTTGCTGAGTAATTCCCTCAAGCGGCGGCCAGTCGCCTGCTGCTAGCCCGCAGCCCGCACCCGGGAACCAGGGGGCCAATGGCTGCAATCACCAACGGCAGTCCGCTAACCCATCTACTGGAGGATTACGTGAAGGGAACGCCTGCGAGCACCGGGGAGTCCGCCGCGGCTTCGAGACTGTCTCGGTCGCCGAGGTGTTCTCCGCCGGTGAACCATCGTCATGCGGACGCGCCCAGTAGGCCGACCGTCGCACGGGACCAGACCGTTCCCGGGACGCGCGCAGGCGATCCTTCGGGTGCGTGACTGATGAGCGAGGCTACCGGCCGCTCGGAGCCGCGGAAGAGTCGTTCAAGAGTCAGCGTGATCCGGGGAGTTCGACTCAGAATCAGCGCCCGGCGCTGCGGTATCGCGATTGCGCTGGAACAGGCCTCCAACCGCACCTGCGACGCCAGCCGCTGCGCCCTTGATCGCCACACCAGCTTGCTCGGCGGCGGCCGCAGCCCGGGGCTGGTCTGGGAGGCCGTCACCATCGACGTCAACCGCACGTAGAACCCCATTAGCACGATCGAACGTTTGTGCACCGAGCCGCTTGGCGGCACCAGCGCCCTCCGCGGTGCCTACGCGGAGCTTGTCGAGGATCTCGCCGGCGGCTTGGCCCCAGCCCTTCGCATCAGCAGCATTGTTGTCGTCCTCGATACCGAGTCGACCACGAAGGCTGTGCACTTCCGCCGCGACCTGGTTGCTCGACTTGACGGCTGCTGGAGAGTCGAATGGATTGAGCAGCACTCTTGCGTTCGCTCTCTGCACCGTCTCATCCATCTGCGTGAGCAGCGCGGCGGTGCTGCGTCCAATCCGTTCGAGGCGCTTCTGCCTTGCTTTCGCCAGTCCGAGCCGGTGGCTTTCAAGTTCCTCTGGCGAAGAGTCCAACACCCGGTCAAGTTCGAGAACGGACACACCATCCTGGAGCTGAAAGGTGCGGGCGAGCACCGCCAGCCACTCACGGACCTTCGGTTCCGCTTCCCTCGTCGCGCGTGCGATGTCTCCGAGGTCCGCCTTCTTATGGAGCTTCTCGGCGATCGCGTCCAGCTCGCGAAGCACATACGCCTGGGTTCGGGCGATGGTCTGGGAGGTGGCCTGCACCTTCGACCACGTCACCTCGGAGACGCGCCCGACCTCGTCCCGCACGATGAGCGCGTCCTCGATGGTCAAGTCCACGCCGATCATGTCGGCGAGCACCGCGTCCTTCTGGCCGCGGAGAATGTCGTCGACCTTCTCGTTGATGAGCTCCAGGTACTCGACGATCTCGTCCATCTGCTGCTGCATCGCGCGCTGCTGCATCATCGTGGACAGCGCGGTGAGCGCGAAAGGACCGCTCAACAGCATCGACGGGGCCTGCGCGATCTGAAGCCATTGTTTGACGTCGCCCGGCTGCCCAATCATCGCGTGGCTCACGCCAGGCGTCTTCGTCGCCATGAGCCCATACCTGCGAACTGCTTCGGCGGACTCAGCGGTGAGTTTGACCCATCGTCCGGAGTTCGCTGCGAGGTCGGCCCCGATCTGGACAGCGGCACCTGCAGTACCGGAGGCCGACCATAGTTTGTGGAGGTCGAGATCCTTTGATGGCACCTTGTCGAGCCCGGAGTGGAGAAAGAACCGTTCGACATCGCTGGTATTGCCAATGATCGCGACACCGTCGCCGTCGCTGACCATCTCGATCTCGCTACCCATTAAGTTCTCCTCTTGCCCGCGGTTGCTCTTCACCCCGTGGGGCGTCTCTTGCTCAAACTGTAACCGGCGGCAGGGACATCGAGGCGTGCCGAGTGTGATCCGAGGCGGACCGCAGCCGCGCGGCGAGCTTTGGCACCTCCGCCGGAGCGATCATGTCTGCGAGGTCGTCGGCGGTGGCGGCGGATTCTTCTTGCTGCTCGCAGCATGGGTGAAGGACTCGACGACCGATGGCGGCGGCGCTTGAGCAGGTCTCCACCTGCCGGTGAATGGTGCCGCCCGATAGTCACCACCAGGAAGGCCGGCTGGCCCTCCGGAACGCACCCAGGAGCCCGCACCCGCGATGGCGCTGCCTCTCGCTCGCCCAGCGTTCCAGCCCTCTCACCATCAAGACCGATCTGCCAAACACCTAGTGCACCGCCGGTCGTACCACCGGCGTCTCGTGACCACCCGCTACGTTCCCCCGCCTTCAGGAGGTTGTGACGATGAGCATCCACAAGCTGACGGCCGGTTCGGGGTATGACTACCTGACCCGACACGTGGCCGGGCTGGACGCCACCCACAAGGGCCACGTCGGCCTCGCGTCGTACTACACCGAGCGGGGCGAGACACCCGGGGTGTGGGGCAGGCTCCGGCATGGTCGGGATCGACGGCCTGGACGCCGGGGACGTCGTGACGGCGGAGCAGATGCGGTCCCTCTTCGGTAAGGGCCGACACCCACTGGCCGGTCGACTCGCCGAGCTCGCCGGGTCGCCGGCACTCCCGCTCGTGCCGGCGATGGGTCTGACATTCAGCACCGGCGTGGTCGAGATAACGCCGTTCCAGCGTGAGGTCGCCGCCCGGTTCGCGGCGGCCAAGCTGGCGGCCGGGGGACTGGCCGAATACTAGATCAGAGCGGATGAGCGGGCGCGGATCCGGTCCGAGGTGGCCCGGGAGTTCTTCCGTGTCGAGCATGGACGGGATCGGCCGATGCGCGCGAGCTGTCCGGGATGCTCGCGAAGCTGTCGCGGCCGCGTTCCACCACGGTCGCCGGCTACGACCTCACCTTCTCCCCCGTCAAGTCAGTGTCGACTCTGTGGGCGGTCGCCGAGCCGAAGACCGCCGCCCAGATCGAGGAGGCCCACCACGCGGCAGTGGCGGACGCGTTGCGGTTCCTCGAGCAGCGCGCCCTGTTCAGCCGCGAGGGCAAGGGTGGGGTGAGGCAGGTCGACGTCCGGGGTCTGGTGGCGGCGGCGTTCACTCACCGGGACAGCCGGGCCGGCGACCCGGACCTGCACACCCATGTGGCGGTCGCGAACAAGGTGCAGACCCACAGCGGGAAGTGGCTGTCAATCGACGGCCGGGTGCTGTTCAAGGCCAAGGTGACGGCGTCGGAGACCTACAACACCGCCCTCGAACACCACCTCACCGACCGGCTCGGCGTCCAGTTCGGCGAACGACGTGGCCAGGACCCGCGGAAGCGGCGGGTCCGGGAGATCGTCGGCGTCGACCCCGCGCTCAACGAGCGGTGGTCGGCCCGCCGGAAGGTGATCGTGGTCCGGCAGGGGGAGCTCGCCGGCCGATTCCAGCAGGACCACGGCCGACCCCCCACGCCGGTGGAGGCGCTGCAGCTGGCGCAGCAGGCCACCTTGGAAACCCGGGACGCGAAGCACGAACCGCGCAGCCTAGCCGAGCAGCGCGCGACGTGGCACGCCGAAGCCGTCGACGTGCTCGGCGGCGGGACGCAGCTGCGCGACATGCTCCACGCCGCCCTGCAGCCTCCGAGGGTCGCTGGCCCGACGGTAACCGCGGCCTGGGTCGCGGCGACCTCACGACAGATCGTGGCGACGGTGGAGGAGCACCGACCGACGTGGCAGACCTGGCATCTGCGCGCCGAAGCCCTTCGACAGGTCCGCGGCACCGACCTGCCCCTGGGTCAGGTCGAGCGGGTCGTCGAGCTCCTGGTGGACCAGGCTGTGCAGCGCTGCGTCCCCCTGACACCACCGGACGACGGCCTCACCGAACCCGCGGCGCTGCGGCGGGCGGACGGCTCGTCGGTTTACACCGTGGCCGGCGCCGACCTCTACACCTCCACCCGCATCCTCACCGCTGAGCAACGGCTTATCTCGACCGCCGGTCACAACGACGGCTGGACGGTCGACCCTGCCTCGGTCGAGCTCGCGCTGCTCGAGACGGCCGCCAACGGCGTGCAGCTCGACGCCGGGCAGGTGAGTCTGGTGCGGTCGATGGTCACGTCCGGGTCGCGGCTGCAGCTGGCCATCGCCCCCGCTGGGGCGGGGAAGACGACCGCCCTCCATACCCTGACCCGGGCTTGGACCGAAGCCGGCGGTGAGGTGATCGGCCTCGCCCCCTCCGCAGTGGCGGCCGCCCAGTTGGGCGAGCAGACCGGCGCCCCTGCCGACACCCTCGCCAAGCTCACCTGGACTCTCGACCACCAGCAGCCGCTTCCCGACTGGGCTGCGGGTGTCGGCCCTCGGACGCTGGTGCTGGTCGACGAGGCCGGGATGGCCGACACCCTCACCCTCGATACCGCCGTCGCGTTCATCGTCGAACGAGGTGGGAGTGTGCGGCTGGTCGGCGACGACGCCCAGCTCAGTGCCATCGGCGCCGGCGGCGTACTCCACGACGTCCAAGCCGTCCACGGCGTGGTGCGGCTGACTGAGCTGCACCGGTTCGCCGACCCCATCGAGGCTGCCGTCACCCTCGCCCTCCGAGACGGACAGCCAGCAGCGTTGGGCTTCTATCTCGACCGGCACCGGATCCACGTCGGCGACCCGACCACCATCACCGAGCAGGTGTTCACCGCCTGGCAGGTCGACCGCGGCCAAAGTCTGGATGCGCTGATGCTTGCGCCGACCCGGGACCAGGTCGCCGATCTCAACTTCCGCGCGCGCACCCACCGCCTGCGCGGCACCATCCCTGGCTGGGAGGTCCGGCTGGCCGACGGGAACCTGGCCAGCGTCGGCGACACCGTGATCACCCGCTCCAACCAACGACAACTGCGCACCACCGCCGACGACTGGGTGAAGAACGGCGACCGCTGGACCGTCCAACACGTCAGCGCCGCCGGTGGGCTGCAGGTGAAGCACCTCCGCACCGGCCGCACCACCGCCCTGCCCGCCGGCTACGTCCACAACTCGGTCGAGCTGGGCTACGCCACCACCATCCACGGCGCCCAAGGTGTCACCGCCGACACGATGCACGGCGTCATCACCGGCGACGCGTCCCGCCAGCAGCTGTACACAATGCTGACCCGCGGGCGGACCGCCAACCACGTCTACCTGCCCGTCGTCGGCGACGGCGACCCTCACACCGCTATCCATCCGGACACCATCTATCCCAGAACAGCGACCGACCTGCTCGAGCAGATCCTGGCCCGCGACGACACCCCCACCTCCGCCAGCACCTTGCAACGCCATCAGCAGGATGCCGCTCTCCGGCTCGGCGACGCAGCCGACCGCTACCTCGATGCTCTTCACGTCGCCGCCGAACAAGTCGCCGGAGCCGACACCCTCACCGCCCTTGACCACACCGCCGAACAAGTCGCCGCAGGACTTACTCACGAGCCGGCCTGGCCAACCCTCCGCGCCAACCTCATATTCAACTCGGCAGAAGGGGTAAATCCGAGTGAAGCACTGAGAGCCGCAGCAGCAACGCGCGAACTCGACACCGCCAACGACCGAGCCGCTGTCCTCGACTTCCGGTGCGAGAGCGACAGCTATGCACCAGGCGGACCGCTGCCGTGGCTGCCCGCCGTCCCCAAGGGACTCAGTGATGACGCTGAGTGGGGTCCATACCTGAAGGCACGATCACAGCTAGTCACCGACCTCGCCGACCGCATTCGCCTTGACACGGCACACCGCCGACCAGCGTGGGCAGCCGACCACCCCAACTTGACCGCAAACGCGTTGGTCGCCGACGTGGAGGTGTGGCGGGCGGCAAACCGGGTCGACGGCAGCGACGGTCGCGCTACCGGAGCCCCCGTAACGAACGGCCCGGGCCACACTTGGCAGGCGCAGCTCGAACGGCGTCTCGCCGCCGACACCACAGAAGGACGCGCGGCGCTGCTTCAGCTCATCACCGACCTTGCCCCCAGCACCGCCCACGACCGCCAAGCGCCTCTGGTGGCTGCGCGAGTCGCGAGCCTGGTGGCGGCCGGACTCGACGGTCGGCAGTTGCTGAAGCAAGCGACAGGAGGAGGGCCGCTGCCCGACGACCATCCGGCCTCAGCCCTCTGGTGGCGAGTCGTCGACCAGCTACCAGGATCAGCGAGCCAGCCACAAGAACTCACCTCGCCGCCACGGACGTCGCGCCGAGTAGCAGCCCGTCCCGCGGCCAGGGCCGCCTCCCCCCAACACCGGCTCACCGTCTCCCGGCCGCCGTGGTCTCCCGAAAGGTGAAGCGGTATATAAGGCTGACTTCCTGACTCCGGCGCGCGCCGAGCCAGCCGGACCGCGTCCGGCCGCTGCTATCCAGCCAGGAGACAACGGAACCATCCCGACCCCCAAGCTCAGGATGCCCCAGGGGAACGCCCCCAGTTCAGGGTGACCGGACCGGCCCGGTGTCGCACATCAACTGGCGACGACCGTCGCACATCAACCGACGGAGGACACAGGCGACCAGGACAAGGCGACCAGGACCGGTGCCGTGAGAACCCTCCTTGCTCGGTCAAGGCGACTCGCTTCGAAGTCGCAGCCCCCTTCGTTGGTGAATTGTTCGCTGAAGACGCTGGGCTGATCTGGGAGCGTCTTAGTTCGAGAACCTTCAGGACCTCATCCAGTATCCCAATGCCAGTTAAGGAGGACCAACGGCAAGCCCTATCGCGGTTCGGCGATTCTCAATTCCAGGCTCTTAGGGCAGAACCGCGGGGACCGGGACGGCCCCTCCGCCCGGGTGCAGGAACAGCAGTTCGGCGCGGACTTCGCCCCCTGTGGCAGCACGCAGACATTCCGCGTAGGCCTCCATTTGCGGTCGGTAGTAGGTGACACGGGAAGCGAGACCGCCGGCCGGGACGGCGTCGGTCTTGTAGTCGACGATGACGAACGACCCGTCGTCGTCGCGGAAGATGAGGTCGACGTAGCCCTCCAGGACCGTGCCGTCAGTGGTGACGGTGCCGACGTACTGCTCCCGCCAGTGCTGATGGCCAGCCGCGCGCTGCACAAGGTCGGACCGCAGCGCCGATTCCACCAGCGCGCTCACCATCCCCTCGTAACCGACCACGCCCTCGGCGACGCACTGAGCGGCAACAGCGTCTGCGACGGCCGCAGCTTGACTCGTGTCCGCCGCTGGAAGCGGCACCACCTGCAGCACGGCATGCACCGCTCGTCCGACGGCGGATCCATATCGACCCTTCGACCAGGGCGGTAGCCCGAGATCACGGGCGCCCTTGGCCAACCCAGGCGGCTTGGCCTCGCGATTAAGCACCACCTCAGGCTCGGTGCCCTCCAGCCCAGATGCGCTGATCGCCGACGTTCTCCGCGACCGCTCGCGCGCTTGCGTCAGCTCGGCCAGCCATGGGGCGTAGTCGGGCGGCGGCAGAACCGGCGGCGGCGCAACCCGAGCGTTGGCCGCGCCGGATGTCGGCGTCTGGTACGACACGGCACCAGCAGCGCTGAGGCCACCAGCTCCGGCGAGCAGGCGTGCCGCCGTTGCGACGGCCTTGTCGGGACGGTGCAGGGACACCACCAGGTGGTCCCGCGCCCGGGTTGCTGCCACGTAGAGGAGTCGTCGCTTTTCCAGGTCGTCCATCTGCTCGTCGATGGGTTGTGCAGCGTCGAAGTCCTCGGTTTGGACGCTGCTGCTCAGCTTGACGGCATATCCGCCGGACGCAGGCCACAGAACTTGGACGCCGCGGCGGCGGTTGCTCTGGGCCGTCAAGCCCGACAGGATCACGATCGGGAACTCGAGCCCTTTGGCCGCGTGGATAGTCATAACTCGGACCGCGTCGGCGTCGGTCTCCGGCAGCACTGACTCAGCGACGCGGCTGGTCTCCTGGCCCTGGTGCGCCGCCCAGGCGAGGTAGTTGCGCAGCCCTCCATCGGACGACTCCGCCCACGCTCGGGCCTGGTCGACGACGAACCGCAGGCGACGCCAGGCGTCTCGGGCTCGTGGACCGGTGGCAGCCAGCTCGAGCATCCGGCGGTCGGCGACGACCGCTCCGAGCACTTCACTTGGGGTTCTCCACCGGGAGTCGAAAGCCAGCTGGCGGAGATAGGTCAAGGCCGACCCGACCGGCCCAACGTTGAGGGCTGCATTCTCCAGCCGCGCATAAATGTTGAAGGCACCACCGGCGTACTTCCAGCGCCAGAGGTCGTCATCACCGCAGCCGAAGAGGGGCGACCGGAGCGCCTGCACCAGAGCCAGGCTGTCAGTCGGATCGGCCACCGCGCGCACGCAGGCGAGCAAGCTGCGCACCTCATCGGCTTGGTAGACCAGCGAGCTGGCCTCCGTGCGGTGCTCGATGCCTGCCGCGTCCAGAGCCTCCT
This sequence comes from Friedmanniella luteola, assembly GCF_900105065.1. NCBI lineage: Bacteria > Bacillati > Actinomycetota > Actinomycetes > Propionibacteriales > Nocardioidaceae > Friedmanniella > Friedmanniella luteola. The sequence goes on from NZ_LT629749.1 coordinate 4,119,200, forward strand.
CCAGGAACGGCAGCGACGTTCGAGCCGGGACCAGGACGGCAATATCGTCAAGCCGGCATCGGCGCCAGGACTGTGTCACGCGGTCGAACACCTGCCAGCTCTCGGTCATGGCCTGCGTGACGGCGCCCGCGACATCCGCCGCTTCGCGGGTGCGCAGGATGGCCGCGGACGCCCGCGGCAGGTCCCTGTGCGGCTCCGCCCCCAGCAACATCACGCCCGGTCCGCGCCCCACGTCTTCCCGGGCGAGGTTCAACGGTTCGTACGAGGGCTGACCGTCGGGCTCGGCTTGGATGAGCTGAGCGAAGACCGCGTTGACCCAGTCGAGGATGGGTGCGACGGTCCGGAAGTTCGTTGTCAGGCTGACCGTCTCCCCCAGGTGCTTCTGCGCGTCGAGATAGGTCGCAATCGACGCCCGCCGGAAACGGTAGATCGACTGCTTGGGATCGCCGACCACGAATAGCCGACCCGCCGGCACCACGACGTCACGCCAGTCGTTGGCGGCGGCCTCCTCGCCGCCCGCGATGCGCACAGCGAGCTCGATCTGGATCGGGTCGGTGTCCTGGAACTCGTCCAGCAGCAGCCGTTGGTACCGGTCGTGCAGGTCCCGCCGCGTGCTCGCGCTGGTCCGCAGCAGCTCGCGGGCCAGCACCAAGAGATCGTGGAACTCCAGGCGACTCTGCGCGCGTCGACCCTCGGCGGCGACTACCACTTGGGCCGCAAGCCAGTGAGTCAGCCGTCGGAGGCACTGGTGGCGGACGGCGTCAACTGCCTTGGTGGCGTCGGCGGCGAAACTCCGGCCGGCCGCTCGCACCTCGTCGATCGGTCGGCTCCAGTTTCCCTTCTGCCCGTTACTGAAGGCGATCTTCCCGATCTCCTCGAGTACCGAAAGCTCGGCCTCGACGTCCGGTGCGCAAGCCAACCGGCCGAGTCGCACCCTCAGCTGGCGGAAGTGCTCGAGAAGCCTGTCCTCAGGCTCAGTGCACTCTGCTCCGAGGTCGGCGAGCCGACGCCCTCGGGCGAGCAGGTCGGCCGTCGGAGGTGGGGTGATCTGCTCGGCGTGGCGAAACAGAACTTGGTCGTGAATCAGGTCCCAGTCGTTGCCTAGGAGCACGGCCAGCGAACGAAGGTGGTCGAGAGTGATACCGACCGCCATCCCGAGGAGCAGAGGTTCCTCCATGCTGTCGTCGTCCAGCAGCTCCGTCCTCAACTCAGACCACCGGTCCTCGAACGCCACGGAAGACCCGATCTCGTCCAGTACCTCAAGTTGCGGTGCGAGTCGCGCCTCGATCGGATGTTCCATCAGGAGCCGCTGCGCGAAGGCGTGCAGCGTCCCGATGGCTGCGCTGTCGAGGTCATTCAGTGCCTCGTCGGCTCGTTCCCGATGGCACTCACTGCCCTCCGCCCGCTGGGCTTCGAACCGGACACGCAAGCGGTCCCGCAGCTCCGCCCCCGCCTTCTCGGTGAAGGTCACGGCGGCGATATGACGAAGCGGTACGTTGTCAGTCAGAACGAGGTGGAGCACCCGATTGACCAGTGCGTGGGTCTTGCCGGACCCGGCTCCGGCGTTCACGAAGAGCGTGCTGCCCGTATCCGAGGTGATGCGGTCGCGTGCGTTCTGGTCCAGCCACCGGGCCGTCACTGAGCTGCCCCAGCGTCGCCGAGGGAGGCGGGTGCGTCCACGTCGATCAGCCGGACGAGCCGCTGCAGCAGCGGGTCGAACTGCTTCCGCTCCCAAACCTCCCGAAGGTCGCCGTAGCCGGTCCCGTCCGGGTTGCAGTAGGAGCACTGCACCCACAAGAAGTCTGGTGTCTCCGGCGCCTTGGGGGGGAAAAGCCCTGCCGCGATCGAGTCGACGAGGACTCCCACGGTCACGGCATAGCTCTGTTCAACTTCTTGCGTCAATGGCAGCTCCTTCCGGCCGCGGCCCTTACGCACGAACCAGTACGCGGCACGCACGGGCGTGCCGGCGTTCCCGAAGCGGGACCGAGCAGCGAGCGCGTAAACGGGAAGCTGGAGCTTGGTCCCCTCGACATAAGGGTCAGACTCGCTGATCTTGTCAAAGGCGGTACGGCTTCCGGTCTTGATGTCGGTGACGACAAGCGTGCCGTCAGCTCGCTGGTCGACACGGTCCGCGCTTCCCCGCATGCTGACCGAACCGCGCGAGACGGTGACGGCCACAGCCTCCCCGCCGCGCATACCGAAAGCCATCTCACTCGCCATGACCCTCGACTGCTCACGAGCGTGCCAGGCGTCGTCGTCGTCAAGCATCCACTCGAGGTCGCCGAGGATCCGTTGACGCTCCCGCTGCCAGAGCCGCGGGTGTCCGGTGAGTCCTTGCTGGGCCAACGCCTCGGCCTCCGACTCGGCGATCGCGCGGAGACGCTCGCGTTGAGCACCGGTCCAGGGTTCGCCGAAGCCCGGGAGCTCGTCCTGGCATTCGCGGATGAGCCGGTCCACCACCGCGTGCACGAAGGTGCCGATCTGAGTGGGCGAGACGACGACGATGTCCTCTGGCTGCTCCAACGGCTGAACACCCAGGAGCCGCCGGACGAAGAAGGCGTACGGGCAGGCCGCATAGAACTCGAGTGCGGTAGGCGAGATGGCCTGAGTGCTCATGGCGTAGTCGGGGATGCCCTCGAGGCCGGACAGGTTGCCGTCGAAACGGCTCAAGGCGTGCTGCGCCCTGGCCCGGACCATAACGGTGCCCGCGCGCACGGTCGCGTCGTCCAAGGTGTGCACGGCGGCAGCCTGCCGGGTGCGCCACTCCTGCTCCTGGCTCAGCGCGCGCGTCTGCAAGAGCTCGCCGGCGAAAGAGCCGGACGTGGCCATCGCCCCGGCATAGTCCGCTGGCTGCCACGCGGTAGCCGGCAGGCGGTGGTCCCCGCTGAGATGACGCAGGGTCGGCAGCAGGAAGCGGCTCGGTATGCGCACGGTGGACCGCCGGAGGTCCCCACGGGGGAAGGACGCGACCACAGTTGGAGCCGACGCGAACGCGGCGAGCAGGTTCCGGTGCTGCCGGTCGAGCGCGGCGCGGGCGGAAGGCACCTGCCCGTTTGTGGCCGCCCGCACCTTCTCTGGGAGCAGCGCATCCTCATGCACGCGGCCAGGGTAGAGGTCCTCGCTCAGCCCCAGCACGAAGGACACCTCGAGGTCGAGGCCGACCGCCGAACTCAGCGGCCCAACATAGATCCCGTCCCCGAAGCGCCCGACCCGCGGCAGGGACGACGCCAACGCCAGCTCAAGCGCCTCGCGGAGTCGCGTGAGCGAGGCTGCGCCCTCGACGGCGTCGAGGTTGCCCAGCGCTTGCAGGGTGGACGCAACCGCCGCGGCCGCGTACTGCTCCTCGGCGGGAAGACGGTTCAGCGTGCCCGGACTTCCCAGCAGCGTCTCGTAGAGTCGTCCCGCCCAGCCGGTCAGGTCACGCCAGGTACTCATCCGCTCGGCGCTGTCCAACTCGCTCCGCAGTCGGGCGACGAAGGCGTTCAGACCCTCGGCGGACTCGATGGCTTGACGGCTGCGCTCCAGCCGCCAGTCCTGCGGATCTTCCGATGCCATTTCCGAGGCGATCTCGGCCTGCTCGACATCGACCAGCCGGCAAAGCCGGGCAGACCAGTCCTCTCCGCGGACCACGCCGGCGCTCCGAGACGTGCGCTCCCACCGGGACAGCGGGACGCGTTGGCCATCGAAGTCGCGAACCGGAGCGCTGGCCAGAGTGCGGAACAGGTCGGCGCGAGCGAGGTCACCCTCGGGCAGCGCGAGCAACCCCAGCAGACACTGGGCGATCGCGCGCTCCCCCACCGGCCGCGGACCGGTCCCGTTCACCGTGACACCCGCCGCAGCAAGCTGCTCGTGCAGCAGCCGGGCGTACGGCCTGGTCGCGGAGTAGAGCACGGCGACCCGATGGGCGGGGGTGTGCTTGAGCGCTTCGACGACCTCGCGCACCACGCACCGCACCTCGTCGTCGGAGTCGGAGGCGTTGAGCAAGCGGGTGGCTGTACTCGGCGCGGGAGGGTCCGGCAGTTGCACCTCCAGTTGCTCCAGCCAAGGGGTGAGCGCAGCATCAGCGCGCCGCACCCCGGTAAGCCCGCAGATGACGGTGGAGGCGGGACGGTCCCTCAGGAGTCCGTCCGCGAGAGCGGCCTGGGCTCGGCTCAGTTCCTGCGGCAGATACAGCACGACGGCGCCGAGGTCCGCACCGTGGCAGCGTGTGGCAGCATCGTCAAGCAGGTCGACCCCGTCGTACCAGTCAGAGTGCAGGGAGTGGCGAACCGTGCGGTGCAGCCGCACCACCTCCGCCGGGAGACCGCCGAGTTTCTCGACGCCAGTCAGCGCCGAGTTGTCAGCGTCGCGCAGGGTGCGGTGCGCCGCGGCGAGCGCCTGCACGGTGGCGGGATGATCGGCCACCTCGGCAAACACGCCCGGCTCGGTTGCCAAGGCGGTCCGCCAGGCTGCCGCAAGGACCGGCGCAGTCACTGGCCGACGGGGCGCGAGATTCGGCGCAGCGAGGCGTTCCGCGAGCCGATCCAGCGTGGTGATGTCCAGGGCGGCGATGCCGATGCGACCGTCGCCTACCCCCGCGGCGAGGTACCGGCGGGCGACGATGCCGGCGAGGTTGGTGGGCACGATGAGCGTGACCGGCGCCATCGGGTCGTGGGCCTTGGCCGCAGCGACGGCCTGGCGAAGCAGGATGAGCGCGGCAGGACCGTAGCTGGTGAACTGGACCTGCATCGCACCCCTTATCGCTCGAGCCCGAGCCTTCGACCACCTTAGAGGTGGCGCGACAAGCCGTCGGCTAGCCTCAGGCAGGTAGTTCCGCTTCGGCCCGACAGGCGCGTCGATCGACAAGCCTCCACCCGCGCGGGAAGTTTCTTGATGCTTCCTGGGGTTGAGTCGTGCCGTTGTTTCGTGGGTCAGTCGCTCACCTGCGCTCGCAGATCGAGAATGGCTCCCTCGTGCCGACCCTGTCTGAGCAGTACCGTCACCGAATGGGCCGATCCGCGCCACCCGCCGAGATCCGGTCCTGGGAGCGCAGCCTCGCTGTACTGGCTTCCGACCTGGTCGAGGCCGGACTTCCTGGCGTGGAGGTTCTTGTGGAGTACCAGCTGCCGCTGACCAGCAAGAGGGCTGACGTCATCCTGTGCGGCCGGCATCCCGGCAGTGGAACTGCGCAGTTTGTCGTGGTGGAGCTCAAGCAGTGGTCACGCGCGCACCTGGTCGACCACGCCGACGACCTCTGCGTCCTGGACGGCATGGGGACCCGGCTGCACCCGGTGGAGCAGGTGCGTCGCTACTGCACCCACCTCCGAGACTTCGTGGCCGCGCTCGACGATGAGGGGCAGGCCGGCATCGCCGGCGTGGCCTACCTGCACAACGCCACCGACCTTGACCTCAACGACCTCTGGGCCTATCCCCAGGACCAGCAAGGCCGCATGTACACCGGGCAACGCCGCGCCAAGTTTCTCCGCTACCTCCAGCAGCACTTGGCGCCGACGTCCGGTGCGGAGGCGGCTGACCTCCTCCTCGGGTCCGCGATCCGACCGAGCAAACAGCTGCTGACCCTGGCGGCCGAGGAGGTGCAACGACGCGAGCAGTTCGTCCTCCTCGACGAGCAGCAGGTCGCGTACTCCCTCGTCATGCGCTCCGTTGAACAGTCCTACCGGGCCAACAGCAAGGAAGTCATCATCGTCAGCGGTGGTCCGGGCTCCGGCAAGAGCGTCATCGCGCTCTCCCTGATGGGCGAGCTCTCCCGCCGCGGCCGCACCGTGCTGCACGCCACCGGATCGAGCGCGTTCACCCAGACCCTGCGCCGAGTTGCTGGAGCACGCGCACCGCGGGTGAAGAGCATGTTCAAGTACTTCAACCAGTTCGTCGACGCCGAACGCAACAGTCTGGACGTGTTGATATGCGACGAGGCCCACCGCATCCGCGAGACCTCGGCCAACCGCTACACCCCGGCGTCATTGCGCTCAGGCCGGCCCCAGGTGGCCGAGCTCATCGATGCGGCGCGCGTCCCCGTCTTTCTGCTCGACGAGCACCAAGTGGTCCGCCCTGGCGAGATCGGAACCATCGACGACATCCGTGATGCGGCCGAGGCAGCTGGCCTTCGAACCCAGGTCATCGAACTGGATGCGCAGTTCCGCTGCGGCGGCAGCCGCGCGTACGAGGAGTGGGTGCTGCGACTGCTCGGCCTCGAACCGGGCGGGCCGGTCCCGTGGGAGGGCGACGAGCACTTCAGTCTGTCGTCGACCACGGGACCAAGCACCATGGAGCTACGGCTGCGAGCCCTGCTGGACGAGGGCTACGGGGCGCGGATGGCCGCTGGCTACTGCTGGCCTTGGAGCGATCCGATCCCCGGTGGTGGCTTGAAGCCGGACGTTCGGATCGGCGACTGGCAGAAGCCCTGGAACAACAAGAAGGACACCTCGCACGCCGGCGCGCCGGGGACGCCGTACTGGGCCAGTGACGCGGCTGGCTTCGAGCAGGTCGGCTGTGTCTACACCGCGCAGGGCTTCGAGTACGACTACGCCGGTGTGATCATCGGCCCGGATCTGGTCTGGCGCTCGGACCACTGGGTGGCCCAGCCGCAGCACAGCCACGACAGCCAGGTGAAGCGCGGCGACTCGGCTCAGTTCGACCAAGCCGTGCGCAATACGTACAAGGTCCTGTTGACCCGCGGGATGCTCGGAGCGACGGTCTACTCCACCGACGCCGAGACGCAAGCGCTGCTGGAGTCCCTGATTTCGGCCTGACGACACCACGACATTGCTGGGTCGAACGCTCAAAGCGCTCCTAGTGGCGGCCGCGTGTGCGCAGTTCTCAAGTGGCGGGGTCCGCATCAGCGACCCCTGGACGCTTTCGAGGTGACCCGTAGCGTTAACCGCCCGGTCATACTCCTAGCCCCGATTGACGACTACGCCTTGGTCGAAATGGTCGACAACTTGGCCCATTCTGGGGCTGTTGCGGCGATCCGGGCCGGCCGGCCTGGCTCATCTCGAGACAGAGCAGTCCCCGCGCAGATGATGCTCGCCGAGCGATGATGGAGGCCGGCCGGCTGCCTGAATGACGCGTCGCTACAACGTGGTCGCCTGACTCCGGACTCTCAGAGAAACTGAGCGTTGCGGCGTGCAAGTATCATGGCGCCTTCGCTCACAACCCTCATCAAGTCGGGAACCATCTCAGTGAGCCGCTATAGCATTGTATGCAGCGCGCAGCGTGGCGAGTACTCGCCAATCTATCGGATCCTCGAGATGGAATTCGTGATCGAGGTCGTGTCCATCATTCGCCGTCGTGAAGCGCTCCAGGTTCTCGGCCGTTCCCAGGAGCTGATCCGCTGTTCCGGACAGCCAATCTGAGGCGAGGATCGTCTCTTGAAGAGGAGTCCCTATGGCCGCAGCGAAGCCCGCCGGAGTTCCGGCGTCGAGCCCTGGGTTTGGTCGCCGGGGGTGAGCCGGTCGTTCAGGTCGCGAAGATCCCCGGATGCGCGAGTCGTGTTGCGCCGCTGGACGAGCCAGACCAGGATCGACGCCGCGAAGCCGAGGGCGGCCTGACCGCTGCGGAGAAGAAGGAGCCGGTCGAGTTGCTCTGCAAGAACCGGTCCTCCAGCTCGAGGTCGAGACCCTCAGGCTGGCCAGCGCCTAGTTCGGGCGGGACAACGGGCTCCAAAAGTTGGGTCTCGGCTGCCGTTGAGTTCGAAGCCCTGCACAGCGCCGCCAACTTCGTGGCATGATCACCACGCCGTCCATGTCCGATGAATCGGGTCAGCTCCCCGTTGAACAACCTGGCAAGTGCCCTAAAGCCCCTGCACCCAACGCTCGAGGCGCGAGCGCCCCATGTCTTCAACAGCCATGCTTGGTCTCCTGCTGGTGGCGATCGCCAGACGGTCGATCGCATCCGATGCGGGCGATACTGCCCTGCTCAAGGAAGTAGCGCACGGCGGACCATCTACTTCCGCGACCCATGCAGTGCATCTGACGCGCTGCGGCTGCCTCATACTCATCAGGGTCGGCCCGGTACCGCGAACCAGCGACCGCGGGCGCAGCAATAGATAAAGATGACTTGTCGGAGCCGGCCGCTATCCAAAGCCAGACACCCGAAGGGGGTATGACCACCGCATGACTGAGGACTTCTCGTTCGACTTCGACGACGTGCGACCACGCACCTGGCTCGACGCGTTCCCGTGGTTGAGGGGCACCCTCGAGTGGCGCGGCGAGGGTCAGCCTTGGTGGCAGGAGTCGATCGACGACGCTTCCGCCGGCGTGCGACGGCACATCATTGCCCAGATCTCGGAGCTGGCCATGGAGCGGCTGACGCAGTGGACGATCGGTCAGATCTTCCCCGGACTGTCCCCCGACCTTGATCTGCGGCTGCTGCAGCTGCCCGCCCGCGCCGCCAACACACTGGACCGCCGGGGCTGTACCCAAGCTGCTGCTCTGGCGGCGATGACCGTGGACGACATGATCAGGTGGCGCCAGGTGGGCGCCGGCACTATCGACGCCATCCTTCAAGCCCTTGCCGACGCCAGCACGACGGCAGCGACACCGACCGTGATCTCGTTCTCCAATGCCTTTGAGACCATGGCGGCGTTGCCGTTCGATGAATTGCGGACGCCGGACTGGCTACATGCCCTGAACGACGATCTGACAACAGTCGCCACCTGGTTCGCCACCGTCGGGTTCTCCGACCAGGCCCTGCTGGGTGCCCCGCTCCCCGCCGGCACGCCACACGAGATCGTTAAGGCTCGTCAGAGGCTCGAGACGCTCACCGCTGATCAGGTCTTGGGTGAGGACGAGCTGGAGCTCGACATTGCTGGCCGTTTCGACGACGCCCTTCGCATGCTCGATCCACGCGCCGCGCAGATCCTCGCGGCTCGCATGTTCGCCGACAAGCCGGTGACCCTGGACCAGCTCGGACTGAAGTACGAGGTGACCCGCGAGCGCATCCGCCAGATCGAGGGCAAGGCGACCGGCACCATGCGTGGCTTCATCTCCGAGAGTGGCGCCCTCGGAGAGGTCGCCGAAGCCGCCCGCTCACTTATCGGCACAATCCGCCCGCTCGATGAGTTGCTCGAGCTCATCCCGGCGCTGGGCCGCAACGTCGAGACGGTCGGCCAACCGGCATGGCGCGTGCTCGACCGCTTGGATGACGCCTATCAAATCGAGGATGAGTGGTGCGTCGTCCCCACCATGACCGCCGCCGAGAACATCACCCAGACGCTGCTTCAGGAGCGGGCCGACAAGTACGGCGTCGCACGGATGGACGAGTTCGACCTGATCGAGAGCAGCCACCCGGAGAAGCAGGCCGAGCTCACGGCGGCGTGGATTACCCACTGTGGCTACATCGTTGACCGCAACTTCGTGCTCACGCGGACCTCATCGGTGAACGACTACGCTGCCGCCATCCTGTCGATCGATGGTTCACCGCTCAGCCCCCAGGAGATCGTCGACCGCTTCGTCTTCGACCGGAGCCCGCGCTCCCTCGGGAACGCTTTGAGTGGCGACGACCGTTTCGAGCGCGTCGATCGCGACCGATGGGCCCTCAAAGAGTGGGGACTCGACGCGTACGCCGGCATTCGGTCGGTAATCCGGGAGCAGGTTGCCCGAAGCGGAGGTCGGGTCAAGCTGACGGATCTAGTCGAGCACATTACCAGCCGTTACAGCGTAAGCGGGAGCAGCGTGGTGGTCTACGCCGGTGCCGCTCCGTTCATCACGAAAGACGGGATGGTGCAGCTCGCTACGGAGGACCAGGGTGCGCGTAAGGCACCGGAGCGCACGCGCCGCCTTTTCCGCCGCCCCGACGGGTGGGCTTACCGCGTGCGCATCAGCAACGATCACCTACGTGGCAGCGGCTCACTCGCGCCGCACGCCATCGCGGCGGTCCTCGATCTCCACGCCGGTGAAACCCGACAGCTTCACAACCCGCTCGGAGCGCAGTCTGTTGCCTGGACAGGACTGCAGCCCCAATTCGGCACAATCCGCCGATTCCTCATGGCCGAAGACGTCGCTGCCGGGGCTGAGGCGTTCCTCATCCTGCAGGACGACGCGACCTTCTCCTTCGAACTTGCTCGTGACCTAATCGACGATCCGCTCGCGGACGCCTTGTCCCTCGCTGGGGCTCCGGCGGTTACCGACTGGGAAGAAGCCCGACTGGCCCTTGCCCAAGCCCTCCGCCTTCCCGACGCCTCCCCCGTGACCAGCATCATCGGGGGGTACCGCGAGCGCGGCGACGACGACATCGCCGAGTTGCTGACCTCGATACGCGAGTACCTGGAGACCGGTAACATCCCGACAGAAGTAAAGCACCGGGCCGACGTAGACGACATCTTGGATCTCCTGTGACCGATGTAGCGCCTCGAACCCTTCGGTCGCTCCCCCTTGGTGACCGATACCGCAGTGACCAGGAAGACGTCGTCAAGACCTTCTTCGTGCCGGCCTTCACCGTCGCCTCCAGCTACAGCCGCGCCGTCGGCTACTTCACCTCCACCAGTCTCGCTCTCTATGCCCGCGGGATCGAGACCTTCGCGGCTCGAGGCGGGTCGATGCGGCTCATCGCCTCGCCGCACCTCAACGAGGACGACGTCGTCGACATCGAACGCGGGTACGACCTACGAGCTGTGGTGGAACGCGCCACGATGCGTGAGCTGGAGCAGGTCGAGCCTGAGACGGTGCTCGATGGGCTCGGGCTCCTTGGTCGTCTGATCGCCGAGGGACGGCTCGACATCAAATTGGCCTTTGTCCAGCAGGAAGGCCGGGTCGGGATTTACCACGAGAAAATCGGCATCTTCCGAGACGATTTTGGCGATCTGGTCGGATTCACCGGGAGCAGCAACGAGACCTTCGGCGGCCTCATGGCCAACTTCGAGTCGGTCGAGGTGTACCGGGGCTGGGTTGCCGGAGATGGCACGCGGGCGCTGCGACTCGAGACAGATTTCCAGGCACTGTGGGCCAACCAGACCCCGCACCTCTCGGTCGAGCGGTTCCCGGACGTGGCCCGCGAACGGCTGGTCAAGCTCGGCCATGACCGACCGCCCCGCGACCTACCAGGAACGGACAGCGCGCTGACGCCGACGCCGGCCGAGACCGACGAGCCGACCCGACTGGCGTTGCCCGACTGGCTCAAGGTGCGCGGCTACCAGCGGGAAGCGATAACTTCCTGGCTCAGCCACCAGGGTCGCGGCATCCTCAAAATGGCCACCGGGACCGGCAAGACCAAGACCGCCATGATCGCTGCCACACAGCTCGGCAATGTGCTGCGTCAGCGCGAGCAGCCCCTGGTAGTCCTGATCGTCGCACCGCTGATTCACCTGGTGGACCAGTGGATCACCGAAGTCGAAGGGTTCGGCGTCCGGCCGATTGCGGTCTACGAAAGCAGCCAGAAGTGGTTGCCGCTCGTCCAGGAGCAGCTAGCGGCGGCCCGGATGGGTCAGCGACCCTTCGTAGTCATGGTGGCGACCAACGCCTCCTTCTCTGGTGAGAAGTTCCAGTCGGCGCTTTCCCGGATCAACCTGCCGCTCATGATCATCGGGGACGAGGCGCACAACCTCGGGTCGGCGGCCTACAAGTCGTCGCTCCCTCAGAACGCGACCTACCGTTTGGCGCTCTCAGCAACGCCCGAGCGCTGGTTCGACGACGAAGGCACCGACTCGCTTATCGACTACTTTGGACCGATCATCTTCGAATTGGGTCTGGGTAAGGCGATAGAAATGGGGGCACTCACCCGATACGAGTACTTGCCCCGCCTGGTCGAGCTCAACGATGCCGAGACCGCACTGTACGTCGACCTGTCCGCTCAGATCGCCGCGCGAATTGCATCCGGCGACAACCTCAAGGACGCCGACCCGAACTCACCGCTAGGCTTCCTGCTGCGCCAGCGAGCCGGGGTCCTTGGACACGCCGAAGGCAAGCTTGAGGCCCTCCGCGCCGATCTCGACGCCCGCCGGAACGACTGGTTCCAATTGATTTACTGCGCTGAGGGCAGGAGGCCGGCGGAACCCGGAGATGAGCCTGGTCCGAAGCAGGTGCTTGAGGTCATGGACCTCGTTGGTAACAAGTTGCACTTGTCCGCACACTCGTATGTCTCGGAAACCGCGCGGCCAGAGCGCAAGGTTCTACTTCGCCGCTTCGGGGCAGGCGACGATCTCCGCGCGTTGGTTGCCATGCGTTGTCTGGACGAGGGTGTCGACATTCCTGATGCCCGGACTGGATATCTGCTGGCCAGCAGCAGCAATCCACGTCAGTTCATTCAACGCCGGGGTCGCCTGCTGCGGCTCGCCCCCGGCAAAGATCGCGCTGTAATCCTAGACTACCTGGCGGTTCCCCCGCCGGGAACCAGCATCAACTTCAACGTCGAACGGGCACTACTCGTTCGCGAACTCGAGCGAGCCAACGAGTTCGGCAAGCTGTCCGAGAACTACGAGACAACACTTCAGGTGCTGCGGCCGCTCAAGGAGCGTTACCAGCTCATGGACATGTAAGGGTCGAGATATGAAAAGCCGTGAAAGAGGGGTACCAACATGAGCCAGGGCCGCAACGAGAAGCAGGTTCTCGAGGAGCTGAGCGACGAACAGCGTGCGCTGCTCAAACGTGTACTTGAGATCGAGCGGGCCAAGCTGCACATCAAGGCGTACGACGCGACCGACGACCTGGTTGCGGCCGTGAAGGAGATCCTCCCGTGAAGCTCCAGTCGATCACGCTCACCAACTTTCGCCAGTTCAAGGGCACCCAAACATTTGACCTGGCTTCGGACAAGCTCAAGCCGGTCACCCTGCTCTTCGGCGCCAATGGCGCAGGTAAGACGACGCTCCTCAACGCATTCACGTGGGGCCTATACGGCAACATGTCGGAGGACGTTGAGCAGCAGGACCGCATGGTGACCGACAGCTCCTGGCGTGCCCTTCCGGTCGGCGACCCGATCGAGGTCGCCGTCGAAGTGCGTTTCGACCATGAGGGCCAGGACTACCGCCTACTGCGGAGCGCCACGCTGCGCAAGGAGTCCGACGACCAGGGACCCATCGCGGCCCAGCTGCAACTCTGGACGACCAATACCGACGGCTCGTCGGAGGTCAGCTACGCTCCCCAAGAAACAATACTAAGTATCCTTCCCGTCGGCGTAAGCCGGTTCTTCTTCTTCAACGGTGAGCGCATCGAGAACCTGGTGAAGAGGGGTGCGTACGCCGAGGTCCAAAGGGACATCAAGGTGCTGCTTGACCTCGAACAAGTGGAGCGGGCGATCGCTCATCTGCCGCGGGTCAACCGTCGCGTGACCGACGATCTGAAGAAGCACGGCGGCGCAATGGCCAGCGCCATCCAGGATGCAATCGACTCTCTCACTGACAAGCAGGCCAAGGCCAAGGATGACTTGAAGGTCGTCGAGGCCGACCTGGCCGAGCTCGATGAGGAGCGGAGCCGGACTGAGGACCTTCTCCGACAGCACGCTGAGGCCGCCCCGGTTCAGGCCGAGCGGGATGCCGTGACGAAGGAGCTTGAAGAGGCCCGGGCAGCGCGTGACGCCGCCTTGAACGAGCGCAGGCTCTTAGTAGCGACGCGTGGCTTTCAAGCATTCACGGACACGCTCGGCGAGGCCACGAGAATCATGGCCGAGACGCTGTACCAGAAGGGGGCCTTGCCGGCACCGCTGAAGCGCGAGTTTGTCGACAAGCTGCTCGACGATGGGGCCTGCATCTGCGGCACGCCGCTCGCGGAGCACACCGAGTCGTGGGAACACGTCAAGGAGTGGCGTCAGCGGGCTGGCTTGCAAGCAGTCGAAACGGCCTGGCAGCGAGTCAGTGGTCAGATCGCTCCCTTGGCGGACGCACGTGAAGGACTCCGTGAGTCACTTGCCAATCTGATGAATCGCATTGGCATCGAGCGCGAGCGCGTGGCACGACTGGAGGCCCGCAAATCTGAGCTGGACGGCAAGCTAAGCGACAACCGCATGGAGGGTGTGCAGCGTCTCGAGACCAAGCGCCTGGAGCTGGAGGGCCGAATCGCCGTTAAGAACCAGCGCAAGGGAGCCATCGAGACTGAGCTGCTCAACGTCGCCAAGGAGATCGAGCAGAAGACCAAGGAGCGCTCGCGGGCACAGGTCACCGACGAACTCGCTAACAAGGCGCGCTCGCGATCTGACCTGGTGACCTCCGTCAAGCGTGCACTCGAAGAGATCCTCGCGATCCGCGAGGAAGACATGCGCCTTCGCCTGGACGCCGAACTCAAGGCGGTGTTTAAGAGCATCACGCACCAGGCGCACGTGCCGACGCTCAGCGAGGGCTTCGAGTTGACTCTGCACAAGAATGTCGACGGGGTTGAGTTGCCGGTGCCGAAATCCACCGGCGAGAACCAGATCCTGAGCCTGAGCTTCGTCGCTGCCGTGTCGAAGTTGGCCCGGGAGATCCGGCAGGAGCGGCGAGCCGAAGGGTCCGGCGCAGAGGACGCCGGAACGTTCCCGATCGTCATGGACGCAGCGTTCGGCTCGCTGGATCAGGACTACCAGGAGGCCGTATCCCGCGCGCTCGCTAGAATGGCGCCGCAGCTCGTGGTGCTGGTCAGCAAGAGCCAAGGTCTCGGCCGCGTCGTGACCGAACTGCTGCCCTACGTCAGTCACCTCGGGGTCATCGAGACCCACACAACCGCCGTCGCACAGGTAGCCGACGACATCGTGATCGAGGGAATCTCGTACCCCTACATCCGGTCGGCGGAGACTGACCACTCCGAACTGAAGGTGATCAAGTGACCGCGACAGCCCCGGGCGAGGTCCGCGCTCGTCGACCCCAGCAGCACGAGGCCCTGATGCTGGAGCTCCAGTCCGAGGGGAAGTTCCCGACGTATCGCGACATCTTGTTGTTCGCGGCGGCGGTTGGCTTCCGCCAGGACCGGCGTGTGCCATTTGCTGCCGCTTCGGGCGACCCGATTCGCAGCGACGTCCTGATGGCGCCGGGCTTTAGCGACACCTTGATCAACATGATCGCGGCCAATGTCGTGGATGACGCTGAGATCTTGGACGACACCCGTATGGACGAGCGGTTCACAATCTTTGAGGAGTACGCCAACGGTGGCCTGGAGTACATTCAGGAGCAGGTCAACGTCCGGCACCAGCCTGCCGCCCTGGTCGTCATTGATCTGGTGACCGAGGCTTTCGCCGACGACAGCGGCGCCAAGCCAATGTCGGTCGACGAACTGCTCGGTGGTGTCACCTGGGGGTGACGGCAGCGTGTCGGATCAGTCGCTGACGGGGCGATGGGCCCGAGGCCGGACACCGCCCGAGGGCAAGCGTTACCTGTCAACGTTGCAAGGTTGCCAATTAATTCAGGGTGCTCGTGGACGCTCTTCAGCATCTCGGCCCGAGTGAGGCGCTCGTACAAGTCCGTCGCCCAACATCATGCCGAGGAACTACTCCTCGCGACGTAGCGGGGAGCGGGTTCTCGAGCCGGCTCGCCGAGCGAATTGTGGCCAGCTTCGCGGCCTGCCCCATCCCCGAGATCGCCTGCCTGGGCCGAACCTGAAGCGGCGGCAGAGGAATGCTTGGTCGACTTCAGAATGCTGGCGCTTCCAACAGCGACACCGAAGCCGTGAACGGACTGATCGAGCTCCACCGCCGCGTCGCAGCCGCAACAATCGGCGCCTACGGCTGCACCATCGGTGGCGGCCTTACGAGCCCCCACCTCAAGTAAAGAGAGCCGCTTTGCCTTCGCAACCCGTACGCAGCATAACGAGCACTCTTCCGTCGAAGCTCCCGAGACCATCTGCTGTCAGACCCATCTGGATCTCAGGCAGGCCATCCGGCGGCTGACAACACCGTCTCACCCCAGGTGGAACCCGGGCGGTGCCGACGCTAAATCCGAAGACGCAACCGTCCTCTACGCGGGAACGGCACGCTTCACGAGGCTGTCGATCGTTGGATGCGCCGTCTGCCCGGCCAAAGCGCCTATGCCGCGGTGCAGGTGGGCAAGCAGCACTCGGGTGAGATTGTCCTGTGTGAGCTCGTAACCGTCTGCCAGAAGGCGCTGCTTGATCAGGGCTAGGTACACATCCGCCCACTCTCCGCCGAAGGTGCGCCAGGTCATCTCCACGTTGGAGTCGGCGAGGATGTCGCGGACCAGCGGAGGTGTTGGGTCCGCAAGCGACGCACAAAGCGCCCACCGGCAAAGGGTATTCCATTGCTTCAGGCCAGTATATCGCTTGAGCTTGATGAGTTGCTCCTTGCCGGACTCCGAGACCCGAACGGTGTGTATCTCAAGCGACATTCCGCACCTCCAAAGGCCACCAGTAGCCGGCCGTGGCGACAGTCTCGTGCTCCGTTTCCGAGTGCTCCAGTAGGTAAGCGTGTGATATTGCGGGAGCGAGCCGACTGAGCAGCGGTTGGTCAATTTCCTCGTCAGTCGAGAGGAGCAAGACTTGGTCCCCCGCGTTCGGGAAGTAGGCATCGACGAGCTGCCGCCGATGACTGCTATCAAGCCGGCCGAGCGGGGTATCGACCACGGTGGGTATGCGTCCGCCAGCAACGCGCGCGAGTCCCCAGAGCAGAGCGACGGCTAGCAGCTGACGCTCCCCAGCAGACAACCGGCTCGGGTCGATTTCCGTGCCATCGGAGCGCCGGAGGGTCAGGCCGAAGGTGTTCGGGTCGATCCTCAGATCAACTACAAGGTCCTTTTTACGCATCAACTTCCCGAACGCGTCGAGGGTGGCAACCTCGATCCGGCTCAGATGGCCCTCAATGAGGCGATCTTTGAGCGCGGCGAGCGTGTCGCGTACGCGCTCGGAGTGCTCCACGACGCGCTGCGCATCCTCGCGACGCAGTGCATAACGGAGCAGGTCGGCCTGGGCCTTGTCAAGCTTCTCGCGGCAGCTGTCACGGACCCTCGCCATGCGCTCCTGTTCATCAGCTGCCATCGACAGCATTCCGCCGAGCCGGGCATGAGCCAGGCGCTTCACCTCGCGGTCTTGCAGGCGAGCAGCGATCGCGTCCTCGGCGGGTACCCCGGCAAGCTGCTGCTCGAGCTCGGTTGCGCGGTTCGCAGCATCTGAAAGCTGCCGCAAGCGGTCAGCCGCTACCAAGCGGTCCTGGGCGATAGCCGCATCGGTGAGTGTCAGCTTCGACCATGCCGCATCGGAAAGCTCCAGGTAGCGGAGCCCGCCACCGTTTGGGAGCCGCCGCTCGCGATCCTCCTGGAGCGCAACGGCCAAGTCGAGCCGCTCATGGGACGGCAGCTGCTCAAGTAACCATTGGTCACGCTGCGCAAGAAGCTCCACCAGTTGCTCCCCGCGCTGGGTCGACCCCTCAACGTCTGCTTGCGCCTGCAGATCTACAACCAACTGCCCGACCAGCGCAAGTGGCAGCACTCCATCAGCGAGCCGCTGGAGATCCGAGCGCAACGAGGTCACTTGGTCCGTGGCCAAGGCGTACTCATGCTCGAGGCGCTGACGCTCTTCAAACAGTGCGCCGCCGTCGCGCAGGAAGGCTTCCTCCGCCTTCGACAAGTCGAGCTCAGCCTTGTTGTGCTGGACCTCCAGCCGTCCACGGGATAGCGCAACAGCATCCAGCTGGGCCTGCGCGTCCTTGAGCTCCTCCCCGAGCTGTGCGACCCGCTGCTCACCGGCTTCGTCATCGCCGGGGACCACCTGACGGCGCTGCAGGGCGACGAGGTCGATGCGGAGCTGGTCCAGAGTTCCGATGCCCAGCAGCGAGTGAACGGCGGTGCGCACGACCGCGGCAGCCCGTTCTGGGTCAGCGAGTGCCTCAATCTTCTCGCCATCGAAGAAGAACAAACTGGCAATCTCGAGCGGAAGAAGCTCCTCGACGTGCTCTGCCCAACCTTCGCTCAGTGAACGACTGTGCCGTCCGTCAAGGCGAACCTCCAGTGACTCCCGGAGCTTCTTGCCCACAACCCGCCAAGAGCGATGGACGATGTACTCGTGAGTGAAGCCCTCGAGCTCCACATCGAAGCTGAGTCGGATGGCGGCGCCATCTGCGGCGGACGCCTTATGGTTGATGAGAGAGCGCAGAAATTCGTCGTAGCTCCGGCCTGCCCGGCCCGAGCAGCGCGCTCGACTGCCATACATCACCAACTGGAGCGAGTCCAACAGTGTGGTCTTGCCACAGCCGTTCAGGCCGCCGATGAGGACAACAGGTCGGTCGGGCGTGGTCGTCAAGGGCAAGATCTGTCGACCGCGGTACACGCCGACGTCATGTAGAACGAGCTCACGAAGAAGCATGGGTGCCCTCCAACTGCTGCTCGGCCTCGTCTGCCTCAAAGAGCGGACTCAACCCGGCGCCGGTTGCCGCCTGATCGTCGACCGTCATGTGTCCCGTAGCCGGCGCTTCGTGCATGGGACGGTACCCCCGGGCGACGTCGGCAACTTCCTTGTAAGCACGGGCCCGCTGTCCGGCGTCGTCCCGACCGTCGTAGAAGCCGTGGCGAACAACCTTCTCCAGCTCCTCGAACAGACCGGAGCGCCGTGACCGGGTCCTGAACTTCTGCTCCACGGCCAGGAGCGACCGAGTCATCTCAAACCGCAGCTCGTCACCGTCGCACAGCTGGCGAAGAGTATCGACGTCGTCCGCGCTCAGTACGAGGTGCTCATCCAGCGGCTTGCCAGGGAACTGCCCACCAGTCACCTCGGCGTAGATGTGAGGAAGCGAATCCTCGATCTCGTGCTTTTCAAAGACCCAGATCCGGCGAATCTCGTGGAGCTCGTCGAGGGATACCAGTTCGAGGGCGCCCATGCCCTCCGGTCCGTTCTCGCGTATGTGAGCCTGCGCTCCGAGCAGCTTGCGGAGCCACTCCTCACGCGACTGTTGCGTGTAGGGGCCATGGATCATCTCAAGCTCGCCCGTGGACTTCCGCTCCATGAGCTGGACCCGCCCATTCATGCGGCGCCAGTCGCGCAGCACCCGATCATCACGAAATCCTTCATCGTCGCGCATATCCAGCGCATTACGCAGTTCGAGCAGTGGCAGCATCCACTCCTTCTCGTCGTCATTCTGGATCATCGCGGACATGGACTTGTCCTTGTCTACCAAGGTGCACGTCCAACAACCAAAACGAGAGTCGCCGCAGGAGGGCGTGGTGCTGTCGACGACCAGTGGGCACTCCCCATCAGTCGAGGCGCCTTGGTACATCGTGAGCAGATCCTTATTGCGATAGCCCCAGGGGTTGGCGACCTGCATGAGGAACATCCACACCTCGTCATTAGTCCAATCCTCGATCGGGCTGTAGACGAGGCTGTTGGGTAGGGACCCGTTCGGGGATAGCCGGTCGCGAACACGGCGGCGCGCGTGCTTCGCCATGACGGAAGCCCGGACCGAGGATTCAGCCTTGCGGATGCCTAGCACGAGGATGGCCTCGCCATGGTCGCGAACCACGCTGCGGATGAAGGCGTTGCTCGGCTTGATCTTGAGCCGCTCAGTGCACCAGCGGAACTTCGGCCTCGGCGCCGGGTAACCCTTGCCGATTAGGTTGACCCAGAACGTGTCCTCCACGGTCGGGGTGAGTCGGTGCGGAAAGATGGGGAGCCCCGACGCCTGGGCGCTGTCGGTCATCACCTTCAGTGACGCGCTGACCCAGGTTGCGACGACGGGGTTCTCGACGAGCGTGTCGGTACTGATCACGTGGACCGGCTTGGTCCGCTCCTCGGGAGCCAGCCCGTTGAGCGCGAGCCACACTAGCTGCAGGACGGCGGTAGAGTCCTTCCCGCCTGAGTAACCGATCACCCAGGGCACTTGGTCGGACGTGTACAACTCGCGGATCTCAGCGGTCAGCTCGGCGACCACCTCAGCGACAGGACGGCCGCCGAACGGCCTACGCGTGATCTGGATGTCGGTCATGTACGTCCTTGCAGGTAGGCGTCCTCAACACGCTGTTCCTCGGGGCTCAGGGAGAGCCCGAGGTGCTGTCGAAGCGCATTCGTGGTCAGTGTGACGTTGTTTGTGGCCTTCGAGACACGTCCGCCGACGAGGGCACGGCTCTCCCAGAGACGCGTATTGGCCCGGCTCCAGTCCAGGGTGCCGATGCGCTTGACTCGGTCGCGCCAGTCCTCCGGGTTCAGCGACTGGTGCAGCAAAGTATTCCCGACGCGGCCCATCGCGTGGAGTGCGATGCCATGGCTGTGGATAAAGTCCCGACGGATGTCCCCAGCCGGGAGGCGACCACGCCTCACTTCCTGCCACTCCGGGAACTGCTCGACCACCATCTCCCAGTACTGCCGAGCCACGCGCGCCGCCTCCTCGGCGGTGTCGAACTTCAACCCGGCCAGCAATACCGAGGTTGCGTTGTAAAGCGCCGAGAGCGTGAAGAGTTTCCGAGACGCTGCTGCGAGCGTGCTGCGCTCCATTTCGACAACACCGCGGAAGAAGTCGCTCCTGATGACCAACAGCCGCGTGATGCTGGCGTCGTCCTCGCGGTGGTCGTAGAGAATGCCGATGCTCTTCGCGGGGCGCACGGCATGGCGGTTCAGATCCGCGAACATCTGCTGACTGCGGGCAAGCCCCTCATCAGCAAAGATCACAACCGGAATCGTCTCCTCCGCCAAGCTAGGGTCGAGCCTCAGCGCCTCCTCGATTGCGGCACGCCGATGCTGTCCGTCGTTGATAAGGAATCGAGCGCCTAGTCCGATGTGCAGCACGCCGAGCCGAGCACCGTGACCTTCCGCGTCATGAGCAGCGAAGCCCATCGTCCCGTCGACGCTGGCGGTGAGTGCGCTGAACACATAGCCCGAGCGGTTGTCGACGATGTAGCGGACGAGCCCGGGCAACCGGTTCTTGTTCAGCGCCCGCTGCGCACGGAGTTCAGCCGGGATCTCCTCCTCGTCGAAGAGGAACAGGCGGGGCAGGTACCTCAGCGGCACCATGACGACGTAGAACTCACGATGCGCCTGCACACCCCGCATGGCGGGGAAGGAGATGGCGTAGTCCCCGTCCACCACGTTCGGCACCGGAGAGGCAGCGGTACGTTGCACGTTCTGACGTTAACTAGTGGGGTACAGTATGTCAACCAGATGACGTAACCAGCCGGAGGACCGATGCCCGTCTACCTCGACATGGCAGCCACAGCGCCTGTGCTACCCAACGTCGCAAACGTTGTCATGACGTACATGCTGGAGGAGTACGGCAACCCCGGCAGCAGATCGCACGAGTACGGTAACCGAGCGAAGAAGGCGGTCCAACTCGCCCGCGAGCGTGTCGGCGCCTCTGTCGGTGCTGAGCCTGCGGAAGTCGTCTTCACCAGCGGGGCTACCGAGAGCAACAACCTCGCCCTCCTCGGTCTAGCCCCTCACGGCGAGCTGACCGGGCGCCAGCACATCATCTCCTGTGTCACCGAGCACAAAGCAGTCCTCGAGCCGCTGCAGCACCTATCGGCTCGCGGCTTCGAGGTGGAGTTGCTCGAGCCCGGCGCTAGCGGACGACTTGACGCTGGACAGGTGCTCGACCGCGTGCGTGACGACACCCTCCTGGTCTCGCTCATGCACGTTAATAACGAGACTGGCGTCATCCAGCCCGTCCACGAACTCGCGCACGCCCTCGTCGACACACCGACACTTTTGCACGTCGACGCTGCCCAAGGGTTCGGCAAGCTACCGGCCACCCTCACAGCGCCGATTGACCTCATGTCCATCAGCGGCCACAAGATCGGCGCCCCGAAGGGCATCGGTGCCCTCATCGCTCGCCGCCGCAACCTTCGGAAGCCCCCACTGACCCCGCTCATGTACGGCGGCGGCCAGGAACGCAAACTCCGTCCAGGCACCTTGCCCGTGGCCCTGATCATGGGGCTGGCCGAGGCAACCGCTTACTTCGACAAACACCACGGCACATGGGCTGCCGAAAGCATCGCTACGCGCCGGGAACTCCTCGCCGCCTTCCAGCCCCTGGGCGCCGCGCTGAACGGGGACCCTGTCCACTGCGCACCCCACATCCTTAACCTGTCCTTCCCTGGAGCAGACGCGGAGGCGCTGCTGCTCGCTCTGAAAGACTTGGTTGCCCTCAGCACCGGGTCCGCCTGCACGAGCGCCTCCTACACCCCTAGCCACGTGCTAGCCGGCATGGGGCTCGCTCCGGGACGCATCGAGGGCGCCATTCGGCTCTCCTGGTGGGGCCGCCCAGACGTCGAGGTCAGCGCCATGCGCGATGCCATCGCCGGGTTGGTCAGCCCTAGCCTGCAGCACAACTAGCGTCCTCTTAGGAAGGCTTCTTGCGAATCAGACGGTGCCCCCGCAACTGCACTCCCGCGGCACGCAGCTCCGACTCCCAACCCTGGACGCGCCCGATCAGCTCCGGGTGCCGATACAAACCCGCCCGAACCTCCGCCTCCGTGAGCCGGCGGTACTTCCCGGCATCCGCATGGTCGTCAGCAATGAACTCGTGCTTGCGATGCAGCAGCGGTCGGTTAGGCGCGCCTTCGTAACCAGTCCAGCCCGTCGCCAGCGTCCGCAGATCCACTTGATAGGACCACGACAACCGAGGATGCGGGTCACGGTCAAAGTCCGGGTAACTCAACCAGCTCACCTTGCGACCATCGTGATGGAGCTTGACCAAGGTCCACCCCTCCGGTCGCCCTGCCGCTACCGCCGCACAGTGCTCATACAGGCGCAACAGCACCGGCAGGCGAGTCACAGCACTTCGGTGCACATAGAGAGCAGAAGGCGTCAGCTTGCCTACGGAGTTGCGCATAACTGCCCTCAGGTAGCTATCGTCCCGCAACTTCAATAAGAGCCTATCGGCGCGCCTGCAAGCGTCGGCGTACGAAGAGAAAAAACTCCTGAGGTCTGCCTGCGTCGTTGGCGGCAGCATTGATAACCTGGGTCGGCCATCGAATATTGCGATGCCTAGCAGCAGCAGCGTCTCTAATATGCTCCGCTTAACTCCATCCTCGACTCGGGCGGGATTTGCCGCCTCCTTCGCCGATCGCCTCAGAACATGCATTGGCACCTTCGTCAGCAACGGGACATGATCGACCGGCAACTCCTCGAACAACGGGAGCCTGCCCCGCTGCTCGTAGAAGCGGACCACGTCCTGAAGCGCCTCGCCGTACCCCTCGGACGACTGCCAAGCGAATCGCTCCACCGTTCGGCGCGCCAGACAAGCCAGCCGGTCCCTCTCGTTCCGGAACACATACACAACGCCCGGAGCAGGGAACAAGCAAGCGCCATGTGTGACGTCCTGCACGAGCGTCCGTAGCTCAGAGGGCTCATACAAGTGCTGGAAGGTGTCACGCGAGGTCAATACGCCATCGCTCAGCCGATCACCCCGCACCTTGCGCTGCTCCCAGCTGAGCCGTGACGCAACGACAAGCGTCCGGAGGGCCAGTCCCCACGCGTGCTCAAGCACCATCCGTCGTTCATGCGGCGACTCGATGACATTGAGCACGTACGACAGAAGGACATGATCCGCCGCCTCCAGTGGCGTACTCGCGGCGTAGTACGGATCCCAACCGCGTACCACCACTCCAGCAGCTGCCAGCCGCTCAACATCCTGACCTCGCCCACTGCCGTAATCGAGGACCGTGCCGGGCTCCAGCAGTCCGTCGGCGAAGGCCTGCCGCACGGGTGCTGACAGCGCCTGTCGACCGATCGCGGTGCGCTGCCGCTGCGACTGCCACGGTTGCTCCCAGCGGGCGTTGCTCATGGAACACGGTCTCAGTCGGCGACCGGTGGTGGAACCCCAAAACCGCCAATCGTTCCATCCAGGCCGTATGGAAAGTCTGAAGTGGACAACGCTGAGCCGGGGTCGCTTACGGAAGTAATCTCCAGTCCTCATCACGGCCGACACCGCAGCGCTCGGCCTCGCGGCGCGTATCCTCGCTCAGCTGCGGGCAGCGCCCCAATCAAGGCAGTCACCGTTGCGCTTGAGGTTGCACCGGAGAGCTGGCCTACGGTGCAAATCTGGAGCGCAACCGTGGTGTAGGCGCCGTCTTGGTGACACACCGGCGCTTACTTCAAAGGCAACAGCTCCGATAACACCAGCACAAAAGCGGCAATTGCGGTCGCATCGATAGACCGAAACAACTCGAGGGTCGACAGGAGGCTGCGTTCAATGACAACTCATCCTCACTCGGAATCAGGCGCGATAAGGTCCTCGATGCTCACCGTTTCCTCACTCTCACCGTCCGCTTCGTCTTCCATCTCCTCACCCACAGTCGAGACATCAGCGTCCGCGTCGCTGGATGGAGCGTGAGAACTCGCGGGCGTGGGAGGAGCTGTGGCCGCTGGCGTCTTCTTCCAAGCCTCCCAGTCCGACGACGTGAGGCCGAACCAGCGCAACAATGCCATCTGCAGTTCGGAGGCAGCCGATGACCTAGCCTGCGACTTCCGCTCAGCATCAGTGAGTCCTGGCGCCGAGGTCTTGAGTGCCTTCTCCTTCTCGCCGGTTACATACTCGAGATAAGCGCGCCGTGCAATATCCCGATGTTGCCCGACAACTGTCGATGACAGTGTTCCCGCAAGCTCTGGCGCTGCCTGGCTGGACGCGAGAATTTCGAGCCAGAAGTACCTGAATTGAATTGCCCTCGGCGCATCCATATTAGCAATAACGTTGAGTGGGCTCTTCGGAAATCCATCGCGTCGCTTCGCCAGGGCTACGCGACGGTCGTAATCGCCGGCAGTCTTGCTTGTCATCCAAGCGTTGATGGCCTTCACCATGCGCTGCGCAACCGCGACGACGCTGGCATCACCCTCGCGGGCGAGTGTGTGTAGCGTGCCGAGCGTGAGGGCAAGCCCAAGTTGGCATGCATGAGTATTCACAGCCTGGTAGAGTTGGTTGGCAGCCAATCGTTTCGACTTGCTTCCCAGCAGTTCTTGGGCGCGAAGCTCCTCGAACTCGGACTGCTTCTTCGCGATGAGGTCCCACGCCTTGACAACGTCAGGCTTCACCGCCGTGCTATCAACTGCTCGCTCCTCTTGGTAGTAAGACGCCGAATCTCGCAGTGTCCAGAACATCCCCACCCCGCTGAATAGGGCATCGTGGGCTAACGTAGCTGCAGTGTCGTCAGGCAGCCAACTTTCCTTCAGCTTGGTAAGGGCCTCGGCGTGGGCTTTAAACGGCAGAGTCTCACTCAGCAGCGTAAGGAGCGCCCGTCCCCAGCTCTGCTCGAAAGCGTCCGCAAGTGGCGCAATCGCCGACTCCGGGAACGATAGATTTCCGAGCTTGTCACGCGCAAAGTTTTCATCGCCAGGGAGCGTCGGCGGGAAGAGTTTGTCCACGCTGAGTTGTGTACGCATGAAAGCATTTCGTTCCTCCTCAGGTTCCCGTTTGCCCATTTGAGTGTCAACCTTCTTGATGTAACGCGGTGGACCAAACACCACCCGCGTTGCCATCTGCTTCAGCACGTGAATGTTAGTGAGGGCGGACCATCGGGCAGACTGCGTTGTCTTAGTGTCCGGGTTGTCGTACTCCACGCAGTACAACGGAAGAAACTCGTCAGTAGCCTGGTTGCGCAACTGCGTCAGAGTCGTTCGCGTGAGGATGTTCGCTAGCTCGCTGTCTGACAACAGGATGAGTCGCGACTCGCTCGGCGCCCGCGCCTCCTTGTTGACGTCGACGAAAAGTTTTCTCGCCGCTTTGTGGGGGTCCTTGTCGGAGCCAAACATGTCCGGGAACCAGAGCACCGTGACCGGCACTTCGATGTCATCGAGCGAGATGTTTTTCGAGTCCTTCAGAATCTCTTTGATACGCGATTCATAGAAATAGCGGTACCGTGCGCCCCCGCTGTCCTGCCAAGTCGCTCGAACCGTTCGGTCGATCGCCAGGAGCGCCATCGCCCGGTGCTGTCCGTCAACGACAACGATGCGACAAAACTCGCTGTTCCACCAAAGCTGGCCCAGCGCGACCGGGTTGAAGTCGTGGTTGGCGCCCAGCAACCGGCGGGTCCGAAGGTGCTGACCAGCGTCCTGCTGAGACCAGGTCAGACCCAGATCTGACACCGACTGGGCAAGTCCGAGATTCGGAAAGGACGACGGATGCTGCTTCAAGAATGGTAACGCAATAGCGACAATCGGTGGAAAAAATGCCGGACCTGTCCAATCAGGATTCAGCAAGTAGGGAACGAGGTTGACCGCAACACGGTGGTCATCCAAGTCGCGTTGCAGAAGCTGGCTGAAGTCCAGTTCCTCCGCCTGGATCACTTCACGAACGGGCGCGAGGTGTTGGGTCAGGCGACGCTCCGGATCTGTTGCCTCCGCACCGAGACGCGCCTTGGTCATCAGATAATTCACTTTTCCTGCAGGCGTTGTAAACTGACCGACTGTGCCTTGAATGTGGTTCTGGAACGTGGGTCCGCCGCCCAGTTGGCTCAAGCTCATTCTATTGTCTCCCTAGAATCGGTTGAAAGATTCGCTGCAGCACCCACTCAGCCGCCGCCGCAACCGATCGCTGCTTGCTTTTTTGGTCATCACCGGCGTGTGGCATCCCGGGCGCCGCCAAAATCCAGCAATCTAAGCGCTCGAGTGGTATCCCGGCGCCGGCCAAGCGGGCGCCAAGGTCCGTGCCACGAAATTGCAGTTCCGATGCACGATCAGGTTGGTTTCGCAGCAGCTTGTTGGCTCGCTCAAAGCTGACGCGGTGCTCCGCCAGCCGTTCGCGCAGGTTGGTCGCGACACCGATATACACCGGACTAGCGAAGTACGGTGGCGCCATCCGCAGCAGGTCGGTCAAGATGCGCCGATCGTCGGGATCAGCCGCCAACTCCGCGAGGTGCGTCGCAGCGAGCGATTCACCTGTTTCAGTCGATCGGGCGGCGACGGAAAGCCGCTGCATCCGTCCATGCCAATACAGCCCGTAGTTGGCCGAACCTTTTAGATCGACCGCTCCCGACTCGTGGATCCGTGCGTAGTCCTCGATGGCGTGTAGAAGGTCAACGCGAGCGGCATCGACGCCGCCGACGAGACGAGGCTTCCAGTCGTCCGGCGAGAGCGCGAGATGGGGGTACCAGGCGTAGATCCCAGGGGAATCAGGAGCGAGGTCAAGCTCGAGTGCCCCGAGCCGCGTAGGCGCTGGGAGGTCTTCCCCGGGCATCTGAGGCATGGCCTGATCTTATGTGTTGCCTAGACGGAACGCGCTGCAACACCGCTGTTCCACGACCGCCTCCGCAATTGCTAAGCCATCCGGCCGGCACAGCCGGGAGTCAGGGCGTGGGATCCCTCAGGAGGGCAGCACGATCATGTCGGACCTCGACATCGACATCCGTCACGAACATCAGCGCTACAGGACAACTAGCGGGCTGGGACGCGACTGACCGGTACCCCAGCCGCAGCGCCAGCTGTCGGATCACCTCGATAGAAGCAGCACGCGCAGGCTCTCAACCATCGCGACGCTCCTGGGTGTAGCCGCGGGTTATGGACGCCGCTGGACCTCTTGTGTCGTCATCCACCACGCCGATGCGTCCAGCCCGTAGATGAGCGCCGCTGCGACTGCCCGAACTGCATCATCTGCGCTCCTACGCCGCCACTCGGGTTCGAGGGCAGTCGACTCCTACCGAGCTGAGGAGTCCCGTCGATCGCGATGAAGCTCAAGCCAAGCCTCTACGGCGGATCGCCGGTAACGCACGTGCCGGCCGATCCGATAGCCGACCGGGCCCTCACCGCGATGACGCCACCCGTACAGCGTGTGGATGGGCACGCCCAGCATCTCCGAGAGCTCGGGCAGGCTGAGCAGGCGCTCGACCTCACCTTCCCTTGTGATCATGGTCTTCCTTCCGCAGCATGTTGATCTTGGTCTCGACCCAGCCGTGACCATGCCGAAGCGCCTGCAGCGCTCCCACTCGGGCCGGGCCGGAGCCGTCCCCGGCGAGCCGGACCCGGGGAGGCAGCACGCACCTTCGGAAGGCTCCGACGGCCACCACGAACCCCTAAGGAAGCGGCGAGCATCCGGTGGTCAGCCGCCCGCAAACCATCGGCTGCCGAGAAGTATGTTGTGGGTAAGGTGTGGGCCGCCGAGGACACGTCCGGACCAAGTGGGGTTTGACTAGGTGTTTTGTAGGCCCCGTGGGACTCGAACCCACAACCCGCGGAAACCTATCTAGCAGCCGTTGAGCGGCCGATTTAGGCCCGTCTGAGCGTGGATTGACGCCGTCTGGCAGTGGCTGACTCCCCTGTTCTGGCGAGCATTCGTCCCCTCATTCGTCCCCGGCCAAGGTGAGGGCGGCGATCCGATGACCAGCCAGGTTGCTCGTCGGCACCCGGGGTCAAGGGTGGACGGAGTCCATCGCGCAGCGACGCGAAGCGCCCTTGATGCCGGGTGGCGGCGTGCAGATCCTCATTGATCGGGTCGCCGCCCCCTGCCACCGAACTCGGGCTCAGCTCGGAGCCACCGCATTCCCCTGGTTGAACGGGTTGAGCCCGCAGGCGTAGCGGCCCGCAGCGCAGCGAGGACACGCGGAGCCGGAGGGCTCCGCCGAGCGCAGCGAGGCTCTTGAACCAGTAAGGAAAGTCGTAACCGCTGCTTCGCCGACCGCCCGTGCTGCTGCGTCAAGGGTGTTGCTTCAGCGCGAGAAGGTCAGCAATGGCAGTCCGGGCTCGCCCACTAAGGGTCGGCCATTGACGCCGATGGTCGGTGACGGCTTGAGCGGAGGCACGATAGGTCAGGGGACAAATCGCACCCCCCCAGATCCGAGGAGCATCAATGGCCAACCTCGCACCGGACGATCGCGCCAACCGCCCCAACTACGGCCTCGAGGTCGCGACGAACAACAACTGTCCGGCTTGGTGCTTGGACGCCGTCGGACACGGCTACGACGATGACTCGGCCCTCGATCAGCCCGCACGATGGCACAACGGGTTCTCGGCTGACATGCAGACCGCCAAGACGAACCGCTACGGACCCAGGCGTCACCTGTCGGTTTCCCTAGCGGCACGCGAGACTGTCGATGCCAGGACTGGCGAGGTGCTGCGGATGGATCGGCCAGAGATCTGTCTGGGTGGCGACATCGATACCGTCAGCCTCACAGCAGCCGAAGCCCGCCTGCTTGCGCAGCACCTGTTGAAGGCGGCTGAGCAGCAGTCGGCCATCGATGGTTTGGAAGCCCGCTAGCGGTTCCGGGCGTGGTGAGTGGGTCCTGATGGTGCTCGGTCAGGTCGTGAGGAGACCGGACGGGCGGAGCCAGGCCTCCACGTCGTCTCGGTGCCGCGCGACCTCCTCGCCCTGGACGGCGAGCCCGGGGCCGAGCTGAACACCGGGTAGAGCGGCCGCGTAGACCGCCTCGGTGCGGCCCAGGCCGCTGACGGCGTAGGTGACGAAGGGTTGCACGACCTTGGCGGTGTAGTCATGGCTGTCGAGGAAGGTGTTGAGGATCATCGGCGGCCTGACGTTCCAGATGGGGCTGCCCACCAGCACCGTGTCGTACTGCGCGATCGACGGGAGCGGGTTCGCGATCGCCGGTCGGGCTTCGTCGTCCTGCTCTTGGGAGTTGCGGGCGACCGTGGCGTCGTAATCCGCGGAGTAGGGGACGGCCGCTTCGATCCGGTAGGTGTCGCAGTCGATGAGGTCGGCGATCATGCGGGCCAGGACTTCGGTGTTGCCGACCTCGAGGTCGCGGCGACCGCCGTAGTAGTAGTTCTCTCCGGGTCGAGAGAAGTAGGCCAGTAGCGTCCGCGCAGAGCCTGCTGACGTCGTCGGCTCCTCCTTCGGGTCAGCGGTCGGCGTGCTGGCCGGGTCCGGTCGTGGTGGTGATGTGCAGGAGCTGAGCAGCACACCCCCTGCAGCCGCAGCGCCGAGAACGGCGCCGCGGTGCAGAAGAGCCCGCCGGGTCAGGTCGCGGCGGAAACCCATGCCGACCAGAGCTCAGTCCTCCGGGATCG
Organism: Friedmanniella luteola; assembly: GCF_900105065.1. Taxonomy (NCBI): domain Bacteria; kingdom Bacillati; phylum Actinomycetota; class Actinomycetes; order Propionibacteriales; family Nocardioidaceae; genus Friedmanniella; species Friedmanniella luteola. Next base: position 4,148,971 of record NZ_LT629749.1, read on the forward strand.
GCCGGCCGAAGTTCTCCAGGGTGATGGCCTCGGGCTCGGGTCCTCCGCGCTGCTCGGTGTCTAGGCCATCGACCGCGGCTAGCTGCTCGGTGGTGAGCTCGAAGTTGAAGACGTCGATGTTCTCGGCGATGCGGTGCGGCTTGGTCGACTTGGGGATGACCGAGCGGCCCTGCTGGAGGTGCCAGCGCAGCATCACCTGGGCCGGGGTGGCGCCCTGAGCGGTGGCGATGTCGGTGATGACCGGGTCTTCGAGAGTGCTGGTGTGCTGGCCGTCGCGGTAGAAGGTGATGCCGCCAATCGGGGACCACGCCTGGGTGAGGATGCCGTGCTCGTGGCCGAAGTCCTGCACTTCCCGCTGCTGGAAGTAGGGGTGGACCTCGATCTGGTTGACCGCCGGCACGACCGTGGCGACGTCGAGGATGCGGGTGAGGTGGTCGACCATGAAGTTGCTGACGCCGATGGCGCGCACCTTGCCGTCGGCCAGCAGCTGCTCCAGCGCCTTGTAGGCGCCGAGTGTCTTGTCGAACTCCGAGGGCAGGGCCTGGTGCAGGATCAGCAGGTCGATCTGGTCGACACCGAGCTTGCGGGCCGACTTCTCGAACCCGTGGAGGGTCTGGTCGTAGCCGTAGTCGCTGATCCAGATCTTGGTCTCGATGAAGACCTCGGACCGGTCGAGGTCGGAGGCGGCGACGGCCTCGCCGACCTGGCGCTCGTTGCCGTAGGCGGCGGCGGTGTCGATGTGGCGGTAGCCAGCGGCCAGGGCGGCGGTGACGGCTTCCCGGGTCTCATCGGGCGGGGTCTGGAAGACCCCGAGGCCGAGGGCGGGCAGGGTGACGCCGTTGTTGAGGGTCAGGCTGGTCACGTCAGGCATGAGAGGTCCTTCTGGTGGGGTGCGGTGCTGGTGGTCAGCGGTTGATCCACTGCTGCATGGCGGCGGGGTAGCGATCGCCGCTGAGGTCGATCTGGTCGGCGGCGGCGGTGAGCTCGTCGAGGTCGGCCGGCGACAGCTGCAGGTCGGCGGCGGCGGTGTTCTCCTGCAGCCGGTGGACCTTGGTGGTGCCGGGGATCGGGACGATTGTGGGGTGCTGGGCGAGAAGCCAGGCCAGGGCCACCTGGGCGGGGGTGGCGTCGTTGCGGGCCGCGACGGTGGTGACCAGCTCGACGAGTGCCTGGTTGTCGATCCGGGCCTGCTCGGTGAAGCGGGGCAGGGTGTTGCGGATGTCTCCCTCGGGGAAGGGGGTGGCGCTGTCGATGGCGCCGGTGAGGAAGCCCTTGCCGAGCGGGCTGAAGGGGACGAACCCGATGCCGAGCTCGATCAGGGTGGGCAGGATCTGCGCCTCGGGCTCGCGCCAGAACAGGGAGTACTCACTCTGCAGGGCGGTCACGGGCTGGACGGCGTGGGCGCGGCGGATGACGTCGACCCCGGCCTCGGACAGCCCGAAGTGGCCGACCTTGCCGGCGTCGATGAGCTCCTTGACCGTCCCGGCGACGTCCTCGATGGGGACGTCGGGGTCGACGCGGTGCTGGTAGAGCAGGTCGATCTTCTCGACCTGCAAGCGCTGCAGGGAGCCGTCGACGGTGGCGCGGATGTGCTCGGGCCGGCTGTTCAGCGGGGTCGGGCTGCCGGGGTCGAGGGGAAAGCCGAACTTGGTGGCGATGACGACCTGGTCGCGCACCGGGGCCAGCGCCTTGCCGACGAGGGTCTCGTTGGTGAAGGGGCCGTAGACCTGGGCGGTGTCGACGAAGGTCACGCCGAGGTCGACCGCAGCGCGCAGCACGGTGATCCCGTGCTCGTCGTCGACGGCCGGGCCGAGGCCGTGGCTGAGGCCCATGGCCCCGAAGCCGATGGCCGAGACCTCCAGGCCGCTGGTACCGAGAGTTCGCTTGTTCATGGGATTGGCTCCTAGCTGGTAGACGAAGGGACGAGGAGGTCAGGCCTGGCCGGCGGGGCGCAGAAGGACCTCGTTGATGGCGAGCCGCCGCGGGCGCGCAAGGGTGAAGGCGATGATCTCGGCGACGTCGTCGGGGGTGACCTCGGCGACGTCGTAGGCCTGCTGAACACCCTGCCGGGTCTCCTCGTGGGTGATGTGGGTCGACAGCTCGGTGGCCACGATGCCGGGCTCGATCAGCGTGACGCGGACATCGGGCAGCAGCTCTTGGCGCAGGGACTCCGACCAGCCGTTCATGCCCCACTTGGTGGCGGCATAGACCCCGTTGCCGGCACGGGCGGTGCGGCCGGCGACCGAGGAGATGTTGACGATGTCCCCGCCACCGTCCTTCAGCTGGTTGAGGAAGACCTCGGTGGTGGTGATGGCCCCCAGCAGGTTTACCTCGACCATCTGGCGGTAGTCGTTCCGCTGCTCGGCTGAGAACGGGCCGAGCAGCATGACGCCAGCGTTGTTGACCAGGACGTCGGTTCCCCCGAGCTCGGCCTGGACCCGCGCGACGGCGGCCACGAGGGCGTCGCGGTCGGTCACATCGGCCTCGATCGCGAGGGCGCCGTCGCCGAGCTCGGCCGCCAGGGCGGTGATCCGGTCGAGACGGCGCGCGAGCAACGCGACGCGGTAGCCAGCAGCGGCAAGGCTGCGGGCGGTGGCGGCACCGATGCCGGAGGAGGCTCCGGTGATCACGGCGACCGGCTGGGTGGCAGTCATGAGCACTTCCGTTCTCGCTGGTGGTCCTCAGCCCCTGAGGGCTGCACCAACTAGTGAAGTGCTGATGGGCAGGGTGTGGGAGTGCGGGGTTATCCGTGTACCAGCAGTCACTCCTCCACGGAGACGATCCCTCGTAGCGTGGAGGTCATGGACAACCAGGCCGAGGTACGCGAGTTCCTCCGCACTCGCCGTGCTCGTGTCACCCCGGACCAGGCGGGCTTGCTCACTGGCGGCCGCCGACGGGTGACGGGGCTGCGGCGCGAGGAGGTGGCGATGCTCGCCTCGGTCAGCACTGACTACTACGCCAAGATGGAACGCGGCAACCTCACCGGCGTCTCACCCGAGATCCTCGACGCCGTCGCCACCGCCCTGCAGCTCGACGACGCCGAGACCGCCCACCTGCGCGACCTCGCCCGGGCTGCCACCCCGGCCCTGGCCCGACGCCGCCCCCGAGCCACCGACGGAACTGTGCGGCCGTCGCTGCAACGCTTCCTCGACGCCGTGACCGGAGCTCCCGCGTGGGTCGTCAACCAGCGCAAGGACCTCCTCGCCACCAACGCGCTCGGCCGCGCGCTGATGGCGCCGATGCTCGACGACCCCAGCAACGGCGCCAACTTGGCCCGCTTCACCTTCTTCAGCCCCTTGTCGCGCAGCTTCTACCCCGACTGGGAGCAGGGCGCGAACAGCATCGCCGCCTCCCTGCGCACCACCGCCGGGCAGCACCCGCACGACAAGGCACTCACTGACCTCATCGGTGAGCTCGTCACCCGCAGCGACGACTTCCGCCTCCGCTGGTCGGCGCACAACGTCCGCTTCCACCGCAGCGGCACCAAGCGCATCCACCACCCCGACGTCGGCGACCTCGAGTTCACCTTCGAAGGCCTCGAGTTGCCCGACCATCCCGGCTGCACCCTGTACGCCTACACCACCGTCGCCGGGTCGCCCACGGAGGAACGGATCCAGCTGCTCGGCAACCTCGCCGCCACCCGGGAAGCCGCCGCCGCCGACTTCGACCACTGACGGCCCCTACAACCGCTCCCGGTGCCAGCCTCGCCTGGTGCTGGATCCGCACGCCCTCGACGAAGGAACACACCATGCCCGAGCAAACCCCCGCCCAGCGCGCCGTCGGCGACATCGCCCCCAAGCTCGCCCAGCTGACCGATGACGTCCTCTTCGCTGACGTCTGGGAACGCCCCGAGCTCTCCAAGCGCGACCGCAGCCTCATCACCGTCGCCAGCCTCGTCACTTCGGGCAGCACCGAACAGCTCGTCGGACACCTCGCCCGCGCCAAGCAGAACGGCCTCACTGAGACCGAGCTCGTCGAAGCCCTCACCCACCTCGCCTTCTACGCCGGCTGGCCGAAGGCCATGTCCGCCCTGCAGGTCGCCAAGCGCGTCTTCGCCGAGTGAAGTCTGGCCGGCTACTGGTCCCCTCCACCGCGCTGCTGTGGGGGCTGCAGATCGCGTTCCTCAACCCGGCCTTGGCGCTGATCCTGGTCAGCCTCTACGACGCGACCACCGCCGAGGTCGGCGTCGTCCTCGCGGTCTACAACGCAAGCGGGTTCATCGCCTCCCTGGTGGTGCCCGCCTACGCCGACCGCCACGGCGACTACCTGCGCCCGATGGTCGGCTGCGGCGTCCTGACCCTGCTCCTCGCCCCGCTGCTGGCCAGCACCACCTCCCTGCCCGTCGCGGTCCTCGCCCTGGTCCTGGTTGGTGGCCCTGCCGGGGTCGGCAGCAGCCTGCTCTACGCCCACCTCCGCCACGCCGGCGCGAAGCCGGCCGACATCGTCAACACCCGCGCCATCGTCTCGATTGCCTGGGTCGGAGGACCGCCGCTGGCCACCCTCATCATCGGCATCCTCGGCGAACGAGCGATCCTCCTCGCCCTTGCCGCCGTCGCCGTCCTTGGCATCACGGCTACTGCGGCTCTCTCCGCCCAGCACCGACGCACCCTCGCGTCCGAGAGCTCGGCGGGCGCCAAACCAACGTTCGAGGAGGAGGACCTCGGCCTCAACCGGACTGCGGTCGTCCTGGTCGTGGCGGCCTTCGTGCTGCTCCAAGCCGGGAACGCCACCGTCACCTCGATCCTCACCGTCTACGTGACCGAGACCCTGCGCGTCGACGTGGTCTGGGCGGGCATCGCGCTCGGAGTCGCCGCTGGCCTCGAAGTGCCGGCCCTGATCCTGATCGGCCGACTCAGCTCGCGCTACTCCAGCTTCGGACTGCTCACCACCGGCACCCTCGCCGGCATCGCCTACTACCTGGGGGTGGCCGCGACACCCGGGCCAGTCCTCCTGCTCATCCTGCAACCCCTCAACGCCTGGGCGTTCGCCGCGATCGCCGGCGTCGGGCTGCCGCTGTTCCAGCAGATGATCCCGCGGCCCGGGCTCTCGACCGGGCTCTACATGAACACCCGCCGCATCGGTGCCATCGTGTCTGGGCCTCTGATCGCTCTCGGGTCCCTCACGGTGCTGGGTAATCGGGGCATCTTCCTCGGCTGCGCCGTCGTCACCGCCGCAGCACTGGTCGTCATCAGCGTCGCCAGCCGACGGCCAGCGCAGAGGCCTCAGGTAGCTGACTCGACTACGTGACCAACGTCCCTGCTGCTCGCGGTAGATGACCCTCGGCATGTCGTTCGTACCTCTTGGGTCAGCAAGCCACGGGTTCTGTCAGGGGCGTGTGTCATGCTTGTCTTAGCAGATTGAACGCGCGCCACAAACACCACGGCTTAATGCCTGGGGGTCGGCTCCCCACCCTGGCCTACGGGTCTACACACACTCGCCGCACAAAACGCCTCACTTGCTGCGCTGGCTGCCAACACCTCTGAACTGTTGCGTCTCGGTGCGGCTGCGAACCCCCGCATCGAAGGCCTCGCCCCTCTCGTGGCGGCGGTAGTCGGCCACCCTCAAGACCGGGTGTGCCGCGCGGCGGGTTCGCACTAGCCGCGCGGCACACCCTCTGGGTGGTGATCGTCACCGTGGACCTCTCAACGCTCGAGCCCCGACCTGCGGCTGACCACGACCGCGTCTGGCGGCGCGACGACGATGAGGACTCTGACCGCGGTGTCCTCAAGCTCGACAACCTGAGCCCTGAGGTGTCGCAGCTGGTCCTGGCCCGGCTGGTGTCGAAGAACTTCGGCGCCTGGGCCGACACCCTGGCCAGGGTCGGCAACTGCGTCCGACCGGTCCGACTCCGCGGAACCTCCGACCGCATTGACCCGACGACCGGTGAGGTGCTGTCGAGCTTCTCCAGCACCGATCACCCCTTAGGGGTGGTGCACGTACGGTGCGGGAACCGTCGGGCGTCGGAGTGCCCGTCCTGCTCCCGGCTCTACGCCGCCGACATGTTCCACCTCATCCGCGCCGGCGTGACCGGGGGCAAGACCGTCCCGGAGTCGGTGGGCGATCATCCGCTGCTGTTCGTCACCCTCACCGCCCCCTCCTTCGGCCGCGTCCACACGTCAGGTCGGTGCCACCCCGCCGACACGACCCGCCGGTGCCCGCACGGCCGCCCGCTCGACTGCGGGGTCGTCCATGCCGAGGGCGTCGAGGGCCGAAGGGCTGCTGGCCTGCTGGGGCAGCCGCTGTGTGCGGACTGCTATGACTACGCCTCGCACGTGGTGTGGCAGTGGTTTGCCCCGGACCTGTGGCGCCGGTTCACGATCGCCCTGCACCGCAGCCTCGCCCACCACCTCGGCATCCCCGCCCTCGCGCTGCCGGAGGTGGCGACGGTGCAGTACGCCAAGGTGGCGGAGTTCCAACGCCGCGGGGCCGTCCACTTCCACGCCCTCATCCGCCTCGATGGCCCCCGCACCACCGACGGGGTCACGAATCCGCCGGGTGCGGTGACGGCCGACCTGCTCGCCCGCTTGGTGACCGAGGCGGCGTCTGCGGTGCAGCTGCACGTGCCCGCGGTCGACGACCTGGACGTGCCCCGACGGCTGGTGTTCGGTCGTCAGCTCGACGTGCGGGTCGTCCGTTCCCACCGTCCCGATGACGACCAGGCGCTCACTGCGGCCCAGGTTGCCGGCTACCTGGCCAAGTACTCCACGAAGACCGCCAGTGACGACGTCGCGACCACCACTGCCCACCACCGCCGGCTGCATACGACCATCGCCGACCTGGACCTCCGCGCCCAGGTGGCCACCCTCGCCACCGGTCACAGTCCCTACCAGTTGTTGGGGCACTGGGGGCGGATGCTCGGGTTCCGCGGCCACTTCGCGACCAAGTCCCGCCGTTACTCGATCACCCTCGGCCAGCTGCGCCGCGCCCGGCAACGCGCTCAGGCGCGCATCGCTGCCAGCCGTGCCACCGGTACCCCGCTGGACCTGGCGAGCCTCGAAGCTGACCTGCTCGCTGATGAGGAGGAGAGCACCCTCGTCGTCGGCCGCTGGTCCTATCTCGGCTCCGGCTGGGCCGACGAGGGCGAGACCGCCCTGGCCACCGCCGCTGCCGCACGAGCCCGCGAGTACGCCCAGGAAAGAGCGGCGCAGCGTAGGACTCCAGCTCAGTGACGACGTGGAAGGTGGAACGGATGGCGCAGATCGCTGACCGGCTCTGGTCGGTCAAGGACGTGAGTGAGTACCTCGGGGTGCCGGTGCACACGCTGTACGCGTGGCGCAGCGCGGGCACTGGTCCGCCTGGCCGGAGGGTGGGCCGGCTCCTGCGCTACCGGCAGCAGGATGTCCGCGACTGGGTGGCCTCGCTGTCCACGGAGGTGGCTTGATGAAGCCTCTCGGGCTCGGCGAGCACGGCGGGCTCTCGGTAGTCCGAGAGGGATCGGGCTTCGTCGCCTACCTGCGGTACCGCGACCACGCCGGTCGGGGCCATCGGCTGAAGCGGGCCGGCAAGTCCCGCGCAGAGGCCTCGCGAAGGGCGCTCAAGGCCTACAGCGATGCGTTGGGGATGACGGGTAGTGCGGATTTCACCGCTCGCAGCACCTTCGACGAAGCGGCCGCCCTGTGGTTGGCCACGTTCGAGGGTCAGGTGCAGCGCGGGGCTCGGTCACCCTCGACGTTGGACGAGTACCGCTACCTGGTGAAGCGGGTCATCTCGCCCGGAGTCGGGTCGCTGAGACTGGGTGAGCTGACGACCCCGCGGCTCGACCGGTTCGTCCAAGCGGTGCTGGCTGACCGCGGCTACGCCACGGCGAAGCTCACACGCTCGGTGCTGTCCGGGATCTGCGGCTGGCTCGTTCGTCAGGGGGCCATCGTGAGCAACCCGGTGCGCGACCTCACGCCTCTCGAGCAGAACCGGGACAGGACGGCTCGGGCGCTGTCGGCCGAGGAGGTGGTCTCCTGGCTGGCGCTGCTCGACGCTGACGACTTCGCTCGGCGGCTCGAGCTGCCGGAGCTGGCCCGCTTCATGCTGGCCACCGGGCTTCGTCTCGGGGAGGCGCTCGGGGTCACCTGGGCCGATCTCGACCTGGTCGTCGGGTCGGTGACGGTGCAGCGCACCATCATTCGCGTGCAGGGGCAGGGGCTGGTGGCGAAGCGGGTGAAGTCGCGGGCGTCTGAGCGCCGACTGTTGCTGCCGTCGTGGTGCGTCGACCTGCTCAAGGCGCGTCGGGTGCGGCTTGGCGCCTTCGACGGTCCGGTGTTCGCCGACGCGAAAGGTGGTTGGCGGGACCGGAGCAACGTCGGCAAGGCCTTCCGGCGGGTGCGGGACGGGTCGGACTTCGAGTGGGTGAAGACTCACACCTTCCGCAAGACGGTGGCGACCCTGCTCGATGGCAGCGGCGCCAGCGCCCGCATGATCGCTGACCAGCTGGGCCACTCGCGGGTCTCGATGACACAGGACGTCTACCTCGGCCGGCGAGTCGCCAACGCAGGCAACCTGGCTGCCCTGGAGTCCTATGGGCCCTCGCCGACTGACGCCGACACGGAGGGCAGTTGATGCATTCGTCCCCGCATTCGTCCCCGGTGACAGCGTCCGTAGGGCTAGCGTCGGCCTCAAGTAGCGCTGGCTAGGTGTTTTGTAGGCCCCGTGGGACTCGAACCCACAACCCGCGGATTAAAAGTCCGCTGCTCTGCCAGTTGAGCTAGAGGCCCGAGACATCGAGGCGTCGACCGGAACCCTGTGGGGAGCTCCCCCTCAGACGTGCCGCCGGACCCCTGTGCCCGGGCCCCATCATGGCAGACCGTGCCGCCCTCGACCGGACCGGTCAGCGGCGCAGGTACCCGGCGACACCGCGCGCCAGGCCGGCCGCGTACACGTCGTCGCAGAAGCGGTCGGAGCGCATGTGCTGGGCGTCGGTGGCGTTGAGCATGTTGCCCAGCTCGACCATCACGGCGGGCGCCGCGCTCAGGTTCAGGGTGCCCATGTCGTCGCGGGTGTCGTAGCCGTCGCCTCCGTAGTAGTTGGCGCGGGGCACCCCCGCCCTCCCCAGGCCGGCCCGCACGTGGCTGCTGAGGGTGCGGGAGTCGCGGTGGATGTCGTCGGTGATGCCCTTCCGGTAGGCGGGCCGGATGATGAAGAAGCCGTGGAAGCGGGCCGGGGCGCTGTCGGCGTGGAGGGAGACGAGCACGTCGGCGTCGACCTTCCCCGCCATCCGGCCCCGGACGTCCACGCACGGGCCCCACGCGCGCTTCGAGTCCGTGGTCCGCGTCAGCCGCACGGTGGCGCCCTGGGCGACCAGCCGGCGCCGCAGGTGCTCCGCCACCGCGAGGGTGAACGTCGACTCCGGGTAGTGCCCGCTGGTCGCGGCCCCCACGCTGTTGCACGGCTTGCGGAGCCCGCCGGCGTCCACCGGCCGGTTGATCTGACGGAGGTGGGTCGCGTTCCCCAGCTGGTGGCCGGGGTCGATGAGCACGACCTTGCCCGCCAGTGGTCGTGAGGCGGCGACGGCAGGCGCCGCGGCGGCCGGGCTGCCCGCCGGCACCAGGACCGGCGCGGCCGCGGCCAGCAGGGAGGCGGCGGCCGCCAGGAGGCGACGAGCAGGGGACACGGGGGGACCTTCCGTCAGCAGACCCCCGAGGCAGCAGCTGATGCTAACCGCGCCGCGCCGCGCCCCGGCCGCCGGCGGTACGAGCCCGACGTCCTCAGCCGATCCTGAGGGGACCCACGGCCGGAGCTGACGGCGGCCGGAGGTGCCCGGGTCAGCCTGGGCCGACCGCTCGACGGCCCCCGACGTCCCCAGGAGCACCCGCATGAACCGACTGACCGGCGCCCTCGCCGCCGCCGCCCTCGTCTCGTCCGTCTCGGCAGGGCTGACGTTGCCCGCCCACGCGGCCCCGGAGTCCGGGCCCACGGCCCGCTACATCGTCCGCACCGACGCGGTCGGTGGCGCCGACGACGCGGCGCAGGACGTCCGCCGCCTCGGGGGTGACGTCGAGCACGTCTACTCCGAGGTCTTCCCGGGCCTCGCGGCGACGCTCACCGCCGACCAGGCGCGCCGCCTGCGCGCCTCCGACGAGGTCGCCGAGGTCGTCCCCGACCGCCTCTTCCACGCCACCGGAGTGCAGACCAACGCACCCTGGGCCCTGGACCGCCTGGACCAGCGGCCCGTCGCCGGCAACAAGACCTACCGCTACGACACCACCGGTGAGGGCGCCTTCGCCTTCGTCCTCGACACCGGCCTGCGGTTCGGGCACCAGCAGTTCGGCGGACGGGCCGTCAGCGGCTACGACTTCGTCGACCTGGACGACGACGCCTCCGACTGCGACGGCCACGGGACCCACGTGGCCGGCAGCATCGGCGGCGCGGGCTACGGCGTCGCCAAGGGCGTCACCCTGGTCGGGGTGCGAGTGCTGGACTGCGAGGGCGCGGGCTACGCCAGCGACATCATCTGGGCCCTCGACTGGGTGGCCGAGGTCGCCGCCGACGTCCCCGCCGTCGTCAACCTGAGCCTCGGCGGCCCCGCCCTGGACGAGCTGGACGAGGCCGTGGAGCGGACGGTCCGGGCCGGCATCCCTGTCGTCGTGGCCGCCGGCAACGAGAACGGTGACGCCTGCGACGTGAGCCCGGCCCGGGTGCCCGCCGCGATCACCGTCGCCGCCGTCGACAGCGCCGACCGGCGGGCCCGCTTCTCCAACCGCGGTCGCTGCGTCGACCTGTTCGCGCCCGGCGTCGCGGTCCGCTCCGCCTCCAACCTCTCGAACACCGCGACCGAGGTGATGAGCGGCACCTCGATGGCCGCGCCGCACGTCACGGGGGCCGTCGCCCGCTACCTGGGGGCCCACCCGACCGCGACGCCGGCCCAGGCGGTCGGGGCGCTGACCCGCACCGCCGGCGCGGACGCCGTCCGGGACCGGGCCGGCTCCCCGGACCGCCTGCTCTACACCGGTCCGGTCACCGCCCCCGGCAAGCCGACCAAGGTCGCCGCGAAGAAGAACGACCGTGCCAGGACGGCGACCGTCTCCTGGTCGACCCCCGTCGCCGACGGCGGCAGAGCGGTCACCGGCTACCGGGTCACCCGCAACGGGAAGGACGCGCGCGGCCAGGGTCCCGTCACGGTGACGGTCTCGGCCGGGACGCGGAGCCACACCTTCCCCCGGCTGCGGAAGGGCTCGGCCTACACGTTCACCGTCCGGGCTGTGAACGCGGTGGGCGCCGGCGCGCCGATGAGCACCTCGGTCCCCAAGCTCCGCTGACCCAGCGGTCCCCGTCGCCTGGGACGCACCAGCCACGTGCCGGCTGGCCGTCAGGCCATCCCTGGGGCGGGGCCCCGCACCCCGGTCCGGCTCCGGAGCAACCGGACCGGGACGTTCGTCATGTGACAGTTGGGACGACTGTTACATGACTGAAACAACAGGAACGGCGATCCATCGGTACTGTCTCCCGCGTGGTCCGGTACACCGCAGCCGACGGCTGCTGACCTGCGGGGGCAGGGCGGACCCATCCCCGAGCGAGGCGCCGCCCCGCTGCACCGCACCCGGGCGACCGGGCGACCGAACGAGGACCTCCCCCATGCTCCGCAAGCTCGCACTCCCCCTCTTCAGCCTGCTCACCCTGCTGGGCCTGGTGGTCGTCGCTGCTCCGGCCCACGCGGCGCCGGCCCCCGTGCTCCCCGTCGTCGACATGACGGCGCTGACGGCCGCGGCCCACGTCGAGGGCTACCGGGGCAACCAGCCGGGGCTCGGTGACGACCCCTCCACCCGTCTGGTCCAGCGCGCCCTCACCGCCAAGGGCTTCCGCGTCGTCGCCGACGGCCACTACGGCCGCGCCACCACCGCCGCCTACATCAAGTACCAGCGCTCCCTCGGCTACAAGGGGGTCGACGCCAACGGGATCCCGGGTCCGCAGTCGCTGGCCCGGCTGGGCAAGGGTCGCTTCGCGGTGGCTCGCGTGGTCCAGGTCGGCAGCCGGAACGACCGGTACGGCACGAAGCGCGTCAACTCCCGGACGCGCCAGATGCTGACGGCGGCCGACGCCACCCTGGCGTGGAAGATCACCGTCTCGCAGGGCTCGTACTGCATCCTCACCAAGGCCGGTTGCGCCAAGGCCTCGGCCGGCACCCACGACGCCGGCGGGACCATCGACATCAAGGTGAGCAGCCTCAGCACCACCGAGCGCTGGAAGACCGTGCAGGCCCTCCGCAAGGTCGGCTTCGCGGCCTGGCTGCGGCTGCCCAGCCAGTGCGGCGGCTGCTGGCCCGCCCACATCCACGCCACCGCCATCGGCGACACGGACCTGTGGCAGAAGAACGGCCGCTACACCAACCGCGACCAGGTCGCCGACTACTACGTCGGCCGCAACGGCCTGGCCGGCCACGCCAAGGACAACACCCCGACCCGCTACCGCGCCCCCTTCACCACCTGGGAGCGCTACGCCGGGATCGTCTGAGCCCGGCACCGGCCCACCGGGTCAGACGCCCGCCGACCCTGAGGGGCGGCGGGCGTCCGGCCGGCAGGAGCGGTCAGGACTCGAAGCCGAGGGGCAGGTACTGCTCCACGTTGTCCTTGGTGACGACCGGCGCGTTCAGCACGATGCGCTTGGGCACCTCCACCTGGACCAGGTCCGAGAGCCCCTTGTTCTGGGCGATCAGCCGCGCCAGTCGGATCCCGTCCGCAGCCTGGGTGGGCGGGTAGATGACGGTGGCCGCCATCTCGCCGTCCTGGATCCACTTCATCGCGTTGGCCGAGCCCGCACCGCCGATGAAGGCGAACTCGTCCCGGCTCGCGTTGTCGAACGCGGCCTTGACGCCGACACCCTGGTCGTCGTCGTGGTTCCAGACGATGTCGATCTTGGGCGCGGCCTGCAGGAGGTTGGACGCGGCCTTCTCGCCCGACTCGACGGTGAACTCGGCGGCGACCCGGTTGTCGACGTCCTGCCCGCAGCCCTGGAGCGCGTCCTTGAAGCCCTTCGACCGGTCCTGGGTGAGCGGCAGGGAGTCGATGCCGGCGATCTCGGCGATCACCGCGTCCTTGCCGAGGTTCTTCTCCTCCACCACCTGTGCGCGGCCAGCCCTCAGAGCTTGTCGAACCACGGCTCCAGGCGCTGGTAGGCCTCCATGAAGAGGGCGTACTCCCCCGCGTAGCGGTCGTGGCGGGCCCCGTCGGGCGTCTGCGAGGTGAGCTCCTCGGAGAACCGGCCGGCGACCTCGAAGTCGTCGAAGATGCCGACGCCCACCCCCCCGACGATCGCCGCACCCACCGCCGTCGCCTCGTCGACCAGGTTCCGCCGGGTCACGGGTACGCCCCAGACGTCGGCGAACACCTGCAGCAGCAGCTGCGCGTTGGCGGCCCCGCCGATGGCGTCGACGGCCGTGATCGGGGTCCCGTTCTCGACGAACGCCAGCAGCCCGGTGTAGAGGTTGAAGGCCACCCCCTCGAGCACGGCGCGCGTCAGGTGGGCCGGACCGTGGTGGCGGCCGAGACCGGCGAAGACCGCCCGCGCCGCCGGGTTCCAGTAGGGCGAGCGCTCCCCCAGCAGGTGCGGCAGGAAGTAGAGCCCGTCCTCGCTGGCCTGCACGTCGGCGGCCTCGGCGAGCAGCCGCCCGTACCGGTCGTCCTGGCCCGGGGCGAGGGTGTCGATCACCCACTCCAGCGAGGCACCGCCGGCCTGCATGGTGGCGGTGGGCACGTAGCGGCCGGGGAGCACGTGGTTGAACGTCATGCTGCGCATCTGCGGGTCGTGCAGGGGCGCGTCCGCCGCCACGGACACCCAGGAGGAGGAGCCGAGGTAGGCGTAGGCCCCGGACTCCGGCCCCAGGATGCCGGCGCCGAGGGCGCCCATCGGGCCGTCCCCGCCCCCCATCACCACGGGCGTGCCGGCGGCCAGGCCGGTCGCGGTGGCCGCCTCGGCACTCACCCGGCCGACGACCGCCGTCGAGGCGACGATGTCCGGGAACAGCGACCCGGGCAGCGAGGACGCGTCCAGCAGCTCGTCGGACCAGCGCCCGGCCGCCTGGTCGTAGGCGTTGGTGCTGGAGGCGTCGGACGGGTCGGTGGCCAGCACCCCGGTGAGCCGGAAGGCCACGTAGTCCTTCGCCAGCACGACCTTCTCGGCGCGGGCGAAGGCGTCCGGTTCATGATCACGGACCCACATGATCTTGGACAGCGAGTACGTCGGGTTGAGCCGGTGGCCGGTGATCGCGTAGCCGCGCTCCATCCCCACCTTCTCCACCAGGGTGGCGGTCTGGGCGACCGAGCGCGTGTCGGCCCAGATGATGGCGGGCCGGACGGGGACCCCGGCGCCGTCCAGCAGGACCGCGCCCATCATCTGGCCCGAGAAGGAGACGACCTCGACGTCGGCCGGCGCGACGGCGGCCTGCGCCAGCAGGTCCCGGGTGGCCCGGCAGACGGCGTCCCACCAGTCCCCGGCGTCCTGCTCGGCCTTGCCGCGCGGGCCGAAGTCGGTGCCGTAGGTGGAGGTGACGGCGGCGACGACCCGGCCCGCGTCGCTGACCAGGGTCGCCTTGTCGCCGGTGGTGCCCAGGTCGTGCGAGATGATCATGGTCGCGGGAGCAGCTGGTAGCCGCGGTGGTCGGGGTTCTCGCGCACCCGGTAGCCCCCGCCGTCCACCTCGACCAGCGAGCGCATCCCGCCGGCCCGCTCGATGATCGCGTAGTCCTGGCCGGCGTCGGCGGCGTAGGTGAACAAGGTGGCGAAGCGCTCGTCGCCGACGTTGACGCTGCGGTGCACCCAGTGGCCGGGCACGTAGACGGCCTTGCCCGGGGTGACCTCGATGACGTGGCTCTGACCGTCGAGGGTGTCCAGGACCATCACGCCGCGACCACTCAGCCCGACGTAGAGCTCGGAGCGGTCGGAGACGGCGTGCAGGTGGCCGCGGGTCATCGCGTACTCCTGGCCGACGGTGCCGGGCTCGAGGACGCTGATGCCGGTGATCAGCCCACCCGGGCCGTCCTCGGTCTGCGTGGTCTCCACCCAGTACACGGGGCTGCCGTCGTCGGTCGAGAGGCGGTGGGCGTACGCGTCGGGGTCGCGGTAGAGACCCTCCAGGTCGGGCAGGAACTTCTCGTACCGGCCGTTGCTGCCCTCCAGCCGGCCCTCCTCGGGCCGCAGGGTCAAGGTCACCGGCGGCACCGGCCGCACCTCGGGTTCGGTCATGTCTGCTCCTCCGTGCTCACGGTCGTCCCGGTCCCGCTGAGCCAGCGGGCGGGGTTGGTCTCCAGCAGGGCCGTCACCAGGGCCGGTGAGGCCGCGCGCTCCAGCCGCGGCAGCACGCGCTCCCCCAGGTGGGCCAGGCCCGGCATCCCGCCGTACCCGCGGTAGCGGGTGGCCCGGGCCACGTCCCCGCCCAGCAGCAGGCGCTCGGTCGCGCCCTGCTCGGCGGCGCGCAGCAGGCAGTCCAGCAGCAGGCTGTCCGGCCAGCGCTGGCTGCGGGCCCAGCCGTCGTAGCCGAGGTAGGCGCCGGCGGCGGCCAGCTCGGCGTGCAGGCCCGGGTCGGGGTTGCGGTCGACGTGGGCCAGGGCGACGGCGGAGGCGGGCACGCCGAGCACCTCCAGCGTCGCCAGCACCTCGAACGTGGCGCTGCCGTGCTCCAGGTGAACCAGGACGGCCGCCCCGGTCCGCGCCCAGGTGGCGGCGACCGCGGCCAGCACCCGCTGCTCGAAGGCTCCGATGCTCCAGTAGCCGATCCCGGCCTTGACCACGGCCGCGCGCACCGGGCCGCCGTCCGGGCCGACCGCGCGAGGGCCCCGTCCAGGACCGTCGACGGCGGGCTGGCCGTCGGTGACGTCGGCGGTGAACCGCTCGGCCAGCTGGTCCTCGGTCAGCTCGAGCAGCCAGTGCCCGGCTCCGTAGTGGGGCTCGCGGTGGGCGCCGGTGGTGGCGACGACGTGCAGGCCGCTGGCCGCGGCGAGGCGGGCCAGCGCCTCGGGACGACGACCGAGCCCCGTCGGGGTGGCGTCGACGACCGCCGGGAAGCCGGAGGCGCGCAGCGAGACGGCCTCGACGAGGCTCCGGGGCTCGTCGTCCAGCGCGTCGCCGGGCAGCAGCGGGCTGACCTGGAAGAAGTGCTCGTGGTAGTTCGTCCTCCCCAGCGTCACCGCGGGGACGTCGCCCAGCACCGTGCTGACCGCCGGGTCCGGCGGGCCGGCCAGCGGGCTCACCGGTGCTCGGACGCGATCCGGCCGAGCTCGTCGACGGTCGCCGGCGGCATCGGGATGTCGAACACCTCGGCGACGGCCTGCGTCCAGCCGTGCACGAAGTAGAGCCAACCGTCCTCGACGTGCAGCCCGCGGGCGCCCTGCTGCGCCAGCGCCTGGTGCCAGAAGTCCAGCGGGCCGCGGTAGTTGAACTCCCAGACCACCCCGCGCTCGGGGAAGCGGACCGATCCCGAGACCGGGGAGCCGGGCCGGTCCTTGCCCATGCCGGTCGCGTTGACGACCAGGCTGGTCGGCGGCAGCTCCGCCACCAGGGCGTCGACGTCGTCGGCGTCGCGCGTGACGACGTAGCGGACAAGGTCCGCGGGCAGCCCGGCGCGCTGGTGGACGGCGCGGGCGTGGTCCAGCGGTTCCGGGGTGAGCGCGGTGCAGGTGATCCGCACCGGTCGGTCGGACCGGCCGCCGAGCTGGTGGCTGAGCGCGGTGCCGGCCCCGCCCGAGCCGAGGACGAGCGCCTCACCGCCGCCGGCGGCGAAGTGGTCGGGGGCCAGGAACTCCTCGAGGGCCAGCCGCGCGGTGACCGGGTCCTTGGCGCTGCCCACCAGCCGGTCGCCGCGCTTGGCGATGCACGAGATCTCCCCGAAGGTCTCGGCCAGCTCGTCGCAGTCGTCGAAGAGGTCGCGGGCGGCGGCGTGCACGGCCATCTTGTGGGTGGTGACCAGGGCGCCCCACTGCTCGGGGTCGTCACGGATGGCGGTGACGACGTCGCGGTAGACCTTCGGCGGGGCGTCCAGCGGCACGTCGTGCCCGACCAGCCGGCGGGTGGGGAGCCCGAGGGCGTCGGCCCACTCGGGGAACACGGTGCGGATCGACGAACCGGCGGTGCTCACCCCGACGAAGCCCATGGAGGAGGCGGAGCCGCGGGTCACGCCTGCGCCCCCCGTGCCCGGCGGGCGGCGTCGCTGAACTGCCGGGCGTTGGCGGTGATGGTCGCCCAGTCGCCGTCGGCCATGGCCGTCGCCGGGCAGAGCTCACCGCCGGCGCCGACGGCGACCGCCCCGGCCGCCAGCCACTCCGCGAGGTTGCCGGCGTTGACGCCACCGGTGGGCACGAAGTCGACCTGCGGGAACGGCCCGCGCAGCGCCTTGAGGTAGGCGGGCCCGCCGAGGGAGGCGGGGAACAGCTTGACCACGTGCACGCCGAGCCGGAGCGCGGTCATCACCTCGCTGGGGGTGAGGGCGCCGGAGAGCACGGTGACCCCGCTGCCGAGCATGGCGCCGGCGAGCTCGGCGTCCGTGCCCGGGCTGACCAGGAACTCCGCGCCCGCCTCGACAGCCTCGCGGGCCTGCCGGGGCTCCAGCACGGTGCCGGCCCCGAGGTGGACGGCGTCCCCGTGCCGGCGGCGGACCTCCCGGATCACGGCGGCAGCGTCGGGCGTGCTGTAGGTGATCTCGATGCCGGTGACGCCACCAGCCACCAGCGCGTCGGTGGCCAGGATGCCCGCCTCGGCGGTCGGGGCGCGGAGGACGGCGACGACGGTGGCGGCGCGCAGACCGCGGAGGTCCTTCGACGAGCTCGAGACGGCGTCGTCGGCGGCGCGGTCGGTCGGGTCGGTCATCGGCGGCCTCCGGGCAGCGGGACGAGGTGCGGCGGCTGGTCGCCCCGCAGGTGGGCGAGCACGGCGTCGACCGCGCCGCGGCCCATGCCGTCGACCGCCTGCACCGTCTGCGCCGCCGAGTGCGGGGTGAACAGCGTGCGGTCGAGCAGGTCGTCGGCGAGCAGCGGGTTGGCGTGGTCGCCGGACTCGCTGCCCAGCACGTCGGAGGCGTAGCAGCGCAGCCGTCCGGCGCGGAGCGCCCCCGCCAGGGCCGGTTCGTCGACGAGCGCGGCCCGCGCGGTGTTGACCAGGACGAGGTGGGGCCGGACGAGTCCGAGGAGGTGCTCGTCGACGACGACCTCCTCCCCCGGGGCGTGCAGCGAGATGACGTCCGAGCGGCCGGCCAGGGCGTCGAGCTCGACGCCCTCGATCCCGAGCCGTTGCAGCTCGGCCGGCGGCACCCAGGGGTCGAAGCCCAGCAGCGTGCTGCCGAACCCGCCGAGCCGGGCGGCGACGGCGCGGCCGATCCGCCCGAGGCCGACGATGCCGACCGTCAGCGTTCCGAGCTCGCGGGTGCGCTGGACGGCCCACCGGCCGGCGCGGACACCGCGGTCTCCCGGGGCCACGTCCCGGAGGGCGGCGAGCACGAGGGCCAGAGCGTGGTCGGCGACGGCGCCGGTGTTGGCGCCCGGGGTGTTGGTGACGAGCACCCCGCGGGCAGCGGCGGCCTCGAGGTCGACGGCGTCCACGCCGACGCCGTAGCGGGCGACGAGGTGCAGGCCGGGGGCGGCGTCGAGGTGGGCCGCGCTGACCGGGCCGGTGCCCGCGATCCAGGCCGTGGCGTCGGCGAGCAGGGGCCGGAGCACGTCGAGCTCGTGGGTGGAGGGCCCGGTGACGATGCGGCAGCCGGCCGCCTCCAGCTCGCCCGCCAGATCGAGGTCGCCGGAGGAGAAGGACCGGCTGGTGACCAGCACGAGGGGCGACGACGGCACCCGTTGAAGGTAGTCCTGTACGTACAGGAGGTCAACCACTACACTGCCCGGATGACCAGCGCGATCGACCGGACGTCGCCGCTGCCGTTCTACTACCAGCTGAAGCAGATCCTGCTCACCGAGATCCGCGAGCGCGACCTCGCGGCCGGCGACCGGCTGCCCGGCGACCACGAGCTCTGCGCCACCTTCGACGTCTCGCGGACCGTCGTGCGGCAGGCGCTGGCCGAGCTGGAGACCGAGGGCGTCATCGTCCGGGTCAAGGGCCGCGGCACCTTCGTCGCGCCCGAGAAGACGGCCGAGCGCCTGGTCCAGTCCCTCACCGGCCTCTACGAGGACGTCGCCGCCCGCGGCTCCCACCTGCGCAGCGAGGTGCGCCGCCAGGAGGTCGTGCCGGCCGACGAGCAGATCGCCGCCCAGCTGGAGATCCAGCCCGGCTCGCCGGTCGTGGTGGTCGAGCGGCTCCGCTTCGTCGACGACGAGCCCTGGGTGCTGGCCACCACCTACCTGCCCCACGACGTCGCCCCCGGCCTGGTGGACGACGACCTCACCGACCAGTCGCTCTACGCGCTGCTGGAGCGGCGCTACGACGTCCACCTCACCCACGGCCGCCGCGGGGTCGAGGCCGCCGTCGCCGGCGACGCGCTGGCCGCCGACCTGGCGATCAAGCCGGGCGACCCGGTGCTCGTGCTGCGCAGCACTTCCCACGCCGGCGACCGGCCGGTGGAGATGTTCGTCGCCTACCACCGCGGCGACCGCAGCCGCTTCGAGGTGACGCTCAGCCGCACCCGGCCGACCGACGCGCAGCTCGAGCCGCTGATGCGGGTCACCGCTCCCTGAGGACCGCTCCCTGAGCCTGGCGAAGGGCCCAGCCAACGCCGGACGTCGACTGCGCGCTCCAGCAGGCCCCCGAGGCGGGTGAGATCTGCTGTGGCGCGCACTCGGCCGGGGGCGTCAGGCTCGCCCGCTCCCCTCCATCCACGTGAGGACGTCGAGCACCCTCAGGACTGACACGTCCTCGGGCAGGGCCGCTCGGGCTCGGAGGTCGAGCAGCCGATGGTGAAGAGCGCCGCCATCGGCTCGCAGCGCAGCGTGCAGCGGGATCCACAGGTCGTCACCGCCACCCATCAGATGGTCCTTGATGACCGAGTCGAAGATCGGTATCAGGCGGGGACGCTTCCTCGCCATCAACTTGCTCGCCGTGGTCGGTCCGAGCTCGGGAAGCCCGCGCAGCGTCTTCCACAGCTCCCAGGCGCTCGGTAGACCGTCGCGATCGATCGACCGGAGTTCGACGAGGTCGAGATCCCTCGGGATGGCCTGCAGGTGGCGGTTGATCACGTCGGCCTGAGGCCCGAGGATCTCGACGACCGCCCGTCCCTTCACCTCGATCCCCAGCAGTGCGACGGATACCAGGTCGTCAGCGGTGAAGCGGTCGGCGTCCGCCTCCCGCCTCCCGTTCGGGTCGAAGGTGTCCCAGGCGCCGCCGGTGTACCCGGCGTTGTGACCGGACAGCGGAGCGTAGTAGCGGCGCAGGACCGTCGACGCTCGCTCCTCAGAGCCGGTGTCAAGAAGGGCAGGCAGGGTCAGGACGGCGGTCATGATCTTCCTTGTCGCTGGAGGTCCGGCCGACGCTAGCCTCCCAGGACCACCGCGTGCTGGAACTCCTGCACCCGCCGCCGAACGTGCAGCGATCTGCCGCGTACTCGCGGCACATCGCTGCACACTCCCGACGAGGAACCCTCAGATGTGCTGGACCCCCAGCCCGAGCACCGGCGCGACCAGCTCGAGCCGCCGCCGCAGGTCGCCGGTGGCGAGCACCGCGTGGTGCGAGGGCAGGGCCTCGACGTAGCGGTAGCCGTCCGCGACGCGCAGCACGGCGCCGTTGAGGCAGTCGGAGTTCTCGAACTGGTGGTAGCCCGTCAGGTCGGCCGGCGTCACGGTCAGGGTGTCCATCGTCGACGTGAGCTTGACGATCGTCGTGTCCCCCTCGGCGATCCGGGCGTCGAGGGCGTGCGCGTTGGGGTCGACGATCTCCAGCACCCGCGGCTGGACCGACCAGGACGTCGCGAACGACGGCGGCACCACCCCGAGGAAGCCGCAGTGGGCCACCAGGATGTGGTCCGCCGGCCGCTCCCGGACGGCCGGGAAGTACGGGATCTTCTCGTGCTTGAGCGCGGCGTCACCCATGAGGAACGGGTACAGGTTGGTCATCATCACCGGCGCCTGCAGGGTCTGCCAGGTGAGGAACTCCGTCATCATCGACGTCAGGTCGGCCTCGCAGCCCCACATCAGCCCGCGCTCCTCGAACAGCAGGCTCCAGGCCAGGCACGGCGTCGTCGGGGAGGTCATGGACTCGTTGAGGCAGTTGATGCCCGCGGCGATGACGTCGGGGGTCTCGTCCAGCTCGTCGGACAGCGCGAGGTAGAGCCGCAGCGCCTCGGCCCGGGCCCGCCAGGCCAGGGCCCCCAGCTCCACCCCGGAGGAGATCCGCTCGTGCGCGTCGACGACGCGCGCCTCGGGCACGGCCGCCGCCCGGGCCGCGAGCTCGCGCCACGAGCGCCGCTCCACCGTGACGCCGAGGCGCTCCTGGAGGTCGGCGACGCACTCCTCCTCCCACCAGTAGAAGCGCTTGAAGATGTCGGGCTGCATGCCGGCGCCGAGGTCGTCGAGGTAGGCCAGCATCCGCGAGCGCGGCAGCGTCTGGCGCACCGCCAGCCCGCGCAGCACGTCGACCAGCTCCTGCCGCGACGTCGGCGCCACGGTGTCGACGCCGCGTCGGCGCAGGTAGTCCCGGATCTCCCAGTCCCACATCGAGACCGTGCCGAACTCCGACGTCACGACCAGCAGCGGCACCCGGACCCGCCGGAACTCCTCCAGCAGGCGGTAGGCCAGGCCGCTCATGTCCGGCACGACGACGGCCGTGACGTCGTCGGCCACCGGGTCGCAGACCCAGGCAGCGGGCCGCCACTCGACCAGCCCGTCGGACAGCTCGACGAGGGCCGCCAGCTGGCGGGTGAAGGACTCCCCCGGCTCCCGCTCGAGCGAGACCGGCAGCAGGACCGGCCGGACCAGGGTCACCGCGGCGGTCACGGGACGATCACCGCCTTCACCACGGAGCTGTCCGCGACGGCCGCCAGTGCCTCGGCGTACTGGTCCAGCCCGAAGCGCTTGGTGACCAGGCCGCTCGGGTCGACGCGGCCGTTGCGCAGCGCGCTGAGCGCCCGGTCGAACGCGAACTGCTGGGCGAAGGAGCCCTTGATCGTCAGCTCGCGGCGGAAGATGTCGTACGGCGCCACCGGCCACTGCGCCGCCTCGGCCGTCATCCCGTAGACGAACACGGTGCCGCCGGTGCGGACCAGGCCGAGCGTGGTGCCCAGCACGGCCAGGGCCCCGGTCGCGTCGATGACGACGTCGAACCCGTCGGGCGCCAGCTCGCGCAACCGCGCCTGGGACCCCTCGGGGTCGCCGCGGTCCAGCTGCACCACCGCATCGGCACCCCGGGCCGTGGCCAGCTCGAGCTTGGCCGCCGTCGGCGCGGCGACCACCAGCCGGCCCGCCCCGGACCGGGCGAGCAGCGAGGTGAGGATCAGCCCGGTCGGCCCCGCGCCGAACAGCAGCACGTCCGCGCCGGGCGCCAGGTCCAGCATGTCCAGCCCGTGCACCACGCAGGCGACCGGCTCGGTCAGCACGGCGACCTCGGGGTCGAGGTCGTCGACGACGAAGCACCGGTTGGCGTCGGTCAGCACCTGCTCGGCGAAGCCGCCGGGCGCGTTGACGCCCTGCGCGACCCCGTGCAGGCAGTACGCCGGCCGGGCCCGCCGGCACTCGACGCAGTGCCCGCAGGCGGCGCAGTTGTCGACGACGACGCGGCGGCCCAGCAGGTCGGCGTCCACCCCGGCACCCAGCGCGACGACCTCACCGACGAACTCGTGGCCCGGGGTCAGCGGGTAGGTCGGGCCGAACTCGCCGACGTGCAGGTGGGCGTCGGTGCCGCAGACGCCGGCGACGAGGACCTTCAGCCGCACCTCACCGGGCCCGGGGTCGGGGACGGGCAGCTCGGCGACGCTGAAGTGCTCGGGTCGGTCGTAGACGACGGCGCGCATGGTCTCCATGACGGGTCCTTCCATCGGTCGGGGGTTGGCGGGGCCGGTCAGGCGAGGGTGTAGCCGCCGTCCATCAGCATCTCGGTGCCGCAGCAGAATCCGGCCTCGTCGCTGAGCAGCCACGCGGCGGCGGCGGCGACCTCGGCCGGCTCGGCGAACCGGCGCAGCGGGGTCACCGACTTCCACTGCTGGTGCAGGTCGTGCTTGCTGCCCAGCAGCGGGGTGTCGACGTAGCCCGGTGACAGGGCGTTCACCCGGACGCCGCGGGACGCCCACTCGTAGGCCAGCGACTTCGTCATGGCCACCAGGCCGCCCTTCGACGCGTTGTACGCGACCTGCTGCTGCGGGGTGTTGACGACGTGCGCGCCCGACATCGACGCGATGGTGACGATCCGCCCCGCGCCCTGGCCGAGCATCACCCGGCCGACCTGCTGGCAGGTGACGAAGACGCCCGTCAGGTTGACCCCGATCGTCCGGGACCAGACGTCCAGCCCCATGTCCTCGGCCGGCGTCGGCTCCTCCGACAGCCCCGCGGCGGCCACCAGGCCGTCGATCCGGCCGGCCGCCCCCACCACCGTCGCGACCGCGTCCGCGACCGAGCCCTCGTCGAGCACGTCCACCTCCACGAAGGTGCCGACGACGTCGGCCGGCCGACGGCGGTCGAGGGAGAAGACCTGCGCGCCGCGCTCCGCCTGCCAGGCGGCGCACGCGTGGCCGACGCCACCCGCCCCACCGGTGACGACGACGACCGAGCCCTCCGGCCAGCCGGCCATCAGGCGGCCGTCGCGCCGGGGGCGGTGTCGGACCAGCCCTCGACCGAGGTGGTCACCGAGGCGCCCGTGCGGATGGACTCGCCGAGGGCGAGGGAGATCTGGTGGTCCTCGCAGGCCTCGGCCAGCGGGTAGGGCTCCGGCCCCTCGCCGCGGGCCCAGGCCCCGGTGGCGGCCAGCAGGTCGGCGACGGCGAGGTCGTCCTCCGAGAAGCGGGCACCCGCGAAGGCGTTCCGCCAGACCACCCGGCCGTCGAAGCTGACGTGCTGCAGGTCGACGCCCTCGAGGTTGAGGTCGAGCCCGGCCTGCCGCCGGACCAGCGAGGACTCGACCGGGGTCCAGGGGTCGGCGAGCCGGGTCACCCGCTCGTCGACGATCTCGCCGCGGCTGCCGCGGACGACGATCCGCCGGGCGCGCAGCGGGTTCCACCACTGGTTGTCGGTGAAGTCGTAGAGCCCCATCCGGCCGTCGCCGAAGTCGAGGGTGGCCAGGGTGGTGGCGAGCGGCTCCGGCTCCGCGGACCCGGACCAGCCGGAGGGGCTCAGCGGGTTGGCCAGCGGAGCGGTGAAGGACTGGGCGTGCACCGTGACCGGCCCGCGGCCGACGCCGAGGAAACCGCGGATCATCGAGACCGCGTGGTACAGGTGAGTCGAGCTGACCTGCACCGAGCTGACGTCGCCGATCACACCCTCGCGGACGACGGCCAGCCGGGCCGCGTGCTGCGGCATCAGCAGGTACTGCTCCGCCACCTGCACCAGTCCGGTGTCGCCCACCGCCGCCCAGAGCGACCGCAGGCCGTCGAGGTCGGCGGCCGGCGGCGTCTCGGCCAGCACCCGGACACCAGCCCCGGCGAGCCGGGCGGTCGTCGGGCCCATCTCGCCCCAGGGCACGCACGGGATGACGAGCTCCGGCTCGGCGGCCAGCAGCTCCTCCTCACTGCCGAAGGTGGGGACGCCCCAGTCGCGGGCCACCTCGGCCGCCCGCTCCGGGCGACGGGAGATCACGCCGGTGACGGCGAAGGCCCCGGGGGCCTGGCGGGCCAGCCGGGCGAAGAACTCCGACCTCCAGCCGGTGCCGATCAGTCCGAAGCGGACGGGCGC
Source organism: Friedmanniella luteola (assembly GCF_900105065.1). Classification (NCBI taxonomy): domain Bacteria; kingdom Bacillati; phylum Actinomycetota; class Actinomycetes; order Propionibacteriales; family Nocardioidaceae; genus Friedmanniella; species Friedmanniella luteola. The sequence continues at coordinate 4,173,692 of NZ_LT629749.1, forward strand.
CGGCGAACCGGCGTCGGGCCTGCGCGTGCTGGTCACATCACTCCTGTGTGCGTGCGGGTCGAGAGAGGCGGAGCCGAGGGGCCGGCCTCGCGAGCGAGCCGGCGGCGGGGAGGCGGAGGGTCTTGTCTTCCCCCGGGGTGCCGGGTTAGCATCCTGTCATTACAGGTTTCGGCCTGTCAATCACCGCGAAACCGGCTCGACCCGGAGTGACACCACCGCATCGTGCAGCTCCACTCGTGGTCATTGACAAACTTTCTTACATTGAGTTAGGAAGTGTACGCAGCCGGCGGCCGTCCCGTCCGGTCACCCACCTGAGCTCACGCAGCTCTCTCAACGAGGAGAACCATGCAGGACCAGACCGCGGCCCCGCAGGCCGTCGACACCACCTCGGCCGCCAGCAGCGCGACCACCCCGTTCCGCCGGCGCACCCTGCTCCGCGCCGCCCTCGGCGGCGCCGCAGTCCTGGGCACCGGCTCCCTGCTCGCGGCGTGCAGCAGCGACGACAGCTCCCCCTCCGCCGGCGGGAGCGGCAACGCCGGCGGCAGCCCCGCCACCGTCCGGATGTGGAGCTGGTACGGCGAGCAGAAGGACGAGTTCCCCAAGCTCGTGGCCAAGTTCCAGGAGGCCAACCCGAACATCAAGGTCGAGAACCGCGTGTTCGGCACCCCCGACCAGTACCTCCCCGCCCTGCAGGCCGCCGTCGCGGCCGGCGACGTGCCCGAGATCTTCGCCCCGCACACCCGGGCGCTGACCTACGGCACGGGTGGCATCTCCGCCGACCTCAAGGCCGACCTCGGCGACGCCTTCCTCTCCGACTTCTTCGACTCGGCCAACCAGGAGTACACCCTGGACGGCAAGCAGTACGCGATCGGCTGGATGGCCCAGACCTTCGGCCTGTTCTACAACCCGGACCTGCTGGACAAGGCCGGCGTGGACCCGGAGTCGCTCGAGACCTGGGACGACCTGATCGAGGCCGCGCCGAAGATCAAGGCCATCGACAAGTACGGCGTCTCGTTCAGCGCCAACCCCGGGACGAGCGCGATGGACTTCTTCCTGCCGCTGCTCACCCAGGTCTCCGACGACCCGACCTTCTTCCTCAAGCTCGACCAGGGCCTGGACGGGCTCACCTGGGAGGACCCGGTGGTGGTCCAGGCGCTCGAGCTGCAGAAGCGGATCGTCGACGCCGGCGTCTTCCAGCCGGGCACCACGGGCACCTCGGGCGACCAGGCGCCGCAGATCTTCTACACCGAGAAGTCCGCGATGCTGTTCAACGGCTCCTGGAGCCCGCAGGGCTTCATCCAGAACGCCTCGAAGGAGTTCGTCAAGAAGTACAAGGTGATGAAGAACCCGGCCATCGCGGCGGGGAAGAAGCACTGGACGGCGAACCAGGCCGGTGCGGGCTGGGCGGTCGCGGAGACCAGCAAGAACAAGGACGCCGCGCTGACCTTCATCAAGTTCCTCTACGACCAGGCGAACTACTCCCCCACCATGAACAACTCGAACTCGATGCCGGCCACCAAGAGCGCGGCGGCGGTCATCGAGAACCCGGTGATGAAGCAGATGACCTCCTGGCTGATCGAGGGCGAGGGCTGCCCGCACATCCCGTTCGGCAACGGCACCGTCGCGGCCGCGGACCCGCTCGTCCAGCTCTTCGAGGGCAAGGGCGACCCGGCCGCCGTGGCCAAGCAGATGCAGGCGGCCGTGGAAAACGCCAAGGGCTGACATGACGACCACTGCACCTCCGCAGGTGGTCGTCCCGCACGGACCCGTTCCGTCCCGCGAGGGGCGGTTCGGGTCCCGGCTCAAGCGCTCGCAACGGCTGGCCGGGTACCTGTTCGTGCTGCCCACCCTGGCGCTGTTCCTGGCCTTCGTCGGCTGGCCGATCGTCCAGACGATCTACCTCAGCCTCACCAAGTGGAGCGGGTTCGGCGACAAGACCTTCGTGGGGCTCGACAACTACACCCGGATGGTCGGGGACCCGACCGCCCACCGGGCCCTGTTCGTCACCCTGCTCTTCACCGCCGTCACCACCGTGGTGCAGACCGTGCTCGGCATCGTCATCGCGGTGCTGGTCAACGAGGTGTGGCGCAAGGTCGGCGTCGTCGTCCGGACCATCCTCTTCATCCCCGGCATCGTTTCCTTCGTGGTCAGCGGCGTCCTCTGGAAGCTGATCTACGACCCGAACGTCGGCACGCTCAACCGGGTGCTGGGCTCGCTCGGCCTCGAGGGCCTGCAGCACATCTGGCTGGCGGACCGCGCCACCGTGCTGCCGGCGATCATGGTCGTCGCGATCTGGGGCGGCATCGGCATGAACATGCTGATCTTCTTCGCCGGCATCCAGGGCATCGACCCGGGCCTGTACGAGGCGGCGCAGGTCGACGGCGCCGGCCCCTTCCAGCGGTTCTTCCACATCACCGTGCCGAGCCTGCGGGTGGTGACGGGGATCGTCGTGAGCCTCGGCCTGCTCAACGGCTTCAAGGTCTTCGACATCATCTACGTGATGACCGGCGGAGGACCGAACCACGCCAGCGAGGTGTTCGGCACCTACCTGTACAACCTGGCGTTCGGCTCGACCTCCGGCTCGCTGCCCCAGTTCGGCTACGCCTCGGCGTTCAGCGTCGTGGTCATGATCATGTGCATCCTCGCCGTCATCATCCAGATGGCGATCACCCGGAGGGCGGAGCGGTGACCGCGACGTTGGAGACCCCCAACCCGAGCACCGCGGTCCGGACGGCGCCCCGCCGGCGGACCGGCACCCGCCGTCGGCTCCCGTTCGGCAAGACGTTCGCGACCTTCGTCCTGGCGCCGATCTGCGCCCTGATGGTGTTCCCGTTCGTCTGGTTGCTGCTCACCTCGCTGCGACCGCAGAACACCGTGTTCTCGGGCCCCTTCTTCCCCCGGTCCTTCACCGCGGCGGCCTACCCCAAGGCGTGGACCTCGATCGAGTTCCCGCTGCACTTCTGGAACAGCCTCTGGATCACCTCGGTCACCGTGGCCGGCGTGCTGGTGTTCGCCACCCTCAGCGGCTACGCGTTCGCCAAGCTGGACTTCCCGTTCAAGAACACGCTCTACCTGCTGCTGCTCACCACGCTGATGATGCCCTCGACGGCGCTGATCATCCCGCTCTACCTGCAGCTGAAGAACCTCGGGCTGCTGGACACCCAGAGCGGGCTGCTCGTCCTCTACATCTCGGGGTCGGCGCCGTTCTCGATGTTCCTCATGCGGGCGTTCTTCCAGACCCTGCCGGACGAGCTCGTCGAGGCCGCGCGGGTCGACGGCTCCAGCGAGCTGACGATCTTCCTCCGGGTGATCCTGCCGCTGGCGCGGCCGGGCATCGCCACCGTGGTGATCTTCCAGTTCCTGCAGACCTGGAACGAGTTCCTGATGGCCAACACGGTGCTGCAGGACACGGACAAGCTGCCCCTGCAGCCGGTGCTGTTCAGCCTCACCGGGCAGTACTCCACCGACTGGCCCACCCTGACGGCGGGCCTGACGCTGTCGATCATCCCCGTGGTGGTCGTCTACGTCCGGATGCAGAACCAGTTCGTCGCCGGCATGACCCTCGGCGCGGTCAAGTAGCCGCACCCCGGCCCCAGGGCCCGGCGAGCCTCGGGGAGCCCACCAGGGCTCCCGGGAGCCGACCGCTCCCCGAGCCGACCACCGCTCCCTGAGCCTGTCGAAGGGCCCCTTCGACAGGCTCAGGACGCGCCACCCCAACCCCAGCACCCACAGGAACGAGCTCCGCCATGCCCATCCAGAACGTGATCGTCAACGCCACCGACGTCCAGCGCTCGGTCGACTTCTACACCAAGTACCTCGACGCCGAGCTGGTCGGCGAGGCGACCGCCGAGCGCGCCGTGCTCGACCTCGTCACCGCCACGCTCGAGCTCCGCGCCGTCCCGGCCGCGGAGAGCACCTGGGTCCCCGACGACCTGCAGCGCGGCTTCCGGCACGTCGGCTTCAAGGTCGACCGGGTCGACCCCCGCGCCGACGTCCTCAAGGGCGCCGAGGTGCCCTTCCACCTCGACCCGCTGGACGCGGAGGGCGGGGTGCGGATCTGCTTCTTCTACGACCCGGACGGCACGCTGCTGGAGCTCGTCGAGGGCGACCTGCAGTACGCGCGGGTGCTCGACGCCGACGGCGTGGCCGCCGAGCGGGCCCTCGGCGTCCCGGACCGCCCGCGCTTCGACCACGTCGCCGTGACGGTCGACGACCGGGCGGCCACCGACGCCTTCTACTCCCCGCTCGGCTTCTCCTTCATCGGCACGATCGAGCAGCCGCACGACCCGCGGGGGTTCAGCATCGGCTACCTGAAGTCGGGCGCTACCGTGCTCGAGGTGTTCACCTACGAGGCGGAGAAGCAGAGCCGCACCCCGCAGCCCGACGCCCCGGGCTTCGCCTGGGCCGAGATCAGCGGCGCGGCGCCGACCACCGGCGTGACGCCGGTGACCACGGCGTCCGGCGCCGGTGTGCTGGCCGACGCCGACGGCTTCCTCTTCGCGCCGACCGGGGGCCCCGCCGCGTGACCGCACCGGGCAGCGAGGACTGGCTCCGACCGCTCGGCCGCACCGGCCTGCAGGTGACGGCGGTGGCCGTCGGCGGCGCCCCGCTGGGGAGCATGCCGGAGAACTTCGGCCACGAGGTCGCCTACGACGACGGCGTCGCGCTGGCCGCCTACGTCCTGGACTCCCCGGTCCGGGTGCTCGACACCTCCAACGGCTACAGCGGCGGGGAGTCCGAGCGCCGGATCGGCGCGGCCATCGCCCAGCGCGGCGGGGTGCCGGCGGACTTCCTGGTCACCACGAAGGTCGACGCCCGGGGCACGGACTACTCCGGCGCCCGCGTCCGGGCCAGCGTCGCGGAGTCCCGGCAACGGCTCGGGCTCGACCAGCTGCCGCTGGTCTACCTGCACGACCCCGAGTTCCACGACTTCGACGAGCTCTCCGCGCCGGGCGGCGCGGTCGACACCCTGATGGCGCTGCGGGACGAGGGCGTCATCGGCCACGTCGGGCTGGCGGGCGGCACCGCGCAGGAGATGCAGCGCTACCTGGCCCTCGGCGGCTTCGAGGTGCTGCTGGTGCACAACCGCTGGACGCTGGTCGACCGCAGCGCCACCGAGCTCGTCGCGCAGGCCGAGGACCTCGGTGTCGCCCTGGTCAACGCGGCCGTCTACGGCGGCGGCCTGCTGGCCAAGCCGGGCAGCACCACGAAGTACGGCTACCGCGAGGCGAGCCCGGTGACGCTGCAGGCGGTCGAGGCCATGCGCGCCGTCTGCGCGGAGCACGGCACCGACCTGGCCACCGCCGCTCTCCAGGCCTCCGTCCGGGACCCCCGCGTCAGCACCACGGTGGTCGGGCTCAGCCGGCCCGCGCGGCTCGATGCCCTGGTCGCCTCGTTGGGTACCGCGCTGCCCGACGCCTTGTTCGACACGTTGGAGGAGCTCCGCCCGCCGCGCGAGCACTGGCTCGACTTCTCACCGTCCTGACCACCCGCCCCACCCCGTCCCACCCGAGGAGACCCATGACCACCCCCACCCGCCTGCCCGCCGACTTCGTCTGGGGGACGGCGACCGCGTCGTACCAGATCGAGGGCGCCGTCGACGAGGACGGCCGCGGATCCAGCATCTGGGACACGTTCGTCCGCACCCCCGGCGCGATCTCCGACGGCACCGTGGGGGACGTGGCCGACGACCACTACCACCGCTACGCCGAGGACATCGCCCTGATGGCGTCGCTGGGCTTCAACGCCTACCGGTTCTCCATCGCCTGGCCGCGCATCCAGGCCACCGGGACGGGCCCGGCCAACCAGGCCGGCCTCGACTTCTACCGGCGGATCGCCGAGACCTGCCACGAGAACGGCATCACCCCCTGGGCGACGCTCTACCACTGGGACCTGCCGCAGGCCCTGGAGGACGAGGGCGGCTGGTTGAACCTCGACACCGCCGCCGCCTTCCGGGACTACGCGGCCCTCACCCACGACGCTCTCGGTGACGTCATCCAGCACTGGATCACGCTCAACGAGCCGTGGTGCTCGGCCTTCCTGGGCTACGGCAACGGCGTGCACGCCCCCGGCAAGCAGGTCGGCACCGACGCGTTCAAGGCGGCGCACCACCTGCTGCTGGGTCACGGGCTGGCGATGAACGCCCTGCGCGAGAGCCGGCACACGGACTCGATCCTGGGCATCACGCTCAACCTCTACTCGGTGCGCGCAGCCTCGGACTCCGAGGTCGACCGCGAGGCCGCCCGCCGGACCGACGGCATCGGCAACCGGCTGTTCCTCGACCCGGTGCTGCGGGGCGCGTACCCCAGCGACGTGCTGCTGGACGCCGGCCTCAGCGACTGGTTCGAGGAGCGGAGCGGCGACCTGGAGGTCATCAAGGCGCCGGTCGACTTCATGGGCATCAACTACTACAGCCGGCACACCGCCGCCGGACCGGAGGACGGGGTCTGGAGCGACCCCTCCGTCCCCAGCGCCGCACCGGGCAGCGAGAACGTCCGGATGGTCGACACCGGCGCCGACAAGACGCTGATGGGCTGGGAGATCCACCCGGACGGGCTCGTCGACGTCGTCGCCATGGTGGCCGAGCGCTCGGGCGACCTGCCGATCTACATCACCGAGAACGGTGCGGCGTACGAGGACCAGCTGGGCGCCGACGGCCAGGTCGAGGACGAGGAGCGCCGGCACTACTTCGAACTGCACACCGCGGCCTGCGCCGACGCCGTCGAGCAGGGCCTGCCGCTCAAGGGCTACTTCGCCTGGAGCTTCATGGACAACTTCGAGTGGGCGTTCGGCTTCAGCCGCCGGTTCGGGATCGTGCACGTCGACTACGACACCCAGGTGCGCACGGTGAAGAAGAGCGGCCACTGGTTCCGCGACTTCCTGGCGGCCCAGCAGGGCTGAGGGCTCCCGCCGGGCCGACGGGTCAGACCGGGTGACGGTCCCGGCCGTCACAGCGTCTGGCAGGTCGGCCCGGTCGGCGGGTTCAGCGAGCGGCCAGGGCCATCCGGCTGGACGTCTGGTGGGGCGTCAGCCGGCTGTGCAGCACCAGGGAGGCCGCGCCGAGGGCGGCGGAGATGTCGCTGGACTTCGAGAGCCCGACCTTCGTGGGGTGCACCGCGCGGACGAAGCTCAACCGCTCGAGGTCCTGCCAGATGCGGCGGAGGTAGATCTCTCCCGCCGCCCCGAAACCCGGGCCGGCCAGGATGATCTGGTCCAGGTCCAGCAGGTTGGTCACCGAGACCAGCGCCCGGGACAGGTAGAACGCGGACTCCTCGATCACCGGCAGCGCCTGCTCGTGGTCGGCGGCGGCCGCGCGGGCGACGCGCTCGGCGTCCTGCCGGATCGTCCCCGGCTCCCCCTGCAGCCCCAGCTCGTCGGCCAGGCCCGGCTGCTCCAGGGCCCGCTCCACGATCCGGGCCGGAGCGGCCAGCATCTCCAGGCAGCCCTGGCTGCCGCACCAGCACGGCGGCCCGTGGACGTCGAGCACCATGTGCCCGATCTCGCCGACGTTGGAGGACGAGCCGCGGTAGATGTCCCCGTTGGTGACCAGGCCGAGCCCGAAACCGGTGGCCATGTAGACGGTGGCGAAGTCGGCGGAGGCCGGGATCCTGCCCACCCAGAACTCCCCGATCGCCGCGCAGGTGGAGTCGTTCTCTACGACGACGGCCAGGTCGGTCGCCGAGCTGAGGGTCTCCTCGATGTCGAAGAGCTCCCAGTCGTCGGCCTGGGGGTTGCTGCGCAGCACGTGGTGCGCGCTGTCCTGGCGGCCCGCGACGGCCATCCCGATGCCCATCAGCGTCGACCGGTCGACGCCCGCCGACTCCACCAGCCCGGCGAGCTCGGCGGCGATCCGGGTGATGACCTCGCCCGGCGGCTCGTGGCCGATGCCGTCGGCGTCCAGCCGGGCGATCACCTCCCCGCTGAGGTCGGTGACGAGGTAGGTGATGCTGGCGAAGTCCAGGGAGACCCCGACGGCGTGCCGCGAGCGCGCGTTGAGCTGCAGCAGGGTGCGTCGCTTGCCCCCGGTCCGGTCGCCGAACCCGACCTCGGCGATCAGGCCCTCGGTCAGCAGCTGCTTGACGATGCGGGAGATCGACGCCCCGGTGAGGCCCGAGCGGTCGGCCAGCTCGATCCGGCTGACGACGCCGCTGGAGCGGATCAGGTCGAGGATCGCGCTGTGGGTCTCGACCGCCGTCGCCCCCTTCAGGTGCTTGGCCACGTCACGTCCACGACCGGCACTTTATTACCTTGGTTGACGAAGTCTCCACCCCGCGGTCAGCCCGTGTACAGGCAGAAGGGGTGGCCCGCCGGGTCGACGTGCACCCGCACGTCGTCCTGCGGCTGGAAGGCGCTCGCGGGGGCGCCGCAGGCCTCGGCGTGCGCGCTCGCGGCCGCCAGGTCGTCGACCTCGATCTCCAGGTGCAGCTGCATCTGCTGGTCCTGGGGGCTCGCGGGGGGCCACACCGGCGCGACGTGGTGGGCCTCGGTCTGGAAGGCCAGGCTCACACCGCCGTCGGGGTCGCGGAGCACCGCCCAGTCCTCGGACGCCTCCTCGACCTCCCAGCCCAGCAGCCGCTGGTAGAAGGCGAGCAGGGCGGGGACGTCGCGGCAGCCGACGTTGACGTGGCTGAGCCGCAGCCGTGGCGCACCGGCGACCGGTCCGTTCACCGGGACCGCCGCCAGCGCTCGAGGGCGGCGTCCACGTCGACGGTGGGCACGAAGAGCGGCACCCCGTCGGGCGGGCGGCGGCGCAGGTCGAGGATCCGCCGGTTGAGGTCCTCCACCAGCGCCCGCGCGACGGCCTCGTCGCGCTGGTCGGCCAGGGTGGCGGGCAGCTGCTCGACCTCCCGGCGCAGGGCCAGACCCGGCGGCAGCGGTGCCGAGATCTTCTCCCGCTCGATCAGCCCCTTGACCCACCAGTCCGGGTCGTGCGGGCCCTTGATGCCCGGGATCGGGCGGCCGGCGCCGGGCAGGTCGTCGAACGCGCCCCGCTCCTGCGCCTCGCGGACCTGGCGGTCCACCCAGCTCTCGTACCGCTCCATGCGTGGCCCCTCCGCAGATGACACGTGCGCCCGAGCCTAGCCACCGCACGCCGGGTCGGTGCGGCTCCGGTGTGCCACCCTGGGTCCGTGGACCCCTGGAGCATCGGGCTGGCGGTGCTGGTGGTCGTGGGCCTGGCGGCCGTCGTCTTCGGCGCCCTCTACGACCGCGCGCGCAACCGGCGCCGCGCCGCCGAGATGCTGGCGCCGCCCGACCGGGTGATCCCGCACTTCCGGGCCGACGCCCCGACCCCGCACTACCTCTCCGAGCTGCAGGCCCGCCGGCCGGCCGAGGAGGCCCGGCCCGCCGTGCTCGACGACGCGACCCGTGCGGAGGTCGAGCGCCAGCTGGCGGCCGACAGCGGCCCGGACGTGGGTTCGGGCTGGGCGTCGGCGGACTTCGTCACCGACGCGGCGACCGGCTGGGCCGTGCTGGAGGACCCCGTCGTGCTCGTCTGCGCCGACGAGGTGGCCAGCCTCCGGGAGCTGCTGGGCCTGCTGGAACGGCTGCTGCTGAGCCGGACGCCGCTGGTCCTGGTCGCTCCCCGGGTCTCCCGCGAGGTGCTGGCCACCCTGGAGGTGAACCGGATCCGCGGCCTCCTGGCCGTGGTCGTGGTGCTGGTGGGCGACCCGGCCGCCCGGGACGCCCTCGCCTCCGGCTGCGGCGCCACCGCGGTCGACCGGGCCGACCGGCAGGCCGGCTACCTCCCGCCCGAGGCCCTCGGCCGCTGCCGCCGCTGGGTCAGCACCGACCGGCGCAGCCTGGCCGTCACCCGGGAGACCAGCGCCGCCTGAGACCCCTACGCTGCCCGTGTGGCGGAGACGGGTGCGGACCGGCGGTGGCCGCGGCAGGTCTACGGCGTCGGCAGCGAGCCCGACCCCCGCTTCAGCTTCGCCAACGAGCGCACGTTCCTCGCCTGGGTGCGGACGGCCCTGGGGTTCGTCGCCGCGGGGGTGGCGCTGGCCGCGGTCGGCCGGCTGGGCGCCGGGCTCGACGTCGAGGCCCGGGTCGCCGCGCTGCTGCTGGTCCTCGCGGGGATGGTCAGCGGGGTGGGGGCGCTGGCCCGGTGGATCCGCAACGAGCGTGCACTCCGGCTGGACGAGCCGCTGCCGTCCTCGGCCCTGCTGCTGGTGGTCACCGGGATCGTCGTGCTGGCTGCGGCGGTGGCCCTGGTCGTGGTCACGTTCGCGTGAGCCGGTGAGCCCGCCCCCCGCCGCGCGTCCCGGGCCGTGGGACCCGGGCCTGCAGAGCGAGCGGACGGCGCTGGCCTGGCAGCGGACCCTGCTCTCGGGGCTGGCCTGCGCGCTGGTCGTCGCCCGGCTGCTGGCGCTGGTGTCCGGGCCCGCCGCCGTGGTGACGGGGATCGCCGCCCTCGTCACCACCGCTGCGCTGGCCGTGCTGGCGCGGCGCCGCTCCCGGCGCAACGACGCCGCCCTGCGTCAGCACCGGCCGCTCGCGGACGCCCGGGCTCCCCTGCTGCTCTGCGTGCTCGTGGTGCTCACCGCCGCCGGGGCGGCCGTCGTCGTGCTGGGTGCGGGCCCTCAGTCGTAGCCGAGCTCGTGCAGCCGGTCGTCGTCGATGCCGAAGTGGTGGGCGATCTCGTGCACGACGGTGATGTGCACCTCCTCGACGACGTCCTCGTGGGTGTCGCAGACCGCGAGGATCGGCAGCCGGTAGATGAGGATGCGGTCCGGCAGCACCCCGGCGTAGAAGTCGCCGCGCTCGGTCAGCGGGACCCCGTCGTAGAGGCCGAGCAGGCCGGCCAGGTCGGGCGGTGGTGCGTCCTCCACCAGGATCACGCAGTTCTCGACCAGTGCGAGCAGCTCGTCCGGCACCTCGTCGAGCGCCTGCTGGACCAGGAGCTCGAACTCCTGGGCCGCCATGGCCACCGTCACCCCGCCACCTCGGAGGCGGCACGCGGAGCCGGGCCGAGGAGCCGGTCGAGCCACCAGACCAGCGCCGACAGGGCGAAGAGGAAGACGGCGATGCCGAGCGCCGCCACGGTCACGGCCGCCGCACCGTTCGCGCCGACGTCGAGGAAGGGGTAGGGGTACCAGCCGGTCAGGGCGCCGACGACCAGGGTGTAGAAGAGCCAGACGAAGGGGTAGACCAGCGCCAGCAGCACGACCCGCCGGTCCACCCGCCGACGCGGCCCGAACAGCACCCAGCCGACGACGGCCAGCAGGGGCACGGCGACGTGCAGCAGCTTGTCGACCGCGTAGGACCACCCGGCCAGGTCGAGCAGCGGGCGGAGCAGGAACCAGTGCACGATGCCGGTGATGGTGATCGCGACGACCGCGTCCAGCCGCAGCACCCGCCAGACCGGCCCGTCGACGTGGGGGTCGCGGGCCGCCGCCACCGTCGTCGCCAGCACGAGCAGGTTCGACAGGATCGTGAAGTAGCTGACGAGGTGGAACAGCCGCTCGGCCAGGCCGGGCGGGTCGACCTCGACCAGGGTGGCGCTGCCCTGGACGGTGAGCACGAGCTGCGCCAGCAGGGCGAACGCCGCGACGAGGGCCGTCAGACCGTGGAACACGCGCGCCGCCGGGGTCGACCTCATGCGCGGCAGCCTAGTGGCCACCGCCCAGGCCTCCGGACACCTGAATCACATTGATGAAACTACACCGGTGCTATCCGCGTGTCGGCTTGCCAGACCGTCCAAATCGTTACTCAACCCTTGCTTCGTCCCCTGGGACACGCTTAGAGTCCTGAGCAACCTGGGGTTCCTGTGACGGACGTGACGCGATTGTTGTGCTGTCTCTCCCAGGGCTCGGGTGCACGCAGAGCCGTCGCCGACGGCCTCCAGGAGGGACTCCGAATGCACGTCATCCGAGCAGGTCTGAGGACCGGAGCACAGCTGCTCGTCTGCGCCGCGCTGGTGGTGGGGCTCCTGGGCACCGCCCCGGCGGCCGCCGCCGTCAGCACCGCGACCGCGACCGAGGCGCTCAACGTCCGCAGCGGGCCGGGCACCACCTACGAGGTGCTCGGCACCCTCGAGCAGGGCCAGAAGGTCAGCACGCTGGGCACCAGCAAGGGCTGGACGGCGATCGAGTTCCGGGACGCGAAGGCCTACGTCGCGGCGAAGTACCTGAAGCAGGCGACGGCGGCCACCCCCGTCGTCAGCACCCCGGCCGTCGCGCCGGGCAGCCTGCGCGCCACCACGACCGCGGTCAACGTCCGGCGCGGGGCGGGCACCTCCCACGCCGTCCTCAAGGTGCTGGCCGGCGGCGCCCGGGTGACGATGACCGGACGCACCAGCGGCGGCTTCGCCGAGGTGGTGCTGGGCGCCCGCACCGGCTGGGTGTCGACGCGCTACCTCAAGGCCGCGCGCGGCGTGCCGGCCGTCGTCGGCACCCGCGTGGCCACGGCCGTGCTGGACATCCGCTCCACCTCGGCGGCCAGGTACACCCGGATCGCCGAGGTCAAGAAGGGCACCAGGCTCTCCATCACCGGCGCCGTGGCCAACGGCCGCGCCCAGGTCGTCTACGCCAAGGCGGCCCGCTGGGTCACGGCGAAGTACCTGGCGACGCCCGCGGCGACGCAGCCGAGCGTCCCCGAACTGCCTCGGGTCACCGGCACCCGCTACGCGACCGCCACCCTGGACATCCGGTCCACCAGCGCCGACCGGTACACCGCCGTCGCGGAGGTGCCGCGGGGCACCGCCCTCAGCATCACCGGCACGGTGGTCGACGGCCGGATGCAGATCGTCTGGAACAAGGCCGCCCGCTGGGTCACGGCCAAGTACCTCTCCACCAGCCGACCGTCGGTCGACAACGGCGCCGGCGCGTCGGTCGAGCGGGGGCTGGTGCCGAACGCGATCAAGGTGCACCGCGCCGCGCGGCTCCAGTTCCCGCGCATCACCACCTACTACGGCGTCCGCCCGGACTCCATCCCCGACCACCCCTCCGGCCGGGCGCTGGACCTGATGCTGCCGAGCTACACCTCGGCCAGCGGCAAGGCCCTGGGCGGTCAGGTCGCCGCCTGGGCCCGCGCCAACGCCAAGGCGCTCGGGATCCAGTACGTGATCTGGAACCAGCGCATCTGGAACATCCAGCGCGACAAGGAGGGCTGGCGCCCCATGGCTGACCGGGGCGGCGACTCGGCCAACCACAAGAACCACGTGCACATCACCGTCTACAGGTGAGCTGACGGGCGGGCCGGCCGGACGGTGCTCGGCGGTATAGTCGCCGAGCACCAGGTCCCCATCGTCTAGCGGCCTAGGACACCGCCCTTTCAAGGCGGCAGCGCGGGTTCGAATCCCGTTGGGGATGCCAGCAGATGTGGCTTTCGACCAGCCGATGGCGGTCGGGCCAGGATCGGTCAGCCCCGCCGGGAGCTCGGACACGGGAGTGGGTCCCTCAAGGGTCTGCAGCAGGGCGTCGAGCCGGTCCGTCCTCGAACAGCCCGCCGTAGCGGGCCAGGGCGAACGCCACGCCGTTGTGCGCCGCCCACTCCGACACCTCACGGACGTTGCCACCGGCGGCGACCAGAAGGGCCACGCAACGGTGCCGCAGGCCGGGGACGGCGAGGCCGTCGAGGCCCGCCGGCTCGACTGCTGGCCGCCAGGCTCCAGGGCGGAGGCCGACCGGAAGAGCGGACCACCCGGCTCGCGGTGAAGTCGAGGGCGTGCGGGTTCTGCCCCGACGCGTCCGCCAGGTGCTGCTCGAGCCGCCTCATCACCGAGCGGTCGATCGGGACGGTCCATCGCCCTCCTGGTCCTGGCGCACCGCTGACGACCCCCGACCAGGATCACCGCGACAAGACCGGCCAACTCGACGCAGCACGGTGCCGCCGACGACGAGCAGCCCGCCACGACCATCGCCCGCTGCGGGCGGGTCGATCTGCCGTGCATCGACGAGCTCGGCTTCTCCCGATGCACCGGTCCCGGGGCCCAGAGACCTCTGCGTGTCCTCGTCGCGGGTCACCACGCTCGATCCACCCTCAACCGACTTCATCTCGAAGCCGCTGGCCGTCAAGCATGCCCGCATGCTCTCCGGACAGCCGTCGGGACCGATCTCCTCCGGTGCGGCCGCCGGCAAGGCGGTCGAACCCGCCGCGGCGGCGGTCACCACGACAGAGTCCCGGCACCGCGCGCAGCGTCGACAGCCCAGGACCCACCCACGGCGAGCACCACGGGAACGGTGACCGTCATGGCGGCGCGTGAGCGCCTCGTCCTGCGATCCATGTCGTCTCCTCCGACGCCTGGCAACGTCACGCCCGCCAGACGTGCGTCCACCCAGGGCCCGCCGTCCTCAGCCCGGCGCGGACTCGGCGCCGGCGGCGCGGCTGACCTCGGCCAGCCGCTGCTCCAGGAAGGTGCGCTCCGCGACGTTCGCCGTGAGCTCCATCGCGCGCCGGTACGACTGAGCCGCGCCGGCGGCGTCGCCGAGGCGGCGCAGCAGGTCGGCGCGGGTGGCGGGGAGGTAGGGGTAGTCGGCGAGCCGGGGATCGGTCGCCAGCTCGTCGAGGAGCGGCAGGGCGGCGGCCGGACCGTCGGCGAACGCCACGGCGGCGGCCCGGTTGAGCGCGACCACCGGGGTGCTCCACACCGCCAGCAGCCGGTCGTAGAGGTGCACGACGCGCGGCCAGTCGGTCTGCTCCAGGGACGGCGCCACCGCGTGCACGCCGGCGATCGCCGCCTGCAGGGTGAACCGCCCCGGTGGGCCGGACGCCAGCGCGCCGGCCGTCATCGTGAGCCCCTCCAGGATCGCGCGCTGGTCCCAGCGCGTCCGGTCCTGGTCGGCGAGCAGGAGCAGCCGGCCCTGCTCGTCGGTCCGGGTGGCCCGGCGCGCGTCGGTGAGGAGCAGCAGGCCCAGCAGGCCGCGGGTCTCGGCCTGCTCGGGGAGCAGCGCGGCGAGGGTGCGCGCGAGGTGCAGGGCCCGGTCGCAGAGCTCCTGACGGACGAGCGCGTCCCCCTCGCCGGCCGTGTGGCCGGTGCTGAAGAGCAGGTGGACGGCGGTGAGCACGCTGTCCAGGCGCTCGGGCAGTTCCGCCCGGCCCGGAACCCGGTAGGGGATCCGCGCTTCGGAGATCTTCTTCTTGGCCCGGGTGATCCGTGCCGCCATCGTCGGCTCGGACACCAGGAAGGCCCGGGCGACGTCGGCCGTGGGAACGCCGCAGACCAGGCGCAGGGTGAGGGCGACGCGGGCCTCGGGGGCGAGGGTGGGGTGGCAGCAGGTGAACACGAGCCGGAGCCGGTCGTCCGGCACCGCGGCGTCGGGCCAGTCCAGGTCGGCCGGGTCGTGCGGATCGACGGTCGCCGGCTCCACGAGCAGCGGGAGCTTGCGCCGGAGGGTGACCTCGCGACGCAACCGGTCCAGCGCCTTGTTCCGCGCCGCCGTGGTCAGCCACGCGCCGGGCCGCTCCGGGACGCCGTCGCGCGTCCAGGCCTGCAGCGCGCTGACGTACGCCTCCTGCGCGCACTCCTCCGCGACGTCCAGGTCGCCCGCGACGCGCACGGTGGCGGACAGCACGAAGGCCCACTCGGAGCGGTGGGCCTGCGCGAGCGCGGCAGCGACCGCGTCCGCCTGCCTGGCGGACGCGGTCGGCTCGTGGCTGGGAGCGATCAGAACGGGTTCGTCGTGGGGTCCACGACCGGGCGGACCTCGACGCCGCCGAAGGGGGCCGGGCACAGCTTGGCGATCTCGACGGCGTGGTCGAGATCGCGCGCCTCGACGACGTAGAAGCCGCCGAGAGCCTCCTTGGTCTCGACGAACGGGCCGTCCGTCACCGTGCCGCCGGCACCCTTGATCGTGGTGGCCGTCGTCGTGGCCGCGAGCGCTTCCCCGCCCGCGAGGGACCCGTCGAGCTCGAAGACCTGCTTGACGAAGGTGCTGTGCGCGTCGACCAGCGCGCCCCACGCCTCGGGCGACATGGTCGCGTAGCGCGCCTGGTCTTCGTAGATGAGGATTGCGTACTTGGCCATGGAGCTGCCTCCTGCACTGGGTCGCGGGCCGGCCTGTCCGGCTCCGTCATCAACTACGACGAACACCCTGCCGCCGGATCGACAGCCACGCCTGGATCTTCTCCAAGATCTTCCGGCGCCGCCGCCATGCGTGCCGGGGTCCGCTCGGCGTGCCCCCGCCGGCCAGGGCTCCGGTCCTGCGCGGAGGTGGTCCCCTCGACCGGGACCTGGTCCGACCAGCCTCGCTACAGTGCCGAGCGTGGTGGAAGTGCTGGCTCTGCACGGCTCCCCGGGGTCGGGGAAGAGCACCATCGCGCGCGCCCTGTCCGAGGCGCTCCGAGCGGCCGACGTGGCCCACGGCGTCATCGACCTCGACGACCTGAGCCTGGTGCACCCCTATCCCGGCCGGTCGTTCCCCCGGGAGAACCTCCGTGCCATCTGGCCCCACTACGTCGCGGCCGCCCCGGACATCAAGGTGATCATCCCGACGGTGTTCGCGGACGAGCACGAGGTGGACCTGCTGCGCGAGGTCACCCCCGGCGCCAGGCTCATGGTCTGCGAGACGGCGGCACCCGTCGCGGTGCTGAAGCAGCGCGTGACCGAACGGGAGCCCACGGACGCGTGGCGCGCCGGGTTGCGGCAGTGGGTCGACGTCTACCACGCCCGGTCCGATCACGAGCGCATCCGGGACTTCCAGGTGGCCACCCACCCCGCGACGGTGGAGGAGTCGGTGCGCGAGATCCTGCGACTGACCGGGTGGGCGGCGTAGGTTTCGCGGGCTCGACAGCGTGCGCCGCCGCCCCCACGGTGGAGGACGTCGGCATCGCCGTCCGCGACCTCGGAGCGACGACCGCCTTCGTCACCGACCGCGGGCTGACCGTCCTGGCCGGGACACCGTCAGGGGCGGGTGGGCGGTCACGGTCGACGAGGCCCGCGAGATCGCCGTGCAGCCCGGCTGCCACCCGCTCGGGGTGTGGCCACCTACGGGGACGTCGACGAGCTCAGCCACGTGCGCGGCCAGCGGCATCATCGTGAGGCCCGCCCAGGAGCGGGCCACGCGCTGGCGGAGTCGGGGCGGCAGCACGCCGCTCAGCACGCAGCCACCGGGGGCCGACGCCCGCCCGGTATTGGCGTGCACCGACGAGCGGCCAGCCCTAGGTTGCGGGCGTGGACCTCTCGCACCTCGGCACACCCATCCGACCGGTGGTCCGCGTCCACGGCGGGTTCGCCAACCGGGTGTACCGGCTCGACACCGACCAGGGGTCGTTCGCGGTGAAGGAGCTGAACCTCCTGGACCGCCGCTGGACCTACCACCTCGAGGACGTGTTCAGGTTCGAGCGGGCGGCGTTCGACGCCGGCATTCCGATGCCCGAGCCCATCGCGGCCGGCGACCGCACGCTCGTCCACCGCTGGGTCGAGGGGGAGGCGGTGCCCGAGGCTCCGGTGTCGGCGGGGTACGCCTTCGAGATCGGTGAGATCCTCGCGCGCCTCCACGCCCTCGAGGTCCCGTGGCCCTCCGGGTCGACCGAGGACCCGGCGTCCCAGGACTGGTCCGAGCTCGCCGAGCGGGCGGTGGCGACCGGTCAGCCGTGGGCCGAGGACCTCGCCGCCCGGGTCGACACGTTCGTCGCGATCGCCGATCTCGTGGACACCTGCGAACGGCCGGGACCCGTCGTGCTGACCCACGGCGACGTCCAACCGTGGAACCTGCTCGCTCGGGAGGGTCGCCCGGTGGTTCTCGACTGGGAGCTCTCGGGACTGCTGGACCTGTCCGGTGAGCTGGGCTCGACGGCGCTGAGCCTCGCGAAGGGGCCCGGCTTCGACGACCTCGAGCCCGCCGTCTTCCGCGCGGTCCTGGACGGCTACGTCGCCGGCGGCGGAGCGCTGCCGCCGCCGGGTCCGAGCTGGTTCGTGCTCATGATCGGCGGCTGGCTGGGGCACACGCGCTGGAACATCCTCCGCTGCCTCACCGGGGTCGAGGTGGGCACCGGCCCCGACCTCGCGCTGTCGCACGCGTCCGTCCGCAACGGGGTGCGGGGCCTCCCCGACCTGTTCGGCCGACTCCCGGAGCTCCAGGCGGTCCTCCTGTGACCGGGAGGTTCCCAGCTCGCGGTCCCGCGCCCAGGTCTCGCAGCACCGGGCCCCGGTCCACCGCCCTCCGACCTCGACCGGTCGTCGCCGGCCGCGTCGTCCTACGCCTGGGCTCCAGCAGGCGATGGCTTCGGCCTGGGCCAGGACCTCCGCTTCGGCGATGGCCACCGCGAAGCCGAATGCCTCGGTGATCCTCGCGGCCGCCGACACGACGCGGGGCGTGCCGACGATGGGGCCACGGCGATCAGCACACCCTGGACGTCCTGCTCTCTCATCTGCGCCCGGGCGGTCGAGGGGCTTCGGCGCCCTGGACGGTGGCTGACCAGGCCCACATCGCGGCGTCGTCGATCACGATGAGCCCCTCGTCCTGCCGCTCCTTCAGCCGCCGCACGGCCTGCGGAGCGCCGTCCGGGCTCTATCACTCCCACGCGGTCAGGTTGGCCATCAGGTACCTCCAGGACCGTCGATCCGGGGCTCCCTCGGACGACGTCGTCCGAGGGTCGGTGGGTCGGGCGCACCGAGCTGAGCACCGACCCGCGCACCTGCGGCTCACCGTGGACCGGGTGTCCCCTCGCCGACGTCGTCGGTGGTTCTTCACCTCGTCAGGAGGAGCCGGCTGCGGCGCCACCGCAGGGCGGGTCGCCCGGCGCGGGGGTCGAGCCGGCGCGCTGAGCCACCCGCCCGCGCCGCGTTGACGCGGCTGCTGGACAGCGAGGAGGGTGAGGAGGGCGCAGCCCGGACGACGACGAGCGCACTGCCCAGCGAGGAGGCCAGGGTGGCCGTGCACCGCACGCAGGACCTGATGGACCGGTACTTCGCGGCCATGGGCGCCGACGAGGACTTCTCCGCGTTCTTCGAGGAGGACGTCACCTGGCTGATGGTGGACAGCGGCCACGAGGTCCGCGGCGCCGGACCCGTCCGCGCCTACCTGCTCGAGCTGCACAGCAGGATGCTGAGCGGTGAGCAACGCCCGCTGGTGGTGACGGACGGTCACGCGATCCTGGAGGGGCGGTCGGTGAACCCCGGAGGCGGGAACGGGTCGGGCCTGGCCTTCTGCCTGGTGTACGACGTCGGCGACGAGCGCATCGCGGCCATGCGGTGCTACGGCACCCTCGCTCGCCTGATGCCCGCGGGCGACGAGGACGGACGGCCCGACCACACCTGACGGGGTTCCGGGGGCCGCCTCCGCCGGGGACCCGGGAGGTGCTGGGCAACGGACACGGGCCCGCCAGCCGATGACTCCGACGGCCGGGCGAGGTCGGTGCTGGGACGACCCCGAGGAGGACGCATGACCCACCTGCTGGTCCGGACCGGTTCCACGCAGAGCCGATCGACCACCACCACGACGAGCGGAGCACGATGAGCACGCAGGAGCTCGACCTGGCGCGCATCGACCTGCCCGGGATCCGGCTCGTCCCGGCGCCGGGCCACACCCGCGGCACGCAGGTCGTCGTCGTCGAGACGGGCGGGCGCCTGGCCGTCATCGGCGGCGACCGGGCGGTCTTCATCGCCGAGCTCGACGAGCCGCGCACCGAGGGCCAGCGCCTGGTCCGCGCGCTCGACCCCCAGCTGGTCTGGCCCGCCCACGAGCACGAGCGGTGGCGACCGCCCGCGCCCCGCGCCACCTGAACGGGAGGACGCCGCCTCCGTCCCGGTGGGAACCGGCAGGTCCCGTCGGGCGGTCAGCAGCCGTGGCTGATCCGGTCGCGCATCGCCTCCTCGGGCCAGGGGAGGCCGCTGGTCCCACCGTCCACTCCACCCGACCGCGGCCGGGCGCAAGGGACCGCAGACTGGTCCCCGACCCCACCACGTCGGACCGTCGTCCGGGGGCACCCCGAGAAACCCCCTGCCTGACCCTCGTGGGCTTGCCCGGGCACCGGCCCGACGGCCTACGTTGAGCGCGTGGCGGTCATCGAGGCGCAGCAAGTCACCAAGCGGTACCCCCGGGTGACCGCGCTCGACGGTCTCGACCTGACCGTCGGCGACGGGGTCACCGGCCTGGTGGGCGCCAACGGGGCGGGCAAGTCGACGCTGATCAAGATCCTCCTCGGGCTCCTGCCGCTCACCAGCGGTCGGGCCCGGGTGTTCGGCCACGACGTGGCCACCGACGGCGCCACGATCCGGGCCCTCGTCGGCTACATGCCCGAGCACGAGTGCCTCCCCGCCGACGTCTCCGCCAACGACTTCGTGGTGCACATGGGCGAGATGTCGGGCCTGCCGCACCCCGCGGCGCGCGAGCGGGCGGCCGACGTGCTGCGGCAGGTCGGCCTGGCCGAGGAGCGGTACCGCCCCATGGGCGGCTACTCGACGGGGATGAAGCAGCGGGCGAAGCTCGCCCAGGCCCTGGTGCACGACCCCCGCCTGGTCCTGCTGGACGAGCCGACCAACGGCCTGGACCCGCGGTCCCGGGACGACATGCTCGCGCTGGTGCGCAAGATCGGCACCGAGTTCGGCATCGCCGTGCTGGTCACCTCCCACCTGCTGGGCGAGCTGGAGCGGGTCAGCGACCACGTCGTGGTGCTGGACGCCGGACGGCTGCTCCGGTCCTCGGCCACCACCGACTACCTGCACACCACCGGCACGCTGCTGGTCGAGGTGCTGGGCGGCCGGCGGGAGACCGAGCAGCTGGTGCAGGCCCTGGTCGGCGCCGGCGTGGTGGCCGCCGTCGCCGGCACGATGGTCGAGGTCGAGGCCGCCGACAGCTCCGCCCACGACACCGTCCGTGACCTCACCGTGGAGCTGGGGCTCGGCCTGGTGCGGATGCAGGAACGCCACCACCACATCGAGGACGTGTTCCGCGACGAGGAGGCCGGCCGTGTCCAGCCCGTCTGAGACCCGTCCCACCGGGACCATCCACGACATCGGCTACCGCCCCTACGAGGGCGTCCGGCTGGGTGAGGGTGCCGTCGCCTGGTCGCTGTTCCGCACCGGGCTCCGGCACTCCTTCGGCCTCGGCCGCTCACTCCGGTCCAAGGTGCTGCCGATGACCCTGCTCGGGGCCATGCTCCTGCCGGCGGTGATCCTCGTGGCCGTGCTGGTGCAGGCCCGCGACGCCCTCGGGCTGACCGGCCAGATCGTGCCGTACTCGCGGTACGCCATGGTGACCCAGGTGGTGATCTCGGTCTTCGTGGCCGCCCAGGCTCCCGCCCTGGTCTCCCGCGACCTCCGGTTCCGCACCATCACCCTCTACCTGGCCCGGCCCCTGCGCCGCAGCACCTACGTCCTGGTCCGGCTGGCGTCCCTGCTGGTCGCGGTCTTCGCGCTGGTCACCGCCCCGTTGCTGGTCCTCTACGTCGGGGGCCTGCTGGCCGACCTCCCACCCGGGCGGGAGACCCGGCTGTTCCTCGAGGCCGTGCTCGCCGCCCTGCTGCTCGCCGCGCTGCTGTCGGGGCTGGCCGCCCTCATCGCGGCCGTGACGACCCGGCGTGGCCTCGCCGTCGCGGCGATCATCGTCGTGCTGGTGGTCAGCTTCACCGCCGTCGCGGCCGTCCAGGGCATCGGCACCGAGCAGGGGATGCCCCGGCTGGCCCAGCTCGCCGGCCTGTTCTCGCCCTACACCCTCGTCGACGGCCTGCAGGTCTGGCTGTTCGACGCCGCCGCCTCCACGCCGGCGCCCCCGACCGGCCGCACCGGCGTGCTGTTCGCCCTCACGGCCCTGGTCGTCATCGCCGGGTCGGTGGTCGGCCTGCTGACCCGCTACCGGAGGACGACCGCGCTGTGAGCACCCTCGAGCTCGACCACGTCTCCCGCTGGTACGGCAACGTCGTCGCCGTCAACGACGTGTCGATGACGATCGGACCCGGGGTGACCGGCCTCCTCGGCCCGAACGGCGCCGGGAAGTCGACCCTGATCGCGCTGATGGCCGGCTTCCTCGCCCCCTCGGTGGGCAGCGTGACCCTCGACGGCCGGCCGCTGTGGCGCAACGAGCAGATCTACCGCGACATCGGCCTGGTGCCCGAGCCCGAGGCCCTCTTCGACTACCTCACCGGCCGGCAGTTCGTCCTCGCCAACGCCCGGCTGCACGGCGTCCCCGATCCCGGTGCCGCGGCGGAGCGGGCGCTCGCGGTGGTCGAGATGTCCGACGCCGCGTCCCGGACGATCGCCACCTACAGCAAGGGCATGCGGCAGCGGGTGAAGATGGCCTCGGCCCTGGTCCACGACCCCTCGGTCCTGCTGCTCGACGAACCCTTCAACGGCATGGACCCCCGGCAGCGGCTGCACCTCATGGAGCTGCTCCGACGGATGGGCGGTGACGGACGGACCGTCCTCTTCAGCTCCCACATCCTCGAGGAGGTCGAGCAGGTGGCCCGACAGATCGAGGTGGTGGTGGCCGGTCGGCATGCGGCGTCCGGCGACTTCGGGGCCATCCGTCGCCTGATGACGGACCGGCCCAACCGCTACGTGGTGCGGTCAGCCGACGACCGCGCCCTCGCCCGGGCGCTCCTGGGGGACGTGTCGGTCCGGGCCGTGTCGCTGCGACCACAGGGGGGCGTCGAGGTGGAGGCCACCGACTTCGGGCGGTTCAGCGTCGCCCTCCCCCGGCTGGCGCGGGACCTCGGTGTCCGGTTGTTCGAGGTGTCGCCCACCGACGAGTCGCTGGAGAGCGTCTTCTCCTACCTGGTCGCGTCATGACCGCCCCGGTCGCCGACAAGGGCACGAGGGCCGCGGCCCCGACCGGCAGCGGCGGGCCGGTCAACACGACGGTGGCGTGGCTCGGGCTGCGCAGCCTGTTCGGTCGGCGCCGCGGCGTCCTGCTCGTCGTCCTGCCCGTGGTGCTGCTGGCGCTGGCCGTCCTGGTGCGCGTGCTGGTGGACGGCAGCGCCGGGGCGCCCGACCTCCTCCACCAGCTCGGGCTCGTCGTGGTCGTGCCGCTGGTGGCCCTCATCGCGACCACCGGGGTGCTCAGCTCGGAGATCGACGACGGATCGGTGGTCTACCTGCTGGCCAAGCCGCTCTCCCGGCTGACGATCGTGGTCAGCAAGCTGCTCGTGGCCTCCGGCTGCGTGCTCGTGTTCGCGGCAGCGCCGCTGCTGGTCGCCGGGCTGGTCCTGCGGCCCGACGCACCGCGGCTCGCCCTCGGCTTCGCGGTCGGCGGCCTCGCCGGTGGTCTGACCTACTGCGCGCTCTTCGCGCTGGCCTCGGTCCTCACCCGGCACGCGGTCGTCGTCGGGTTGGTCTACGTCCTGATCTGGGAGGGTCTGCTCGGCGGGCTGCTGGACGGCATCCGCTGGCTGAGCGTGACCTGGTGGTCGGCCGCGATCACCGACGAGATCACCGGCGGCCCGGCCCTGGTCGAGAAGATGAGCCTGACCTACGCCGTCGCGGCCACGGTCGTGGTCGTCCTCGGCGCCAGCTGGCTGGCCAGCCACCGGCTGCGGGGCTACAACTACACCGCTGACGAGTAGGCCCGCCGCCCCCGCGGCTCCCGGGCCGTGGAGCCCTCGACGCGATGAGTCTGCCGGGGATCCTCGGTCTGCCCTCCAGCGACCCGACCCACCCGAGGAGCGAGGAGGACTCCGAGGTCCGCGACCCCTGGGTCACCGCGATGTGGGGCCCGCCCGCCACGGTGGTGTCGACGACCCTGGACGCCCCGCTCGACCGGCCCGACGCGACCGTCGAGCACGGAGACGCCGTCGACGTCGTCGCCCGCCTCAAGGAGGAGTCGGACGTGCCGTTGCGCTCGCACGGCAGCCTCTCGATGAACCGGGCCCTGATGGCTGCCGGCCTCGTCGACCACGTCCAGGTGACCCTCTTCCCGGTGATCACCGGGGAGACGGGGCTGGACCCGGTCTTCGGGGGAGCAGCCGACGTCGACCTGGAGCTGCTCGAGAGCCGGACCCCGGACGGCCACGTCCTCGAGCTCACCTACCGTCCCACCCTGCACTGACCCGGAGGAGAGACCATGCCCACGAAGATCACCCTCATCATCGACAACCCCGCCGACCCGGCCGCGTTCGAGCAGGCGTACCCCGGCCTGGTGCGGGTCGCCCGGAGCCTCCCGGGATTGCAGCGGCTGGAGTCCGCGAAGGTCTGGCCGAAGGAGGACGGCACACCCACCCCCGCCCACCGGACCCTCGACCTGTACTTCGCCGGCTACGACGACGCCTCCGCCGCCGTGACGACCCCCGAAGCCGGCCAGCTCTTCGGCCAGCTCGCCACCACCGGGGCGTCCTTCACCGGGCTCTTCTCCGACATCGAGTAGCGGCGGGGTCCACCTGCTCAGGCGCGGGGCTCAGGGGCTCAGCGGGTCCGGTAGCGCGCGTAGACGAGGCCCGTGGCGAAGGCCCGCTCCTCGACCAGCTGGAGGTCGAGGCGCACCCCGTCCGGGAAGAACCGCTTGCCGCCGCCGACCACGCTCGTGGTGATGAAGAGGTGGTACTCGTCCACCAGACCAGCGGCGATCGCCTGGGCCGCGAGGGTCGGGCCGTCCACGCTGAGGTCCTGCTCCGCCTCGGCCTTGAGCCTGCGCACCGCGTCCGGGTCGAAGGACCGCTCGACCCTCGTCCTCGCGCTGGACACCGCCGGGAGCGTCGTGGAGTACACGACCTTCTCGGCCGCCTGCCAGCCGCGGGCGTACCGCACGATGTGCGGCGGCGCGTCGGGATCGGTGTGGGCGGTCTCCCAGAACACCATCGTCTCGTACATCCGCCGGCCGTAGAGGTACGTGCCGACGTGGCGGAAGGTGTCGTCGATGAAGGTGTGGACCTCCTCGTCCTCGGCTCCCAGACCGAGGTCGCCCTCCGCCGCCTCCGCGTAGCCGTCGAGCGAGGTGATCATCGCGTAGATGAGCTTGGCCATGGTTCTCCTCCGGGTGCGGGCCCCGGCCCTCGGCCGCGGTCCCGCCGGCTGTGACCCCGGCCCCACGCAGAACTCATCGACCGGCGCCGGTTCCCCGGTGTCGGGGCTGGCCGCTGCGGCCGGCGCTGCGGGGCTGCGCACCGGCCTGGCAGCGCCGCAGGATCTCGTCGACGACCTGCTCGACCGGGGCGGTGGCGTCGATCACGACGCCGTCCGGGACGTCTCCCCCCGTCTGGTGCCAGTGCACGATCCGCGCGCGCTCCGTCGGCCTCCCCCCACCCCACGCGTCGTCGGGTCGCTCGTCCAGGCGCCGGTTCAGCGTGGCGAGGTCGACCTCCAGGACGAAGACGCCGTCGAACAGGTCGAGGAACGTCGCGAAGTTCCTCGAGCCCCCGCAGAAGAAGGTGACCGCCGCCGTCTGGTCGGCGGCCAGGGCCCTGACCCTGCCGACGTCCCACAGGTGGTGCTCGTGCCCGCCGCCCTCCACCGGTTCGCCCGTCTCCGGGTCGCCCTGGTAGGCGAGCTCGCGGTCGCCGTGGACGGCGTGGTGGCCGCGCCGCTGCAGCTCGTCGCAGACGGACGTCTTGCCGGTGCCGGAGAGGCCTTCGACCAGGTAGTTCCTCGTCCCCATGTCCGGCAGGATAGGCACCCGTCAGCGCCAGCCCGGCCCCTGCTGACCGGCCGGGGTCGGCGCGCGCGCCCGGCAGGCCGATCGGACCACGCGCACGGACGGGCTGGCGTCGCCCCCGGAGGACCGTTGATCCCGGAGGACGTCGTGGAGGGCGCCGTAGGCCGCGTCGGACAGCCCCATCTCCTGGTAGTCGTCGCTGTGGTCGGGGTGGTCGTCGATCTCCTGCACCCAGTACCGGACCTGCTGGACGCAGCGGTCCACCCACGCCGCGGCCGACGCCCCGGCGGTCGCGGGCTCGGGCGAGGGGCGGGCCGACCGGGACGCCGGACGGTGGGGTTCCCCGTCGGCCGGCGGGGTCGCACACGCCGGTACCAGCCCCAGCAGCAGGCCGGCCAGCGCGGCCGCGCAGGTCCCCCGCCTGGTGCCCGTCCCGCCCGCGGCGCCAGGACCTCGTCGGCTGTGCCGCTCCGTCCTCATCGCCACCTCCGCAGTCGGGCGGACGGGCCGAGCGTAGCGGCGTCCGTGGTGGTGACGGCCCGCCACCGCGGCCGGGCGCCGGTCCCGGTCGGCTCCGCCGGGCTTCGCACGGCACCTGCGCCGCCGCGTCGGCCGCAGTACTGTCGAGACGCTTCCTGGTCAACCCACGGGTACCGCCGGATCGGAACGGGGCAGCAATGGGTGCTGAAGACGGGTCCGTCGTCGCGGCTGAGCGCCGACCGGGCAGGAGCTCACGGGCCGCGCCACCGGCCACCGCACGGCCGAAGGCCCGACCCCGGGCCCTCGTCGCCGGGGCGGCCGCGGCCCTGCTCTGGCTACCGACCAGCGCAGCGGCCGACACGACGGTCGAGGCCGAGCTGGTGGAGCAGAACGGGAGCGGCGTGACCGGCACCGCCACCCTCACCGTGACCGAGGGCGGCGGCCTCCGGGTGGTCATCCGTCGCGCGGGCTCACCGCGGGCCAGCCCCACGCGCAGCACGTCCACGGCAACACCAGCGGGGCGCACTTCGCCTGCGCCACGGTGGAGGAGGACGACCAGGACGGGGACGGCGTCCTCACGAACGAGGAGGCGAGTGGTGAGTACGGCACCATCTTCCTGCCGCTGACCACGCGGGGCGGGGCCGCGCCCGAGGACGGGCTCGACACCCGCCGGATGCCGGTGGCCGACCGGGACGGCCGCGTCGACTACGACCGGACCTTCCCGGCCGACGTGCTGCCCGAGGGGCTGGTGGAGCACCTGTCCTCGCTGCACGTCGTCCAGCACGGCATCGACGTCAACGACAACGGCCGCTTCGACGTGGAAGCCCTCGGCGTCTCGACCTTCGCCCAGAGCCTGGGGGCGGAGGGGGTGCCGGAGGAGGCCACCGACCCGGCCAGCTGCGGCGTGGTGGTGGGGGCCGGCGCCGCCCACCCGGCCCACGCCGGCGTCGAGACGGGCGGGACCCCGGTCGCGACGGCCGAACCGCCGCTCGCCGCCTCGGGCACCGCCCTCCTGCTGGCCGCCGCCGCGCTGCTGCTCCCGCGGCGCTGGCGACGTCCCCCGCGTGGCCCGGCTGCTGGTGACGACCCGGCGTAGCCCGCTCCGTCCCCGCGACGTCCGCGTGGCGCGGGTCCTCGCGGCGGCCGCACTCGCGCTGGTGGGGGTGGTGCTCCTGGGCGCCGGCCTCGCCGGGACCCCGGCCCCCCCACCCACGGTCCTCGCCCCACCCGTCGCCACCCCGCCGTCGACGCCCGGCCCTTCGCCGGGGACCGTCCGACGTCCCGCCCCCAGCACCCCTGCACGCGAGGTCGGGGACCGGATCAGCGGTCCGGTGCTGCCGGACTCCGAGCCGGCCTCCCTGACGATCCCGGACCTCGACCTCCGTTCCCCGCTGGTCGACCTGGGCCTCGACGCCGACGGCGCCCTGGAGGTGCCGCAGGACCCGGGGCGGGCCGGCTGGTTCGCCCGCGGCGCCGCGCCCGGTGCGCTGGGGCCCGCGGTCATCGCGGGGCACGTGACCTGGGACGGCGCCCCCGCGGTCTTCCACCGGCTGGCCGCTCTGCGCCGGGGCGACGCCGTGCTCGTCACCCGTGACGACGGCAGGACGGCCGAGTTCACGGTGACCCGGGTCGCCCAGTTCGCCAAGTCCCAGTTCCCGACGGACGCCGTCTACGGCCCCATCGACCACGCCGGGCTGCGGCTGATCACCTGCGGTGGCACCTACGACGCCGCCCGGCACCGCTACCTCGACAACGTCGTCGTCTTCGCCCGGCTGTCGGCGACGCGCGGGCCCCGGCCCTAGGCGCTCGTCGGCTCAGGCCTGGCCCACGACGAGCAGGACGGGCTCGGAGGCGACGCCCGCCTCGGGGTCGAGGACCCGGAGCCGGTACCGGCCGGGCTGCCCGAGCTCCACGTAGGTGGTGAACCACCCGGTGCCGTCGGCCCGGGTGGGCAGCGGGAAGGCGCGCCAGGTGCCGCGCTCCCAGCGCTGGACCCGCAGGAAGGTGCTGCCCGTCCCACCGCTGTGGGTCCCGCGGAGCTGCACGGCCTTGAAGGGCTCGGCCGGTCCGGCCGGCGGCAGCAGCGCGAGCCGCACGCCCGCGGGCGTCGACGCAAGACCGCCCTGCGGGGCCCCGGCCGCCGGGTCTGGGGCCGGTGAGGTCGCCCGGGTCGCCGGCGGGCCCGAGGACGCGGGGCCCCCGAGCAGCCAGGCCCCACCCGTGGTGACCAGGACCAGCGCCACGGACCCGACCAGCACCCCCGCTCGACGCCGGGAGCGGGCCGGGGCGGCCGACGAGTCGACCGCCGACCCCACCGGCTCCGACCGCCCCCGCAGGCGGTCGCGCAGCTCGAGCGCACTCGGCCGGGCCGCCGGATCACCGTCCAGCGCGGCCACCAGCGACGCCCGGAGGGCGGGCTGCACGTCCCAGAGCGGCGGGACGGCCACCCGGCCCGACGACCGCGCTGCGCGGCGCGGACCGACGCTCTGCGGGGGCGGCTGCCCGGTCAGCAGCGCGTACAGGGTGGCGGCGAGGCCGTAGACGTCGCCGGCCGCTCCCGCCCCGCGCCTGGCCTCGGGTGCCGCGTACCCCGGCTCGGCCGACGACCGCCCGTCGCGCCCGGCCGCGTGCACCACCGCCGCACCGAAGTCGACCAGCACCGGGTCGTCGTGCTCGTCGAGGAGGATGTTGCCGGGGCTGACGCGGCCGTGCACCACCCCGGCGGCGTGCGCGGTGGCGAGCGCGTCGGCGACCACCGCCCCCAGCCGGCGGACCCGCTCCTGCCCGCACCGCTCGGGGAGCTCCAGCCAGCGGGCCAGCGCTCCCCCGGTGACGAGGTCCTCGACGACGTAGGGCCGTCCACCGGGCAGCACGCCGGCGTCGTGCACGGTGACCACGCCGGGGTGCCACGCCAGCCGGGCGGCCCGCGCCGTCAGCCGCAGGAACGCCTGCTGCACGGTCTCGTCCACGGGGCCGGTGCAGACCTTGACCGCCACCCGACGGTCCAGGGCCGGCTGCCGCGCCTCCCAGACCGCGGCGCTCCGACCGTGGGCGAGCAGCCGCCACCCCTCCAGCCCGCCGATGTCCGGGTGCTCCACCGTCCACCTCCTACCGGGCCATTCAACCGCGGCCGCGCCGCCGGCGGGCGAGGTACGGCCAGTCCCGGGTGGACGGCTCAGAACCCCGGAGGCTCCGCGTAGGCGCCCCACTCCCGGACCAGCACGCCGCACATCTCACCCAGCGTCGCCTCGGCCCGGGCGGCCTCCAGCAGCGGTGGCACCAGGTTGCCGTCGCCGCGCGCGGCGACGAGCAGCCCCGTCAGGGCGGCGTCGACCCGCGGCTGGTCCCGCCGCGCCCGGCGCTCGGCCAGCTGCCGTCGCTGCTCGGTCTCCACCTCCGGCCCGATCCGCAGGGTCTGCGGCACCGCGGTGACGGAGTCGACGTGGCTGTTCACCCCGACCACCCGCTTCTGGCCGCCCTCGAGCTGCTGCTGGTAGCGGTAGGCCGAGGCGGCGATCTCGCTGGTGAACCAGCCGTCCTCGATGCCCTGCAGCAGCCCAGAGGTCATCGGCCCGACCGGGTGCCGGCCGCCGGGCACGGCGCGCTCCCCGCGCTCCAGGATCGCCGCGAAGACCCGCTCCGCCTCGGCCTCCAACCGGTCGGTCAGCGCCTCGACGTACCACGAGCCGCCGAGCGGGTCGGCCACGTGGGTCACCCCGGTCTCCTCCGCGATCACCTGCTGGGTGCGCAGCGCGATCTCGGCGGACTCCGCCGTCGGGAGGGCGAGCGTCTCGTCGAGGGCGTTGGTGTGCAGCGAGCTGGTCCCGCCCAGCACGGCCGACAGCGCCTCCAGCGCCGTCCGCGTCACGTTGTTGTAGGGCTGCTGCGCGGTCAGCGAGACCCCGGCCGTCTGGGCGTGGAACCGCAGCCGCTGGGCGCGGGCCGTCGTCGCCCCGTACCGGTCCCGCAGCCAGCGTGCCCAGATCCGGCGGGCGGCCCGGAACTTCGCGATCTCCTCGAAGAAGTCGATGTGGGCGTCGAAGAAGAAGCTGAGGCCCGGCGCGAAGCGGTCGACGTCGAGCCCGCGCGACAACCCCAGCTCCACGTAGCCGAACCCGTCGGCGAGCGTGTAGGCCAGCTCCTGCGCAGCCGTCGAGCCGGCCTCCCGGATGTGGTAGCCGGACACGCTCAGCGGCTTGTAGGCGGGGATGGTCGAGGTGCAGAACTCCATCAGGTCGCCGATCAGCCGCAGGTGCGGTCCGGGGGCGAAGAGCCACTCCTTCTGGGCGATGTACTCCTTGAAGATGTCGGTCTGCAGGGTGCCGTCCAGGCCGGCCACGTCGACGCCCTGCCGCTCGGCGGCGACGAGGTACAGGCAGAACACCGGGACGGCCGGGCCCGAGATCGTCATCGACGTCGTCACCGCGCCGAGGTCGATCCCCGCGAACAGCCGGTCCATGTCCTCCGCGGAGTCCACCGCGACCCCGCAGTGCCCGACCTCCCCGAGCGCGCGCGGGTCGTCGGAGTCCAGCCCCATCAGCGTCGGGAGGTCGAAGGCGACGCTCAGCCCGCCGCCCCCACCGGCCAGGAGGGCGCGGTAGCGCTCGTTGGTCTGCCGGGCGTCCCCGAAGCCGGCGAACTGGCGGATGGTCCACGGTCGGCCGCGGTAGCCGGTCGCGTGCGGGCCGCGGGTGAAGGGGAACTCACCCGGCCAGCCGATCCGCCCCAGCCGCGGGTCGACGGCGTCCTCCGGCGGGCCGTAGACCGGGTCCACCTCCGTGCCGGAGAGCGTGGTGGCGTCGTCGTCCCGCACGCCCCCGGCGGCGTGGGCCGCCGCGTAGGCGGCCGCCCAGCGAGCGCGGCCGGCCGCGTCGTCGCTGGCTCCGCCGGCAGCCTCCGGCGGCGGGGCACCACCCATGCGGCCGATCCTAGGGCGCTCGACGGCATGGCGGAGCGGTCCCGGACGACCCCCCGCGTTCTCGCACTGTCCAGGTCCGGCCCTGGGCGCTACGGTGCGCCCAGGAGGCGGACATGCGGATCTCGGACATCCTCGGCGCGAAGGGCGCCGACGTCGTGCACATCGGCCCGGACGCCCCCGTCCGTGCGCTGGTCGCGCTGCTGCGCGCGCACAACCTGGGGGCGGTCGTGGTCTCCACCGACGGCCGGACCATCGCCGGGATCGTGTCCGAGCGCGACGTCATCCGGCAGCTGGCCGACGGCGCCGACGTGCTCGACCAGCCCGTCCGCAGCGTGATGAGCGCCGACGTGCACCGCAGCACCCCCCACGACAGCGTCCGCTCGGTGATGGAGACCATGACCGAGCGGCGGGTCCGGCACGTGCCGGTGGTCGACGAGCAGGACCGGCTGGTCGGCATCGTGAGCATCGGCGACCTGGTGAAGTCCCAGATCTCCGAGCTCGAGTTCGAGCGCGACCAGCTGGAGGGCTACGTCTCGGGAGCCGGCGCCGGACACGGATGATCATGATCGGCCCGACCTCACCGGGCAGCCATCATCAGCCGGACGAGCGGCTCATGGTCATCAGTACGAGCGCGGCAGCCCCAGGGAGTGCTGGGCCACGTAGTTCAAGATCATCTCGCGGCTGACCGGGGCGATCCGCAGCAGCCGCGCCAGCCCCCACAGCGGGATGAGCCCGTACTCGGTGGAGACGCCGTTGCCGCCGTGGGCCTGGATGGCGGCGTCCAGCGCCGCCAGCGCCGCCTCCGCCGCCGCGTACTTGGCCATGTTCGCGGCCTCCCCGGCGGGCTGGCCCTGGTCGTGCAGCCACGCGGCCTTCGCGGTCATCAGCGCGGCGAGCTCGATCTCGATCTTCGCCTGCGCCAGCGGGTGGGCGACGCCCTGGTGCGCGCCGACGGGTGTGCCCCAGACCGTCCGCTCGCCCACGTAGCGGCTGGCCCGGGCGAGGGCGTAGCGGCCGATCCCCACGGCTAGCGCCGCTCCCGTGACCCGCTCCGGGTTGAGCCCGGCGAAGACCTGGCGGAAGCCGGCCCCCTCCGTGCCGACCAGCCGGTCGCGCCCCACCCGGACGCCGTCGAGGAACAGCGTGAACTGGCGCTCGGGCAGGGCCACCGCGACCGGCAGCGGCTGGGCGACCAGCCCGGGGGCGTCGGTGTCGACGACGAACAGCGACAGGGCCGCCTCGCCGGTGTGCTCGTCGGTCCCGGTCCGGGCCACGACGAGGACCGCGTCCGCCTCGTCGACGCCGGAGATGTAGTACTTCTGGCCGTCCAGCCGGTACCCGTCGCCGTCGGCCACGGCCGTGGTGGCCAACCGGTGGGTGTTGGAACCCGCGTCGGGCTCGGTGATCGCGAACGCGATCCTCGTCGTCCCCGCCGCCAGGCCGGGCAGCCACCGCGAGCGCTGCTCCTCCGTGCCGTGGCGGGTGATCATCTCCGCGGCGATGGCGGTGTTGACGATCATGAGCAGCAGCGGGCAGCCCTGCGCGGCGGACTCCTCGCAGACGATCGCCAGCTCGGCGAGGCCGCCGCCGCCACCGCCGTAGGCCTCGGGGATGCTGGCCCCCAGGTACCCGTGGCGGCCCAGCGTCTGCCACAGCTCGGTGGGGAACTCGCGCGCCTCGGCCTTGCGGGCGTAGTAGGCGCCGCCGAAGTCGGCGGCGATCTCGGCCACCGCCCGCCGCAGCTCGGTGTGCTCGTCGACGACCGCGAAGTCCATCCCGCACCTGCCTCTCGCCTCGGCCCCGGGACGGCCGGACACCAGCACCGGCAGCGGGCCGGCGGTGCCCCGTCGCACCCGTG
The DNA here is from genome assembly GCF_900105065.1 of Friedmanniella luteola. NCBI lineage: Bacteria > Bacillati > Actinomycetota > Actinomycetes > Propionibacteriales > Nocardioidaceae > Friedmanniella > Friedmanniella luteola. The sequence goes on from NZ_LT629749.1 coordinate 4,206,408, forward strand.
GGAACTGTAGCGCCGCGCCGCTCTTGACGGCCGTGACGGCGTGGCTGAGGGTGGAGCCACCGGTGGCCCGGTCGTGCGCCGGCCCCGACCTCGACGGAGAGGCTCGCCATGCACCTCGGCGCGGACGTCACCCGGTGACCGTGCTGACCAGCCGGCTGGACACGTCCGGCGCGGAGTACGCCCGGAACCGGGCCGCGCTGCTGGCGCAGGTGGACGCGCTGCGGGCCGCGTCGGCGAAGGCGGTGGGGGGCGGCGGGGAGACGTACGTGACGCGGCACCGGGCCCGTGGGCGGCTGCTGGCCCGCGAGCGGGTCGAGCTGCTGCTGGACCCCGACACGGCGTTCCTCGAGCTCTCCACCCTGGCCGGCTGGGGCACGGGGTCCGCCACCGGCGCGGGGATCGTCACCGGCATCGGCGTGGTGAGCGGCACCGAGTGCGTCGTCATCGCCCACGACCCGACCGTCCGGGGCGGGACGATGAACCCCTGGACGCTGCGCAAGAACCTGCGGGCGCTGGAGATCGCCCGGGTCAACCGGCTCCCGGTCGTCTACCTGGTGGAGTCGGGCGGTGCCGACCTGGCCAGCCAGGCCGAGCTGTTCATCCCCTTCGGCCGGGTCTTCGCCGAGCTCACTGCCCTGTCAGCCGCCGGCGTGCCGAGTGTCGCCCTCGTCTTCGGCGGGGCCACCGCCGGCGGGGCCTACGTGCCGGCGATGTGCGACCACGCCGTCCTGGTGGACCAGCAGGCCCAGGTGTTCCTCGGCGGCCCTCCGCTGGTGAAGATGGCGACCGGGGAGGACGCCGACGCCGAGCAGCTGGGCGGAGCCGCCATGCACGCGCGGGTCTCAGGGCTGGCCGACCAGCTCGCGGTCGACGAGCGGGACGCCCTCCGGCTGGGCCGGGCCGTCGTCGCGCGGTGGCACTGGCGCAAGGCCGGTCCCGAGCCGAGGGCGGCCCCCCGGCCGCCGCGCTACCCGGCCGAGGAGATCCTCGGCGTGGTCTCCGCCGACCACCGCGTGCCCTTCGACCCCCGGGAGGTGCTGGCCCGGCTGGTCGACGACTCCGACCTGGACGAGTACAAGCCGCTGTACGGCACCTCGCTGGTCACCGGCTGGGCCACCCTGCACGGCTACGACGTCGGGGTCCTCGCCAACCACCGCGGCGTGCTCTTCGGCGAGGAGGCCGAGAAGGCGACCGAGTTCATCCTGCTCGCCAACCAGAGCGACACCCCGCTGCTCTTCCTGGCGAACACCACCGGCTACATGGTCGGCACCCGCTACGAGCAGGCCGGGATCATCAAGGACGGCGCCAAGATGATCAACGCGGTCGCCAACAGCACCGTGCCGCACCTCACCGTCACCATGGCCGCCTCCTTCGGGGCCGGGAACTACGGCATGGCCGGCCGGGCGCTGGACCCCCGCTTCACCTTCAGCTGGCCCGGCATGCGGCAGGCGGTGATGGGCGCGACCCAGCTCGCCGGGGTGCTCTCGCTCGTCGCCCGCGCCTCCGCCGAGGCCCGCGGCCGGCCGTTCGACGAGCAGGCCGACGACGGCCGCCGCCGCGCCGTCGAGGAGCAGATCGACGCCGAGTCCCGCGCCTTCGCGATGTCGGGCCGGGTCTACGACGACGGCGTCCTCGACCCCCGCGACACCCGGGACGCGCTGGGCGTCGCGCTGTCGGCCACCCACTCCGCCCCCGTCACCGGCCGCCGCGGCTTCGGCGTGTTCCGGATGTGACGACGCCCCCTGCGGCTCCGTCCCGGACGCCGATCCGCACCCTGCTGGTGGCCAACCGCGGCGAGATCGCCTGCCGGGTGCTGCGCACCGCCCAGGCCCTGGGGATGCGGACCGTCGCCGTGTTCTCCGACGCCGACGTGGACGCCCCGCACGTCGGCCAGGCCGACCTCGCCGTCCGGCTGCCCGGCGTCGCCGCCGCCGACACCTATCTGCGCGGCGACCTGCTGGTCCGGGCGGCGCTCCGCACGGGCGCGGACGCGGTCCACCCCGGCTACGGCTTCCTGTCCGAGAACGCCGACTTCGTCCGCCAGGTCGCCGACGCCGGCCTGGTGTTCGTCGGGCCCTCGGCCGACGTCGTGGCCGCGATGGGCTCGAAGGTGGAGGCGAAGGCGAGGATGGCGGCGGCCGGGGTGCCGGTGCTGCCCGGCGCGACGGTGACCGACGACGCCGACATCGCCGCACTCGGCCGCTGCGTCGGCTACCCGCTGCTGGTCAAGGCCTCCGCCGGCGGCGGCGGCCGCGGGATGCGCGTCGTCCCCGGGCCGGCGGACCTGGCCGGCGCGGTCGCCGCCGCCCGGCGGGAGGCCGCGGCGGCGTTCGGCGACGACACCGTCTTCCTCGAGCGCTACCTGCGCGACCCGCGGCACGTCGAGGTCCAGATCTTCGGGGACGCGGCGGGCACGGTCGTCTCCCTGTTCGAGCGGGAGTGCTCGGTGCAGCGCCGGTTCCAGAAGGTCGTGGAGGAAGCGCCGTCCCCGGCCGTGACGCCCGAGCTCCGTGAGCGGCTGAGCGCCGCGGCGACCACCGCCGGCCGGGCGCTGGGCTACGTCGGCGCGGGCACCGTCGAGTTCGTCCTGGACGCCGGCGGCGACTTCCACTTCCTCGAGGTCAACACCCGGCTGCAGGTGGAGCACCCGGTCACCGAGCTGGTCACGGGGCTGGACCTCGTGCGGCTGCAGCTGCTGGTGGCCCAGGGCGAGCCGCTGCCGGCCGAGGCCCGGACGGCGCGGCTGTCGGGGCACGCCGTCGAGGTGCGCCTCTACGCCGAGGACCCGGTCGCCGGCTACCGGCCCACCACCGGTCGGCTGCGGGCCTTCGCCGTGCCCGGACCGGTCCGGGTCGACGCCGGCGTGGCGGCCGGGCAGGTGGTCGGCCCGCACTACGACGCCCTGCTGGCCAAGGTCGTCGCGCACGCACCCACCCGGGGTGAGGCGGCCGCCGTGCTGGCCGGCGCCCTGCGGGCCGCACGCCTGCACGGCGTCGGCACCAACCGCGACCTGCTCGTCGCCGTGCTCGGCGAGCCGGAGTTCCTGGCCGGAGGCACCGACACCGGCTACCTCGAGCGGCACCCGCCGGCGGCCCTGCTGGTGCCCGACCCCGCCGCCCGCGCCGACGCGGTCACCGCGGCCGTCGTCGCCCTCCGCGCCGTCCGGCGCGCCGCCGCCGCGGTGCAGCGCAGCGTCACGGCGGGCTGGCGCAACGTCACCTCCGCCGACCCGGTCGTCCGGCTGGCCTGGTCCGACGGCGGCGTGCTCGACGTGGGCTACCAGGTGGTCGGCGACACGGTCCGGGTGCGGCTGGGCGACCAACCGCTCGGCCCGGCCGCCCGGGTGGGCGTCGTCGGCGAGGACGGCGGCCACCGGGTGACGCTGGAGCGGGACGGAGTGCGGCGGAGCTGGCACGTCGCGGTGGAGGGCGACCACCTCGACGTCAGCTCCAGCGCCGGCTCCCTCGACCTCCGGGTGGTCGACCTGCTGCCCGAACCCGAGGCGGCGGGCCCGGCCGGGTCGCTGGCCGCGCCCCTGCCCGGCCTGGTCGTCCGCACCGAGGCCGCACCGGGCGAGCCGGTGGCGCTCGGCCAGCCCCTGCTCGTCCTGGAGGCGATGAAGATGGAGCACGTGGTGCGCGCACCCCACGACGGGGTGCTCACCTCCCTGCTGGTCCGCACCGGTGACCAGGTCGAGGTCGGGCAGCCGCTGGCCGTGCTCGGCGGGCCGACGGGCGGTGCGGAGTGAGCGCCCAGGTCGTCCGCTACGAGCACCGGGGGCCGGTGGCCTGGGTGACCATCGACCGGCCGGAGGCGCGCAACGCCCTCGACCGGGCGGTCCGCGCGGGGCTCTTCGCCGCCACCGCCCGCTTCGACGCCGACCCCGGGGCGGCGGTCATGGTGCTGACGGGAGCCGGGGACGTCGCCTTCAGCGCCGGCGCCGACCTCAAGGAGATGGCCGCCGAGGGGCTGACCGTGCCACCCCCGGACTTCCTGCCCCAGTTCGGCCGCAACGCCGGCAGCGCCAAGCCGATCATCGCCGCGGTCAACGGGCTGGCCTACGCCGGCGGCTTCCTGCTGGTGCAGAGCTGCGACCTGGTCTTCGCCGCCGAGCACGCCCGGTTCGCGGTCCCCGAGGCGGCGGTGGGCCGCGGCGCCCCCTGGGCCGCACCCCTGGCGTCGCTCATCCCGCCGAAGGCCGCGCTGCAGCTGCTGCTGACGGGGGAGCCCATCACGGCGGCCCGGGCGCACGCCCTCGGGCTGGTGAGCGAGGTGGTGGAGGCCGCGCAGCTGCAGGAGCGGGTGCAGGCGTGCGCCGAGCGGATCGCGGCCAACGCGCCGCTCTCGGTGCGCGCCGCCAAGCAGATGGTCCTCACCACCCGGGGGCTGCCGCCGGACCAGGCCTTCGCCGAGGCCGAGCGGATCTTCGCCCCCGTCTACCGCTCGGCCGACGCGCAGGAGGGCCCGCGGGCCTTCGCCGAGCACCGGCCACCCCGGTGGAGCGGACGATGACCGCCACGGGCGGGCCGGGCGGGAGCGCGCCGCGGCGTCCGGTGCGGATCGGCAACGCCTCCGGCTTCTACGGCGACCGGCTCGCCGCCGCGCAGGAGATGGTGGAGGGCGGCGACCTCGACGTCCTGACCGGCGACTACCTGGCCGAGCTCACCCTCTACCTGCTGCACAAGGCGCGCCTGAAGGATCCCGACGCCGGCTACGCCTCGACCTTCCTGACCCAGCTGGAGACCGTCCTCGGCACCTGCCTGGACCGCGGGACCAAGATCGTCAGCAACGCGGGCGGGCTGAACCCCGGCGGGCTCGCCCGGGAGATCCGGGCGCTCGCCGCCCGGTTGGGGCTCGACGTCGCGGTCGCCCACGTCGACGGGGACGACCTGGTCGACGCCCTGCCGGGGCTGCTCGCGGCCGGGCAGCCGCTGGCCCACCTCGACACCGGGCAGCCGCTCGCCGCGGCCGGCGTCACCCCGGTGACCGCGAACGCCTACCTCGGCGGCTGGCCGATCGTCACCGCGCTCGCCGCCGGCGCCGACGTCGTGGTGACGGGCCGGGTCACCGACGCCTCCCTGGTCGTCGGGCCGGCTGCGTGGTGGCACGGCTGGACGCCCGCCGACCTCGACCCGCTGGCCGGCGCCGTGGCGGCCGGCCACGTCGTCGAGTGCGGCGCCCAGGCCACCGGCGGCAACTACGCCTTCTTCCGCGAGGTCACCGACCGCCGCTACCCCGGCTTCCCGATCGCCGAGGTGGCCGCCGACGGCACCGCGGTGATCACGAAGCACCCGGGGACCGGCGGACTGGTGTCGGTGGGCACCGTCACGGCCCAGCTGCTGTACGAGACCGCCGAGCCCGCCTACGCCGGGCCGGACGTCACCACCTGGTTCGACACCCTGGACGTCCAGCAGGCCGGGCCGGACCGGGTCCGCGTCGCCGGGGCCCGGGGCACGCCGCCGACCGGCCAGGTCAAGGTGGCGCTCAACTACACCGGCGGCTACCGCAACACGATGACGATGGTGCTCACCGGTCTCGACCTCGAGGCGAAGGCGGCGGCCGCGGAGCAGCTGCTGTTCGACCTGCTCGGCGGCCGGGACAGCGTCGACGCGGTCGACGTCCGGCTGCTCCGGTCCGACCACCCGGACGCGCGGACCCAGGCCGAGGCCACGGCGCACCTCGTGGTGACGGTCAAGGACCGCGATCCCGCGAAGGTGGGCCGGCGTTTCTCCAGCACCGTCCTGGAGCTGACGCTGGCCAGCTACCCCGGCTTCCACACCACCACCCCGCCCACCCGGGAGAGCGCGTACGGGGTCTACTGGCCGACCCTCGTCCCCGCCGCGGTGGTCCCCGCCCGGGTCGTCCTGCCCGACGGCTCCGCGGTGCTCGTGCCCGCGGAACCCGGCGACCCGGTGGCGGCCGCCCGGCCGCCCGCGCCCCCGGCCCCTCCCCTGGCGACGGCCGTGGCGCCCGGGGGTCCGACGGCGGTGGTGCCGCTGGGCCTGGTGGCCGGGGCCCGGTCCGGGGACAAGGGCGGCAACGCGAACGTCGGCTTCTGGACGCGGACCGACGGCGGGTACGCCTGGCTGGAGGGCTTCCTCACCGTCGAGCGGCTGCGGGCCCTGCTGCCCGAGGCCGACGGGCTCGAGGTGCGGCGCTACCGGCTGCCGAACCTGCGCGCGCTCAACTTCGTCGTGGTCGGCCTGCTCGGGGAGGGCGTCGCGTCCTCCACCCGGCCCGACCCGCAGGCCAAGGCGCTCGGTGAGTTCCTGCGCTCCCGACTGGTGCCCGTGCCGGTGGCTCTGCTGCCCCCCGACCCCACGCCCGGAGGGCCGCACCCCGTCCCCTGAGCACGCTCAGGGGACGGACGCGTCACTGCGCCGCGGGCTTGACCGCCGTCACCGGGCAGCCGGCGTCGAGCAGCAGCTGCTGGGCGGTGCTGCCGAAGATCAGCTTGCCGACCGGGGAGCGGCGGCGGAGCCCGATCACCAGCAGGTCCGCCCCGACCTCGGCGACCGTGGCGAGGATCGCCTCGGCGGCCGGCCGCCCGTCGACCGGCTGCCGGACCTCGTGCTCGACCCCCGCCTGCTCGAGCTCGGCGTGCAGCGCATCGAGGTCGGGCTGGCTGGCGAACAGCGGGGAGGCGTAGTTGCCGTCCTTGCCCGTGTTGACGACGACGAGCGAGCCGCCGAGGGCCAGCGCGGTCGCCTTCGCGTGGTCGAGGGCCGCCTGGCCCTCGCGGGTGGGGGTGTAGCCGACGACGATCTTCATGGGGCTCCTCGGGTGCGACGGGACAGCGGACCGTGCGCCCATCCTGGCCGTCCGGAGCCGCGGAGGGAACCGGTCGGGGGCGGCGACCTGTCGATCACCGCCCCGCGGGCCGCGGTGGGCGCGCCCGGGTCCAGCGCCCGTCCCCGCGGCACGACCGGCCCGCGGACCTCGGCCCGTCGACGGCGCTCAGGCCTCCCGGGCGGGCGCGTGCCAGGCAGCACCCGGAGCCGTCTCGACCAGGACCAGGAGCAGGTTGTCCTTCTTGATCCCGACCTTCGCGACCTCGTCGGCGACGGCGGCCAGGCCGCGCTGCTTCTGCTCGTCGGTGTAGCCCGGGGAGGCCAGGACCTCGATGAAGACGATGTCGGTGCGGTCGGCGTCGGGGAACGTCCGCGAGTAGACCAGCTCGCCCTGGTCGTGCAGCCGGAACACCTGGAACAGGTCCTCGGGCGTCATGTCCAGCCCGGACACCAGTCCGGCGTGGACGGCGTCGCTGATCTGGCTCATCTTGGGCGCGAGCTCGCGGTGCATGTCGATGCGCACGTGCGGCATGAGGTCCTCCTGGTCGGCCGACGGACGACCGTCGTCCGCCGCTGAGCCATTGTTACAGAAAGTAACAAGGATTTGCCGGTCGCCCTCCGGCCCGGGCAGCCGGTCGCCCCCGCCGCTCCCGGCCGCCCCCGCCCGGGCGGGAGCGTCGGGGAGCGACGGGGGCGACGTGCCGAGCCGCGGCGGACCGGCCGCTCAGCGGCGGACCTGCACCCCCACGGAGGCGGCGCCGGTGACCGTGTAGCGCTGCCGGACCCGGAGGTCCTTGACCGTGCGGACGTCCTCGTCGTCCTCCGAGCCGAGCAGCAGGCTGATCTGCAGGTCGTCGTTGTGCGGGGCGGAGACGATCCCCTTGATGACCGCGTCCAGGTCGTCGGCGAGCCCCTCGTCGCACGCCGTCGGGTCGAGGAAGCAGCCCTCGCCCTCGCCCTCGTCCTCGCCGGGCAGGAGGGTCGCCTGACCACCGGCGACCAGCAGCAGGCCGCTCTTGCCCTGCGTCTTCGCCGGCACCTTGACGATGCTGACCACCCGGCGCACGGTGCTGCTCCGGAACGCCTTGAGAGTGGTCCGCACCTTGATCGTGTCGCCCGCCTTCACCGTGACGGCCGCCCGGACCTTGTAGGCCCCCTTGCCGACGGCCACCTCGGTCTTCCCGACCCGGTACTGCCGGAAGTCCCCGGTCACGTTGGACTCCAGCGCGACGCTGCGGATGGTCACCGCCTCGTCGTCCTGGTCCACCAGCGCGTCGAGCGCGGCGGCCAGGTCGAACGCGGGCTCGGCGGCGATGTCGTCGCGCGAGGCCCACGCGTTGGTCCGGCTGACGGTGAAGCTCGTGCCGCCCGCACGGGTGCCGGTGATCACCCAGCGGCTGCTCGCGCGGCCGTCCCCGATCTCGTCGACGACGTTGTCGTAGTTGGCCAGCGCGGCGTAGGCGGCGACCTCGGGCAGCAGGTCCCGAGCGCTCACCCGCGTCGTCCCGGTGCGGGCCGCTCCCGTGGTCGAGTTCCGGACCGTCGTGGTGACGGGGACCGTCATGGGCAGCACCCCGAGCCGGGCCCGCAGACCGGAGGTCCGGTCCTGGTCCACGGTGCCGACGGGGTCGCCCACGGTCGCGAGCTTGAAGGCCCCGAAGGTGTCGTCGCGGATGATGGCCAGCGAGCTGCCGGTGCTGGCGCCGTAGGAGACGGCGCCGGCCAGGGCGTACGGGTGCCCGAAGGCCAGCGCCTGGCCGCCGCAGACGGCGGTGGTGGTGCCCGTGCCCGCCACCGTCACGTCGCCGTAGGAGAGCACGCTGGTGAAGTTGCCGCCGGGGACCGGGACGGCTAGCGGGCTCGACGCGGCGGGCGCCGCCCGACCGGACCCGGCGTGCGCGAGGACGGAGAGGCCGGCGGCGTCCGCCCCGGCCTGGAAGCGGGCCACCCGTGCGGGGCCGAGGCCGCTCAGCGAGAGCGGCACGGGCAGCCGCTGGAGCCCGCCGCGGGGGACGGCCGCCGCGGCACGGGCGTCGACCTGCCGCCGGAGACCGCTGGGCAGGGCCACCTGACGGGGTTCCCGGACGGCGGCCGCCGCGCGGACGGCGGGCCGGCCGAGGTCGAGCAGGTCGAGCATGTCGGCCGCCGGCGTGACACCGCCGATCGGGGAGTTGGCGCTGGTGAAGCCGTAGGAGACCGAGCCCAGCAGCCGGCCGCCGACGTAGACCGGCGAGCCGGACATGCCGGCCCAGATCCCGCCACCGCCCTGGTCGACGACGTGCCCGCCGGCCAGGTCGGAGACCTCGACGACGATCATGTCCTTCCCGGCGCCGATGCCGTCGGGCAGCACGCCCAGGACCTCCACGGCGAACGGCTTGGGGGTGGTGCCCCGGACGACGGTCAGCCCCTCGCCGACGAGGCCGGGGGTCACCTCCGCCACCGGCACGACGGCCGGGCACGGGTCCGCCGCGGCCGGCCGGACGACCGGTCCCTCGGCGGCGGCGGGGGTGGCCAGCACCCCGGCCACCAGGGCGACCGCCAACCCGGCTCCGGCCGACCTGACCTGCCACCGACGTCGTCCTGCACCCTGCATCCGGACTCCTCGCGTCCTCGGCGGCCCTGCCGCCCCTGGCTCGGCGGGCGGCGCCCGACGATGCACGCACGGAACGTAGCGTCCGGAGCGGGCGGTCGAGGTCGCGGTCGGCGCACGGAAAGGTCACGATTCGGGCCGAGGACCGACCCCGGAGAGGGGCGCCCGGGCCCGGTCGGCACGATTTCCAGGCACCCGGTCACCTAGGCTATAGTTTCGCGGGCACCCGGTGAGGGTGCAGCGAGTAGGGCCCAGCAAGGCCCCGTAGCGCAGTTGGTTAGCGCGCCGCCCTGTCACGGCGGAGGTCGCGGGTTCGAGTCCCGTCGGGGTCGCGAGAGCGGTGATGTCTCCATCCGGAGGCTCACCGCTTCTGTGTTCGTCAGCCGGTGCGGGAGCAGTCCCCCGCCGGCTGCCGGGCTCGGCCAGGTAGCTCAGCTGGTAGCAGCGTTCGCCTGAAAAGTGAAAGGTCGCCGGTTCGAACCCGGCCCTGGCCACCTTCTCCCCCCGCCCGGCGTGGCAGCGCGCCACCCGGACCCGCTCCTCGGGCCGGACGGCGTAGCCCAGACCCTCGTCCCCCCGGGCCGTGCATCCAAAGCGTCGACGGGCTCCGAATCCTCCCGTACGGCGTCGGGGACCACCCGTGGTCCGACCGCGCGGCGTGCACGACGAGAGGACACCACCGGTGAGCAGAGGGGCGACGCTCCGGCCTGCCGTGCCCGCCGGGCGCGTCGGTGCGGTGCTGCGCCCCCGACGGGTTCGGTGTCCGGGCACCCGGTCGATTAGAGTGACGGCCACCGGCCACGGGGGCTGGTGAGGTGCTCAGACCACGGAGGGAACCAGCGGTCGTGACCGTGACGCCGGACGACGACCTGAGCCTGGTCGTCGAGGCGTTCGTCGCGGGCGACGAGCGGGCCCTCGAGAAGCTCTACCGGCGGTTCTCCGCCCTCGTCTTCACCGTCGCCCTGCGCTCCCTCGGCGACGTGACCGAGGCCGAGGACGTGGTGCAGAAGGTCTTCGTCGCCGCCTGGACCGGCCGGCACACCTACAAGGCCGAGCGCGCCAGCATCTCCGCCTGGCTGATGGGCATCACCCGCAACAAGGTGGCCGACACCCACGCCGCCCGCGCCAAGCAGCGCAAGATCCAGAACGAGGTCGGGTCCAACCTGCCGCTGGCGCCCGACACCCTCGACATCGCCGAACGGCTGATCATCGCCGACGAGATCGCCAAGCTCGACGCGGTCCCCCAGAAGGTGCTGAGGATGGCGTTCTACGAGGACCTGACCCACGCGCAGATCGCCGAGCGGATGCAGCTGCCACCGGGCACGGTGAAGAGCCACATCCGCCGCAGCCTGATCAAGCTCCGACGCCGGATGGAGGTCTACAGCCATGCACACGAGTCCTGACCTCCTCGCCCTCCTGGCCCTCGGCGAGGACGTCGCGGACGACGAGGACCTGGTGCACGTCGCCGGCTGCCCCGACTGCCGCGCCGAGCTGGCCGCCTTCACCGCCGCGGCGGGCAGCGCGCGCCGGGCCGGTGAGGCGACGCTGGTCGCCCCTCGCCCCGAGGTCTGGCAGCAGATCAGCCGCGAGCTGCACCTGCACGAGGCCGTCGCGGCGTCCGGGCCGACCGCCCCGCCGGCCGATCCGCCCGGCCCGGCGGCGCAGCCCGGGGACGACCGGCCCGCCGAGCGCCGGCGCGTCCGGGTGGCCGCCTTCGTGCTGGCCGCCGCGCTGGCCCTGGCCGTGGGCGTCGGGCTGGGGACCAACCTCGACCGGGTGGGTCCCGGCGCGACGCGTGAGGTGGCGACCGTCTCCCTGAACGCCCTGCCGGGCTGGCCCGGTTCGTCGGGCCAGGCCGTCGTCGAGGAGGACCGCGACGGCAACCGCACGCTGGTGGTCACGGTGACCTCACCGGAGCCGGCCAGCGGGCCCCGCGAGGTGTGGATGTCCACGCCCACGGCGGAGCCGATGATCGCCATGGGCTACCTCCAGGACGGCCGGGGCCGGTTCCCCATCGCCCCGTCGGTGGACCTGCAGCAGTTCCGGCTGGTCGACGTCTCCCAGGAGCCCGCCGGGGACCAGGACTTCCGCCACTCGGGTGACTCGATGGTGCGCGGCAAGCTGCCGGTGTGACCGCGCGGTCGTCCGCCGGGCTCTTCACCAAGCACGCCGACGGCGCCGACCCCGGGTTCTTCGCGGCCGAGGCCGCCGGTCTGGCCTGGCTGGCCGACGCCGGTCCCGGGGCCGCGCGCGTGGTCGGGGTGCACGCCCTGCACACCGACCGCCTCGTGCTGGAGCGGCTGCATCCCGTCGCGATGACCCGGGCGGCGGCGCGCGCCTTCGGTGAGGCGCTCGCCCGCACCCACGCTGCCGGGGCCGAGGCGTTCGGGTCCCCGCCGCCGGGACGGCCCGAGCAGGGCTGGATCGGCCGCCAGCGGATGGCCATGGAGCCGACGCCGACGTGGGGACGCTTCTACGCGGAGCAGCGGGTGCTGCCCTTCGCCCGCGCCGCTGCCGCGCGCGGGAACCTGTCGGCGGCCGGGCTGCGAGCCGTGGAGCGGGTCGCCGAGCGGCTGGCCGCCGGGGACTTCGACGACGGCCGTCCGCCGGCGCGGGTGCACGGCGACCTCTGGGCGGGCAACGTCCTCCCCACCGCCGCCGGCGTGGTGCTGGTCGACCCGGCCGCGCACGGCGGCCACGGCCTCACCGACGTCGCGATGCTGGACCTGTTCGGTGTGCCGGAGCTGCCCGCCGTGCTGGACGCGTACGCGGCGGCCGCCGGCCTGGACGCCGGCTGGCGCGACCTCGTCCCGTTGCACCAGCTGCACCCCCTGCTGGTGCACGCGGTCAGCCACGGCGCGACCTACGGGGCAGCAGCAGAACGGGCCGCCCTCCACCTCGTCGGCTGACCGACGGGCGAGGACGACCCGGATCCTGCTGAGGGGGCGACGACCTACTTGCGGATCGCCTTGAGCTTCGGCGTCTCCATGACGTCGCCGACGATGGCGCTGGACCGGCTGGGCAGCAGGTAGCGCGAGAACAGGTTGAGCAGCGTCTGCGCCCGGTTGCGGTTGCCCAGCAGGTAGACGATGTGCAGGAAGATCCAGCCCAGCCAGGCGACGACCCCCTTGAGCTTGAGACCTTGGGGGATCTGCAGCACGGCGTCGCCGCGGCCGATCGTGGCCATCGTGCCCTTGTTGTGGTACTTGAAGTCCTCCGTCTCCAGGCCCCGGTGCAGGCGGGCGATCTGGTCGGCGGCGAACTTGCCGGTCTGGATGGCCGGCTGCGCCAGCTGCGGGAGCGGGTTGTCCACGGTCAGGCTCACGTCGCCGAGCGCGAACACGTTCTCGTGCCCGATGACCCGCAGGTCGGAGTTGACCTCGATGCGCCCACCGCGGCCGATCGGGAGGCCCCAGTCGCGCAGCACCGGGCTCCCGGAGACGCCGGCGGCCCAGATGACGAGGTCGACCGGGAGGGTGGTCCCGTCCTTGAAGTCCACGTGGTCGGGGTGCACCTCGGTGATCGCGGTCTTGAGGCGGACGTCGACCCCGCGCTTGACCAGCTCCTTGTGCGCGTACTGGCGCAGGGTGTCGTCGAAGGGGGCGAGCAGAGCGTCGCCCATCTCCACCAGCACCACGTGCACCCGGGCCGGGTTGAGCTCGGGGTAGGTCATGGGCAGCGCCTCGGTCTTGAGCTCGGCCAGCTGACCGGCCATCTCGACGCCGGTCGCGCCGCCGCCGACGACGACGATGGTGAAGGCCCCGGTGTTCGGGCTGGACATGCCCGCGATGATCTCCATCGACCCGAAGATGGTGTCGCGGACCTTGAGGGCGTCGGCACGGGTGTACATCGACATCGTGTACTCGGCCGCCCCGGGGATGCCGAAGTGGTTGGTCGTGATGCCGGTCGCCACGCAGAGGTAGTCGTACCCGACGCGCACGCCGTCGTCGCAGAGCACCTCGTTCGCGTCGTGGTCGATGCCCGTGACGGCGGCGCGACGGAAGCGGACGCCGGCGTGGCGGGCGGCGAAGTAGCGCAGCGAGTACGTCACGTCACCGGCGTTGAGGCCCCCCGTCGCCACCTGGTAGAGCAGGGGCTGGAAGGTGTTGTAGGGGTGCCGGTTGATGAGGGTGACCCGGAAACCCTCCTTGGCCAGCTCAGCCGTTGCGGACAGCCCGGCGAATCCTGCTCCGACGACAACGACGTGCGGCATCTCAGTCACAGGCCCATTCAATCAGTGTCGGGCCCTGCTCCCAAGTGGGCCCGGTCGCCGCTCCCTGTGATGCTGGGCACCGGGCCGTAGGCGCGGACCCAGCGGGCCGTCGTGGCCAGCACCCCCGCGCGCACCGCGGGCGGGGACAGCACCAGGTCGTGCACGCCCTCCGGCACCCGGACCAGGGTGACGTGGCCGCCCAGCCGGACCGCCCGCAGCGCGATCTGCTCCACGTCGAGCACCGTGTCCACCCCGCGCAGCCCCTCGTGCCACTTCCGGCCGAAGTCGCTGGCCGCGGAGGCGAGCACCAGCACGGGCACCTCGATGCCGAGCCCCGCGGCGACCTTCTGGTGACCGACCAGCACGGCCCGCAGCCAGCCGGCCCGGATCGGCGGGCTGGGGCTGGCCTTGAGGTCGGTGTCGTAGCCCCACTCGCCGCCGTGCTCGGTGTGCAGCACCCGGGCGTAGTAGCCGAGGTCCGGCGGCAGCCGCAGCACCGACGTCGGGTTGCGGCTGCCCAGGGCCTCGACGAGCGGGCTGCCCAGCGTCCGCACCAGGGCGGAGCCCTGCAGGTCCAGCCAGGGGGAGTTGAGGACGAGCGCGTCGACCCGCCCGGGCCGGGCCGCCGTCCAGAGGGCGCTGATCAGGCCACCGGTGGAGTGCCCCATCACGAGCAGCCCGTCGTGGTCCTCGGCGATGACCGCCGCAGCGGCGTCGAGCTCCAGGAAGTAGTCGGCGAGGTCGGTGACGAAGCCCCGCAGCTGGCCGAGCCGCAGGCTGCGCCCGTAGCGGCGCAGGTCGAGCGCGTGGAAGGCGTAGCCGAGGTCGGCGAACGCCTCGGCCAGGTGGGTCTGGAAGAAGTAGTCGTTCCAGCCGTGCAGGTACAGCACGGCGGGCCGCCGGTCACCCCGCGGGCCGCCGGCGCGGCGGACCAGCGTGGCCACCAGCTCGGTCTCCTCCGGCTCGCCCGGTGCTGGCGTCACGCCCGGCAGCGGCAGGTCGGTGCTCTCGTAGCCCGGCAGCAGGTCCGGGTGCCATGCCCTCACGCGTCCCAGGGTGGCAGAGAGGCTGACGCACGTCGTGCACCGACGGCCCGGTCGCGCCTCAGCGGACCAGGCGCCCGTTCACCGGGTACCGGTAGAGCTCGTGCCGGCTCGCGGCCACGGCCGCCAGGACGGCGAGGACGAGCGAGGCGATGAAGGCCACCGGGAGCAGCGCGAACCCGATCAGGAGCACCGTGAGGAGGGCGCTCGCGCTCATCACGAGGGTGTAGAGGATGGAGAAGTTGAGCCCTTCGAGGGCACTCTCCCCCAGCCAACGGCTCCGGTCCTGGAACACCAGGTGGACCACGAGCGGGCCCGCGAACCCGAGGAACGGGATCGAGAGGTGCGCGAGCAGCGCCCACCGGCTCTCGTCACTCGGGCTCAGCGGCGCGCCGACGGGTGGGCGACCCGCCGACGGCGGGTACCCCGGCCCACCGGGAGCCTGCGGCCCCCAGGCGGCTGCAGGGCCGGACGGTGGCGCGCCACCAACCCGACCACCGGGCGCGGCCCGAGGATCGGGCTGGCCAGGTGGCGGGGTGTGCGGAGGAGGAGCGGACGGCTCCGCGGGCACCTGGCTCATGCCGCCAGGCTGGCCCGCGGGCATCCGCGGGTGGAGCCGCTAACCGGACTTGCGGAGGTCCTCGTAGGCCTCGGGTTCTTCGCCGTCCCGCTCGGCCAGGTCGGCATAGGCAGGAGGCACCTCGTGACCTTCCGGACCCCGGAGCTCTGCTGCCAACGAGCTGAAGTCCGTGTCGAACGCACGGTACTTGAGCTCCCGGGCAACCTTCGTCTGCTTTGCCTTCGCACGGCCGCGCCCCATGTCGGGTCGACCCCCTCGCCTTTGTCCGCCAGCGGCACAGCCGCGGCTCAGGATGAATTATGTCGTGGGCCCGATGCTACCCAATGGGGGCAACGGCGCAAAGCACAGGGGCTCCCGCGCGGGGCCCGCCCGGTCCTCAGGCGTCCGCGTGCTCCCCGACCAGGTCGACGGCACCGGGGGCACCGGTGCCCGCGAGGCCGACGCTACCGCACACCCACGCCCGCAGGCCACGCTCGGCGAGCAGCGCGACGGCCGGCCGGACGGAGGCCTCCGGCAGCACCGCCACCATCCCGACGCCGAGGTTCAGGGTCGCCTCCAGGTCGGGCCGGGACACCCGTCCGACCTCCTGCACGAGGCCGAACACCGGGGGTAGCGCCCACGTCCCCCGCTCGAGCTGCACCGAGCACCCGGCCGGCACCACCCGGGCGAGGTTGTTGGCCAGCCCGCCACCGGTCACGTGGCTCATCGCGTGCACCTCGACGGCGTCGACCAGGGCCAGGCAGTCGCGGGCGTAGACCCGGGTCGGCTCCAGCAGCTCCTCGCCCAGGGTCCGGCCCAGCTCCGGCACGTCGCGGTCCAGCGCCCAGCCGGCCTGCTCCAGCAGCACGTGCCGGACCAGGGAGTAGCCGTTGGAGTGCAGGCCGGAGGACTCCAGCGCCAGCACCACGTCGCCCGGCTGCACCCGGTCGGCGCCGAGGATCCGGTCCCGCTCGACCACGCCGGTGGCGGCACCCGCGACGTCGTACTCGTCGGGGTCGAGCAGGCCCGGGTGCTCGGCGGTCTCCCCGCCCAGCAGCGCGCAGCCGGCCACCGCACAGGCCTCGGCGATGCCCTTGACGATGGCCGCGATGCGCTCCGGGACCACCCGGCCGCAGGCGATGTAGTCGGTCATGAACAGCGGCTCGGCCCCGCAGACGACGAGGTCGTCCACGACCATGCCGACGAGGTCGAAGCCGATGGTGTCGTGCACGCCCATCGCCTGGGCGACCGCCACCTTGGTGCCGATGCCGTCGGTGGAGGTGGCCAGCACCGGGTGCCGCATGGCGGCGATCCGGCCGGCGTCGAACAGGCCGGCGAACCCGCCGATCCCTCCGAGCACCTCGGGCCGGCGGGTCTTGCCGACCCACTCCTTCATCAGCTCGACGGCGCGGTCGCCGGCCTCGATGTCGACGCCGGCGGCGGCGTAGGCGGACTGCTCGGTCATCTGGCTCCTCGGGTCTGGGCGGCCTGGGGCGACCGGTCGGTCAGGGGCGGCTGAGGGCGTCGGCGGCCCCGACACCGGCGACGGCGCTGTGCAGGCCGTCGACGTCGGTCCGCGTGCCCTCGTCGGCCAACGGCCGGCCCATCCGCTCGCTGAGTGGCAGCTCGACCGGGTAGACGCCGTCGAAGCAGGCCCGGCAGAGGTTGTCCATGCCCACCTCGGTGGCGTCGACCAGCCCTTCGAGGGAGACGTAGCCGAGGGAGTCGGCACCGATGGACCGGCAGATCTCGTCGGTGTTGAGCCCGGTGGCGATCAGCTCGGCCCGCGACGCGAAGTCGATGCCGTAGAAGCAGGGCCACTTGACGGGCGGGGACGAGATCCGGACGTGGATCTCCAGCGCGCCGGCCTCGCGGAGCATCCGGACCAGGGCGCGCTGGGTGTTGCCGCGGACGATCGAGTCGTCGACGACCACCAGCCGCTTGCCGGCGATGACGTCGCGGAGCGGGTTGAGCTTGAGCCGGATGCCGAGCTGGCGCAGCGTCTGGCTGGGCTGGATGAACGTGCGGCCGACGTAGGAGTTCTTGACCAGACCCTGCCCGTAGGGGATGCCCGACTGCTCGGCGTAGCCGATGGCGGCCGGGGTCCCCGACTCCGGCACCGGGATGACCAGGTCGGCGTCGACGGGGAACTCCTTGGCGAGCGTGCGGCCCACCTCGACCCGCACGGAGTGCAGCCGCTTGCCCGAGATGGTCGTGTCCGGGCGCGCCAGGTAGACGAACTCGAAGAGGCAGCCCTTGGGCGCCGCCTCCGCGAAGCGCGAGCTGCGCAGGCCGGCGGCGTCGACGGCGATCATCTCGCCCGGCTCGATCTCGCGGATGAAGGATGCGCCGACGATGTCGAGGGCCGCCGTCTCGCTGGCCACCACCCAGCCCCGCTCGAGCCGGCCGAGGACCAGCGGGCGGATGCCCTGCGGGTCGCGGGCCGCGTAGAGCGTCTCCTCGTCCATGAACACGAGGCTGAAGGCGCCCCTGAGCCGGGGCAGCACCTCGGCGGCGGCCTGCTCGATGGTCATCCCCGGGTAGGTCGCCATCAGCGCGGTGACCAGCGACGTGTCGTTGGTGGAGTCGTGGGTGCCCTGGTGGGACCAGCTGTGCGTGATGCCGCCCGGGACCAGCGACTCGTCGAGCCGGTCCCGCTCGGCCAGCCACTGCTCCAGCTCCGCGGTGTTGGTCAGGTTGCCGTTGTGCCCGAGGGCGAGGCCACCGGACGCGGTGGGCCGGAAGGTGGGCTGCGCGTTGTTCCACACGCTGGCGCCGGTGGTGGAGTAGCGCGCGTGGCCGATCGCGAGGTGGCCGCGCAGCGAGTTCAGGGTGGTCTCGTCGAAGACCTGGGAGACCAGGCCCATGTCCTTGAAGACCATGATCTGGGAGCCGTTGCTGACCGCGATGCCGGCGGACTCCTGCCCGCGGTGCTGCAACGCGTAGAGGCCGAAGTAGGCGAGCTTGGCGACCTCCTCACCCGGAGCCCAGACGCCGAAGACCCCGCAGGCGTCCTGGGGTCCGCGGTCCTGGGGGTCGAGGTCGTGGTTCAGCCGGCCGTCTCCGCTCACCACCGGAGTCTAACGGCCGGTGACCCGGCCCCTCCCCCGCGTCCGGCCCCCTGCCCTCGGCCTCCCGGCGGGGGGCGGCCCGGCCACTAACCTTCTCGGCATGTCTGCCACGCGACGACCCCGCGTCCTGAGCCTGAGCGGGTGGTCGGGCGTGCTCGGGTCCAGCCGGTCCAAGATGGTCGACCTGCTGGTCCAGAACGGGGCGCAGGGCGCCGCCGTCGTGTCGCTGGTGCTGCTCTTCGCCGCGGGCACGACGGGACGCCTCGTCGGGGTCGCGGCGGGCCTCGTCGCGCTGGGCCTGGTGGCCTGGCTGCTGCGGCGCAGCGAGGCACGCCGGCCCGAGCTGCTCGGCGCCTACGTCGGCGCCCGGCTGGTGCTGCTGGTGGCCGTCGCCGGCGCCCTGCTGGCCCGCCGTCCCGAGGACCCGGTGTGGATCTGGCTGGGGACCGGCGTGGCCCTGCTGGCGGTCCTCGCCGAGAGCACGCTGCGCAGCATGCTGACCAAGACCGCGACGGTCGCGGTCAACCTGCCCGGCGTGCCGACGGTGCCCGAGCCCCCCTTCCCGACCCGCACCCTGCCGTGGATGACCCTCGGCGTCACCGCCCTCGGCTGGCTGCTAGCCCTGCTGGCGGCGCCCGGCTGGCTGCACCTGGTCGCCGGCCTGCTCGCCCTGGCCACCGCCGCGGCTCTCCTGGTGCACGCCGGCCGGGCGAACCTGGTGGCCCGGCGGGCGGCGCGCGGGCTCCGCAAGGCGCTCGTCGCCCACCAGCCGGCCTTCGTCGTCTACTACGCGACCGTCCAGGGGGCGCGCTACCAGCTGGGCATGTGGCTGCCCTACCTGGAGCGCCTCGGCGTGCCCTTCGTGGTCATCACGCGGGTTCCGGAGACCGTGCCCGTGATCGCCTCGCTGACCTCGGCGCCGGTCCTGGTGCCGCGCAAGAACAGCACCGTCGGCACCCTCGACCAGCTGGTGGTGCCGTCGATGAAGGCCGCCTTCTACGTGCAGGGCAGCGCGGCCAACTCCTTCTTCCAGCGCTACCGCCAGCTCACCCACGTCTGGCTCAACCACGGCGACTCCGACAAGGCGGCCAACTTCAGCGCCCGGCACGCGACCTACGACAAGCTGTTCGTCTCCGGGCAGCAGGGGGTGGAGCGCTACGCGGCCCACGGTGTGCACGTGCCGCCGGAGCGCTTCGTCGTCGTCGGCCGCCCGCAGGTCGAGCGGATCGAGGTGCACGACGAGCCGCTGCCGGCCGACGCGCCCCGCACCGTCCTGTACGCGCCGACCTGGCGGGGCGGGCGTCCGGCCACCAACTACTCCTCGCTGCCCCTCGCGGAGCAGGTCGTCGAGGCCCTGCTCGCCCGCGGCGCGACCGTGGTCTTCCGGCCCCACCCGCTCAGCTACAACGAGCCCGAGGACGCCGCCGTCATCCACCGGGTCCAGCAGCAGCTGGCCGCCGACCAGGCCGCCACCGGCCGCGCGCACGTCTGGGGTCCGGCGGCCGAGACCGACCGCGACATCCCCGCCTGCATCAACGCCGTGGACGCGCTGGTGACCGACGTCAGCTCGGTGGCGTCGGACTTCCTCGCCTCGGGCAAGCCGCTGGCCATGGTGGCGATCCGGACGTCCGGGAGCGCCTTCACCGACGAGTTCCCGATGGCGCGGGTCTCCTACGTCATCGAGAAGGACCTGTCGACGCTGGACGGCGCCCTCGGCCACCTGCTGGGCGACGACCCGCTGCGGGAGCGGCGGCTGGCCTACCGCCACCACTGCCTGGGCGACCACCTCGGCGCCCACGCGGCGGACGAGTTCCTGCGGGTGGCCGGGGCGATCGTCCGGGGCCAGCGGTGACCGCGGCGGACCGGGGGCCGCAGCGCACCGGGCTGTCGGCGGCCGACCTCGACGCCGTCGACGCCGCCCTCGCCCCCGCCGACGCCGACCGGCTGGCCCGCTACCCGGGCGACCGCACCGACCGGCAGCCCGTGCACACCGTCTACGTCCCGGCCGACCGGGTGCACGCCGACCTCGCCCCCGCCTGGGGCGCGCAGGCCCGGGAGGCGCTCCGCCGGCACGCCGCCGGCCCCGACGCCCTCGCGGCCGCCACCGGCCTCCCGGCGGCGGACGTCGCCGACGTCTGGGACCTGGTGCTGGCCAAGCTGGACCGCGAACCCGTCGAGGACCTCCGGGTGGACCTCGAGGACGGCTACGGCACCCGGCCCGACGCCGAGGAGGACGCCGACGCGCTCGCGGCCGGGACGGCGCTGGCCGCCGCGGTGGCCGCCGGCACCGCTCCGCCCTACCTCGGGGTGCGCTTCAAGTCGCTCGAGGCCGGCACCCGGCGCCGGGGGCTGCGCAGCCTCGACCTGCTGCTCGGGGCGCTGCTGGCCGACGCCGGCCTCCCGGCCGGCTTCGTCCTGACCCTGCCGAAGGTGACCTCGGTCGCCCAGGTGGACGCCATGGTCGACGTCTGCCGGCGCCTCGAGCGCGGCCACGGCCTGCCGGACGGCGTGCTGCGCTTCGAGATCCAGGTGGAGACCCCGCAGGCGGTGCTGCTGGCCGACGGCACCGCCGGCGTGGCGCCGATGGTGCACGCGGCGGCCGGCCGCTGCAGCGGCCTGCACTTCGGCACCTACGACTACACCGCGGCCCTGGGCGTCGCCGGCGGGTTCCAGGCGCTCGACCACCCCGCGGCCGACCACGCGAAGGCCGTCCTGCAGCTGGCCGCCGCCGGGACCGGGGTCCGGGTCAGCGACGGCTCCACCAACCTGCTGCCCGTCGGCGACCGCGCGGCCGTGCACGCCGGCTGGGCGCGGCACGCCCGGCTGGTCCGCCGCTCGCTGGAACGCGGCTTCTACCAGGGCTGGGACCTGCACCCGGCCCAGCTGCCGACGCGCTACCTCAGCACCTACCTCTTCTTCCGCACCGGCCTGACGAGCACGGGTCAGCGGCTCCGGCACTACCTCGCCGGCCGCGCCGACGGCGGGGCGCTGGACGAGCCGGCCACCGCGCAGGCGCTGGCCGCCGCCCTGGTCCGGGGCGCGCACTGCGGGGCGGTGACCGCCGCGGAGGTCGCGGCGCTGACGGGGGCCGACCTGGCCGTCGTCGCGGCGCTCGCCGACCGGCGGGTGGGTTGAGGACGCGCTCAGCCGACCGGTGAGCGCAGCGGCTGCAGCTGGATCTCGGTGGGGCAGCAGGACGGCGACGACGTGAGGACGAAGCGGAGCGCAGCCGCGACGTCGGCGACGGCCAGCAGGTCCTGCGGCCGCTGCTGACCGGCGGGTGACAGCAGCCCGCCGCCCGCCGCGACCAGCCCGGGCGAGATGAGGCTGACCTTGACCGCCGCGTCGCGCAGGTCGAGGAACGTCGCCCGGGCGAGGCCGGTCAGCCCGTGCTTGCTCGCGACGTAGGCCGCGTTGTCGGGGTAGGCCTGGTGACCTGCGCCCGAGCCGAGGTAGACCAGCGACGACGGTGCTGCGGCCACCAGCAGCGGGGCGACCAGGGCCGTGAAGACGGCCGGGGCCGTCACGTTGACGTCCATCAGCCTCCGCCACGCCGCCGGGTCGGCGCCGGCGGCGGACCCCCAGTCGAAGAGGCCCGGCGTCCAGACGGCGACGTGCAGCGGCCGGTCGGCGAGGCCCCGGACGGCGTCGCCGAGGGCGGCGTCGTCGGCGACGTCGACGGCGAGGGTGCGGACCTCGGCCCCCTCAGCCCGGCACTGCGCGGCGGCGGCCTGGAGCTCCGCGGCCCGGCGACCCCAGAGCACGAGGTCGTGACCGAGCGAGGCCAGCTCGACGGCCAGGCCGTGGCCGATCTGGCTGGTGGCGCCGACCAGGAGGGCGCGTCGTCGGGTGCTCATCTGCGCATCATGCCCCGGTCACCGCGCCCTTTCCGCCCGGGCCGCACGTCGGCCGGGACGACCCTCGCACAGCCCTTTCACAGCCGCCGGGTCGTGGTCGCTGAGGAGAGCGCTCCCACGACGGGGTGGCGAAACACCCGGACCCCGCGCGGTGCATGGTCCAGCACCGGCGAGGACGTCGTCGAGCGGTCGGGAAAGGGTATTCCGCCGGAGGTCCGGAACCACGTTCCCGCTCCCGATCCCGGGTCGAGACGACGCCGCCGGGCCCGCCCGTGGCGGACCCGGCGGCGGGCGTCTCCGGCGCTCAGTGGGCGGCGCGGTACTGCTCGATGAGCTCGGAGGAGAGCCGTCCGCGGGCGGAGACCTCCAGGCCCTGCTCCTCGGCCCAGGCCCGGACCGCCTTGGTGTCCAGCGGGGCCGGTTCCGACCGGGCGGAGCCTCGGCCGCGGTTGCTCACCTTGCGGGCCTTGTCGATGTAGACGCGGAAGTCCTCGCGCATCTTCGCGACGTTCTTGCCGCTGAGGTCGATCTCGTACGACGTCCCGTCGAAGGAGAACGAGACGCTCTTCCCCTCGGCGTCGATCTCACTGCCGTCAAGATCGTCGTACGTCTTGACGATGGTCTTCTGCGCCACGCTCATGTCCCTTTCCACACCCCGAGTTGTTCTGACAGAAAAGAGTGTAGGGCCACCTCAGCAACGACTTCCCGACGCGCCACGCAGACCTGAGCAGATCCTGAGGAATGCCGCCGGAATAGCCATTCTCGCGGCTATCCGAAGGGCCGGGAGCCGCCTTCAGGGCCGGCTTTCCCGAGCAGCGCCGAATTCAGCTGCGCCGGGTCCGCCACACGCGCTCGAACGGCAGCCGCCAGGCGTGCGGGGCGACGAGCTGGTGGATGGCGTTCGGACCCCAGGAGCCGGGGGCGTAAGGCTTCACCGGCGGGGGGTTCTGCAGCAGCGGCTCCGAGCGCTCCCAGAGGCTCTCGATGCCCTCGGCGGTGGTGAACAGCGTGTGGTCGTCCCGCATCGCGTCCATGATCAGCCGCTCGTAGGCCTCCAGCACGTCGCCGGCGCGGTCGGTCTCCTGCGTCGAGAACTGCATGCTCAGCTTGTCCAGCTTCATGCCGGGGCCGGGCCGCTTGCCGTAGAAGGACAGCGAGACCTTGGACTCGTCGGCCAGGTCGAAGGTCAGGTGGTCCGGGCCGGAGGCCCCGACGCCGGAGCCGCCCGGGAACATCGACTTGGGCGCCTCCTTGAAGGCGATCGAGATGATCCGCTGACCCTCCGCCATCCGCTTGCCCGTCCGGCAGTAGAAGGGCACGCCGGCCCAGCGCCAGTTGTCGATGCCTGCCTTCAGGGCGATGAAGGTCTCGGTGTCGGAGTCGCGCGCGACCCCCTCCTCGTCCCGGTACCCGGCGTACTGGCCGCGGACCACGTCGTTCGGGTTCAGCGGCAGCATCGAGCGGAAGACCTTGTTCTTCTCCTCGCTGATGGCCCGCGGCTCCAGCGCCGTCGGGGGCTCCATGGCGACGAAGGCCAGCACCTGGAACAGGTGCGTCACCACCATGTCCTTGTAGGCGCCGGTGGCCTCGTAGAAACCGGCGCGGCGGTCCAGGCCCAGCGTCTCGGGGATGTCGATCTGCACGTGGTCGATGAAGTTGCGGTTCCAGATCGGCTCGAACAGCCCGTTGGCGAACCGGAAGGCCAGGATGTTCTGGGCCGCCTCCTTGCCCAGGAAGTGGTCGATCCGGAAGATCTGCCGCTCCCGGAAGGTCTCGTGCACCTGGTCGTTGAGCAGGATGGCGCTGCGCAGGTCGGTGCCGAAGGGCTTCTCCATCACCACCCGCGAGCGCTCGACGAGGTTCGCCTCGCGGAGGGTGTTGATCACCGCGGGCGCCGCCGCCGGCGGGACGCTCATGTAGTGCAGCCGGCCGACCTCGCCGCCCAGCCGCTCCTCGGCCAGCCGGACGGCGTCGCCGAGACCGTCGGGGCCCGCGCTCTGCGGCACGTAGGTCAGCCGCTGCGCGAACTGGGTCCACTGCTCGTCGCTCAGCGGGTGGTGGGTGAACTCCGTGACCGCCTGCCGGGCGAACTCCCGGAACGAGTCCTCGGTGTAGTCCTCCAGCGAGGTGCCGATCACCTGGATGTCCGGGGCCAGGGCCGAGAGGGCGAGGTGCGCGAGCCCGGGCAGCAGCTTGCGCCGCGACAGGTCGCCCGTCGCCCCGAACAGGACGATGACGTGCGGCTGGAGGACCTCCAGCCCGTTGCGCGAGGGCCGCGAGCCGGGGGCCGGGTAGGCGATCGTCTGGGCGTAGTTGGTGACCACGCTTGATGCTTGCACTCCGGGGCGGGGGCCACAACACGGGGGCGGGACCTGTCACACGACCGACCCCGGGGCCCGGAGGGTCCCCCGGGTCGACGGGCGCGGTCCACCGGCGGCCCCGCCGTCGACGCGACGGCCCGCCCCTCCCTACCCTGGTGCGGGTCCGCGACCCCGTCCGGAGAGGCCCCCGGTGCCCCAGCCTGCGACTCCCGCCCCGCCGCCGCGACGTGTGCTCGTGGCCCCGGACAAGTTCAAGGGCTGCCTGCCCGCCGTCGAGGTGGCCGCTGCCGTGGCCCGCGGCCTGCGCCGCGCCCGTCCGGGTCTCGACGTTGTGGAGCTCCCGGTGGCCGACGGCGGCGACGGGACGGTGGCCGCGGCGCTGACGGCCGGCTACACCGCGGTGGAGACGTCCGCGACCGGGCCGACCGGGGAGCCGTCGACCGCCCGCTACGCCCGCCGGGGCGACCGGGCCGTCGTCGAGCTGGCCGCCGTCGTCGGTCTCGACCTGCTGCCGGGCGGTCGGCCCGACCCCCTGCACGCCTCCACCACCGGGCTCGGCCAGGTGGTGCGGCACGCGCTGGACACCGGCGTCCGCGAGCTGGTGCTGGGCCTGGGCGGGAGCGCCTCCACCGACGGCGGGGCCGGTCTGGCGCAGGCCCTCGGCGCCCGGCTGCTCGACGCCGCCGGTCGGGAGCTGCCGCCGGGCGGAGCCGCGCTGGCGCAGGTCGCCACCGTCGACCTCGGCCCGCTCCGCGACCGGCTCGCCGGGGTCCGGGTGCTGGTGGCCAGCGACGTCAGCTCCCCGCTGCTGGGACCCGACGGCGCGGCGGCGGTGTTCGGACCGCAGAAGGGGGCGGACGCCGCGCAGGTGGCCCAGCTGGACGCGGCCCTGACCCGGTGGGCGGCGGTGGTCGCGGCAGCCACGGGGTCCGACCACGCCGGCGACCCGGGCGCGGGCGCCGCCGGGGGCACCGGGTTCGCCGCGCTCGCCCTGCTCGCCGCGGAGATGCGCTCGGGCATCGAGCTGGTGCTCGACCTCGTCGGCTTCGACGAGCGGCTGGCCGGCGCGTCGCTGGTGGTGACGGGCGAGGGCTCGCTGGACGCCCAGTCGCTGGCCGGCAAGGCGCCCGTCGGCGTGCTCGACCGGGCGGGCTCCGTCGGCGTCCCCGTGGTCGTGGTCGCGGGCCGCAGCCTGCTGAGCGAGGCGGAGAGCCGGGCGGCGGGGTTCGCCGGCGTGCTCCCGCTCAGCGCCCTTGAGCCCGACGCCGCCCGCAGCATCGCGCACGCCGGTCCGCTGCTGGAGGAGACCGGGGCCGCCATCGCCCGGCGGTGGCTGGCGTGACCCGCCCCCCGGGCGTGACCGGCGCCGTCGACCTCGAGTTCCGGGGCCGGGTGCTGACCGAGGACGGGGTGGTGCTGCGCCGGGTCGCGGTCAGCGGCGGGCGCGTCGTCACCGTCGAGTCGCTCTCCGGCCAGTCCCCCACGGTGGCCCACGACGCCGACTCGACCGTGATCGAGCTGGCCGACGACGAGGTGCTGCTGCCCGGTCTCGTGGACACCCACGTGCACGTCAACGAGCCGGGCCGGACGGCGTGGGAGGGGTTCGCCACCGCCACCCGTGCCGCGGCGGCCGGCGGCGTCACCACGCTGGTCGACATGCCGCTCAACTCCATCCCCGCCACCACCTCGGTGCCGGCGCTGGAGGTGAAGCGCGCGGCGGCGCAGGGGGCCGTGGCGGTCGACGTCGGCTTCTGGGGCGGGGCGGTACCCGCCAGCCTGGGCGGGCTGGCCGCACTGCACGCCGCGGGCGTCTACGGGTTCAAGTGCTTCCTGCTGGACTCGGGGGTGCCGGAGTTCCCGGCGCTCTCCGCGACCCAGCTGCGGGAGGCGATGGGCGAGATCGCCGCGTTCGACGGCCTGCTCGTCGTGCACGCCGAGGACCCGGACGTCATCGCCGCGCACGCCGTGCCGCACACCACCCGCTACGCGGAGTTCCTCGGCTCGCGCCCGGTCGAGGCGGAGCTGCGGGCGATCGACACCGTGCTGGCGGCCGCCCGCGCCACCGGGTGCCGGACGCACATCGTGCACCTGTCGGCCGCCGACGCCCTGCCAACCCTGGCCGCGGCCCGGGCCGACGGCGTCCGGGTCACCGTCGAGACCTGCCCGCACTACCTGACGCTGGCGGCCGAGCGGGTCGGCGACGGCCAGACCGCGTTCAAGTGCTGCCCGCCGGTCCGGGACGCCGCCAACGCCGACCGGCTCTGGCAGGGGCTGGTGGACGGGGTCGTCGACGTCGTCGTGTCGGACCACTCCCCCGCCACCGCGGACCTCAAGCTGCTGGCCGAGGGCGACTTCGGCGCGGCCTGGGGCGGCATCGCCTCCCTCCAGCTCGGGCTGCCGCTGGTCTGGACGGCGGCCCGCGAGCGGGGCCTCGGCCTCGAGGACGTCGTCCGCTGGATGGCGAGCGGCCCGGCCGACCTCGTCGGGCTGGCGGGCCGGGGCCGGGTCGCCGTCGGCTCGCCCGCCGACCTCGTGGTCCTGGCCCCCGAGGAGGAGCACGTCGTCGACGCCGCCCGCCTGCGGCACCGGAACCCCGTCAGCCCCTACGACGGGCAGCGGCTGCGGGGGATGGTCCGCCGGACCTACCTGGCGGGCCGTCCCGTCACCGACCAGACCACGGCGGGCCGGCTGCTCCGCCGCGAGGAGACCTCATGACCGAGTTCCGGCGCTACCCCGACCTCGCCTCGCGCGACCTCGCCGGCAGCGTGGTGAGCGCGAACGACGAGCTGTTCGCGCCGCGGCAGAGCCTGATCGTGCCGGGCCCCGCCGTGCACGCCGTCGACGCGTTCGGGCACAGCGGGAAGATCTACGACGGCTGGGAGACCCGGCGACGGCGGGAGCCGGGCCAGGACTGGGCGGTCGTCCGGCTGGGCGTGCCGGGCATCGTGCACGGCGTCGTCGTCGACACCGCGTTCTTCCGCGGCAACTACCCGCCCTTCGTCTCCGTCGAGGCCGTCTCGGTCGAGGGCTACCCGCCGCCCGCGGCGCTCGAGCAGCTCGCCTGGACGACGCTCGTCGAGCGCTCAGCCTGCGGCGGCGACCGCGAGAACCTCTACGCGGTGACGAGCGACCGTCGCTGGACGCACGTGCGGCTGACCATCGACCCCGACGGCGGGGTGGCCCGCTTCCGGGTGCACGGCGAGGCCGTGCTCGACCCGCGGGAGCTGCCCGGCACCGTCGACCTGCTGGCCCTCGAGAACGGCGGACGGCTGCTCGACACCTCCGACGCCTTCTACTCCTCGCCGGAGAACCTCATCCGCCCCGGTCGCGCCCGGATCATGGGCGAGGGCTGGGAGAACGCCCGGCGGCGCGGTCCCGGCAACGACTGGGCGCTGTTCCGGCTCGCCGCCCGGGGCGAGCCCACCCAGCTGGAGGTGGACACCTCCTACTTCGTGGGGAACGCGCCGGGCCAGGTGCGGGT
The DNA here is from genome assembly GCF_900105065.1 of Friedmanniella luteola. Lineage (NCBI taxonomy): Bacteria > Bacillati > Actinomycetota > Actinomycetes > Propionibacteriales > Nocardioidaceae > Friedmanniella > Friedmanniella luteola. The sequence goes on from NZ_LT629749.1 coordinate 4,234,334, forward strand.
GAGCGCCGCCGACGAGGAGACGGCGCCGCTGACCGACCCCGCGTCCTGGTGGGACCTGCTGCCGCGGGTGCCCGTGCTGGTCGACACCCGCCACCGGTTCGCGGTGCACGCCCGGCGGCCGGCGACGCACCTGCGGATCGACGTCCACCCCGACGGCGGCCTGAGCCGGCTGCGCTGCTGGGGTGAGCTGCCCCGGGCCGAACGGGAGCGGCTCACCGGCCGCTTCCGGGACAGCCTGCCCGAGCACCACGTCGTCGCGGTCGCGCCGGTCCGTCCCGGCTGACGCCCGGAGGGCCGCCGGAGAGCACAGGACCGCCCGGCGCGGTGCGCCGGACGGTCCTGGTGCTGAGTCGCGGCTCAGACGGTCTGCGAGGTCTGCACCGCGAGGAAGTGACGCATCTCCGTGGTGTCCTCGACCGGGTTGGGGTCGAGCGCCGGGTAGCCGAGCTGCCGGTCCAGCCGCGACCAGGCGTGGTCGGCCCGACGGGCCTCGAGGGCGTGCAGAGCGGACGTGACGAAGTTCTTCATGGGGTCCTCCCACCAGAGATCGGATGGAGGCGCCGTTGCCGTGCACCCGGTCGGACCGGGTGCTGTGCTGTGCAGCAACCGTTCCTCCTCCGACATTCCCGAGTCCTCCCGCGGCCGGTACCCGGGCGCCGGCCGCAGCGGTCGCGGCCGGCGGGTCAGCCGGTCGGCAGGTCGGCGATCCCCTGCAGCAGCAGGGCCTCAGCCACGCACGCGGCCTCGAAGTCGCCGAGGTGCAGGGACTCGTCCGCGCCGTGCGCCCGGGTGTCCGGGTCGCCGACCGCGGTGACCAGCACGGTGGCGGTGGGGAACGCGGTGCTGAAGTCGGCGACCATCGGGATCGAGCCGCCCTGCCCGATGAAGACCGGCTCGACGCCCCAGGCCTCGGCGAACGCCCGGCGCGCCACCTCGGCCACTGGCCCGGCGAACGCGACGGTGCTGGGCTCGCCCGTGTCGCCCTCGAGCACCGTCAGCTGAGCCCCCCACGGCGTGTGGGCGTGCAGGTGCTCGACCAGCCGGACCATCGCGGCGCGGGCGTCGTCGCCGGGCGCGAGGCGCAGGCTGATCTTGGCCCGGGCGACCGGGGCGAGGGTGTTGGACGCGCGGTCGACCGGGGTGGCGTCCAGGGCGATCACCGCGAGAGCCGGCTTGCACCACAGGCGCTCGACGACGCTGCCGGTGCCGATCTGCTGCACGCCGTCCAGCAGCCCGGACTCGGCGCGCAGCCGGTCCTCGGGGTAGACCAGGTCGGGCGGCGGACTGGTGGCCAGGCCGGCGACGGCGACGTCCCCGCGCTCGTCGTGCAGCGTGGCCAGCAGCCGGCACAGCGTGGTCAGGGCGTCCGGCACCACCCCGCCGTAGGAGCCGGAGTGGATGGCGTGGTCGAGGGTGCGCAGCTCGATGACGCAGTCGCCCAGCCCGCGCAGGGACGTGGTGAACGCCGGCTGCCCGACGGCCCAGTTGGAGGAGTCGGCGATGACGAAGACGTCGGCGGCCAGGCTGGCGCGGTGCTCGTCGAGCAGCCGGGCCAGGGTCGGCGAGCCGATCTCCTCCTCCCCCTCGACGAAGACGGTGACCCCGACCGGCGGGCGGCCGTCGAAGGCGCGCAGGGCGGCCAGGTGCACGGCCAGCCCGCCCTTGTCGTCCGCCGTCCCGCGGCCGAACAGCCGCCCATCCCGCTCGGTCGCCGTGAACGGCGGGCTGGTCCACAGCGCCAGGTCGCCCTCGGGCTGCACGTCGTGGTGGGCGTACAGGCAGACCGTCGGTGCGCCGTCGGGGGCGGGGAAGCGCCCGATCACCGCCGGCTGCCCGCCCTCCACCCGGACCACCTGGACGTCGGGGCAGCCGAGGTCGCGCAGCAGGTCGGCCACCTGCCCGGCGCTGCGCTCCACCTCACCCGACCGCGCGGGGTCGGCGCTCACCGACGGGACCGCCACCAGGGCCTCGAGGTCGGCCCGCACCGAAGGCTGTTGAGCCCGTACCGTTTCCGCCAGCGTCATGGGCTGAGCCTAGGGCCCTCGCTCTGTAGGATTCCCACCAACCAGCCGCTCGCGAGGACAACGGTTACCAGCGGCCGTCGGAAGAGGTAGCGATGAGTCATCCCAGCGTCAACCAGCAGACCGCCGCCCGGGTGCTGCGGGAGGCCTTCGACAAGGTCGTGGACAGCCAGCAGGAGCAGATCGCGGCCGCCGCGGCCCTCGTGGTCGAGTCGCTCACCGCGGGCGGGGTGATCCAGGTCTTCGGGACCGGCCACTCCCGCAGCTTCGCCTCCGAGATCGCCGGCCGCGCCGGGGGCCTGGTGCCCGCCAACCGCATCTCGCTGTCCGACCTGACCTTCTACGGCGACCTGACGCCGGAGGAGGTGATGGACCCCTACCTCGAGCGCGACCCCTCGCTGGCGGCCCAGCTGCTGGCCGTGCACGTCATCGACCCGGCTGACGTGTTCATCATCTGCTCGAACTCCGGCGGCAACGGCTCCACCGTCGAGCTGGCCCGGCTGGTCAAGGAGCGCGGCCACCGCCTGGTCGCGGTGACCTCGATGGACCACACCACCCGGATCACCTCCCGGCACCCGAGCGGTCTGCGGCTGTTCGAGCTGGCCGACGTGGTGATCGACAACCGCGGGGTGTTCGGCGACGCGGAGCTCGAGCTGCCGGCTGACCCCGAGGGCCGCCCGCGCGGCGCGGTGCTCGCCACCTCCACCGTCACCAGCACGCTGATCGCCCAGATGCTCGTCACCGAGGTCTGCGGGCTGCTGGTGGAGGCCGGCCAGGAGGTGCCGATCCTCATCTCCGCCAACATCCCGGGCGGCGACGAGAACAACGAGCGGTTGCGGGAGCGCTACGGCGACCGCGTCAAGAGCGGCGGCCCGTGACCCCTCCCCGCAAGGGGCCGTCGCGTCCTGGGCCTGTCGAGGTGCTCGACGGGCCCAGGCGGCGGGGCCGCAGGGCGCAGCAGGACGTGCCCTGAGCCGGTCGGAGGGTCAGGCGCCGGCGACGACGGCGATCGGGTCGGCGGCCAGCACGGCGGGCAGGGTGGCCGACCAGGTGGTGCGGATCTGCTCCAGCGGCAGGCTGAACTGGCCCGCGACGGCCACCGTCGCGTCCTCGGCGCCGGTGACCCGGCCGAGCGGGTGCAGCGGCACGCCGTGCTCGGCGCAGAGGGTGGTCAGCGCGTCGGCCCCGGCGGCGGGCAGCGAGACCAGCACCCGGCCCGAGCTCTCGGAGAACAGCTGCACGAACGGGTCGGCGTCCGCGGGCAGCTCCACGGTCACGCCGTGCCCCCGCCGCAGCGACGACTCGACGAGCGCCTGGGCCAGCCCGCCGTCGGCGAGGTCGTGGGCGCTGGTCAGGAGGCCGCGGCGACCCGCCTCACCCAGCACCGCGGCCAGCCGCCGCTCGTGCTCGAGGTCGACCACCGGCGGTCGGCCCCCGAGGTGGTCGTGCGCCACGGCGGCCCAGACCGATCCGGCCAGCTCGTCGCGGGTGTCGCCCAGCAGCACGACGACATCACCCGCCCCGGCGAACCCGACGGGCACCCGCCGGCGGACGTCCTCGATGACCCCCATGACCCCGACGACGGGGGTGGGCAGGATCGGCGTGCTGCCGGTCTGGTTGTAGAAGCTCACGTTGCCGCCCGTGACCGGGGTGCCGAGCACCTGGCAGCCGTCCACCAGGCCGGCGATCGCCTGGGTGAACTGCCACATGACCGCCGGGTCCTCGGGCGAGCCGAAGTTGAGGCAGTCGCTGACCGCGACGGGCTGGGCCCCGGTGACGGCGACGTTGCGGTAGGCCTCCGCCAGCGCCAGCTGGGCGCCGACGTAGGGGTCGAGCAGGGCGAACCGGCTGTTGCAGTCGGTCGACAGCGCGACACCGAGGCCGGTCTCCTCGTCGATCCGCAGCATGCCGGCGTCCTCCGGCTGGGCCAGGACCGAGTTGCCGCGCACGTAGCGGTCGTACTGGTTGGTGATCCACGACTTGTCGCACAGGTTGGGCGAGCCGACCAGCGCGAGCAGCGTCGCGGCCAGCTCGTCCCCGGTGGCCGGGCGGGCCAGGCCCTCGACCCCGTCGGCCTGCACCGTGTCCTGCCAGGCGGGGCGGGCGTAGGGGCGCTCGTAGACCGGGCCCTCGTGGGCGACGGTGCGGGGGTCGACGTCGACGATGGTCTCGCCGTGCCACTCGATGACCAGCCGGTCGTCCTCGGTGACCTCGCCGACCACGGTCGCCTGCACGTCCCAGCGGGCGCAGATCTCCAGGAAGCGGGCGACGTCACCGGGCTCGACGACGGCCATCATCCGCTCCTGCGACTCGCTCATCAGGATCTCCTCGGGCGCCAGCGAGGAGTCCCGCAGCGGCACCCGGTCCAGCTCGACGCGCATGCCGCCGTCACCGGCCGCGGCCAGCTCGGAGGTGGCGCAGGAGATGCCGGCCGCTCCGAAGTCCTGGATGCCGGTCACGACACCGGCCGCGAACAGCTCCAGGGTGCACTCGATCAGCAGCTTCTCCATGAACGGGTCGCCGACCTGCACGGCCGGCCGCTTGGAGGGCTTGTCGTCGTCGAAGGTCTCCGAGGCGAGGATCGAGGCACCGCCGATGCCGTCGCCGCCGGTGGCCGCGCCGTAGAGGATCACCTGGTTGCCGGCCCCGGTGGCCTTGGCGAGGTGCAGGTCCTCGTGCCGCAGGACGCCGACGCAGAGGGCGTTGACCAGCGGGTTGCCGAGGTAGCTGCGGTCGAAGACGACCTCGCCACCGATGTTCGGCAGGCCGAGGCAGTTGCCGTAGCCGCCCACGCCGGAGACGACGCCCGGCAGCACCCGGTGGGTGTCGGGCTCCTCGAGCGGGCCGAACCGCAGCGCGTCCATCACCCCGACGGGTCGGGCACCCATGGCCAGGATGTCGCGGACGATCCCGCCGACGCCGGTGGCCGCGCCCTGGTGCGGCTCCACGTAGCTGGGGTGGTTGTGCGACTCGATCTTGAAGGTGACGGCGTAGCCCTGGCCGATGTCGACGACGCCGGCGTTCTCGCCGATGCCGGCCAGCAGCTTCCCGGCCGGGGTGTCCTGGCTGAGCTCGCCGAAGCGGCGCAGGTGCACCTTGGAGGACTTGTAGGAGCAGTGCTCGGACCACATGACCGAGTACATGGCCAGCTCCGAGGAGGAGGGCCGGCGGCCGAGGATCTCCCGGATCCGGGTGTACTCGTCCTCCTTGAGCCCCAGCTCGGCCCAGGGCTGCGCCTGGTCCGGGGTCGCCGCCGCGTTCTCGACCGTGTCCGCCACGGCCCCGACCCTACCGGCGGGCGGCCCCCCGGCTGAGCCACGTCCACAGCTCCCGGCCCGGTGCGGGCGAGGGCCAGCCCTCCCGCAGCGCGTGGTCCAGGCAGAACCAGCCCACGCTGACGGCCACCATCCCGGTGACGGTCAGCCAGACGCTGATCCCGCCGTCGTTGAGCAGGGTGCCGAGGACGGCGGTCGCCAGCGCGGCCTGCAGCACGGCGGGCAGGGTGGGGAACGCGGGACGCAGCACCGGGAGCGCGCAGCGCAGCACCAGCAGCCAGAGCAGCACCCCGATGACCAGGGTGGTGATGCCCGGCCCGCTGACCACCGTCTCGGCGGAGGCGACGGCCTTGCGGCTCACGACGTCGACCGCGTCGCCGTCGAGGACGCGCTGGACGAACCCGCCGAGGTGGCTGCGCCGGTCGGGGCCCCGGGACCAGTCGAGCAGCGAGATGGCCGCGACCGCCACCACCGCGGCCGCACCGACGGCCAGCAGCCGCGGAACCGTGACCCGGACGCCGGCGACCACCAGCAGCAGCCAGAGCACGGGCGGGGTCAGGGCGACGACGCCGCCGAAGTCGGTGCCCATGGTGGGCCAGCCCTCGCAGACGACGACGCCGAAGCCGACGACGGCCACGGCGACGACGGCGGCCCGGCGGTGACCGGCGGCGAGGAAGCGGTGAGCCAGCCAGCCCGCCAGGACCAGCGCCGCGGTGGCGTAGACCGCGAAGGTGACGTTGCCGAAGCCGTACCAGCGCAGCCCGAAGACCGGCCGCGAGTTCAGCATGGAGCCGGCCTGCATCGGGCCGCCGAGGGCGGCGTCGACGGTGAAGGCCGCCACGGTCAGCGCCGCCCCGACGACCGCAGCCGGCACGTCGAGGCGGGCGGCCAGGGCCAGCGTGGCCGCGGCGAGCAGCAGCGACCAGCCGATGACCGCCACCCCGAGAACCAGCCCGGGTGCCCCGCTGCCCGCCCACGGCACCGAGCCGGTCAGCATCATCGCGGCGCCCAGGACGCTGCCGAGGGTGAGGATCAGCCGCGGCACCGCGAAGCGGCGGCGCAGGGTCCCGACCAGGCCGACGAGGCAGAGGAGGGTGCCGAACCCGCCGAGCACCAGGTAGCCGACGACGGCCCCGTCGGACAGCGCGGCGACGGCCGCGAGGTGGTCCTCGACCAGCGGCAGGCTCAGCTCGGCCGGGTCGACGGCCAGCGGGGAGCCGTCGACGGTGACGGGAACGGCGGCGCCGGGCGGGGCGTCGTGGTCGACCAGGGTGCGGGTGAGGTCGGTGAGGGTGACGATGCCGTCCCGCCGGGTGCTCGCGGAGGTCAGCCAGCCGGGGAAGGTGGTGCCGAGCCGGTACACGACCTGCAGGGCCGGGTCGGCGGAGCCGGCGGCCGGTCCGACGCCGGTGACCAGCAGCGTCCGGCCCGGGTCGGCAGCGAGCCGGGCGATGACGGCGTCGCTCCGCGGGCCGGCGTCGACCAGGGTCGTCGGGCAGCGGGTGGTCAGGTCGTCGGCCAGGAACTCCTCCACCGTGCGGTAGTCGGCGAGCGTGCCGTCCGGCCGGGCGGCGGCGAGCGCCGCGCCGGGCCCGACGGCGGCGACGCAGCCCGCGACCGACCCGGCGAGCGTGCCCGGCCGGGCGTCACCGCGGCGGGCGGCGGCGGCGGTCAGCCGGGCGTCCCAGTCCTCGACCCGGCCGTCGCTGACCCGCGGGTCGCACAGCGCGCCGACGGCGGCGCGACGGCCGGCGCCCAGCGTCGTCCAGCCCGCGGCAGCGCAGTCGCCGACGTGGCGGGGCCGGACGCTGACCGCCCCCACCTGGGCGTCGGCGAGGCGCGGTCCCAGCACCGCACGGTCGGTGGGGGTGAGCGCCGGCCGGCCGGTGACCCCGACGACGACGACCTGGTCGGTGACCAGGCTGCTGGCCTGGGGCGGCTCCTGCAGCAGGTGCACCGCCCGCAGGCCCGCGAAGAGCGCCGCGAGCAGCAGCAGGAGGGCGAGCCAGCGCCGGGACAGCACCGGCCCTCCGGCCCCCCGGCCGCCGGACGCCGGGGCGAGCGGCCGCGCACCGCGGCGGGAGCGACCACCCATCGCGGGGGTCAGACCCGGGCGGAGAGGAAGCTCAGGACGCTGCTGAAGAAGGCGGTGCCGTCGGTGCTCGGGCCGGTCAGCGGGTCCACGTTGTGCTCGGGGTGCGGCATCAGGCCGACGACGTTGCCCCGCTCGTTGGCGACCCCGGCGATGGCGCGGAAGGAGCCGTTGGGGTTGTCACCGAGGTAGCGGGCGACGACGCGGCCCTCGCCCTCGAGCCGGTCCAGGGTGTCCTCGTCGGCGACGTAACCGCCCTCCCCGTTCTTGAGCACGATGGTGATCTCCTGGCCCGTGCTGTACCCGCCGGTCCAGGCCGTGTCGACGGACTCCACCCGGAGCCGCTGGTCGACGCAGACGAAGGTCCGGACGTCGTTGCGGATCAGGGCGCCGGGCAGCAGGTGGGCCTCGCAGAGGATCTGGAAGCCGTTGCAGATGCCGAGCACGGGCATCCCCGCGTTCGCGGCGTCGACGACCGCGCCCATCACCGGGGAGAAGCGGGAGATCGCGCCAGCCCGCAGGTAGTCGCCGTAGGAGAAGCCGCCAGGCAGGATGACGGCGTCGACGCCCCGCAGGTCGTCGCTGGCGTGCCACAGGGCGACGGGCTCGGCGCCGGCGATCCGCACCGCGCGCAGCGCGTCGTGGTCGTCCAGGGATCCCGGGAAGGTGACGACCCCGACCTTCGGCGCCATCAGGCGTGCGCCTGCGCGGGGGCTTCGACGCGGACGTCGAAGGTCTCGATGACGGTGTTGGCCAGCAGCGTCTCGGCGGCCCGGCGGATGTCGGCCAGCCTCTCCGGCGTCACCTCGCCGTCCACCTCGAGCTCGAACCGCTTGCCCTGCCGCACGGAGATCCCCGAGAAGCCGAGCCGGCCGAGCGCCCCGGTCACCGCCTTGCCCTGCGGGTCCAGGATCTCCGGCTTCGGCATCACGTCGACCACCACTCGCGCCATGCGGCGATCCTATCGGGGGCTCCCGGCGGAGCCGACATCTCAGGGAGCGCTGGACGCCGCCCCCACCCGCTCCGGCTCGGGGGGCGTGGCCTCCGCGACGGCCGCGCTGAGCCGCCTGTACGGCCGGCTGGCCAGGGCCAGGGAGGTGGCCAGCAGGCCGACGACGCCGGTCAGCACGAAGACGAGGGCCATGCCGCGGGCCGCGCCGGTGCCGAACCAGGGCCCGATCAGGTCGGCGGCCGCGCCGTCGGTCATCGCCGGGATGAAGACGAACTGGGTGAGCGGGCCGATGAGGAAGGCCGTCAGGGGGGACGCGGCCTGCTCGACGCTCTGCGCGAACCCGAAGACCCGGCCCTGCCGCTCGTAGGGGACCACGCGCTGCAGCACCGTCTGCTCCGCGGCCTCGGCGAAGGGCACGATCAGCATGTAGGCGTACATCCCGACCGCCAGGACGACCATCGAGGAGCGGAGCGGGAACAGGCACGTCACGGCCCACAGCACGAGGTTGACCATCAGCAGCGTGCGCACCGGGTTGGGGCCCAGCCCGACCTTGGCCACGAGCAGGCCGCCCACGATGATCCCGGTGCTCAGCGCCCCCCAGAGCAGGCCCCAGAGCTGCACGGAGACCAGCGAGAGCCCGTACGGGTCCAGCAGCGCCATGAAGACGCCGCCGAGGAAGTTGTTGAAGCAGGAGAACCCGATCAGGGCCAGCAGGCCGGGGACGCCGCGGACCAGCCGCAGGGTGCCGCGGAGGTCGATCCGCCGGTCCGCCGCGGCCGCGGGCCCCACCGCGGGGTCCGGGGCGGCGGCGGGGTCCAGGTCGCCGGGCGGGTCGAGGGCCCCGCCGGTCCCGGTCGCGCCCGGTGGTGACGGCTCGAGGGCGCCGGGCCGGTTCCCGGGGATCCGCACGCGGGCCAGGTGCACCAGTGAGGCGGCCAGCACCACGAGCGCGAGCAGCAGGGCGTAGAGCATGCCGCCGGCGGCGACCAGGAGGCCGCTGATGACGGAGGTGACCAGGAACGAGACCCCGGTGGTGGTGCCCACCAGGCCGTTGGCCCGGTCGCGCACCTCGGCCGGGATCAGCAGCGTCACCAGGGTGGAGAGGGCGATGGTCCGCACGTTGCCGGCGATCACCCCCAGCATCAGCAGGCCGACGAACACCCACAGCCGCAGGCTGTCGACGCGCGTGAAGTCCTCCGGCGCGCTGAGCAGGTAGACCGCGAGACTGACCGCGTAGAGGCCCAGCGAGAGGGCCGCGGACGTCTGCATGACCGTCTTCTTCGGGTGGTGGTCGACGAGGCTGCCCAGCCAGATGCCCGTCAGCGTGGTGAAGACCAGGAAGATGCCGGCGATCATCCCGGTCACGAACACCGACCGGGTCTCCAGGAACGCCCAGAAGGTCACCGCGAACCAGAGGGTGAAGTTGGTGACCGACACGACCAGCGTGTTGAGCAGGACGTGCAGGAAGGTGCGCTGCGGGCCTGCGCGCAGGTCCAGACGCGGTGCCGCTGCTGGTGGGTCCACCTCGGCCATGGCTCTCCTCCCCTGTCCGAGAACCTAGACCGGACCACCGACGGAAACCCATCGGTCGGCGGGACCCCCGCTCGGGGCTCAGGCCGGCGGCAGAGCCCGCCCGGTCAGCCGCTCGTAGGCCTGCAGGTACTTGGCCCGGGTCGCCGCGACGACGGCGTCGGGCAGGGCCGGCGGGGCGTCGCCACCGTGCCGGTCCCAGCCGGACGCGTGGAGCAGCCAGTCCCGGACGTACTGCTTGTCGAAGGACGGCAGCGGCCCGCCCGGCTGCCAGCCCTCGGCGTCCCAGAACCGGGACGAGTCCGGGGTCAGCACCTCGTCCGCCAGCACCACCGTGCCGTCACCGCGCAGGCCGAACTCCAGCTTGGTGTCCGCCAGCAGCAGCCCGCGCTCCCGGGCCACGCCCTCGGCTCGCACGTAGACCGCCAGCGTCAGGTCGCGGACCCGCTCGGCCAGCGGCCCGCCGACCGTGGCCGCGACCGTGGCGAAGTCGACGTTCTCGTCGTGCTCGCCCAGCGCGGCCTTGGTGGCCGGGGTGAAGATCGGCTCCGGCAGCCGGGAGCCGTCGACCAGCCCGGCGGGGAGCGGCACCCCGCAGACCGTGCGGGACTCCTGGTACTCCAGCCACCCCGAGCCGGTCAGGTAGCCGCGGGCCACGCACTCGACGGGGATCATCGTGAGCCGCTCGCAGACCACGGCACGGCCGCGCACCGGGTCCGGCACGTCGGTGGAGAGGACGTGGTTCGGCACCAGGTCGACCAGCTGGGCGAACCACCACTGCGAGAGCTGGGTGAGCACCCGACCCTTGTCGGGGATCTCGCTGTCGAGCACGAAGTCGAACGCGCTGATCCGGTCGGTGGCCACCATCAGCAGCCGGTCGTCGTCGAGGGCGTACAGCTCGCGCACCTTGCCGGCGTGGACCAGCGGGACGTCCAGCTGGGACTCGTACACGGGTTCCACGGCTTCCTCCTCGGGCGGTCGGCCCGCCCATCCTGTCAGCCCCGACCCGCCCGCCCCGTCGCCGTCCGCGGGTCAGGGTGAGGCCGCGCCCGCCCCTGAGCCGACCCCGGACCCCCTCGGAGAACCCTGGTCGGGCCCGTGGGCGTGGGCCACAGTGGAGGACATGAACCGTCTCGAGAGGACCATGCGCATGAACTCACTCGTCCGCCCCCGTCGTGACCGGATGATCGCCGGCGTCTGCTCGGGCATCGCCCGCCGCTTCGGCGTCAGCGCGAACCTGGTCCGGGTCGTCTTCCTGGTCAGCCTGCTGATCCCCGGCCCGCAGTTCCTCATCTACCTCGCCGCCTGGATCCTGATGCCGCAGGAGGTCTAGGGAGGAGTTCCCCCTCTTCGGGGACGCCCCTGGCCACCGTCAGACCTCCGGCCCCTCGGTCTTCAGACCGGGGGGCCGCTGGCGTGTCCGGGGCGGGAGTACAGGGTCCGGACGATGTCCTCGATGGCCGGCTCCTCCAGCGTCAGGTCGAGCACCTCGGCCTGGGCGCTGACGCCGGCCAGCACCTTGGCGGCCGTGGTCCGCTCGGGGCTGAAGGCCAGCCGCTGACGCTGCCCCTCCAGCTCGCTCCCCCGGTGCTCCGTGGTGGGGACCTGGAGCGGGGCGTGCGGGCCGGTGAGGTCGACGACCAGCACCCGCTGCAGCGCGACCGCGGCCCCCAGGTCGGTCAGCGTGCCGTCGTAGACCACGCGGCCGCGGTCCACCACCAGCACCCGCTCGCAGAGCCGCTCGATGTCGCCCATGTCGTGGGTGGTCAGCAGCAGCGTCATCCCCGAGCGTGCCCGCTCCGCCACCAGGAACTGGCGCAGCCGCTCCTTGCTGATCATGTCCAGCCCGATCGTCGGCTCGTCCAGGACCAGCAGGCGGGGCCGGTGCAGCAGCGCCGCCGCCACCTCGCCGCGCATCCGCTCGCCGAGGGACAGCTGCCGCACCGGGGTGTCCAGCTGGGGCCCCAGGCCCAGCTCGTCGACCAGCTGCCGGGTGCGCTCGGCCGCGTCGGCGGGCGGCCGCCGGTGGATGGCCGCGAGGATCCGGAACGAGTCGCGCAGGGGCAGGTCCCACCACAGCTGCGTCCGCTGGCCGAAGACGACGCCGATCTCGGCGGCCAGCCGGCGTCGCTGCGGGACCGGGTCCAGGCCGCAGGTGCGCACCTCCCCCGCCGTCGGCACGAGGATGCCGGTGACCATCTTGATCGTCGTGGACTTGCCGGCGCCATTCGCGCCGATGTAGCCGACCGCCTCCCCCGCCTCGACGCGCAGGCTGATGTCGGCGACCGCCTCCACGGTGCGACGGCGGCGGCGCAACCGGCCGGCCTTCTCGCGGACCACGAAGGTGCGGCGCAGACCGCGCAGCTCCAGCACGGGCGCTGGCACCCCTGGGACAGGATCGGGCACGTCAGCCTCCGGCTCCGGTGAAGTGGCGCAGTCCGCTGCGCCAGGCCAGGGCGGCCAGCAGCCAGGTCCAGGCCGCGACGAGCGGCGCCCACCAGCCCAGCCACGCGGGCAGCAGCGCCGGGCCGGGCAGCCCCAGCAGCAGCAGCGCGGGGGCGTAGCCGGTGAGGGTGGCCGGCACGACGAAGGTGAACACCGAGCGCAGCACGGGCGGCAGCACGCTGCCGGGCACCTGGCCGGCGTAGCTGCCGCCGTAGACGAAGCTCGAGGTGAACTCGGCGCCGTCGACCAGCCAGAACTGCACGCCGCCGGCCAGCGCGAACATCGCCCCGTAGATCGCGCAGCCCACGAGCGGGGTGGCCAGCAGCAGGTAGGCCCGGGCGGCCGTCCAGTCGACGTCGACGAGCGGCAGCACGACGACCAGCAGCAGCACGCTGACCAGCGCCCGGCCCAGCCGTCGCAGCTGGAAGTCCGAGGTGACGAGCTGGCCCATCACCGACATCGGCCGGACCAGCAGCGCCTCCAGCTGGCCGAGCCGCAGCAGGCTGGGGATGCTGTCCAGCTGGCCGAACAGCAGGTCGGCCAGCGCGAAGCCGAGGTTGGCCAGCGCGAAGACCAGCGCGGCCTGCGCCAGGTCGAGCCCGCCGAAGACCGGCACGGCCGAGAGGAGCACGTAGATCTCCGAGAACTCGATCACCCCGATGCCCGCGGCGCTGAGGAAGGTGAGCGCGAAGCCGACCCGGTAGCTGAGCTGGGCGCGCACCCGGGACCCGAGCACCACCCGGTAGGTGTGCAGCCGGGAGGGCCGGCGCAGGGCCTGCCCGTCAGCCACCCTGCACCACCAGCCGCCGGGTGGCCCGGGCCAGCACCAGCCGGCCGAGCAGGCCCACGGCGAGCAGCCAGCCCAGCTGGACGGCCAGCACCGCGAGCGCGTCGAGCCCCAGCACCCGCCCCGACAGCACGTCGATCGGGGCCTGGAACATCGACGGGAAGGGCGTGGCGTTCGCGACCGCGGCCAGCCAGCCGGGGAACAGGTGGACGGGCACGTACAGCCCGCACAGCGGCCCGATGACCACGAAGTAGAGCCCGGCGACACCCCGGAAGTCGAGCACCCAGAAAGCCGCGAGGTTGAGCAGGAAGCGCAGCGCGAAGCTCAGCGACACCGCGACCAGCACGCTGAGCAGGCCGAGCGGGTACGCCGTCCACGAGCCGGGCAGGGCCACGCCGACGGTCAGCGAACCGACCAGCAGCGGCGGCAGGCCGCGGGCGGGCAGCACGAACGCCGCCCGGCCCAGGTCGCGCGCCCACCAGGACAGCTGCAGGTCGACCGGGCGGGCGAGGTCGACGGCGATGTCGCCGGTGCGGACCCGGTCGGCGATCTCCGACCAGCCCATCAGGGCGAGGGGGGCCAGCAGCGCCTGCCCCAGCCAGACGTAGGTGGAGGCGCTGTCGGCGGTGTAGCCGGCCAGGCTGCCGCCGGCCGTGGCGATCGCCGTGACGAGGATGCCGACGCGGAGGAACCCGAAGACGGAGTTGGTGAACACCCCGGCCAGCACGGCCAACCGGTAGGTGCTGTACCGGCGGAGCTCGGCGGCCGCCAGCTCCCTCCAGGTCCGCACCGGCTCGACCCTAGGAAGCGGTCCGGGCGGGGTCAACGATCCGGGCGGGTCGTCGGCGGTCCGCGGCGTGTCGCGCCGGTGGACGCCTGCGATGAGTTCGGGGGTCGGTCGGAGTCGGTCCGGGCATGAGCAACCGGGAGATCGCCGAGGCCTTCTCGGGCCACCGTTTCGCCGACGCCTACCCGCACCTGGCCCCGGACGTCCGCTGGGTGCTGGTGGGGGCCGAGGTGCTGCAGGGCGCCGACGCGGTCCGGCAGGCCTGCGACGGCACGACCGAGGCGCTGGTCGGCACGACCACCACGTTCGTCCGCAGCGTGACCGCCGACGGGGGCGACGTCGTCGCCGTGGACGTGGTCGGGCGCTACGACGCACCCGACGGCACGACCAGCCTCGTCTCGTCGTGCGACGTGTACGAGTTCCGCGACGGGGCGGTGGCCACCCTCACCTCCTACACCGTCGAGCTCGACGCCCTGCCCCCGACGGCGGACGACGGCTAGAGGACCAGGCCCGGGCTGTAGGCCGCGGCCTCCGGGTGCGCGGCCGCGATCGCGTCCACGCGCGCGGCCAGCGTGGCCACCTGCAGCCCCGCGGTCCCGGTGAGCTCCATCGGGTCGGCGAGGGCGGCGTCCAGCTCGGCCCGGCTGATGCCGCCCAGCCGCTCGTCGGCGGCCAGCCGGTCCAGCAGGTCGTTGGGCGCGCCGGACTCCCGCATGGCGAGCGCCACCGCGACGGCGTGCTCCTTGATCACCTCGTGCGCGGTCTCCCGGCCGACGCCGCTGCGGACGGCGGCCATCAGCACCTTGGTGGTGGCCAGGAACGGCAGGTAGCGCTGCAGCTCGGCCTCGATCACGGCCGGGAAGGCGCCGAAGTCGTCGAGCACCGAGAGGAACGTCTCGAACAGCCCGTCGAGGGCGAAGAAGGCGTCCGGCAGGGCCACCCGGCGGACGACGGAGTCGGACACGTCGCCCTCGTTCCACTGGTCGCCGGCCAGCTCGCCGACCATGCCGACGTAGCCCCGGACCACCACGGCGAGCCCGTTCACCCGCTCGCAGGAACGGGTGTTCATCTTGTGCGGCATCGCGCTGGAGCCGACCTGGCCCGGCCGGAAGCCCTCGGTGACCAGCTCGGCGCCGGCCATCAGCCGGATCGAGGTGGCCACGTTCGACGGGGCCGCGGCGACCTGGGCCAGCAGCGTCACCACCTCGTAGTCCAGGGAGCGCGGGTAGACCTGGCCGGTGCTGACCAGCACCTGGCCGAAGCCGAGGTGGGCGGCGATCCGCTCCTCCAGCTCGGCCAGCTTCTGCTGGTCGCCGCCGAGCAGGTCGAGCATGTCCTGGCCGGTGCCGACCGGGCCCTTGATCCCGCGCAGCGGGTACCGGGCGATCAGCTCCTCGAGCCGGGTGAAGGCGACCAGCAGCTCGTTCGTGGCGGTGGCGAACCGCTTGCCCAGCGTCGTCACCTGCGCGGCCACGTTGTGGGAGCGGCCGGCCATCGGACGGTCGCCGTACTCCGTCGCCAGCCGGGCCAGCCGCACCAGGGCCGCGACCACCCGGTCGCGGACGAGCCGCAGCGCGGTGAGGACCTGCAGCTGCTCGACGTTCTCGGTGAGGTCCCGGGAGGTCATCCCCTTGTGGATCTGCTCGGAGCCGGCGAGGGCGTTGAACTCCTCGATCCGGGCCTTGACGTCGTGCCGGGTCACCTTCTCGCGCTCGGCGATGGAGGCGAGGTCGACGTGCTCCAGCACCCGCTCGTAGGCGGCGACCTCGGCGTCCAGGTCACCGCCGCCGAGCTCGACGCCGAGGTCGCGCTGCGCCGCGAGCACGGCCAGCCACAGCCGCCGCTCGGCGACGATCTTGTCGGGCGCCGACCACACCGCGCGCATCTGCTCGGAGGCGTAGCGGCTGGCGAGCACGTTGGGGACGACCATGGTCAGACCTGCTTCTCCGCCGCGGCGGCGGCGATGTCGGTGCGGTAGAAGGAGCCCTCGAGCGTGCACGTGGCGATCCGGGCGTAGGCGCGCTCGCGGGCCTGCGCGAGGTCGTCGCCGGTGCCGACGACGGCGAGCACCCGGCCGCCGCTGCTGACCACGCGGCCCTCGGCGTCGACGGCGGTGCCGGCCTGCACGACGCTGCTGCCCCCGCTCCCTGAGCTCGTCGAAGGGCCCGGACCCGTCGTCGGGTCGTCGTCGAGGCCGCCGAGCGGGTCCCCGGTCCGCGGGGATCCCGGGTAGCCGGCGGCCGCCAGCACGACGGCGACGGCGGAGCCGGCGTCCCACTCCAGCTCGGGCTCGGCGTCCAGGGTCCCGACGGCGGCCGCGTGCAGCAGCCGGGCGAGCGGCGTCCGCAGCCGGGCCAGCAGCGGCTGGGTCTCCGGGTCTCCGAAGCGGGCGTTGAACTCGATCACCCGGACGCCGTCCCGGGTCAGCGCCAGGCCGGCGTAGAGCAGGCCGGCGAACGGCGTCCCCCGCCGGGCGAGCTCGTCGACGGTGGGCTGCAGCACGGTCCGGGTCACCTCGGCCACCAGGTCGGCCGGCGCCCAGGGCAGCGGGGTGTAGGCGCCCATGCCGCCGGTGTTGGGGCCGGTGTCGCCGTCGCCGACGCGCTTGAAGTCCTGCGCCGGCTGCATCGCCCGGACGGTGCGCCCGTCGGTGACCGCGAACAGGCTGACCTCGGGCCCGTCGAGGTACTCCTCGACGACCACCCGCCCGCAGGCTGCCGCGTGGGCCAGCGCCTCGTCGCGGTCGGAGGTGACGACGACGCCCTTGCCGGCGGCCAGCCCGTCGTCCTTGACGACGTAGGGCGGTCCGAAGGCGTCGAGCGCGGCGGCGGCCTCGTCCGGCGTCGTGCAGACGTGCGCCCGTGCGGTCGGCACCCCGGCGGCGGCCATCACCTCCTTGGCGAAGGCCTTGCTGCCCTCCAGCCGGGCGGCGTCGGCGGAGGGGCCGAAGCACGCGACGCCGGCCGCGCGGACGGCGTCGGCCACCCCGGCGACGAGGGGGGCTTCCGGCCCGACGACGACGAGGTCGACCCCCAGCCGGGTCGCGAGCGCGGCCACCGCGGCGCCGTCCAGGGCGTCGACGGCGTGGTTGGTGGCCACCGCCGCGGTGCCCGGGTTGCCCGGGGCCGCGTGCACGGTGCGGACCTGCGGGTCCCGCGCCAGCGCGAGGACGAGAGCGTGCTCGCGCCCGCCCGACCCGATCACCAGGACACTGCTCGGCTGCGCCACGGGGCGAGAGCCTACCGGGGCCGGCCGGCCGGGCCCCGCCGCTGACCGGGGGCGGCGACCGACCCCCGTTCCCGCACCGGGCAGCCGAAGAGCAGCTGCCGGACCTCCTCGGTGCCGGTGCCGAGCTGCTCGAGGAGCAGGCTGACCGCCTGCTCGGCCATCGCCCCGTCGGGGCGGTGGACCGTCGTCATCGGCGGGTCCAGCCGCGAGGTCAGCCGCTCGCCGTCCTCCAGGCTGACCAGCGACAGCTCCGCCGGCACCCCGAGGCCCAGCTCCGCGGCGACCAGGGCCGCACCGACGGCCAGCCGCTCGTGGGTGCACACCACGGCGGTGGGCCGGTCCGGCCCGGACAGCATCGCCCGGGCCCCGCGGGCGCCCTCGTCGATGTTGCGGCCGGCGACGCAGGGCTGCGGCGGCACCCCGCCGGCCGCGGTCACCGCCTGCTGGACGCCGGACACCCGCAGCTGGGTCTGCAGCGCGTCCGGGTCGCCCACCAGCAGCCCGATCCGGCGGTGCCCCTGCCGCAGCAGCACCTCTGCCGCCCGCCGCCCGGCCTGGACCTCGTCCGGGCTGACACCGCTCACCCGCCGGTCGGGGTCCAGGCAGTTCAGCAGCACCGTCGGCGTGCTGGTCAGCACCTCCGCCGGGCGGTAGTGCGCCATCGCCGGGGACACGACCAGGAAGCCGTCGACCTGACGGTCCCGCAGGGTGTCGAGCTGGCGCCGCTCGACGTCGGCGTCGCCGTCGGTGTCCATCACCAGCAGCAGGTAGCTGTGCTCACCGGCCTTGCGCAGCGCCCGGTGCAGCATCGTCTGCGAGAAGCCGACGGCGCCCGGCCAGGTGAGGACACCCAGCGTGCGGGTCCGCCGGCTGCGCAGGCTGAGCGCGACCGCGTTGGGCGTGTAGTCGAGCTGCTGGGCCGCGGCCCGGACCGCCCGCTGCTTCTCCGGGCTGAGGTTGCCGGCGCCGCGGCCGTTGAGGACCAGCGAGACCGAGCTGCGCGAGACCCCGGCCAGGTCGGCGACGTCCTGTGCGGTTGCCTTGCGCGCCATGTCTCCCTCCGGACACCGGGTCGGTGGTGGTGCCCCGCGCGGGGCGGGACCTCACAGCAGATCGTGGACCAGGATGGACTGCTCGCGCGAGGGTCCGACCCCGATGCCGGAGATCCGGGCACCGCACAGCTCCTCGAGCCGGTTGACGTAGGCCTGGGTGTTCTTCGGCAGGTCGTCGAAGGAGCGGCAGCCGCTGATGTCCTCGTCCCAGCCGTCCAGCTCCTCGTAGACGGGCACGGCGTGGTGGAAGTCCGACTGCGACATCGGCATCGTGTCGTGCCGGACGCCGTTGACCTCGTAGCCGACGCAGACGGGGATGCGCTCCCAGCCGGTGAGGATGTCCAGCTTGGTCAAGAAGATGTCGGTGAAGGCGTTCGCCCGCGCGGCCGCCTGGACGACGACGGCGTCGAACCAGCCGCACCGCCGCGGCCGGCCGGTGGTGGTGCCGAACTCCGCACCGTCCTGCCGCAGCTTCTCCCCGTCCGCGTCGAGCAGCTCGGTGGGCATCGGGCCCTCCCCCACCCGGGTGGTGTAGGCCTTGGCGATGCCGATCACCCGGTTGATCCGGGTGGGACCGACGCCGGAGCCGACGCACGCTCCGGCGGCCACCGGGTTGGAGGACGTGACGTAGGGGTAGGTCCCGTGGTCGACGTCGAGGTGGTGCGCCTGGGCGCCCTCGAACAGCACGACCTCGTCGCGGTCGAGCGCGTCGTTGAGCACCTTGGAGGTGTCGACGATGTGCGGCGTGATCCGTGCGGCGTGGGACATCAGGTGGTCCGCGACCTGGGCCGGGTCCAGCGCGCGCCGGTTGTAGACCTTCACGAGCAGGTGGTTCTTCTGCTCGAGCGCCGCCTCGACCTTCTGCCGCAGGATGGAGTCGTCGAGCAGGTCCTGCACCCGGATGCCGATCCGGTTGACCTTGTCGGAGTAGGCGGGGCCGACGCCGCGGCCGGTGGTGCCGATCTTGTTCTTGCCCAGGAAGCGCTCGGTCACCTTGTCGATCACCTGGTGGTAGCTGGTGATCAGGTGCGCGTTGGCCGACACCAGGACGCCCTCGGCGTCGACGCCGCGGGCGGCCAGGCCGTCCATCTCCTCGAACAGCACGTCGAGGTCGACGACGACGCCGTTCCCGATGACCGGTACGCACTTCGGGTTGAGGATGCCGGAGGGGAGCAGGTGCAGCGCGTAGCGCTCCCCGTTCACCACCAGCGTGTGGCCGGCGTTGTTGCCCCCGGAGTACCGGACGCAGTAGTCCACCCGGTCACCCAGCTGGTCCGTCGCCTTGCCCTTGCCCTCGTCGCCCCACTGGGCTCCCACCACAACGATGCCCGGCATGTGATCGCCGCCTTTCCGCTCGTCCCGCACGGGGACGAAAAGCGTGAAGCCCCCGGGCGATCGCCGCGGGGACTCTTGCGACCAAACCCTACCGAAGTCCGGCCCGGCTGTCGCCCCGGCGCGACCGGGAGGGCTCAGCGGCGCAGGCCGGCCGACGCGGCCTCGAGGTGGCTGAACCCGGCCTCGGAGGAGTCCCGCAGGAACTGGGCGCACCGCTCGTGCTCGGGGGTCTCGCCGATCCGCTCGGCGGCCAGCGCCAGCGCCCAGAGCGCCCGCAGGAAGCCCTGGTTGGGCACGTGCTCCCAGGGCACCGGACCCGCGCCCTTCCAGCCGGCCCGGCGGAGCGCGTCGAGGCCGCGGTGGTAGCCGGTGCGGGCGTAGGCGTAGGCCCCCAGGTCGGCCTCGAGCGTGCCGACCGTCAGCGCGGCCTCGGCCAGCAGCGCCCAGCACAGGGTCGAGTCGGGGTGCGCGGCGACGGTCGCGAGGAAGTGCTCGCGGCCCCGGTCGGCGAGGTCGGCCGTGGCCGGGTCCTCCGGCAGGAGGGTCGGCGCGGGGCCGGCGCCGGAGCCGGCGAGCAGGTTGCGGTGGGTCTCGGTCATCGGCTCAACCTAGCCGCCCCGGCCGGACCCGGGCCGGGCGCGCCTCCGGCACTAGATCCAGTCGCGCCGGCGGAAGCCCGCGTAGAGCACGACGGCGGCGACCACCATGAGCGCCAGCACCACCCAGAACCCCGCCACCGTGCCGTCGAGCGGGAAGGCGACGTTCATCCCCGCGAACCCGGTGATCAAGGTCGGCACGGCGATGATCCCCGCCCAGGCGGTCAGCTTCTTCATGATCGTGTTCATCCGCACGTCGGCCAGGGCGAGGCTGGTGTCGAAGACCGACGCCATCACCTCGCGCAGGGCGTCCGCGGCGGCCGCGACCCGCGTGTGCTGCTCGGCGATCATGCCCCAACGGCGGACGACCCGGGTGCTCTTGGCGCCCTTGGTCCCCTTGGGCGCCGGCGGCGGGTTGTCGAGCAGGTCCGTCATCACCGCGCGCATCGGCTCGGTCACCCGGCGCAGCTGGCTGAGCGCCGAACGCAGCCGGAACGCGTCGAGCTGCTCGGAACGGTCCAGCGGGCGCTCCTCGAAGAGCACCTCGGAGAGGGCGTCGGCGGCGTCCTCCAGCCACTGCACGGCGCTCTCGTAGGTGTTGATCACCGCGGTGATCAACAGCTGCAGGCCGACCTCCACGCCCCCCTCGGCGAGCAGTTCCGCCTTCTGCAGCAGGAGTCTGGCCGGCTGGAAGCCGTCGACGTCGCCCACCAGGCAGATCAGCACCCGGTCGGTGGCGATGATCGAGATCGGGTGCACGGTGAGGGCGCAGGCGACCGGGTCGTGGGTGACCAGGTTGGTGACCACGAGCCGGGCCGTGCCGAGCGCCTCGAACTTGGCGCGCCGGTCGGTGGCCAGCAGGTCGCGGACGGCCAGGTCGTCCAGGTCGAGGGCGTGCGCGACGTCGCGCAGCTCGGCCGCGCCGTAGTCCGGGTCGCGCGGCAGCACCCACCAGGCGGAGGCGTCGGTGTGCAGCTGCAGCACGTCGCTGAGGTCCTCGCCGGTGAGGTCCTCGGCGACGACGGTGCCCTTGGCCCACACCCGGCTGAGGGGGACCGGACCGGAGAGGGCGGTGGTACTGCTCACCGTCTGAGCGTAGTGCCCTGAGGCCGCAGTTCCCCGGCGCCAGGAGGGTCCAGGTGCGTGCCCGGGCGGGGCCCACCACCGTCGAGGACCCTCAGCCTCGGGGCCGGGACCCGCGACGGCGCCGGACCGCTGTCCGGCGCCGTCGGTCGTGCAGGCGTGCGCGCGCCGCGGGGGCGCGCCGGGTGATCAGGCCTGGGAGCTCAGCGAGGTGCCGGTGCTGCGCAGGTCCTCGCAGGCGGTGATGACGCGCTGCGCCATCCCGGCCTCGGCGGCCTTGCCCCAGGCGCGCGGGTCGTAGGCCTTCTTGTTGCCCACCTCGCCGTCGACCTTGAGGACGCCGTCGTAGTTGAGGAACATGTGGGCCGCGGCGGGCCGGGTGAACGCGTACTGCGTGTCGGTGTCGATGTTCATCTTGATCACGCCGTAGTCCACCGCCGCCCGGATCTCCTCCAGCGTGGAGCCGGAGCCGCCGTGGAAGACGAGGTCGAAGGGGTTCGCCTTGCCGATCTTGGCGCCGACCTGCTCCTGGATGTCCTTGAGGACCTCCGGGCGCAGCTTCACCGAGCCCGGCTTGTAGACGCCGTGCACGTTGCCGAAGGTCAGCGCGGTGATGTAGCGGCCGTGCTCGCCGGTGCCGAGCACCTCGATCGTCCGCATGCCGTCCTCGACGGTCGTGTACAGCTTGTCGTTGATCTCGTGGCTGACGCCGTCCTCCTCGCCGCCGACGACGCCCACCTCGATCTCGAGGATGATGCGGGCCTTGGCGGCCTTCTCCAGCAGCTCGTGGGCGATGGAGAGGTTCTCCTCGACCGGCACGGCCGAGCCGTCCCACATGTGGGACTGGAAGAGCGGGTTCTCGCCGCGGTCGACGCGCTCCTGGGAGATGGCGATCAGCGGGCGGACGTAGCCGTCCAGCTTGTCCTTGGGGCAGTGGTCGGTGTGCAGCGCGATGTTGACCGGGTAGTTCTTGGCCACCTCGTGGGCGTAGGCGGCGAGGGCGACGGCGCCGGTGACCTGGTTCTTGATCGTCGGGCCGGACGCGTACTCCGCGCCACCGGTCGAGACCTGGATGATGCCGTCGGAGCCGGCCTCCGCGAAGCCCTGCAGGCACGCGTTGAGGGTCTGCGACGAGCTGACGTTGATGGCCGGGTAGGCGAAGGAGCCCTTCTTGGCCGCGTCGATCATCTCGGCGTAGACCTCAGGAGTGGCGATGGGCATGCAGGTGCGTCCTTTCGTACGGTACGGGCCGGCGCGAGCGCGCGGCACGTCGGGAGGGCGTCCACGGAGGCCGCCCGCCCCAGTCTGTCAGGGGTGCACCGGGGCAGGGAAGCGGAGGCCTGCGGCGGACGGCCGCAGGCCCCTGTCCTCGTGCGTGCGTGCGGTCGGACGGCCCGGCGACGGGCGACGGGCGACGGGCGACGGGCGACGCGCGCCCTACACGTCGAGGGCGCTCAGGTCGACGCCGTGCCGGCCGCCGGAGTAGGCCCGGGCCGTGCTGTCCAGGGTGGCGGGGTGCACGTCGAACTGGTCCAGCGGCACCGCGGCGGGCGGGCCGGAGGCCCGCCGGACCTCGAAGGCGACGCCCCGTCCGCGGTGGCGGACCATGGCCAGGCCGGTGACGTCGGCCCACGGGGTGAATGTCCGGGCCACCTGGATGCCGGGCCGGCCGACCCGGACGGCGGTGCCGTGGCCGACCCGTCCCAGCGCCCGGCGAGCCCGCAGCCACGCCACCAGGTAGCCGAGGAGCCAGGCCAGCGAGATCCCCAGGATGACGGCGTAGACGCGGAGGAAGCCCGATCCCTGGCGCTGCTCGCCGCCGAAGAAGTAGAGCAGGGCCAAGATGGCGGCGGTGATCCCCAGGCTGACGACGCGGCTCCACATCCCGCGCTTGCGCCGGCGCGCCCGCTCCCGCAGCTGGCGGTCGTCGAAGGGGACGAGCAGCTCGTCGATCCGGTCGTCCCCGTCCCGGTCGTCGGGGTGCTGGCCGTCGGGGCGCGGGGCGGCCGAGTGGTGGGTGGCGGTCACGTCAGTTCTCCCGGGCCCCGCGCGGGGTGATGGCCATGTGGATGCGGTAGCGGTCGGCGCGGTACCAGGAGGTGGAGAGCTCGATCACCCGGTCGCCGGCGTAGGTGACGCGCTCCTGCACCAGCAGGGGGGCCCGCTTGGCGATGCCGAGGATGCGCGCCTGCGAGGCGTCCGCGGCCTCGGCGCGGACGGTCTGCTCGCCGCTGGTCACCACGACCCCGTACTCGCTGGCGAAGACGTCGTAGAGCGAACCGAGCTCGCGCTGCAGCAGGCCCGGGAACAGGGCCGACGGGTAGTGGCCGACCTCGTAGGCCATCGGGGTGCCGTCGGCGGTGCGCAGCCGCTCGACCCGGACGACGGGCCGGCCCGGCCGGATCCGCAGCGCGTAGGCCACCTCGTCGTCGGCGGCCTCCTCGCTGGCGGCGAGCACGACGGTGGCCGGCAGCAGCCCCCGGTCGCGCATCTCCCGCGAGAACGAGGTCAGGTGCAGCCGCGAGTCCACCTGGGGGCCCGTGACGTAGGTGCCCTTGCCGTGCACCCGCTCCAGCGCGCCGGTGTCGACGAGGTCGGCGATCGCCTGCCGGACGGTGACCCGGCTGACCCCCAGCCGCACGACCAGCGCGCGCTCGGAGGGGATGGCGTCGCCCGGGTTGAGCTCGGTGTCGATCAGCTGCTCGAGGATGCCGCGGACCTGGGCGCGCTTGGTGGTGGCGGCGACGAGGGGCCGTTCGAGCCGGTAGGGCCCGACCTCGCCGCGCCCGAACTCGTGCTGCAATGCTGCTCCTAGCCGCGGGTGCTCCTGCGCCGATAGTAGACCAGTCCCATACCAGCACGAGGAGTGACGGAGTGCCGATCGACCCCGGGACCGAGGCCGCGGACGGCGCCCCCTCCCCCACCGGCGGGGCGGGCAGCCAGATGGCCCGCGAGATCGCCGAGCAGCCGGAGGCGCTCGCGCGGACGCTGGCCGAGCTGCTGCCGCTGCGACCGGAGATCGCCGCGCTGGCCCGGACGAAGCGCCGGCTGCTGCTGGTGGCCCGCGGCTCCAGCGACAACGCCGCCATCTACGCGCGCTACCTCGCCGAGGTGCACGCCGGGGTGGCCGGGGCCCTGGCCGCGCCGTCGGTGGCCACCCTGTACGCGGCCCAGCTGGACCTCTCGGACACCCTCACCGTCTGCGTGAGCCAGTCGGGCTCCACCCAGGAGATCGTCGAGACGCTGGAGTGGGCGAAGCGCTGCGGCGCCGCGACCCTGGCCGTCACGAACGTCGCCGGGTCGCCGCTGGCCGCCGGGGCCGACATCGCCCTCATCACCCAGGCCGGGCCCGAGCTGGCGGTGCCGGCCACGAAGACCTACACGACGCAGGTCGCCGCCCTCGCGGTGGCCGTCGACGCCCTGGCCCCCCGGCGTGGCTCGCTGGACGCCGCCTTCGACGCCGTCCCGGCCGCGGCCGCGGCGATGCTGGAGCCCGGGCCGGCCCTCGACGCCATGGTGGAGACCCTCGCGGGCACCCAGGAGGTGCTGGCCAGCGGTCGCGGCCTCGCCTTCGGGACCACCTTGGAGGTGGCGTTGAAGCTGGAGGAGACCTGCCTGCGGCCGGTCCGCGGGCTGTCGTACGCCGACCTCAAGCACGGCCCGATCGCCGTCGTCGACCAGCACCTGGTGACCGTGCTGGTCGCCGGGCCCAGCGGCCCGACGCTGCCGGGACTGGTGGACCTGGCCGCGACGGTGCGCGCGGCCGGCAGCCCGGTCCTGGGCCTCGGCGGGGACGAGGCCTTCCGCGCCGCCTGCGACCTCGCCGTCGCCGGACCGGACCTGCCGGAGCTGCTGGCGCCGCTGGCCCTGCCGATCCCGGCCCAGCTGCTCACCGAGCGGCTGGCCCGCCGGCTGGGGCTGGACCCGGACGCCCCGCGCGGGCTGCGCAAGGTCACCCAGACCGACTGACGCCCCGCCGGCTGCCCGTCAGGCCGCGTCGGCCAGCCGGGCCAGCACGCGCCGCCTGAGGGCCGCGCGGTCCTCGGTGACGCCGAGCCGGCGGAGCACCCGCAGCGCGGTCCCCTCCTCGGTCGCGAGCAGGCCCAGGAAGACGTGCTCGGTGCCGAGGTGGCGGTGACCCTCGGCGAGGGCCTCCCGCAGCGACAGCTCGAGGGAGCTCTTGGCCTCGCGGTTGAACGGGATGTGCCCGGCGCCCCCGCGGCGGCCGAACAGGCCGGGGCGCTGCCGGCGGCGCCGGTCCAGCGCACCGGGACCGAAGGTCTGCTCGGCCCGACGACGGACGGCGTCCAGGTCGACGCCCAGGGCGCCGAGGGCGGCGGCGTCGTCGGCGTCGAAGACCTCCTCCGTCGCGGCGACGCCCTCCCCGGGCACCACGCCGAGGTCGGCCAGCACGCGGGCGGGGATGCCGTCGGCGTCGTCCAGCACCCCGGCCAGCAGGTCGGCGGCCCCGATCTCGGCGTGCCCGGCCTGCCGGGCGTGGGCCTGGGCGCCGATCACGGCGGCGCGGGCGGCGGTGGTGAAGCGTTCGAACATGGGTCCTCGATCCGGTCAGGTGTGCGGGGCGTGCTTCTTGTGCACGGCCTGCTTCGACACCCCGAGCGCGGCGGCGATGTCGGCCCAGGACCACCCGGCGGTGCGCGCGCTGGCCACCTGGAGGTCCTCGAGCTGCTCGACGAGGCGGCGGAGGGCGGCGACGGCGCGGAGGCCGACGGCGGGGTCGGGGCTGGTGGTGCCGTCGACGGTGTCGGAAGCGGAAGCCATGTCGTCACCCTAAGTTGACGATGATGCGCCTGTCAACACAAGTTGACGGAGCGTGGAGCGGGCGGTCAGCCCTGGTCGGCCCAGCGCAGGGCCCACGTGTACATGGCGATGGCGGCGGCCGCGCCGGCGTTGATCGAGCGCGTCGAGCCGTACTGGCTGATCCCCACCAGGGAGTCGCAGGCCGCGACCATCTCCGGCGTCAGCCCCGGACCCTCCGAGCCGAAGACGAGGCAGGCCCGCTCCGGGAGCTCGGTCTGCTCCAGCGGCACCGCGCCGGGCAGGTTGTCGACGCCGACGGCGGTGTAGCCGTGCGCGTCCAGCCAGCCGACGAGGTCGGCGACGTCGGGGTGGTGCTCGACGTGCAGGTAGCGGTCGGTGACCATCGCGCCGCGGCGGTTCCAGCGGCGTCGGCCGACGATGTGCACGCCGGCCACGTTGAAGGCGTTGGCCGTGCGGACCATCGAGCCGATGTTGAAGTCGTGCTCCCAGTTCTGGATGGCGACCCGCAAGGGGTGCCGTCGCCCGTCGAGGTCGGCGACGACGGCGTCGAGCCGCCAGTAGCGGTAGCGGTCCACGACGTTGCGGTGGTCACCGGCGGCGAGCAGCTCGGGGTCCAGCCGCGGGTCGTCCGGCCAGGGCTGGGGGTGCGGCCCGACGCCGGGGCCGGCGGTCGCCGCCACCTCGTCCTCGTTCAGGTAACTCACAGCGATCGACGGTACCGTTCCGCCGGTGAACCTCCTGGTCGACGCCGTGCACCTGACGCCGATGCTGCTCCCCTCCTGGTTCGACCCCGAGGTCATCATCGACACCCTGGGGCCCTACGCGCTGTGGGGCGTGGCCTTCATCATCTTCGCCGAGTGCGGGCTGTTCGCCATCCTGCCCGGGGACTCGCTGCTCTTCACCGTCGGGCTGCTGACCGCGCGCGGCACGATCGACCACTCGATCGTGTTCGTCTGCGCCGTCCTCACGGTGGCGGCCGTGATGGGCAACGTCGTCGGCTACGGGCTGGGACGGCTGGTGGGCCCGCCGCTCTTCCGGGAGCGCACCGGCCTGATGGGGCAGATCTTCAAGCCGTCCTACGTGGAGAAGACGCGCGTCTTCCTGGACCGCTACGGCAGCCGCGCGCTGATCCTCGCGCGCTTCGTGCCCATCGTGCGCACCTTCGTGACGCTGGTCGCCGGGGTGAGCCGGATGAGCTTCCGGCACTTCATCACCTACACCGCCATCGGCGGGGTGCTGTGGGCCGTCGGCGTCACCATGCTCGGCTACTACCTGGGCAACATCGGCTTCATCAAGAACAACATCGACGCGGTGCTCATCCTGATCGTCGCCGTGTCCCTGATCCCCATGGCGATCGAGTTCCTGCTCGCCCGCCGCCGGAACCGGATCGCGAAGGCCACGGCGGCCTGAGCCCCACCCTGCGGGCGTGAGCAGGGCTAGACCGTGAGGTCCCGCAGCTCGTCCAGGTCGTCCTCGGACGGCTCCCAGAGGCCGGCCTCCACGTTGCCCAGCACCTGCTCGACGGAGGTGGCGCCGGCGATCACCGAGCCCACCGTCGGCATCGCCGCCAGGCCGCCCAGGGCGACCTGCAGCAGGGTGACGCCGCGCTGGTCGGCGAACTGCCCGAGGGCCTCGATGAGGTCGAAGTCGGCAGCGGCGAGCCGGTCCGGCAGACCGGCGAGCCGCGTCCCGGCCGGCGCGTCCTGGCCGCGGCGGTACTTGCCCGTGAGCAGCCCGGAGGCCAGCGGGAAGTAGGGCAGCAGGCTCTGGCCGGTGTGCTGCAGGGCCGGCACCAGCTCGGTCTCGATCCCCCGGCTCAGCCACGAGTACTCGTTCTGGGCGGACACGAAGGCCTCGAGGTTGCCGGTGTGCGCGGTCCAGTCCGCGTCGACGACCTGCCAGCCGGCGAAGTTCGACGAGCCGATGTAGCGGACCTTGCCCTCCGCGACCAGCTCGCTGAGCGCGGCCAGCGTCTCCTCGACCGGGGTCCGGGGGTCCGGCGTGTGCATCTGGTAGAGGTCGATCCAGTCGGTGCCCAGGCGGCGCAGGCTGTTCTCGACGGCCAGCCGGATGTAGCGGCGCGAGCCCCGGACGCCCCAGTCGGGTCCGTTGGCGCCGCCCATGTCGGCGCCGAACTTGGTCGCCAGCACCACCTCCTCGCGGCGGCCCTGCAGGGCCTGCCCGAGCAGCGTCTCCGAGCCCCCGCGGTTGCCGTAGACGTCGGCGGTGTCGAACAGCGTGATCCCGGCGTCGATGGCCGCGTGCACCACGGCGGGCACGTCCTCGTCGGCCATCCGGGCGCCGAAGTTGTTGCAGCCGATCCCGACGGTGGAGACCGTCAGACCGGAGTGGCCGAGCTGGCGGTAGGTCATCTCTGCGGGCATGGCGCGCGGTTCCCCTTCACGTGGACGGCGGACCGGTCCCGGCCCCCGGCCACGCTACCCACCGGCCCTACGGCTGCTGCTGGCCGCCCGGCTGCGGCGGGGTGTAGCCGCCGGTCTGCGGCGGGGTGTAGCCGCCCTGCGGCGGCTGCTGGTAGGAGGCCGGCGGCTGGCTGTACTGCTGCTGCGGCTCGGGCAGCGCGTCGTCGCGGTCGAAGGAGACCGGCGGCGCCGACTGCTGCGGGGGCAGCTGGCCCTGCGCCTGGCCGGGCTCGTCGCCGCGGTAGGCGATCTCACCGAAGCTGACGCCGGGCGCCTGCCGGACCGACGGGTCGTCGACCTCGAAGTAGGTGGCCTTCTCGAACTTGAACATCCCGGCGATGACGTTGGACGGCACCGACTCGACCTTGGTGTTGTAGACCCGCACGTTCGCGTTGTAGAAGCGGCGGCCGGCGGCGATCCGGTCCTCGGTCTCGGCCAGCTGGCGCTGCAGCTCGAGGAAGTTCTGGTTGCTCTTCAGGTCGGGGTACGCCTCGACGCTGACGATCAGGTTGCGGACGGCGCCGGACAGGGCCTGCTCGGCGTCGGAGCGCTGCTGGCTGGGCAGCGAGCCGTCGGCCTGCGCGATGGACTGGGCCTGGCCGCGCAGGCGGGTGACGTCCTCGAGGGTGTTGCGCTCGTGCGCGGCGTAGGCGCGGACGGTCTCGACGAGGTTGGGGATCAGCTCGTAGCGGCGGTTCAGCTCGACGTCGATCTGCCGCCAGGACTCCTGGATGAGGTTCCGCGACTTCACGAAGCCGTTGTAGGACCCCATGGCGATCAGGGCGATGATGACGACGATCACCACGATGACGATGATGACGGTGATGGCGGTGCCCATCAGGCCTCCTCAGGGGTCGGGACCGGGCACGACGCCCGCGGCCGGGACGGCCGGACCCGGCTCACAGTAGTGCCTGGGCCGGTCCACCCGGGGTTGCCGGGGCGGCCGCACCCGGGGGGCGTGGGGACCCGCTCCCGCGTCAGGCCAGACCGAGGTCGGCGGCCGAGAGCGCGGCGCGGTACGGCAGGCCGACGGCCTCGATCGCCTCGCGGGCGCCGGTGTCCCGGTCGACGACGACGGCGACGCCGACGACGTCCGCACCCGCCTCGCGGAGCGCCTCGACCGCGGTGAGCACGGAGCCGCCGGTGGTGCTGGTGTCCTCGACGGCGAGCACCCGCCGACCCTCGACCGGGGAGCCCTCGATCCGGCGCTGCAGGCCGTGCGCCTTGCCCTGCTTGCGGACGACGAAGGCGTCGAGCACCCCGCCGGTCGCCGCGGTGGCGTGCAGCATGGCGACGGCCACCGGGTCGGCGCCCAGGGTCAGCCCGCCGACGGCCTCGAAGTCCCAGTCGGCGACGAGGTCGAGCATCACGCGGCCGATCAGCGGCGCCGTCGTCCCGTCGAGGGTGACGCGGCGCATGTCGACGTAGTAGTCGGCGGTGCGGCCGGAGGCCAGGGTGACCTCACCGTGCACGACGGCCAGCTCCCGGACCTGCTCGACGAGGCGGGCACGGTCGGTGGCGAGGGGGTTCTCCGGCATGACCGGGGAGCCTAGCCGAGCACCGCGGAGCGGCCCTAGCCCTGCTTGTTGCGGGTGCTCTGCAGGTGCCCGAACCCGACGCTCCGGTCCGCCGAGCGGAACAGGTCCTGGCAGGTGGTGAGCGTGATCAGGGCCCGGGTGGGCTCGCGCTCCGGCTCTCCCGGGACGGGGTCCAGCACCCAGGTCGCGGTGTCGTCCACGGTGAGGCTCCGCGGTGCCTCGTCGAGCACGTAGGTGTAGACGGCGGTGCGGGTCTCGACCACCACCTCGTCGCCGGGCTCGAGCTCCAGCAGCCGGCTGAAGGGCTGGCCGTGGGTCACCCGGTGCCCGGCCAGCGCGTAGTTGCCGATCTCCCCCGCCGCGGCCGTGCCCGGGTAGTGCCCGACACCGCGGCCGAGGGTGTCGAGGTCGGTGCCCTCGAGCACGGGGATCTCGTAGTCGGCGCCGAAGGCCGGGATCCGCAGCAGGGCCGTGGCGTCCCCGGGCAGCGCGTCCGGCCGCGGGCTGGCCGACGGGTCGGCCGGTGCCGGCGGGGTCTGCTCCCACTGCTGCCGCAGGTCCTGCCGGCCGGAGTCGAAGGCCCGCTCCGAGACGACGTTCGTGCCGAGGTACTGGTAGCCGACCCAGCCCAGGCAGCTGAGCCCGCCCAGCAGCAGCACCAGGCCGACGACGGAGAGCGCGGACGGCCGCCGTCGCCGTCGGGGCAGCGCCCGTCGTGGCGGCGTGTCGAGGTCGGTGCTCGCGCCGGGGGAGTCGCTCACCGGGTCATCCTGTCACCGCCGCGGCCGGGGCGCGGCGCCCTCGGTCGGGACGCGCTGGCCGGCGCGAGGTCAGGACGCGCTGGCCGCCGCGGGGGCGTAGAGCTCCAGCGCGATGCCGTCGGGGTCGCGGAACTCCAGGATGTGGCCGGCCCCGATGTCCTTGATGCCCGCGTGCACGATCCCGGCGGCGTCGAGGGTGTCGACGGCGGTCACGAGGTCCGAGCGCGAGTCGACGGCGAAGGACACGTGGTCGAGGCCGGTCCGGTCCTCGCTGAAGCGGTCGTCGCTGACCGGGCGCAGGCCCAGGAGCGAGTCACCGAGCGCGTAGATCACGCCGCCGTAGAGGAAGCCGAGCTGCTCCCGGGTGGCCTCGTCCGCGTCGGCCGGGACCTCGAAGGCGACCGGCAGCCCGAACACCTCGTCGTAGAACGCGCGCGAGCGGGCGATGTCGGTGACGGTCAGGCGGACGTGGGCGAAGGCCCGGGTCGGGATCGGCATGCCTCGATCATGCCCGCGCGGTCCCAGCGCTCAGCGGTAGGGGTCCGGGGTCAGCGTGTACTTGGTCGACAGGTACTCGTGGATGCCCTCGAGGCCGCCCTCGCGCCCGATGCCCGACTGCTTCACCCCGCCGAACGGCGCCCCGGCGTTGGAGATGACGCCGACGTTGAGACCCATCATCCCGGTCTCCAGCCGGTCGACCAGCCGCTGGCCGCGGTCGGCGTCGCGGGTGTAGGCGTAGCTCACGAGGCCGTACTCGGTGTCGTTGGCCAGGGCGACCGCCTCGTCCTCGTCACCGAAGGTGGAGACCGACAGCACGGGGCCGAAGATCTCCTGGCGCAGGATGTCGCTGCCCGGCCGCACGCCGGTGACGACGGTCCCGGCGTAGAAGGTGCCCGGGCGCTCGACCCGGTGGCCACCGGTGAGCACCTCGGCGCCGCGGTCGACGGCGTCCCCGACCAGCTGCTCGGCCTTGCGGACGGCGCGCTCGTCGATCAGCGGGCCGATCCGGACGCCCTCCTCGGTGCCCCGGCCGACGGGGAAGCCCTCGACCTCGGCGGTCACCCGGGCCGCGAACTCCTCGGCGACCCGCTCGTGCACCAGGAAGCGGTTGGCCGCCGTGCAGGCCTGGCCGACGTTGCGGAACTTGGCCAGCATCGCGCCGGCCACCGCGGCGTCGAGGTCGGCGTCCTCGAAGACGAGGAACGGCGCGTTGCCGCCCAGCTCCATCGAGGTCCGGAGCACGCCGTCGGCGGCCTGTTTGAGCAGCTGCTTGCCCACCGGCGTGGAGCCGGTGAAGCTGAGCTTGCGGAGCCGGGGGTCGGCGATCACCGGCCCGGACACGTCGCCGGCGGTGGAGGTCGTGACCACGTTGACGACGCCGTCGGGAACGCCGGCCTCGCCCAGCAGCTCGGCGAGGAACAGCGTGGTCAGCGGCGTCAGCTCGGCCGGCTTGACCACGGCGGTGCAGCCGGCGGCCAGCGCGGGGGCGATCTTGCGGGTGGCCATGGCCAGCGGGAAGTTCCAGGGCGTGATCAGGTAGCACGGCCCCACCGGGTGCTGGCTGACCAGCATCCGACCGGTGCCCTCCGGGTTGGTGCCGTAGCGGCCGGTGATCCGCACGGCCTCCTCGGAGAACCAGCGCAGAAACTCCCCGCCGTAGGTCACCTCCGCCTGCGACTCGGCCAGCGGCTTGCCCATCTCCAGCGTCATCAGCAGGGCGACCTCGTCGCGGCGCTGCTGCAGCAGGTCGAACGCGCGCCGCAGGACCTCCCCGCGGACCCGCGGCGCCGTCCGCGCCCAGCCGGGGCCGGCCTCGACGGCCGCGTCCAGCGCGGCGGCGCCGTCGGCCACCCCGCCGTCGGCGATCGTCCGGATCACCGCCCCGGTCGCCGGGTCGTGCACGTCGAGCGTCTTCCCGGACGCGGCGGGCCGCCAGCGGCCGCCGACCAGCAGCCCGTCCGGCACCGCGTCGAGCACCGCCTGCTCCGAGGCCTGTGACACCGTCTGCTCCCCTCGTCGTCGGACCCCGCCGAGCCTAGACCCGCGCCTCGGAGGGCGCTGGTCGCCGCGGCTAGGGTGCTGGGCATGGCCTCAGCGTGGAAAGCCGAGCGGGTGCGGTCGGCGAGCACCACGATCTTCGCCGAGATGTCGGCCCTGGCGGTCGCGACCGGCTCGGTCAACCTCGGCCAGGGCTTCCCCGACACCGACGGTCCGGACTGGATGCTCGCCACGGCCGAGGAGGCCATCGCGAGCGGGGTCAACCAGTACCCGCCCGGCCGGGGCATCGCGCCGCTCCGCGAGGCCGTCGTCGCGCACAGCCAGCGGCACCACGGCCTCAGCTACGACGCGGCGACCGAGGTGGTCATCACCACGGGCGCCACCGAGGCGCTGGCCGCCGCCATGCTGGCCTTCGTCGACCCCGGTGACGAGGTGGTGGCGCTGGAGCCGTTCTACGACTCCTACGCCGCCTCCATCGAGCTCGCGGGCGGCACCCGGGTGGGGGTCGGGCTGTTCGGGCCGGACTTCCGGCTGGACCACGCCGAGCTGGCCGCCGCCTTCACCGACCGGACCAAGGTGCTGCTGGTCAACTCCCCGCACAACCCGACCGGCACGGTGCTCGGCCGCGAGGACCTCGCCGAGATCGCCCGGCTCGCCGTCGCCCACGACGTGCTGGTGGTCTGCGACGAGGTCTACGAGCACCTCGTCTTCGACGACGCCGAGCACGTCCCGCTGGCCACCTTCCCCGGGATGCGCGAGCGGACGCTGCGGATCTCCTCCTCGGGCAAGACCTTCTCGGCGACCGGCTGGAAGATCGGCTGGGCGCTGGGGCCGGCGGAGCTGGTCACCGAGCTGACGGCGGTCAAGCAGTTCCTCACCTACGTCTCGGGCGCCCCGTTCCAGCCCGCGATCGCCCGTGCCCTCGACGAGGGCGACGCCTGGGTCGAGGAGAACCGCCGGAGCCTGCAGGGCAAGCGGGACCGGCTGGCCGCCGGCCTGCGCGGCATCGGCCTCGACCCGGTGGTCCCGCAGGGCACCTACTTCATGACCACCGACGTCCGTCCGCTCGGCTACGACGACGGCGTCGCCTTCTGCCGCGACCTGCCGCACCGGGTGGGCGTGGTGGCCATCCCGCACCAGGTGTTCTACGACGACGTCGAGGCCGGCCGGCCCTACGTCCGCTGGGCGTTCTGCAAGGCCGACGCCGTCCTCGACGAGGCCGTCCGGCGGCTGGGGCGGCTCCGCGGCTGACTCAGCCGACCAGCCGGGCGGCGTCGGGGTGCCCGAAGAGGCCCGGCAGGCCGCCGGAGTGCAGGAACACCACCCGCTCCCCCGGCCGGACGTCGCGGTCGCGGACGGCCGCCACCAGCCCGGCGAGCGCGCGCCCGGTGTAGGTCGGGTCGAGGACCAGGCCCTCCGTGCGGGCCGCCAGCCGGACGGCGTCGACGACGGGCCGGGTCAGGGCCGGGTAGCCGTCGCCGACCTGGTCGAGGCGCAACCGCAGCGGTCCCGCGTCGACGCCCATCCCGGCCAGCAGGCCGCCCACCGTCCCTGCGGGGTCGTCGACCGCGCCGGTGTGCACCGCCAGCACCCGCTCCGCGCCGAGGCCGGCGACCAGGCCGGCCGTCGTGCCCCCGGAGCCGAGCGCCACCACGAGGTGGTCCGGTCGCGGACCCTGCTCCTCGATCTCCGCGGCGGCGTCGACGTAGGCCTGGGCGGCGCTCGGGCTGGACCCGCCGAAGGGGACGACGTGGGGCCGGCGCCCCTGCGCGGACAGCCGCCCGGCCTCGGTGTGGACGGCCGCGACGAGGCCGTCGGCGCCCACCTCGCCCGCCCAGACGACGGCGGCGCCCAGCAGCCGGTCGAGCAGCAGGTTGCCCCGGTCGCCGTCCGGGGCGTCACCCTCCAGCACCAGGGTGGCCCCGAGGCCGAGCCGCGCCGCCGCGGCCGCGGTCAGCCGGGCGTGGTTGCTCTGCGGCGCGCCGCTGGTGACCAGGACGTCGGCGCCCGCGGCGAGGGCCTCCGCGCAGGTCCGCTCGAGCTTGCGGATCTTGTTGCCGCCGCCCGCCGGGCCGGCGAGGTCGTCCCGCTTCACCCAGAGGTCGTCAGCCGCCAGGCCGAGGGCCACGGCCAGCCGCGGCGCGGGCTCGAGCGGGGTGGGCCAGGTCGCGAGCGGGATCCGGGTGGGGAGCGGCACCGCGTCAGTCTGGCAGCGGGCACCCGGCGGTCAGCCGATCGGGTGACCGTCCCGCCCGTCGGCCCGCCACCGGTACCAGGCGGTCGCGGCGGGGGTCCACAGGACGAGGCACGCGACGGCGATGTACCAGGCGGCGCTGAACCACCACAGCAGGTCGTCCCGCAGCCACCAGGCGGCCCAGGCCAGCACCACCAGGCCGACGGCGCTGTGCGCCAGCCGGGTCCACGGCCGGCGCGACAGGACGAGGAAACCCGTGACCAGCGAGGCCAGCGGGAAGAGGTAGAGCGGCACCGCGAGGCCGTCGAGCATCCGGGCGTCGAAGCGGTTGAGGATGTGGAACACCGCGCCGTTGTCGTTGACCTCCGCGAACGCGCCGGTGCCGACGGTCGCGGTCACCCAGAGCAGGCTGAGCCCGCAGATCCACTGCAGCGACCCGAGGACGGCCAGCGTGCAGCCGAGCGCGATGACGGCGGGCCGCTGGGGAGGGCCCACCGGCCCGGCGGAGACCGGCCCCGGCAGGGGCGGAGGCGGGACCGGCGCCTGGCCGGCTCGCGGGTACCCCGGGAACGCCTGGCCGCCGGGGAGCGCGGGCGGTGCGGAGGGCGTCGGGTGGCCCGTCCACCCGGGCGCCTCGAAGTGGGGCGCCCCCTGCGGCGGCGGCGCGTACCCGGGACCGGACATGGGCTCCAGCCTAGGTCGTGCGGCGCGGCTGCTCAGCCGAACAGCAGGTCGGCGGGCGGTGCCGGGGACGGCGCGCCGTCGGTCGCGGTGAACGGGGCCGCCCCGCCCACCAGCTGGGTGAGCCGGGCGCCCTGCAGCACCCGGTAGGGGTAGGGGGCGCTGCCGGCGCGGCGCGCGATCTCCTCGACGGGGAGGGCCGCGGCCGCCGCCGCGATGACGACGTTCCCGAAGCGCCGGCCCTTGAGCGTCGACGGCTCGGCGCTGAAGACGACGTGGTCGAAGGTCGCCAGCACCCCGGCCAGGACCCGCCGGGCGTAGTCGAAGGGTCCGCGGTCGGTCACGTTCATCACCAGCGTGCCGCCGGGACGGAGCACCCGGCGCACGTCGGCGAGGAACTCCGCCGTCGTGAGCTCGGCGGGCACCCGGGAGCCGTCGAAGGCGTCGAGGATGACCAGGTCGGCGTAGTCGTCGCGGAGGGCCGCCAGGCCGGTGAGCCCGTCCGCCGCCCGGACCTTGATACCGCTCTGCCGGGGCAGCGGCAGGTGGCTGCGGACGAGCTCGGTCAGCTCGGCGTCCGGCTCGAGCACCACCTGCGCGGAGCGGGGTCGGGTGTGGGCGAGGTACCGCGGCAGGGTGAGCGCGGCCCCGCCGACGTGGACGACCCCGAGCCGTTCCCCCGCCGGGGCCACGGAGTCGACGACGTCGACGATCCGCTGCACGTAGTCGAACTCCAGCCGCGTCGGGTCGTCGAGGTCGACGTAGGACTGGTCCGTCCGGCCCACGCGCAACGTGAAGGCGTGGGGCGCGGTCGGGTCGGGCACCAGCACCGTCTCGCGCTCGCCGGTGCGCAGCACCAGGTCCCCGGCCCTCACGGGTGCCGGACCTGCGGTGCGCGCGGGTCGACGCGCCCGGCGGGCGTCGTCGTGCTGGTCACCAGCGTTCCTCTCCTCCGCTCGGCCGGCTCCGGAGGGGTGGGCCGACGCGGCTCGGGCCACCCTAGCCGGGCCGGTCCGGGCGCCCGGCGCACCCGCGGCAGGACGACGACAGCCCCGGACGGGGACGTCCGGGGCGGTCGGGGTCGACGGTCAGACGGTGAGCGGTTCGGGCTGGACGATCGTCAGCCCGTCGCTGGTGGCGTCCACGTCGAAGGTGATGGTGTCCCCCTCGAGCACCTCGCCGGCCAGCACCTTGCGCGCCAGCTGGTCCTCGATCGTGGTCTGGACCAGCCGCCGGAGCGGCCGGGCGCCGTAGACCGGGTCGAAGCCGGTCAGGGCCAGCCAGTCCTTCGCCGCCTGGGTGGCCACGACGGTGATCCGGCGCTCCCCGAGCCGGGCGTTGAGCCGGCCCAGGTTGATGTCGACGATCTTGGCCAGCTCCTCGGTGCCGAGGGCGTCGAAGAGGACGATCTCGTCCAGCCGGTTGAGGAACTCGGGCTTGAACGCGCCCCGCACGACCCCCATCACCGCGTCGCGCTTCATCTTCTCGTCCAGGCTCGCGTTGGCCAGGAACTGCGAGCCGAGGTTCGACGTGAGGATCATGATCACGTTGCGGAAGTCGACCGTGCGGCCCTGGCCGTCGGTCAGCCGGCCGTCGTCGAGCACCTGGAGCAGGATGTCGAAGACCTCACCGTGCGCCTTCTCCACCTCGTCCAGCAGCACGACCGAGTAGGGGCGGCGGCGGACGGCCTCGGTCAGCTGGCCGCCCTCCTCGTAGCCGACGTAGCCGGGAGGGGCACCGACGAGCCGGGACACCGAGTGCTTCTCGGAGTACTCGCTCATGTCGATGCGGATCATCGCGTGCTCGTCGTCGAAGAGGAACTCGGCGAGCGACTTGGCCAGCTCGGTCTTGCCCACCCCGGTCGGGCCGAGGAACAGGAAGGAGCCCGTCGGACGGTTCGGGTCGGAGATGCCGGCCCGCGAGCGCCGGACGGCGTCGGAGACCGCGCGGACCGCCGGGCGCTGCCCGATCAGCCGCGTGCCCAGCCGGTCCTCCATGGTCAGCAGCTTCTCGGTCTCGCCCTGCAGCAGCCGGCCGGTCGGGATGCCGGTCCAGTTGGCGACCACCTCGGCGATGTCCTGCGGGCCGACCTCCTCGCTGACCATGGGCGGCAGCGCGCTCTCGGCCACGGAGGCCGTGGCGAGCTCCTTCTCGAGGGCCGGGATCTCGCCGTAGCTGATCTCGCTGGCCCTCACCAGGTCGCCCTCGCGCAGGAAGCGGTCGGCCTGGCTCCGCAGCTCGTCGATCTGCTTCTTGAGGTCGCCGACGCGGTTGAGGCCCTGCTTCTCGGCCTCCCAGCGCGCCTCCAGCCCGCGCAGCTCCTCCTGGGTGTTCGCGAGCTCCTCGTCCAGGCGGTTCAGGCGGTCGCGGCTGCCGGCGTCGGACTCCTTCTCGAGGGCGAAGCGCTGCATCTGCATCCGCTCGACGCTGCGCCGCAGCACGTCGATCTCCTCGGGCGAGGAGTCGATCTCCATCCGCAGCCGGGAGGCCGCCTCGTCGACGAGGTCGATCGCCTTGTCGGGGAGCTGGCGGGACGGGATGTACCGGTTGGACAGGCTGGCGGCGGCCACCAGGGCGCCGTCGGTGATGGCCACCTTGTGGTGGGCCTCGTAGCGCTCCCGCAGTCCGCGGAGGATCGCGATGGTGTCCTCGACGCTCGGCTCGCCCACGTAGACCTGCTGGAAGCGGCGCTCCAGGGCGGGGTCCTTCTCGATCCGCTCCCGGTACTCGTCGAGCGTCGTGGCGCCGATCATCCGCAGCTCGCCGCGGGCCAGCATCGGCTTGAGCATGTTGCCGGCGTCCATCGAGGAGTCACCGGACGCCCCGGCCCCGACGACGGTGTGCAGCTCGTCGATGAAGGTGATGACCTGCCCCTCGGCGTCGCGGATCTCGGTCAGCACGGCCTTGAGCCGCTCCTCGAACTCACCGCGGTACTTGGCGCCCGCGACCATCGACGGCAGGTCGAGCGAGACCAGCCGGCGGCCCTTGAGCGAGTCGGGGACGTCGCCCGCGACGAGCCGCTGGGCCAGGCCCTCGACGACGGCGGTCTTGCCGACGCCGGGCTCGCCGATCAGGACCGGGTTGTTCTTGGTGCGCCGGGCGAGCACCTGCACGACGCGGCGGATCTCGGTGTCCCGGCCGATTACCGGGTCGAGCCTGCCCTCGCGGGCCTGTGCGGTCAGGTCGACGCCGTACTGGTCGAGCGCCGAGGAGGTGCCCTCGGACTCGGCGCTGGTCACCCGCTTGCTGCCCCGCGCCTCGTTGAAGGCGGCGGTCAGCGAGCGCGGGTCCACCTTGAGGTCCAGCAGGGGCTTCTTGACGTCGGAGTCGACGGCGGCGAGGGAGATCATCAGGTGCTCGGTGGCGACGAACTGGTCGCCGAGCTGCTGGGCACGGTTCTCCGCGTCGGCCAGCACGCGGGCGAAGGCGCCCGAGAGCTGCGGCTGGGCGACGGAGGACCCGCTCGCCTTCGGCAGCTTGGCGATGGCGCCCTGCGCGGCGGCGTCGACGACGGCCGGGTCCGCGCCGACGGCGCTGATCAGCGGCGCGACGGTGTTGCCGGGCACCAGCAGCAGCGCGTGCAGCAGGTGCGAGGGCTCGACGTTGGGGTTGCCCGTGGTGAGGGCGTTCCGCAACGCCGTGGAGACGGCGTCACGGCTCTTGGTGGTGAGCTTGTTCGTGTCCATGTGCGGGGTCCTTCGGGGTCGAGCAGTGGGGTGGTCGTCCTTGAGTCCATCCGACTCAACTTCGTGCCGCTGGACAGTATTCCAGGTTGAGTGCCCTCCGCTCAACCCTGAGCACCCCCGAACCGTCGTGGCCTCGGTGCCGCGGCCGGTGAGCCGGACCCGTCAGCCGCCGGCTCCGTGGTTAGGGTGGACGGCCGAGCCCGTCCCCCGATGCCCGGAGGCACCCATGAAGTTCCGGCAGGTGCGCCGCCGCCCCGAGCCCGAGGTGGTGCCGCCGGTCGCCGACGACCAGCGCGCCGTCCAGCTGGCCGACGAGATCCGCCGGTCGGGCCTGTTCGACACCGCCTGGTACCTCCGGCACGCCGGCCCGCTCCCGGCGGGCGAGGACCCGGTCGACCACTACGTCCGCACCGGCATCCCGGACGACGTCAGCCCCCAGCCCTGCTTCGACCCGGCGTGGTACCGCAGCCGGCCCGAGACGCCGAAGCAGCTGGACACCGCGGCCTTCGTGCACTACGTCCGGCGGGGCGCCGCCCGCGGGACCTCCCCCCACCCCCTCGTCGACGCGCACGCCTACCTCGCCGACCACCCGGACGCGGCCACCCACCCGGGCGGGCCGCTGGGCCACTACCTGGAGTCGGGGTGGCGGACCGGCGCCCGCCTCGCCCCCGGGGTCGACCCCGAGGTGTTCGCCCCGGCCGCCGACCGGCCGACGAGCTCCACCGGGGCGCCGTTCGCCGAGTTCGCCGGGGACGTGCAGGACCTGCTGGCCGCCACCGCCGGGCACGAGGACCTGGCGCGCACCGCCAAGACCTTCGACCGCGCGGCCTCGGACGCCTTCGTGGCGCAGACGCTGGCCGCCTGCTCCGAGCTCCGCGAGGAGCCGCCGCTGGTGTCGGTCGTCGTCCCCACGAAGGACCGCGCCCCGGGCGTGGTCGAGGCCGTGCGCTCGGTGCTGCAGCAGACCTACCGGCACTGGCAGCTGGTCGTGGTCGACGACGGCAGCGTCGACGACACCGTCGAGCAGCTCGCGCCGTTCCTGGAGGACCCCCGGGTCGAGCTGGTCCGGCGACCACTGCCGGGCGGGGTCTCCACGGCACGGAACGCCGGGCTGGCCCGCGCGCACGGGAAGTACGTCGCCTACCTCGACTCCGACAACACCTGGGAACCCCGCTTCCTCGAGGTCATGGTCGCCTTCGTCCGCACCGCCGGGCTCCGGGTCGGCTACGCGGCGTCGGAGCTGCGCGAGGAGAAGAAGGGCGGCCGCACCGGGTTCCGCGCGCTGCCGTTCGACCGCGAGGCGCTGCAGGAGCGCAACTTCATCGACTGCATCGTCGTGCTGCACGAGCGCGCCCTCCTCGACGAGGTCGGGACCTTCGACGAGACGCTGCGCCGCAACGTGGACTGGGACCTGTTCATCCGGATGGCGGCCGTCACCGACTTCGGGTTCGCGCCGTTCATCGGCACCCGGTACGACCCGTGGGACGAGCGGGACGACCGCATCACCATCACCGAGCCGTTCGGCTACCGCCACAAGGTGCTGGACAAGCACGTCGTGGACTGGACCGCTGCCCGCGCCCGTCGGGGCGACCGCCCGCCCGGCGACGTCTCGGTGGTCATCACCGCCAACCGCTCGGAGCCGCACCTGCGCAGCACCATCGAGCGCGTCCTGGCCCTCACCGCGCCCGAGGTGGAGGTGGTGGTGGTCGACGCCAAGCTGCCCGACGCCGAGGCGACGCAGCTGCAGTACCTGGCGCGCCGCCACCCCCGGCTGCGGGTCCGGCGGGAACGCTTCAGCCTCTCCACCGAGGTGGCGCGCAACCTGGGCGCCTCGCTCGCCCGGGGCGGCGTCGTCGTCTTCGTGGGCCCGGACGTCCGCGTCGAGCCGGGCTGGCTGGGACCGCTGGTCGGACCGCTGGTCGAGGGTGCGGCGTCGGCCTGCCAGCCCCTGGTGCTGCGACCCGACGGCGCGGTCTGGTCGGCCGGCACCGGGCACGCCCGCGGGGCCCACCCGTACGACCTCTTCGCCGGCTTCCCGGGCGACGCACCCGAGGTCCTGCGCGCGTCGGGCCGGGCCGCCCTCGGCGCCCGGGTGCTGGCCGTCCGCGCCGACGACTTCGTCGGCGTCGGCGGGTTCGAGGCGACCTTCGTCGAGGACCACGACAACGCCGACCTCAGTCTGCGGCTGGCGGCGTCGGCGGGGCGGGAGCCGCGGTACGTGCCGCAGAGCCTCGTCTCGCTGCTCACCGTGCCCGACCCGCCGAACGGACCGCGGGCCCAGGCGGTCGCGGCCGCGAACCAGGAGCTCTACGCCGACCGCTGGCGCGACGTCCTCGACGGCGACGAGCGGGCCTGGGAGGACGCGGGCTACGCCGTGGTGGGCTACGAGACCGACCTGGCCCACCCGGCGCGGCCGGTGGTGGTCCGGGACCGGAGCCCTCGACCGTTGCGGTGGGCGCTGAAGATCGGGGCTCCCACGGTGGCGCGCCGCACGAACTGGGGCGACTGGCACTTCGCCGTCGCGCTCAAGGACGCGCTGGAGCGCCGCGGCCAGGAGGTGGTGATCGACTGCAAGGACGCCTGGTACCGGCCGACGTCCCGGCTCGACGACGTCACCCTGACCCTCCGCGGCGTGACGCCCTACCGGCCGAACCCGCAGCACACGAACCTGGTGTGGGTGATCAGCCATCCCCAGGAGGTCACGGCCCGCGAGCTGCGGACCTTCGACGCCGCCTTCGCGGCGTCGTCGACGCTGGCCGAACGCCTCAGCCGGGCGACCGGGCGGACGGTCCCCGCCCTCCTGCAGTGCACCGACCAGCGGCGGTTCCGACCGGTCGCTCCTGACCCGCTGCGCCGCCACGAGGTCCTCTTCGTCGGGAACGCCCGGGGGGTCCGCGACTCCGTCGGCACCGCGCTGGCGGCCGGCATCGTCCCCGCCGTCTACGGCGTCCGCTGGCAGGGCCTGCTGCCGGCGGGTGCGTGGCTCGGGGAGTACATCCCCAACGAGGACCTCCCCGCCGTCTACGCCGGGGCGGGCGTGGTCCTCAACGACCACTGGGACGACATGCGCGAGCACGGGCTGATCTCCAACCGGCTCTTCGACCTCGCCGCTTCCGGCGCTCGCATCGTGTCGGACCCGGTCCCGGGTCTGGACGAGATCTTCGGGGACGCCGTCCTGACCTACGAGACCCCGGCCCAGCTCGCCCAGGCGGTGACCCAGCACCTGGAGGAGGCCCCGGAGCGTCGCGAGCGCCGGGCCGCGGTGACCGAGCGGATCCGGCGCGAGCACACCTTCGACGCCCGGGCCGAGGCCCTGGTCGAGACGGCGAACCGGCTGAGCGCCGACCTCGCCGGCCGGCGTCCGCTCACGGTCGGCTGAAGTAGGAGGGGTAGGTCGCCCGGCCGCGCTCGCGGCCGGGCGGCCCCGGCGTCGCGTCCTGGTCGGCGCCCGGCTCGGCCCAGCCGCGCCACTGCCGGGAGGCGCCGGCCAGCCTCGTCTCCAGCTCGGAGCCCACGGCGGCGTGCACGACGCGCGTCACGCCACCGTCGTGGACGGCGTAGCCGCGGGCGGGCGGGGCGCCGGCCGGCGGGCACGCGACCTCGAGGAGGTCCTGGGGCTCGGCGAGGACGGTACCGGGGGTCAGCGCCCGGCCGGGCCGCTCCCCCTCCTCGCCCGCGTCCTCGACCCCGAGGTCCAG
Source organism: Friedmanniella luteola (assembly GCF_900105065.1). Taxonomy (NCBI): domain Bacteria; kingdom Bacillati; phylum Actinomycetota; class Actinomycetes; order Propionibacteriales; family Nocardioidaceae; genus Friedmanniella; species Friedmanniella luteola. The sequence goes on from NZ_LT629749.1 coordinate 4,277,278, forward strand.
CGGGACGAGGAAGCTCCGGCGGACGTCGACCCCGACCAGCGGGCTCCGCGCGTACCCCCGCGCCAGCACGAGGTCGGTCACGTGGTGCGGTCCGTAGCTCAGCCCGGCGGCGAAGACGGTCGCGAGGGACGGGGCCGACGGGACGGCCCGGAGCTCGTCCACCGCTGCGGCGAGGGCGGCCGCGCGGTCCTCACCGAGGACCACCGACGCCGACCCCGGTCCCCGGGCGGCCGCTCGTCGAGCGGCCGCCGCGCCCGCGGGGCCGGTGACGAGGACGACGACGAGGTCCGGCCAGTCCTGGCGACGGGCCTCCTCCAGCGAGCGCGCACCCCCGGTCTCGTCGGTCCAGTCCACCAGGAGCCCGACCGGGACCGGCCGGCCGGTGGCCGTCAGCCGGCGCAGGGCCTGGCGTCGCGCCCGGACCGACCAGGCCGTGCGCGTGACGGGCGAGGACAGCACCGGGCGGTCGAGCTCGTGGAGGACGGCGGCCAGCTGGTCGCCCAGCAGCCGCTCGACGCTCACCGGCAGGTGGTCGACCAGCGGCGGCACGCCGGCCACCAGGAGCTGGGCCAGCAGGCGCGCGGTCAGGAGGGGCCCGGGAGCGGCGCCGGCGTCCACCTCGACCGCGCGGTACGGGCGGAGGCGCGCGAGCCCGGCGCTGTCCAGCAGCCCGTAGGCCCCGAGGTCGGCGAGCACCTCGCGCCGGTCCACGACCTCCATCCGGGTGCCCCGGGACCTCACCCGGGCCAGCCGGGGGCCGGTGTCGCCCACGAAGCCGGCGGGCGACACCACCGCGGTGTTCACCGGCGGCAGCCGGGTGCCGGCGACGCGTCGGGCGAGCGCGGACACGCCCGCCGGGTCGAGGGCGGCGAGGGCCCGCCATGTGCCGACGTCGAGCGCCGGGGGCGGCTGGGTCGGCCTCATCCCGTCGCGTCCTGGACCGGCCGGTCGAGCAGCATCCCCTGGCGCGTCACGTCGAGCACCCCAGCCCGCAGGCCGAGCGCAGCACCGCTGAGCCACGCCTGGCCGAAGAGGTCCTGGACGGCGGCCTCGATCCCGTCGGGGTGCGGGTGGCGTCGCGCCCGGTGCAGCGCCCGCGTCGCCCACAGCTCGACCGAGGCCCCCGCCAGGCCGGGGACCGTCGCCCGCACCAGCCCGACCTGGCGCGCGAGCTGCTCCGCGCGGAGGGCGCCGACCAGGTCGACGGGTACGACGGCGCCGGCCGGCACGACGAGCGTGCTCGGCGAGGGGAACCCGGTGGACGGCGCCGCGTCGGTGAACCGGACCCGGCCGTCCCCGTCGAAGTAGTCCAGGAGCCAGCGGGGGGGCGGGTCCGAGGCCGGGCACGAGACGGTCACCCTGAGGTCGCTCACCGAGGACGCCAGGAGGCTGTCGACGCTGAGCAGCACCGACGCCGGATCGATCCCGGGCCCGGCGTCCAGGAGCACGTGCACCTCGGGCACCGTCCAGGACCGTCCACGGTTGACCGGCCGGAAGATCGGGATCGGCAGGTGGTTGGCCGCCAGCCCGATGCGCTCGCGCTTGATCTCGTCGCCGCGGGTGCTGAAGTTGCGGACGCCCTGGTGGTAGCTCTCGGACTCGAGGTCGGGGATGACCACCCCGCCGGCGGTGAAGATGCGGTAGCCGAACTCGGTGTCGACGATCCCGCGCAGCCGCAGCGCCGAGAAGCCGCCGCTCTCGCGGTACAGGGCGCGCGTGGTCGAGACGCTGGCGCCCACGACGGCCACGAAGGTGTCGTCGGTGTAGTCGGTGAGCAGGTGGCCCGCCCGGACGAAGTTCTCCCACCAGACGTGACGTTCCTGGGGGCGACCCGCGAGGACCGTGGCGAGGGTGTCCTCCCGGACCGCCCGCTGGACCGCGCCGGGGGAGATCCCGTCGAAGTCGACGAAGCTCTTGCGACCGAGGACCACGGCGTCGGCCACCACGTGGTGCCACCGCGCGTGCGCCTCGACGTGCGTCCGGGTCGCCACCATGTCAGCGTCGAGGAACAGCAGCAGGTCACCCGAGCCCACCCCGTCCTGGGCGCCGGCGTGCCGGGCTCCTCCCGAGCCGTGGCCCGCGCCGGGCGGCAGCCGGAGGATCCGGCAGTGCGCCGGCCGCCGCGGCGGCAGCTCCAGCGGGACCTCCGACCCGTCGTCGACGACGACGACGTCCAGCAGGTGCTCGGGGTAGGTCTGCTCGGCCAGGGCCGCCAACGTCAGCTCGAGCTCGCCCTGGCAGTCCTTCGCCGGCAGCACGACGGTCACGGTCGCGGTCGGGGTCCAGGCGCCGAGCGCGGGCGCCGCCACGGCCCGCCACTCCTGCCGCACCACCGGCCGGGGCACCCACCCGGGGGTCCGCGCCCCTCCGGGCCCGCCGGAGGTCGCGGACGTCACCCGGGCCGCCGTTCGGCCCGCAGGAACCAGGTCCGCCCGACCACCTCGTGGTCGGTCAGGACGACCGGAGACGTGGTGTCCGCCAGCCAGCTCTGGCCGATGGCGCGCTCCGCGGGCCGCTGGACGTCGTCCAGGGCGACCGTGGCGCCGTCGGCGAGCCGGGCGGCCAGCAGGGGGAAGGCGGGGTGACGGCTCCGGGGCCCGACGCTCCCGGGCGGCCCGTCGACGAACAGCAGACCGATGCCGGCGAGGTCCTCCCAGGTCGAGCGGGCGTACCAGCGGTAGCTGGACCCGTCGATCTCCACGGGCTCCAGCGGCGCCCAGCGGACGTCGACCCACGCCGACAGCCCGCTCCGGCGCACCGCCTCCCGGGTCCGCTCCGCGTACCCCTCGTCGTGCTCGAGGGCGACCACGTGGCCCCCGCCCGCCTGACGCCGCGCCTCGGCCAGCCAGACGGTCGAGGTGCCGCTGCCGCACTCCACCACCAGGCGGTCCGCGGGGACCTCGCTGGCGGCCGAGAACAGCCGCAGCAGGGTCCGCGGCGAGGCCGCGAAGCCCCCGGCCGGGGGCAGCTCGTGGTGCACCTCGACCAGCCGGTGCAGGTTGATCAGGGCGTCGTTCTCGGTGATCGCCTCTTCGAACTTGCGGTTGACCAGCAGGGTCAGCCGCTCCTCCGCGGCCTGCAGCTCCGGCGCCCGGAGGACACCGGGTCCCCACGCCTCCAGCGCCCGGCGGATGTCGGCCTCCCGGCGCTCCTTCTCCCGCTGCAGCCCCTCGGCGAGGACGTCCTGGCGGCGCACCACCTCGCGGTACGCCTCCATCACCTCCTCGTGCCGGATGGCCCCGTCCAGGCGCTGCATGCCGAGGCTGGCCAGCAGGGGCCCGAGGTCCGGCGCGGGGGGCGCGGCCGGGGTCGGGGCCGGTCGGGGCGCGGCCCGGCGCGCCGCCTTCCGGCTCAGGGTGAGCACGCTGGCGAGCCGCTGGTCGGCCCGGCGGCCCTGCCTCAGGATCGTGAGCGAGCGGGCTCCGGTGACCGCGACGCCGACCAGCAACGCCGCCTGCAGCACCAGGAGGGCCGCGAGGGCGGGACTGCCCTCGCCGACCCAGGCCCAGACCGCCGCCGCGAGGGCGCCCAGCGCCAGCAGCGGAGCCAGGTGGTGCCAGTGCGAGCGCACCAGGGAGCGGACGGAGCCGAGCAGTCCTCGGGGGGTGGTCCTGGCCACGGTCAGCGTCCCCCGCCCAGCAGCGCGCGGTCCACCGCGTCCAGCCCGTCCGGACCGACGCGGACGGTCCCCGTGCTCCGGAAGTGGCGGCAGATGGACGCCATCCGGGTGCCGAGGTACTCCTCCCAGGTCGTCGCCGTGTCGGTCCAGTCGACCCGGCCGGTCACCAGCTCCACCGGGTAGCCGTAGCGCCGGACCGGCCCGAACGCCGGGGAGTCGAGCACGAAGACGGGCCGGAAGGCCGCGGTGAGGACCTGCAGCTCGGCGACCTCCTCGACCACCGGCTCGACGAGGGCCGCTGGGGTCCCGATCATCACGACCAGCACCACGGGGAGCTGCTCCGTCCCCAGCCCACCCAGCAGGGTGCCGGCCGTCACGTCGACCGGGACGCCGCGCCGTGCGGGCCGCACGGCCCAGATCTGCTGCGCGAGACGACGCGCGGTCCGGTTCCGCCGCAGCGCCTTGACAGCCCGCCGCCGCACGGTCCGGGAACCGGGCGCGCGCCACAGCAGGGCGACGGCCTGGCGCACCCCGGGCGGCAGCGTGCTGCCCCTCACCACGACGGCCGCCCCGCGGCGAGGTCGAGGAGCAGGGCCGCGCCCTCGTGGGCGCCGTTGCCCGGGTCGAGGTCCGCCATCGCCGCCACCATCGTCGGTCCGCGCTCGAGGAGGTCCGCCAGCAGCGGCTGGGCCGTCTCCACCGTGACGTCGTCCAGGGCGTGCGCGAGCCCGCGGTCCGCGGCGAAGCGGGCCCGGCCGGCCTGGTCGTCGAGGGACGTCGCGCGGTTGGGGACGAACAGGGTGGGCAGCCCGAAGCGGAGCAGCTCGTGGAAGGAGTTGTAGCCGGTCGCGCTGACCGCGAGGTCGAACGCGCGGTACCGACGGGACAGGGGGAAGTCGCGGATCAGGTGCACGTCGTCCAACCCCCCTCCGCGGGCGGAGATCGCCGGCCGGGTCACGCAGATCTCCACGCCCAGCCGACGGAGCGCACCGACCACGGCCCCCGTCGTCCCGCTGGTGTCGTCGATGTTGCCCGCGCCCAGCGACACCAGCGCCATCGGCGCGTCCGGGTCCAGTCCCAGGGAGCGGCGGGCCGTGGCCCGGTCCTCGAGCTCGTCGTGGTCGGCGAGGGTGACGGGTCCCACCCGCCGGGAGGGTGCCGCGACGGTGACCCCCTGGTCGTAGGCGGCGGCGAAGTCCCCGGGCTCCAGGACCGCGTCGAACCACGCGGCCTTGGCCAGCTGCTCGCGGTTCTGGCCCGCACGCCACATGCCGCGCCGCGACCACACCCAGCGGGGTCCCGGATCGGCGCGGCGGGCGGCCACGATGCCGTCGTAGGGCCAGGTCCCGTCGAACACCACCGCGGCCGGCCGCAGCCGGGCGACGGTCTCCGACACCCGCTCGGCGAACAGGGCGTGCCACGTCTTCGCGCTCATCCCGGTGGCCTTGGTGGACGGCAGGTACTCGTAGCCGAACCCGAACTCACCGACCACGCCGACGGCCTGGGAGAGGGAGAGGAAGTGCGGCTCGGCGTCGGCCGCCGTCCGGCGGGCGTAGGCCAGCAGCCGGGTGAGGTGGCCCATCCCCGCGCCGTTGCTCGTGATGAAGAGGAGACGTGGCTTCTCGACGGCGACCGGGCCGGCCGACGGGACGGTCGGGAGCGCCCCGGCCCCGGCCGTGGCGGGCGGGGCCACCGGGACCGCGGTCCCCGGCTGGTCCGGGCCGGCCGTGCGGGGCGCCCCGATCAGGTCCGTGATCCGCCCGACGTGGGCCTCGTGCCCGAACCGGCGGCGGACGTCGGCCGTGGCGGCCGCCACCTGGGCCTCGTACCGCGCGCGGTCGGCGTAGAGGCCGGTGATGAGGTCGCGCACCCCGCTCGGCTCCGCGTAGCTCGCGGCCGGCCCGAAGAGCGCCTCGAAGTGCGGCGGCAGGACAGCCGGCACGCCGCTGGCCAGGGCCTCCAGGATCGTGCGGCCGAACGCCTCCACCCACCGGGGGTCGTGGTGGTAGACGAAGAAGTCGAGGCCGGCGAGGAAGTCGCGCGGGGCCTGCTCGCCGAACTCCAGCACCTCCCAGCTGGGCGGCCGCTCGCCGAGCAGCTTCTCCGCCGGGCCGGCCCCGCCCAGCACCTTCACCGTCATCGACCCGTCGGTGGGGTAGACGAGACGCAGGGTGGCGGCGTCGGCCGGCCACTTCTGGGGGGAGGAGCGGCTGTGCCGTCCGATCACGGGCCGGTCGGACTGCCATCCGGACCGCCGGACCTGCCACGCGTCGACCTCGATGATGTTCACCCAGTCCTCGGCCCGCAGCGAGCCCGGGTCCAGGAGCGGTGCGATCTCGTCGCGGACCAGGGGGCCGATCGGGGCCCAGACCGGTTCGACGCCGAAGTGCTCGGCGGCGATCTGGTGCACCGTCTCGGGCCGGTAGTGCTCGTAGCCGTCGATGTCCCGGGGGCCTGCGTTGGCCACGACGACCACGGACCCCGTCCGGACCGGCGGCAGCTGCTCGGCCGCGTGCTGCAGCACCGCGGGGTGCCGGACGACCACCACGTCGGCCTCGACGGGGTCGTCACCGACCAGCAGCTTCACCTGCCGGCCGTCCACCAGCCGACGGATCTGCGGGTTGACCGGCGTCACGCGGGTGACCAGCGGACCGTTGAGGTGGACCAGCCCGGTGGTCCACCCGTGCCGACGCTGGGCCCGCACCTCCTCGGCGATGCTGTGCGACGTGCCGCCCGGGAAGCGGAGGTCGGAGATGTCGAGAACATCCACCCGGCGAGAACCGTCCACACTCATAGTGCGCAGATCCTCGCACGCTCCCGAGGCAGGAAGAAAACGACGACCCGCCCGTCTCCAACCCCTTTTCGCGAGCCTCAACACGCGGTTGTCTGACTGGTTTCCGGGTCGCAACTCGAATACGTTGACGACCGGCACCCTTCCTCGGAAGCGGGTTCCCGGTCCTGGTCGGGACCGGGCGGGCCGACGCCAGTGATGAGGAGTGGGAAGTGGACGACAACGTGGACGCCGTCATCGTCGGCATGGGTTATGTCGGGCTCCCGCTGGCCCGCGAAGCCTGCGCGGCCGGTCTGTCCGTGGTCGGCCTCGACGTCAGCGCCGAGGTGGTCGAGGGGCTGAACGCGGGCCGCTCCCACGTCGACGACCTGGACGGAGGGGACGTCCGGACCATGCTGGACGCCGGCTTCGTCGCCACGCTGGACCCCAGCGTGATCGCCCGCGCCCAGACGATCGTCATCTGCGTGCCGACGCCGCTGTCCAGCGACGGGCTCCCCGATCTGGGACCGGTCCTGGCGGCCACGGCCGTCACGGCGCGCCACCTGTCCCCCGGCTCCCTCGTGGTCCTGGAGTCGACCACGTACCCGGGCACCACCGACGAGGAGGTCCGCCCCCTCCTGGAGGCGGGCGGCATGGTGGCCGGCCAGGACTTCCACCTCGTCTTCTCCCCGGAGCGCATCGACCCCGGCAACGCCGAGTTCGGACCGAAGAACACCCCGAAGGTGGTGGGCGGGCACACCCCGGCGTGCGCCCAGGCGGCCGAGCAGTTCTACGGCCGGTTCATCGACACGGTCGTGCTGACGCGGGGCACCCGGGAAGCGGAGATGGCGAAGCTCCTCGAGAACACCTACCGGCACATCAACATCGCCCTGGTGAACGAGATGGCCCGCTTCTGCCACGAGCTCGACATCGACCTGTGGGACGTCATCGACGCGGCGAGCAGCAAGCCCTTCGGTTTCCAGGCCTTCCGGCCCGGACCGGGTGTCGGCGGCCACTGCATCCCCATCGACCCCAACTACCTCTCCCACCGGGTGCGGGCCCAGCTCGGCTACCCCTTCCGGTTCGTGGAGCTGGCCCAGGAGATCAACGCCACGATGCCGGCCTACGTGGCCCGCCGCGCGCAGGACATGCTCAACCTCGACCACAAGGCCCTCAGCGGAGCCAAGGTGCTGCTGCTCGGGGTCACGTACAAGGCGGACATCGCCGACACCCGCGAGTCGCCGGCCAAGCCGCTGGCCAAGATCCTCGTGGAGCAGGGTGCCCAGCTGAGCTTCCACGACCCCCTGGTCAAGAACTGGTCGGTGGCCGGGCACCACCTCACGAGCGTCGACGACCTGCCGACGGCGGTCCAGCAGGCCGACCTCTGCATCGTCCTGCAGAACCACCAGCAGTACGACGTCGACGCCCTGGCCGCACTCTCCCGCCGGTTCCTCGACACGCGTGGCACCGCCACGCGCGCGGACAACGTCCAGCTGTTGTGACCGCGGTCGCGCGCATGTCGGAGCAGGCGACCGCGGCGGTCGCGCGCCGGTCGGTCCTGGTCCTGACGGTCGTCCACCACCCCGAGGACTCGCGGGTCCGCCAGCGGCAGATCGAGACGCTGCTCCGCGCCGGCTGGGACGTCACCTACGTCGCACCCTTCTCCGGCTACGGCCTGGCGGTGCCGGCTGCGTCGCCGGCCGCGCAGGGGCGGGGGCGGCTGGAGCTGGTCGACATCTGCCGCTCGCAGGGCCGCCACCGGCTCCGGTCGGCGCTGGCGGCCCGCCGGATGCTGCGCGAGCTGGCCCCCCGGCACGACCTGGTGCTGGTGCACGACCCCGAGCTGCTGTTCCCGGCGATCCGGCTGGGGCTGACGAACCTCGTGTGGGACGTCCACGAGGACCCGGCCGCCGCGATGCGGGTGAAGACCTGGGTCCCGCTGGTCATGCGGGTGCCGATGGCGACGGCGTGGCGGTCGCTCGAGCGCCTCGCCGAACACCGCCACCGGCTCTTCCTGTCCGAGTACTCCTACCAGCACCGGTTCCGCCGGCACCACCCCGTGGTGCCCAACGCCGTCCGGGTGCCGGCGACGGCGCGGCCGCCCTCCGCCGACCGGGTCAGCTACCTGGGCTCGATCTCCATGGCGCGAGGCTGCGCCGAGATCATCGCGGTGGCGCGCGAGCTGCGGCGTCGGACCGCGGGCGCGGTGACGGTCGAGGTGATCGGCGAGGCGGTCGACACCGAGTGCCGGGAGGCGCTGGACGACGCCATGGCGGCGGGTGACCTCACCTGGTTCGGCTACCTGCCGAGCGAGACGGCGCTGGAGCGGATGTCGGGTTCGCTGGCCGGGCTCTGCCTCCTCAAGGACCTCCCGAACTTCCGGTCGAGCCTGCCGACCAAGATCGTCGAGTACGCCGCCCTGGGCATCCCGGCCATCACCACGCCGCTCCCGCTGGCCAGCAGCATCGTCCGGGGCAACGACCTGGGGATCGTCGTCCCCTGGGACGACGTGGAGGCCGTCGTGGACGCCGTCCTGCGGCTGCGGGCCGACCGCCCCCTCCGCGAGACCCTGTCGGCCAACGGCCGCCGGGCCGCGCTGCGCGACCACGACTGGAACACGACGCACTCGCGCGCGTTCCTGGAGCTGATGGAGAAGACGGCGGAGAGCGCGCGCCGTCGACGGGCGCACCTGCGGGTGGTGGGCTAGGCGGTCGGCCGCGGGACGTCGGCTCACGGCTCCCCCGAGGGGTGCGGCAGCGGGGTCACGACGCAGTGCCCGTGCGGGCCCTCGGTGGCGAGGTGCACCGGCCACCGGGGGGTGCACGACGCCAGCGCCCGGCCCCACCGACGGTCGTGGTCCTGCACCGCGGACGGACCGGGCCGGGACAGCAGCAGCACCGGGGTGCCGTAGCCGTCGAGGTGGTCGAAGAACAGGCGGAACGAGTCGACGTCGGCCGGCCTCGGGTCCAGCGGGATGTCGTCGACCGGGACGACGGCGGGCGCGGGCCGTCCGTCCTCGTCGAGGAAGACGAGCCAGAGCGTGCGGCGGCCGATGCCGCCATCACCCATGAGAGCCGTCCAGAACCGGACGAGGTCCGGCGCCGTCGTGACGGTGATGGTCCTGAGCAGGTGCGCGGTCGAGGTGGTCATGTCTCCACGCTGCCCGCCCCGACGGCGGCCGGAGGACTTGTGCACAGGGTTCTCCGGCACTTGCCCGGCGGGACAGGATGGGGGCGAGGACCACACCGCACCTGAGGAGACGACCGTGAAGGCCATCTGGAACGACACCGTGATCGCGCAGTCCGAGGATACCGTGGTGGTGGAGGGCAACCACTACTTCCCGCTGGAGTCGGTCACTCCCGGCGTGCTCGAGCCGACCACCACGCACACGGTCTGCCCCTGGAAGGGCACCGCCAGCTACTACAGCGTCCAGGTGGGGGGCGAGACCAACGTCGACGCCGCCTGGACCTACCCGGAGCCGAAGCCGGCGGCCGCCGAGATCACGGACCGGCTGGCGTTCTGGAAGGGCGTCCGCGTCGTCGACTGAGCGCCGCGCCGGGGACCGGCCGCGGCACCCGAACCGACCACGCTCAGCGCCAGCCGAGCGCCGGCGCCACGTGCTCGAGCACCGACTGGAGCAGGTGGGCGTTGTAGTCGACCCCGAGCTGGTTGGGCACCGTGATCAGCAGCGTGTCCGCCGCCGCCACGGCCTCGTCCTCCGCCAGCTCCCGGACCAGCTGGTCCGGCTCGCCCGCGTAGGTCTTGCCGAAGCGCGCCCGCCCGCCGTCGAGGATGCCGACCTGGTCCTGACCGCCGGACTCGCGTCCGAAGTAGGCCCGGTCGAGGTCGCTCACGAGGGGGAGGATGCTGCGGCTCACCGACACCCGGGGCGTGCGGTCGTGACCGGCCTCGGCCCAGGCGGTGCGGAAGCGCTCGATCTGCTCGGCCTGCAGCTGGGAGAAGGGCACCCCGGTGTCCTCGCTGAGCAGCGTGGAGCTCATCAGGTTCATGCCCTGCTGCGCCGTCCACTCCGCGGTCGCGCGGGTTCCGGCCCCCCACCAGATCCGGTCCCGCAGTCCCGGGGAGTGCGGCTCGATGCGCAGCAGCCCGGGCGGGTTGGCGAACATCGGACGCGGGTTCGGCTCGGCGAAACCCCGCCCCTCGAGCACCTCGAGGAAGACGGCCGTGTGCTGGCGCGCCATCTCGGCGTGGTCCGAGCCCCCGGCCGGCAGGTGGCCGAAGTACCGGTAGCCGTCGACGACCTGCTCGGGCGATCCCCGGCTGACGCCGAGCTGCAACCGACCGCCCGAGATGAGGTCGGCGGCGCCGGCGTCCTCGGCCATGTAGAGCGGGTTCTCGTACCGCATGTCGATGATGCCGGTGCCGATCTCGATCCGGCTGGTGCGGGCGCCGACGGCGGCCAGCAGCGGGAAGGGCGACGCCAGCTGCCGGGCGAAGTGGTGGACGCGGTAGTAGGCGCCGTCCACCCCGAGCTCCTCGGCGGCGACGGCCAGCTCGATGGACTGCGTGAGCGCGTCCGCCGCCGACCGCGTCGCCGAGTGCGGCGAGGGGTTCCAGTGCCCGAAGGACAGGAAGCCGATGTTCTTCATGCTGGCCTCAACGCTGTTGAAGGATCAACCATTCCGGAGGATCCGCTCGTCGGACGAGGCTCCTGGGGCCCGCTCACCGGGCGGTGATCGCCCGCGGAGCCGGCCGCCGCCGGGCCGCCGCGGCGCCCAGCCGGACGTCGCCGGTCGGGTCCGCGGTGAACACCCGGGTCCCCGACGCGGCGGCCCGGGCCAGGGCGAGCAGCTCGTCGAGCTGCGCGACCTGGACCCGGAGCGTGTCGATCTCGTCCTGCATCGCCAGGATCCGGCGGATGCCCTCGAGGTTGATGCCCTCGTCCTGGCTGAGCCGCTGGATCAGCCGCAGCTGGGCGATGTTGCGGGCCGAGTAGCGGCGGCCGCGCTTGGCGGTCCGCCGCGGCTGGACGAGGCCGATCCGGTCGTAGGTCCGCAGGGTCTGCGGGTGCATGCCGGCCAGCTGGGCCGCGACCGAGATCACGAAGACGGGCGCGTCGTGGTCGATCCGCTGCGGGAGCTCTGCTGCCACGTCGTCACCTCCTCCCGGTCGTCCCCGGCTCAGCTGAACAGCTTGGCCCGGGGGTTGGACGCCCCGACGGCCTCGCCGTAGCTGGACAGGGCTTCCTTCGCCTTCTCGTTGAGCGCCTCGGGCACCGTCACCTCGACGGAGACCAGCAAGTCGCCCTTGCTGCCGTCCCGCTTGCCGACGCCCTTGCCGCGCACCCGGAAGGTGCGCCCGTTGGGCGTGCCGGCCGGCACGCGCAGCTTGACGGGGGCGCCGCCGAGCGTCGGCACCTCGATCTCGGCGCCCAGCGCGGCCTCGTTGAAGGTGACCGGCGCGGTGAGCGTCAGGTTGTCGCCCTTGCGGCCGAACACCGGGTGCGGGCGGACGTGCACGACGACGTAGAGGTCGCCCGCCGCCCCGCCGTTCTCACCGGCGCCACCCTTGCCCTTGAGCCGGATCCGCTGGCCGTCGGTGACGCCCGCCGGGATCCGGACCTGCATGGTGCGGGTGGACTTGCCCCGGCCGGAGCCGTGGCAGACCGGGCACGGGTCGTCGACGACCATGCCCCGGCCGCGGCAGTCGCGGCAGGGCTCGGTGACGGCGAAGACGCCACCCGAGGTCGAGGTCTGCATGCCGCTGCCCTCGCAGGTGGGGCACACCTTGGGCACCGTGCCGGCCTTCGCGCCGGTGCCGTGGCACTGCACGCACGCGGCGTCGGAGACCATCTGCATGCCGACGGTGACGCCCTCGATCGCCTGGACGAAGTCGACGGTCACCTCGCCCTCGACGTCGCTGCCCCGTCGGGGCCCGCGGCTGCTGGACGTGCGCGTGGTCGCGGTCCGCGTCCCACCCGCCCCGTTGAACAGGCCGCCGAACAGGTCGGAGAAGCCGGTGTCGCCGGCCTGGCGGAACAGGTCGTCCACCGACCCCCCGCCCGCGCCGGCGCCGCCGCTCCGCGGGAAGCGGAACCCACCCCCGCCGAACAGCCGCCGGGCCTCGTCGTACTCCTTGCGCTTGCTCTCGCTCGACAGCACGTCGTTGGCCTCGGACACCTCCTTGAAGCGCCGCTCGGCCTCGGGGTTGCCGGGGTTCTGGTCCGGGTGGTTCTCCCGGGCCAGCTGCCGGTAGGCCTTCTTGATGTCCTCGGGCTTGGCGTCCTTCGCCACCCCCAGGACCTTGTAGAAGTCCTTCTCGATCCAGTCCTTCGTGCTCACGAACGCCTCCCCTCGGTGGTCAACGGCCCCCGCGCACCGCGGGGGCCCCGGCTGGTCAGCCGGTCACTGCTCCGCATCGGCCGCAGGGGTGCCCGCGCCGGTGTCGGTGGTCTGCTCCACGACCGGGGCGGCCGAGCCCTCCACGGGCTCGCCCACCGCGACGCGGGCCGGACGCAGCACCCGCTCGCCGATCCGGTAGCCGGGCTGCAGGATCTCGACGCAGGTCGGTCCGTCGACACCCTCCGCCGGCACCTGCATCAGGGCCTCGTGGATGTGCGGGTCGAACGGGTCGCCCTTGGCCCCGAAGCTCTCGAGGCCGTGCCGGGTGGTGATCCGCTCGACCTGCTCGCCGACGGCCTTGAAGGCCCCGGCCAGCTCGCCGTGCTCGCGGGCGGAGCGGACGTCGTCCAGCACCGGCAGCAGGTCCTTGACGAACCCCTCGAGCGCCACCTTGCGGGTCAGGTCGCGGTCGCGGTCGACGCGCCGCTTGTAGTTCACGTACTCGGCCTGCAGCCGCTGCAGGTCAGCGGTCCGCTCGGCCAGCGCCGTCTGCAGCTGCTCGACCTGCTCGTCCGGGAGACCCGGCTCCGGAGCGGCCGGGGCCTCCGGGGCGGGAGCCGCAGCGGACTGCGGCTCCCGGACCTCGAAGGTCTCCGGGTCGATGCGGCGCCGGTCGCGCACGGTCGGCCCCTGCGGGCCGTCGTGCTGGTCGTCGCTCATCGGCCGGTCGCTCACTTGGTGTCGCTCGCGGCCTGGTCGTCGTCGACGATCTCGGCGTCCACGACGTCGTCGTCCGAGCCGGTGGAGCTGCTCGCGCCGTTGCTCCCGGCCCCGTCACCCGGCTCGCCGGCCTCGGACGGCGCCTGCTGGGCGGCAGCCGCGGCGTACATGGCCTGGCCGAGCGCGGCGCTGGTGGTGTTCAGCTTGTCCACCGCGGTCTTGACGGCGTCGTCGTCGGTACCCTCGAGCGCGGCCTTGACCTCGGTCAGCGCCTCCTCGACCGGCGCCTTGACGTCGTCGGTGATCTTGTCGGCGTTCTCGCTGATCAGCTTCTCGGTCCGGAACACCAGGTTGTCGGCCTCGTTGCGCAGCTCGACCGCCTCGCGGCGCTTGCGGTCCTCCTCGGCGTTGGCCTCGGCCTCCTGGACCATCCGGTTGATGTCCTCCTTGCCGAGCGCCGAGCCGCCGGTCACGGTCATCGACTGCTCCTTGCCGGTGGCGATGTCCTTGGCGTGCACGTGGACGATGCCGTTGGCGTCGATGTCGAAGGCGACCTCGATCTGCGGGACGCCCCGCGGGGCCGGCGGCAGGCCGGTCAGCTCGAAGTTGCCGAGGGACTTGTTGTCCCGGGCGAAGTCGCGCTCGCCCTGGTAGACCTGGATCATCACCGACGGCTGGTTGTCGTCCGCGGTGGTGAAGACCTCGGAGCGCTTGGTCGGGATCGTGGTGTTGCGCTCGATGATCTTGGTCATCACGCCACCCTTGGTCTCGATGCCGAGGCTCAGCGGGGTGACGTCGAGCAGCAGGACGTCCTTCACCTCACCCTTCAGGACACCGGCCTGCAGGCTGGCGCCCAGGGCCACGACCTCATCGGGGTTGACGCCCTTGTTGGGCTCCTTGCCGCCGGTCAGCTCCTTGACCAGCTCGACGACGGCGGGCATCCGGGTGGAGCCACCGACGAGGATGACGTGGTCGATCGCACCGACGGAGATCTTGGCGTCGGCGACCACCGCGTTGAACGGGGTGCGGCAGCGGTCCAGCAGGTCCGAGGTCAGCCGCTGGAACTCCGAGCGGGTGAGCCGCTCCTCCAGGTGCAGCGGGCCCGACTCACCGAGGGTGATGTAGGGCAGGTTGATGGAGGTCTCGCTGGCCGAGGACAGCTCGATCTTGGCCTTCTCGGCCGACTCCTGCAGCCGCTGGCGCGCGATCTTGTCCTTGGACAGGTCGGTGCCGTTCTTGTTCTTGAACTGCTTGACCAGCCAGTCGACGATGCGGGAGTCCCAGTCGTCGCCACCGAGGCGGTTGTCGCCCTTGGTGGCCTTGACCTCGAAGACGCCGTCGCCGATCTCCAGCAGGGAGACGTCGAAGGTGCCACCGCCGAGGTCGAAGACGAGGATCGTCTGGTCCGAGCCGCCCTTGTCAAGGCCGTAGGCCAGTGCCGCAGCGGTCGGCTCGTTGATGATGCGGTCCACGGTCAGACCGGCGATCTCGCCGGCCTCCTTGGTGGCCTGACGCTCGGCGTCGGAGAAGTAGGCGGGGACGGTGATCACGGCGTTGGTGACCTGCTCACCGAGGTAGGCCTCGGCGTCCCGCTTCAGCTTCTGCAGCACGAAGGCGCTGATCTGCTGGGGACGGTAGTCCTTGTCGTCGACCCTGACCTTCCAGTCCGTGCCCATGTGGCGCTTGACGGAGCGGATGGTCCGGTCGACGTTGGTGACGGCCTGGCGCTTGGCGACCTCGCCCACCAGGACCTCGCCACCCTTCGCGAACGCGACGACGGAGGGCGTGGTGCGCGCCCCCTCGGCGTTGGGGATGACGGTGGGCTCCCCGCCCTCGAGCACGGCGACGACCGAGTTGGTCGTCCCGAGGTCGATGCCGACTGCACGAGCCATGGTGTGTTTCCTCCGATGAGTCTGTGTACTACTTGAGCCTGCTGCGCTCAACCTTAGTCCTTGAGCGTCCCGCGCTCAACTATGCATGAGCGTGCGGGGATGGGCAAGGTGAAGTTGAGTGCATCAGGCTCAACCCAGGGCCACGCCCCCGTATTCCCCGAGACCACGCCGTTCACCCCCCCGTCCCCGCCGGCGCCCCACCGAGGCCACCGGTGGCGGGTGCCGCAGGGCCACCCGGGCGGCGTCCGTTCACAGGAAGAGCACAGACTTCGCACAGTCCTGTCCTCAGGATGGGTGCGAACCTTGGGCCATGGTCCGAACCGACGCCGCCAGCGCACCGCTCACCCGTCCCGACGGCACCCCGATCCGGGTGCTGGCCGTCGACGACGAGACGAGCCTGACCGAGCTGCTCTCGATGGCCATGCGCTACGAGGGCTGGCAGGTCACCACGGCCGCCTCGGGCACCGCCGCGGTCAAGGCGGCGCGCGAGACCCGGCCGGACGCGATCGTCCTCGACATGATGCTGCCGGACTTCGACGGCCTCGAGGTGATGCGCCGGATCCGCGCCGAGGACCCCGATGTCCCCGTCATCTTCCTGACGGCCAAGGACGCCGTCGAGGACCGGATCGGCGGCCTGACGGCGGGCGGCGACGACTACGTCACCAAGCCGTTCAGCCTGGAGGAGGTCATCGCCCGGCTGCGCGCCCTGCTGCGCCGCAGCGGGGCGGCCTTCGCCAAGAGCGACTCGACGCTGGTCGTGGGCGACCTGACGCTCGACGAGGACAGCCACGAGGTGACCCGCGGCGGCACCGAGATCCAGCTGACCGCCACCGAGTTCGAGCTGCTGCGCTACCTGATGCGCAACCCCCGCCGGGTGCTGAGCAAGGCCCAGATCCTCGACCGGGTCTGGAACTACGACTTCGGCGGCCAGGCCAACGTCGTCGAGCTCTACATCTCCTACCTGCGCAAGAAGATCGACGTCGACCGGGCGCCGATGATCCACACCATGCGGGGCGCGGGGTACGTGCTGCGCCCGGCGGGGTGAGCACCGCCCCGGGCCTGGAGCCCGCGGTCCTCGGCCCGGCCGGCGAGCCGCCGGCTCCGCTGGGCCGCGGGACGCTCGGACGCCAGCTGGTCATCCGGGTCACCGCCCTGGTGGCCCTGGCCGCCGTGCTGCTGAGTCTCGCCACCGCCCTCGCGACCCGGCAGCTGCTGCTGCAGCAGGTCGACAAGCAGGTCGACGCCGTCTCCGCGGGCCAGCGCGGGGGGTCCCCCTCCGGACGGCCCGGCGACAAGGACGACATCGTCCAGGTCGGCAACCCGCGGGACACCATCATCGCCGCCTTCGGGGCGGACGGCACCGTGCTGGAGAGCCGCATCCTGCGGCGCGGGTACGGGGAGCCGCCGGCCCTGGACGACGCCACCAACGCCAGCCTGGCCGCCCTCCCGGTCACGCGGGACAAGCGCTCGGTCGAGGTCGCCGGCGTCGGGCACTACCGGGTCGCCACGTACGACGTGACCTACCAGCTCACCAACGGCAGCGGCGAGGTGCTGCAGGGCCGGGTGGTGGTCGGCGTGCCGTTGGCCGAGGTCGACCGCCTGCTGGCCCAGATCATCGGCCTGGAGACCGTGCTGAGCCTGCTGGCCGTGCTCGGCGCCCTGGTCGCGGCCCGGGCCGTCGTGCTGCGCAGCCTGCGGCCGCTCAACCGGGTCGCGGCCACCGCGCAGCAGGTCTCCCAGCTGCCGCTGGACCGCGGCGAGGTCGCCCTGGCCGTCCGGGTGCCACCCGCCGACGCGGACCCCACGTCGGAGGTCGGCCGCGTCGGCCAGGCGCTGAACCACATGCTCACCAACGTCGAGGCCGCCCTGGAGGCGCGCCAGGCCAGCGAGACCAAGGTCCGCCGGTTCGTCGCCGACGCGTCGCACGAGCTGCGCAACCCGCTCGCCGCGATCCGCGGGTACGCCGAGCTGACGCGGCGCAGCCGCGGGGAGATGCCCGAGGACGCGGCCTTCGCGATGTCCCGGGTGGAGTCCGAGGCCGAGCGGATGTCGCGGCTGGTCGAGGACCTGCTGCTGCTGGCCCGGCTGGACTCCGGCCCGGCGATCGAGGTCGGGCCCACCGACCTGACCGAGCTGGTGATCAACGCCGTGAGCGACGCGCGCGCCGCCGGGCCCGCGCACTCCTGGCAGCTCGACCTGCCCGCCGAGCCCGTGGTCGCCCTGGGCGACCGGCACCGGCTGCACCAGGTCGTGGTCAACCTGCTGGCCAACGCGCGCACCCACACCCCGCCGGGTACCCGCGTCGAGACCGGCCTGGAGGTCCGCGACGGGCAGGCGGTCGTCACCGTCACCGACGACGGGCCCGGCATCCCCGAGGCGATCCAGCACCACGTCTTCGAGCGGTTCACCCGCGCCGACACCAGCCGGGTCCGCGCGGAGGGAGGCGCCTCGGGCACCAGCACCGGGCTGGGCCTGGCCATCGTCGCGGCGGTCGTCGAGGCTCACCGGGGGCACGTGACGGTGTCCAGCCGGCCCGGCCGGACCACGTTCACGGTGTGGCTGCCGCTGGCCGCCGTGCCGTCGGCGCCGCCGGTCAGCCCGTTCGCCCCGCCGGTCAGCTCCTGACCGCCCCGCCGTCCCGACCGCGACGCCCGGCGACCTGAGCTGTGACCGCACCGCGGCCCGAGCCTGTGACCGCAACGCGGGCTGAGCTTGTCAAAGGCCCTTCAACAAGCTCCGGGCTGAGGGCGCGGGGGCGACCTCAGGGCGTCGGCACGGGCTCGTCCTGCTGCGGCTCCATCGCGCTGGCCCCGCCGGGGCCCGGGGCGAACTGCGTCCGGTAGAGCTCGGCGTAGCGGCCGTCGGCGGCGAGCAGCTCGCCGTGCCGGCCGCGCTCGATGATGCGGCCGTCCTCCAGCACGAGGATCAGGTCGGCCGAGCGGACCGTGGACAGCCGGTGGGCGATCACCAGGGCCGTGCGGCCCTGCAGGGCCTCGCCGAGGGCGGCCGTCACCGCGGCCTCCGAGGTGGAGTCCAGCGACGCCGTCGCCTCGTCCATGATCACCACCCGCGGCTGGGCCAGCAGCAGCCGGGCGATGGTCAGCCGCTGGCGCTCGCCGCCGGAGAGCCGGTAGCCCCGCTCGCCGACGACGGTGTCCAGGCCGGCCGGCAGCTCGGCGACCAGGGTCTCCAGCCGGGACCGGCGCAGCGCCGCCCACAGCTCCTCCTCGGTGGCGTCGGCGTTGGCCAGCAGCAGGTTCCCGCGGATGGAGTCGTGGAAGAGGTGCCCGTCCTGGGTGACCATCCCGAGCGCCTCCCGCAACCCGGCGAAGGTGAGGTCGCGCACGTCCACGCCGCCGATCCGGACCGCGCCGCCATCGACGTCGTAGAGCCGGGCGAGCAGCTGGGCGACCGTCGACTTGCCCGCACCCGAGGAGCCGACCAGGGCCACCATCTGCCCCGGCTCGGCCCGGAAGCTGACGTCGTGCAGGACCTGCACCCCGCCGCGGTTGTCGAGCACGGCGACCTCCTCGAGCGAGGCCAGCGAGACCTTGTCCGCCGTCGGGTAGGCGAAGTCGACGTGGTCGAACTCGACGCCGACGGGGCCGGCCGGGACGACCGTCGCGCCGGGCCGCTCCGTGATCAGGGCCGGCAGGTCGAGGATCTCGAAGACCCGCTCGAAGCTGACGAGCGCGCTCATCACCTCGACCCGGGCGCCGGCCAGGGAGGTGAGCGGGGCGTAGAGGCGGGTGAGCAGCAGCGCCATGGTCACCACCGACCCGGCCTCCAGCGTGCCGCGCAGCGCGAACCAGCCGCCCAGCCCGTAGACCAGCGCCAGCGCCAGGGCGGAGACCAGGGTCAGGGCGGTCACGAAGACCATCTGCAGGTACGCCGAGCTGACGCCGATGTCGCGCACCCGGGTGGCGCGGACGCCGAACTCCGCGGACTCCCGGTCGGGCCGGCTGAACAGCTTGACCAGCGTCGCCCCGGGGGCGGAGAACCGCTCGGTCATCTGCGTGCTCATGGTGGAGTTGTGGTTCGCCGCCTCGAGGCGCATCGCGGCGAGCCGGCGGCCCATCCGCCGCGCCGGCAGCACGAAGACCGGGAGCAGCACCAGGGCCAGCACCGTGATCTGCCAGGACGTCGCGAGCATGACGACGAGCGCGAGGACGACGGCGACGAAGTTGCCGACGACACCCGACAGCGTGTCGGAGAACGCCCGCTGCGCGCCGATGACGTCGTTGTTCAGCCGGCTGACCAGCGCACCCGTCCGGGTCCGGGTGAAGAACGCGATCGGCATCGTCTGCACGTGGTCGAACACGGCGCGGCGGAGGTCGAGGATCAGCGTCTCCCCGATCTGGGCCGACAGCCAGCGCGAGACGAGGCCGACCCCGGCCTCCGCGACGGCGATCCCGGCGATCAGCAGGGCCAGCCGCACCACGACGGCCGGAGCCGACCGGCTGGTGATGGCGTCGATGACCTGACCGGCGAGCAGCGGGGTGGCGACGGCGAGGAAGGCCCCGACGACGCTCAGCAGGACGAAGAAGCCGATCGTGACGCGCTGGGGCCGGGCGAAGGCGGCGACCCGGCGGACCGTGACCCGGGAGAACGGCCGCTTCTCCTGCTGCGCCGACATCGTCCGGTACAGGGTCGACCAGGCGGCGCTCTCCATGCTCATGCTGCCCAACCTAGGCCGCGGCACCGACAGCCCGCCGCCGCCGAGACCGTCGGGGGTGGGGACAACCCCCCACCGGCTCCGTCGGGCAGCCGGATGGGCACGGGAGCCGCGTTCGACGAGCGTGGAGCCATGACCTCCACCGACCTGTCCACCGGCTCCGCGAGCACCGAGGTGCTCGACCTCTACGACGCTCTCCCACCACCGGCCGCACCGGCCCCGACCCGCCAGGATGACCCTGTGACGTCCCTGATGAACGGCGTGGCCCGCAACGGCGCCGTGCTCGTCGGCACCTTCGCGGTCTACGTCGCCGCCTTCGTCGTCTGCACGACCCTGTTCAGCGCCGGGCTCGGGCTGGCCGTCGTCGTCGTCGGGCTGTTCGTGCTGGTGGCGGCCCTCGTCGTCGCCGGCTGGGCCGCCCGGATGAGCCGGGCCCTGCTGGCCGCCGCCGGGCACGAGCTGCCCGCCACCCACTACCCCGCCTCGGCGGCCGGGTTCGGCGGCCGACTGCGGCGGCTCAGCCACGTGCAGTCCTGGCGCGACCTGCTGCACGTGCTGGTCAACTTCCCGCTCAGCACCATCACCTTCTCGATCGGGGTGAGCTGGGCGGCGGGCGGGCTGGGCGGGGTCACCTACTGGTTCTGGAGCCGGTTCCTGCCCGAGGACGACCAGGGCCTGCCGGACCTGCTGGGCTACCCGGGACGGTTCGCCGACCTCACGTTCAACACCGTCGTGGGGGTCCTCCTGCTGGTCAGCACCCCGGCGGTGCTGCGGGGGCTCGTCCAGCTGCACGTCGCCGTGGCCCGGGCCCTGGTGGTAGACGAGGCGGGTGCGCTGCGCCAGCAGGTCGACGAGCTGACCGTGAGCCGCAGCGCCGCCGGCGGGGCCGAGGTGCACACGCTGCGCCGGCTGGAGCGCGACCTGCACGACGGCCCCCAGCAGCGGCTGGTCCGGCTGGGCATGGACATCTCCGCGGCCCAACGGCGCCTCGACGACGACCCGGTGAAGGCCCGCGCGCTGCTCGACGAGGCCCTGCAGCAGTCCCAGGACGCCCTGGCCGAGATCCGCACCCTCTCGCGTGGGATCGCCCCGCCGATCCTCGCCGAGCAGGGCCTGCGGGCGGCCGTCACCGCGCTCGCCGCGCGCGGCAGCGTCCCGACCTCGGTGGACGTCGCCGACGTCCGGCTCTCCGAGGCCGCGCGGAACGCGGCCTACTTCGTGGTCGCCGAGGCCCTCACCAACGTCGAGAAGCACAGCGGCGCGAGCCGGGCGGCCGTCGAGGTGGCGGCGGTCGGCGGGCTCGCCGTCATCGTCGTGAGCGACGACGGCACGGGCGGCGCGGCCCTGGCCAAGGGCCACGGCCTGGCCGGCCTCGCCGACCGGCTGGCGGGGGTCGACGGCACCCTGACCGTCAGCTCCCCCGCCGGCGGCCCCACCCAGCTGACGGCCACGCTGCCCCAGTCCCACCCCTGACACCGCCCGGCGGCTCACCGCGCGCGCAGGGCCCGGCCGTGCCAGGCTGGGCCCCGTGCGCGTGGTGGTGGCCGATGACTCGGTGCTCCTGAGGGAGGGGCTGGTCCGGCTGCTCGAGGAGGCCGGCTGCAGCGTGGTGGCGGCGGTCGGCGACGCCGACGCGTTCCTGGAGGCGACGGCCACCCACCGGCCCGACGTGGCCGTCGTCGACGTCCGGATGCCGCCGGGCATGACCGACGACGGCCTGCGGGCCGCGGTCCGGGCCCGGGCGGCGCAGCCCGGGCTGGCGGTGCTGATGCTGTCGGCCTACATCGAGCTGTCCTACGCCGACGTGCTGCTCTCCGACGGCCGCGGGCGGGTCGGGTACCTGCTCAAGGACCGGGTCACCTCCCTCGACGCCCTGGTCGAGGCGCTCCGGACCCTCACCGCGGGGGGCACCGTCCTCGACCCCGAGGTGGTCGCGCAGCTGCTGGTCGGGCGCCGGACCGACCCGCTGGACGCGCTCACCCCGCGCGAGCGCGACGTCCTGGGGCTGATGGCCGAGGGGCGCAGCAACGCCGCCATCGCCGAGCGGCTGGTGGTCGGCCAGGGCGCGGTGGAGAAGCACATCTCCAACATCTTCGCCAAGATCGGCCTGCCCGACGCCGGGGGCGACAACCGTCGGGTGCTGGCCGTGCTCGCCTGGCTGCAGGCGCGCTGAGCCGGTCGCACCGGGCTCCCGCGCACCCACAGACCGGCCACAGCGGCACCCCACGGCCGCCACAGACGGCGCTCCGAGGGTGGGGGCATGCCGCTCCCGACGCCCCTGCCGACCCCCCCGACCCGCGCCCAGGGCCACCTCTCCCGCACCTCGGCGACCGGCGTCGACGCCGTGCTGGACGTCGTCATCCCGGTCTTCGACGAGGAGACCGACCTCGGTCCCTCGGTGACCCGCCTCGACGCCTTCCTGGCCGAGCACTTCCCCTACACCTACGCCATCACCATCGCGGACAACGCGAGCACCGACGGCACCTGGGCGGAGGCTCTCCGGCTCGCGGAGGCGCTGCCCCGGGTCCGGGCGGTCCACCTGGCCGAGAAGGGCCGGGGCCGGGCGCTCAAGGCGGTCTGGTCCGCCTCCGGCTCCCCCGTGCTCGCCTACATGGACGTGGACCTCTCGACCGACCTGCGGGCGCTGCTGCCCCTGGTCGCGCCGTTGATCTCCGGGCACTCCGACATCGCCATCGGCAGCCGGCTCGCCCGCTCGGCCCGGGTGGTGCGCGGCCCGAAGCGGGAGATCATCTCCCGCAGCTACAACCTGATCCTGCGCGGCGCCCTCGCGGCGTCGTTCTCCGACGCCCAGTGCGGCTTCAAGGCGATCCGCGCCGACGTGGCCGCCGACCTGCTGCCCTGGGTGCAGGACGACGGCTGGTTCTTCGACACCGAGCTGCTGGTGCTGGCGCAGCGCAGCGGTCTGCGGATCCACGAGGTGCCCGTCGACTGGGTCGACGACCCGCACAGCAGCGTGGACATCGTGGCCACCGCCCGCGACGACCTCGCCGGTGTGGCCCGGCTGCTGCGCGGCTTCGGCGGGGGCCGGATCCCCGTCGACCGGCTGCGCCGCGAGCTCGGCCGGGTCGACGTCCCCTCGACGGTGCCCGGCGTCCCCCGCGGCCTGCTCGGTCAGCTGGTCCGCTTCGGCGGCGTCGGGGTGCTCAGCACGCTCGCCTACTTCCTCCTCTACCTCGGTCTGCGCGAGGTGACCGGCGCCCAGACGGCGAACCTCGTCGCGCTGCTGCTCACCGCCGTCGCCAACACCGCGGCCAACCGCCGGCTCACCTTCGGCCTGCGCGGGTCGTCCGGAGCCGTGGCGCACCACCTGGGCGGGATGGCGGCGTTCGGCGTCGGGCTGGCGCTGACCAGCGGCTCGCTGTGGCTGCTGCACCACCTCGGCGACCCCGGCCGCGGCCTCGAGGTGGCGGTCCTGGTGCTGGCGAACGCCGCCGCGACGCTGGTCCGGTTCCTCGCCCTGCGGCAGCTGATGGCGCACCGCCGCTGAGCGGGGACGGTAGCCTCCGTCCATGGCGGCCGAGCGGATCGAGCTGGAGGTCGAGGGCCGGACGGTCTCGATCAGCAACCCGCAGCGGGTCTACTTCTCGGCGCGGGGGGAGACCAAGCTCGACCTCGCGCACTACTACCTGAGCGTCGCGCCCGGCATCGTCAACGCCCTCTACCACCGGCCCTGCATGCTCCACCGGTTCCCGGACGGCGTCGACGGCGAGAAGGTGCACCAGAAGCGGGTGCCCTCCGGCGCCCCGCCGTGGCTGGAGACCGTCCGCGTGCACTTCCCGCGCTACGACCGGCACGCCGACGAGCTCTGCGTCGCGCACCCCGCGGACGTGATCTGGGCGGTGCAGATGTCGACGGTGGAGTTCCACCCCTGGAACTCCCGACGGGACGACACCGAGTCCCCGGACGAGTGGCGGATCGACCTGGACCCGATGCCCGCAGCCACCTACGACGACGTCCGCCGCACCGCGGTCGTGGTGCAGGAGCTGCTGGCCGAGCTCGGCGCCGTGGGGTACCCCAAGACGTCCGGCGGCAAGGGGCTGCACATCTACGTCCGGGTCGTCCCCGAGCACGGCTTCGGCGACGTCCGGCGCGCCGCACTGGCCTTCGCCCGCGAGGTGGAACGGCGCGCCGACGGCCTGGTCGACACCACGTGGTGGCGGAAGGACCGCGACCCCGGATCGATCTTCGTCGACTACAACCAGAACGCCCGGGACCACACCATCGCCTCGGCCTACTCGGTGCGCGGCACCCCGGAGGGTCGCGTCTCGGCGCCGGTGCGCTGGGACGAGATCGCCGATGCCGAGCCGGGCGACTTCACCCTGGCGACGATGCCGGGCCGCTTCGCCACGCTCGGCGACCTGCACGCCGACATCGACGCGCACCCCTACCGGCTGGACACGCTGCTGGAGTGGGCCGACCGCGACGAGCGCGCCGGCGCCGAGGCCCCGCCCGAGGAGTGACCCGCCGGGCGGGGCTCGGGGCGCGCGCTCAGCTTGGGGTGACCCGGATGATCCGGTCCTTCCCGCCGCCGTTCGACGTGGTCAGGTAGAGCAGCCCGTCCGGCCCCTGCTGCAGGGTGCGGATCCGGCCGAAGCGGTCGGCGCCCGGCATCGTCCGGGTGCTGGTGACCTTCCCGGCCTTGTCGAGGAAGAGCAGCCGGACGTCCTGCCCCTTGAGCTCGGCGACGGCGAGGGCCCCGTTCCAGGTCTCCCAGCGCTTCCCGCTGAGGAACGTGAGCCCGCTGGTGGCGACGGTCGGGTTGCCCGACCTCCACACGGCGCTCACGGCCTTCGGGTACTTCTGGCGGTCGGTCATCGGCACCGCCTCGTTGTAGCCAGGTACCGGGTTCCAGCCGTAGTTGGCGCCCTTGCGGACCAGGTTGACCTCGTCGTCGCGGTCGGAGCCGTGCTCGGCCGTGAAGAGCTGGCCGGTGGCGGGCCGCACGGCGAGCCCCTGGACGTTGCGGTGGCCGTAGTTCCAGACGTAGCGCGCGTTGCCGCCGGAGGAGTAGAAGGGGTTCGTCTTGGGGATGGTCCCGCTGGAGTAGACGCGGAGCACCTTGCCACCGAGCGAGGACTTCTTCTGCGGGTTGGTGCCGACGGCGGCGTCACCGGTGCCGATGTAGAGCACGCCCTTGGGGCTGAAGCGCAGCCGGCAGCCGGTGTGCCGGCCGCTGGTCAGGGGGATGCCCGTGACCAGCGGCTTGCCGACGGCGACGGCCCTGGTGTCGGAGGTGAGCCGCCAGCGCAGCACGCGGACGTCCTTCGCGCTGGCACTGGTCGAACAGGTGTAGAAGAGCTTGTTGCTGGCCGCCTTCGGGTCGGCCACCATCCCCAGCAGGCCGCCCTCGCTGTTGACGTAGGGCTTCGGCAGCGGGAACGAGACCTTCCGCGCCGCAGCGCTGCCGCGCTTGCTGAACAGGCTGCCGTCGCGCTCGTCGAACAGCATCACGGGTCCCACCCAGGTGATGTCCCAGGGGATCGTCAGCCCCTGGACGACCGTCGTGTACTTCAGGGTCGGCGCCGCCTCCGCGACGTCCGTCGGTCCGGCGACCAGGAACGAGGCGCCGAGCGCCCCGGTCAACCCGGCTGCAGCCGTCCAGCTCTTCCAGCGCGACATCGCGCCACCTCCTCGCCTCGGCCCCGAGCACGGCCAGCGTACGTGGCTCTCCCGGTCCCCGGGCCGGGACGGGCGAGGCAGGGCCGCGACGCAGCGCAGCCCGGAGCCGTGACGGCTCCGGGCTGCGCCGGGGGTCGTGCGGCAGGGTCAGACGAGACCCTTGCTCGTCAGCCACTCCTTCGCCACGTCGTCGGCGTCGGACTTGTCGACGTCGACCTTCTTGTTGAGCGCCGTCAGCTCCTCGGTGGTGAGGGCCTGCTGCACGGCGTCGACGGCGCCCGTCACCGCGGTGTTGGAGGCGACCTCGGCCCGGTACAGCGGGACGACGTTCTGCGGCAGGATCATCGCCTGCGGGTCCTCGAGGACGACGTAGCCGTTGTCGGGGATGACCGACTCGGTGCTGAAGAACTCGCCGATCTGGATCTTGCCGTCGTTGAGGTCACGGGCGCGGACCGCACCGGAGTCGTAGGGCTTGAACTGCTTGAGCTTCGCGCCGTAGACCTGCTCGAGGCCCTCCGGCCCGTAGGCGCGGGTCGCCAGCTCCGACGGCCCGCCCAGCACGGCGTCCCCGGCGACCTTCTTCAGGTCGGCGAGGGACTTCACGCCGTTGGCGTCGGAGTACTCCTTCGTCACCACGTAGACGTCCTGGTCGACCGCGGCCGACGGGGTTCCCAGCTTGAAGTCGGCCGGGAGGGCCTCGGGCAGCGCCTGCTCGACCTCCTCGGCGGTGGTCGCCGCGGCCTTCTTGTCGTAGTTCAGCAGCAGGTTGCCCGTGTACTCCGGGACGATCGAGATCGAGCCGTCCTCGAGCGCCTTGAGGTACACCTCGCGCGAGCCGATGTTGAGCTTGGTCGAGGCCTCGACGCCCTTGGCGGAGATGGCCTGGGCGTACAGCTCGGCGACGATCGTCGACTCGGTGAAGGCCGCGGAGCCGACGACCACGGCCTCGCTGCCCCCGCTGGCGGCCGAGGAGGCCGCGCTGGACGGGGCGGCGAGCGGGTCGGCGCCACCGCCTCCGCCGCACGCGGCGAGCAGGAGGGAGGCCAGGCTGACGCCGGCCACGGCCAGGTTTCTTCTGAGGTTCATGGTCACTCCGTCTCGGCGGGCGATTCCCGACTGGTGCACAAGGTTATGCGGTCTGACGTTAGGCAGGGGCGACCGCGGCCGCAGCCGCCGTCTTGCTGCGCGGACGGGCGCGGCGCGCCGCTCCCCAGCCCGCGAGCCCGAGGAGCAGGTCGAGCAGGATCGCCAGCACGGCGATGAGGATGGCCCCGGCGAACATCTGCGGGTAGTCGCTCTGGGCCTGGCCGCTGGTCAGCAGCTGGCCCAGACCCCCGCCGGACGCGAACGCGGCGACGGTCGCCGTGGCGACCACCTGCAGCGTCGCGCTGCGCAGGCCGGAGACGACGAGCGGCAGCGCGAGCGGCCACTCGACCTGGGACACGATCTGCCGCTCCGTCATGCCCAGCGCCCGACCGGCGTGCACGGCCCCGCGGTCGGCGCCGCCGATGCCGGCCGCCGTGGCGGTGAGGATGGCCGGCAGGGCGAGGATCGCCAGCACGACGACGATGTTGCCGACGCCGGTGCCCAGCAGCATCACGGCGAGGAACAGCAGGCCGAGCGACGGGATGGCGCGGGCGGCGTTGCTGAGCCCGATGACCAGGAACGAGCCGCGGCCGGTGTGCCCGATGAGGATGCCGAGCGGGATGGCGACGAGGGCAGCCAGCACCACGCCGGCTGCGGTGTAGAGGAGGTGCTGGAGCAGCAGGTCGACGATCTTGCCGCTGCCCGACCAGTTGGCCCCGTCCAGCAGGTAGCTGAAGACGTTCACGCGCGCCGTCCCCTCGCCCAGGGCAGGGTGCCTCGTTGGATGAGCAGGATGATCGCGTCGGCCAGCAGCGCGAGGGCCACCGTCAGGACCAGGCCGACGATCAGCGGGGTGTAGAAGATGCTGTTGTAGCCGCGGAGGAACAGCTGGCCGAGGCCGCCGCTGGCGACCAGGACCGCGACCGTGACGAGCGCGATGTTCGAGACGGTGACCACCCGCAGCCCGGCGAAGACCACCGGCATCGCCAGCGGCAGCTCCACCCGCAGCAGCCGGCCCCAGCGGCTGAAGCCGACCGCCGAGGCGGACTGCTTGACGTCCCACGGCACGGAGCGGAGGCCGTCGACGACGCTGCGGACCAGCAGGGCCACCGAGTAGATGGTGAGGGCGACCGCGACGTTGACGGGGTCGAGGATCCGGGTGCCCAGCAGCACGGGCAGCGCGACGAAGAGGGCCAGCGACGGGATCGAGTAGATGACGCCCAGCACGGCGAGGATCGGGTTGGCGCCCTTGCCGGTGCGGTGGACGAGGTAGCCGAGGGGCAGGGCGATCACCAGGGCGGCCAGCACCGGCAGCACCGCGAGCACCACGTGCTGCCCGAGGAACGAGGCGATGTCGGGCAGGTTGTTCTGGATCCAGCCCCAGTTCATCGCCGGACGTCCGTGTCGTCGGGCTGCACCGCGCGGGACTCCTCGGTGACCAGGTCGCTCTCGTGCTGGTAGAGGTCCGCGGCCCGGCGGTCGGCGCCCTGGTCGTCGGGGCCCTGCTCGGCGGCGCCGTGCTCGTGCTCGTCCGGGCCACGGTCGTCGGCGGGCGGCTGGTCGTCGGCCTCCCCGCCGAACGTCTCGGCGTCGACGTCCTGCCCGCTCTCGTCGCCCAGCTCGGCGGTGGCCGCGTGCTCGTCCTCCGGGGCCAGGGCCGTCGACCCGCCCGCGCTGGTGGACCAGCCGCGGTGGTCGTGGCCGGGCCCCACGTCGTCCGTCGGGTCGGGGGCCGTCGGCTCGGGATCCGGCCCGGGGGCCACCGGCTGGCGCGGCCCCTCCTGCACGGTGACCGACTCGGCGTGGTGCACCCGGGCCTGCTGCACGCCGGCGAGGATCGTCGCGGTCGAGACGACGCCGGCGTAGCGCCCGCTGCCGGGGACGACGCCGACGGCCAGGCCGACCGGGGAGGTGAGCACCGCGTCGAGGGCGTTGCGCAGGGTGCCGCCCTCCACGTCGAAGGTCGCCCCGAGCGGCGTGGCGCGGCCCGGCTGGCCGGGCAGCACCCAGCCGACCGGGCGGGCGTCGCCGTCGACGACCAGGGTGACGCCGTCGGGGGCGGCGGCGGCGACGTCGCGGACCACCGGGACGCCCTCCAGGGTCAGCGCCGAGGCGGGCTGGAAGGACAGGGCGCGGTAGCCGCGGTCCCGCCCCACGAAGCCCTCGACGAAGGCGTCGGCCGGCTCGTCGAGCAGCTGCTGCGGGGTGCCCACCTGCGCGAGGTGGCCGCCGACCCGCATGACGGCCACCTGGTCGCCCAGCTTCATGGCCTCGTCGATGTCGTGGGTGATGAGGATGATCGTCTTGCTGATCCGGCGCTGGAGGTCCAGGAAGAACTCGTGCAGCTCGCCGCGGACGACCGGGTCGACGGCGGAGAAGGGCTCGTCCATCAACATCACGAGCGGGTCGGCCGCGAGCGCGCGGGCCACCCCGACGCGCTGCTGCTGGCCGCCCGAGAGCTGGGCCGGGTAGCGGTCCGCGAGCTTGCGGTCCAGGCCCACGTTCTCCAGGAGCTCCAGCGAGCGCTTCTGGGTCTTGGTCTTGGACCAGCCGAGCAGGCCGGGGACCGTGCCGATGTTGTCGACGACGGTGCGGTGCGGGAACAGCCCCCCGCTCTGGATCACGTACCCCATCTGGCGGCGGAGCGCGGTCTTGCGCTTGGACCGCAGCGGGGTCCCGTCCCAGGTGATCCGCCCCGAGGAGGGCTCGATCATCCGGTTGACCATCCGCAGGGTGGTCGTCTTGCCGCAGCCCGACGGGCCGACGATCGTGGTGATCTGGCCGGAGGGCACCTGGAGGCTGAGGTCCACGACCGCGGCCGTGCCGTCCCGGAAGGTCTTGCCGACTGACTCGAACTCGATCATGCCCCACCCACTGCCTCTCGCCACCTCGTCGGTAGGTCGGCTCCGACCCTAACCGGCACCTCTGACAATCGCGCCGCACGCGACCGGCGTGGCTCCCGACCCGTCGGGAAGGGCGCCGACGGCCGCCAGGTCCTGTCGGTGGGCTCCACTAGGTTGGGCACCCCGGCTCGCGGAGGAGATGAGGAGAGGCTGATGACGGTCGTCGCCGTGGTGCTCGCCCTGGCCGTGTCGGTGGTGGGCGTGGTCCTCTTCGCCCGGGCCGTCGCCTCGATCGTCGGGGTGGTCCGGCTCGGCCGGCCGGTCACCGGGCGTCGGGACGCCCCGGCGGAGCGCTGGCGGCACATGCTGACCGAGACGCTGGGCCACACCCGGATGCTGCAGTGGAGCGCCGTGGGGGTGGCCCACTGGTTCGTCTTCGTCGCCTTCGGAGCCCTGTTCTTCACCCTCGTCACGGCCTACGGCCAGCTGTTCGACCCCCGCTTCGCCCTGCCGCTGATCGGGCACTGGGTGGTCTACGAGTGGGCCAGCGAGGTCATCGCCTGGGCCGGCCTGCTGGGCATCGGGTACCTGATCGCCGTCCGGGCCCGCTCCCGGCGGCTCGGCCGGGCGTCACGGTTCTTCGGCTCGACCGGCTGGCAGGGCGTCTACGTCGAGCTCACGATCCTGGGGATCGTCGTCTGCGTGCTGGCGCTGCGTGCGCTCGAGTTCCAGCTGCTGGGTGCGGAGACGAGCCGCTGGCACTTCCCGCTGACCTGGTTCCTGCTGCCGGCCGGGCTCCCGGCGGCCGGGGTCGCGACCGCCGTCGTCCTCGTCGCCGCGCTCAAGATCGTCATCTCGATGGCCTGGTTCGTCACCATCGGGCTGAACACCACGATGGGCGTCGCCTGGCACCGGTTCACCGCCTGGCCCAACATCTGGTTCAAGCGGCGGGCCGACGGCCGCCCGTCGCTGGGCGCACTGGCCCCCGTCGTCGTCGACGGCGAGCCCCTCGACTTCGCCGAGATCGAGGACCTCGACGAGGACGCGAGCCTCGGCGTCGGCAAGGTCGAGGACTTCACCTGGAAGGGCCTGCTCGACTTCACCTCGTGCACCGAGTGCGGCCGCTGCCAGTCGCAGTGCCCGGCCTGGCACACCGGCAAGCCGCTCTCCCCCAAGCTGGTGATCACCGCCCTGCGCGACCACGCCTACGCCAAGGCCCCCTACCTGCAGGCGGCGGAGGAGGCCCGGGCGTCGCTGCCCGCCGCCGTGCTCGCCGAGGCCGAGCGCCCGCTCGTCGGCCCCATCCAGGTCAGCGACGGCGTGGCCGGGGTGATCGACCCGGACGTGCTGTGGTCCTGCACCAGCTGCGGCGCCTGCGTGCAGCAGTGCCCCGTCGACATCGAGCACGTGGACCACATCCTCGACCTGCGGCGCCACCAGGTGCTGATGGACGCGGAGTTCCCGAAGGAGCTCAACGGCCTGTTCAAGGGCCTGGAGGGCAAGGGCAACCCCTGGAACATGAGCCCGCGCGGTCGGATGGACTGGGCGGGGGACCTGCCGTTCCCCGTGCCGGTGGTCGGCGAGGACGTGGACGACCTGACCGAGGTCGAGTACCTGTTCTGGGTCGGCTGCGCCGGGGCCTACGAGGACCGCGCGAAGAAGACGACCCGGGCCGTGGCCGAGCTGCTGCACACGGCGGGCGTGTCCTTCGCGGTGCTCGGCAACGGCGAGACCTGCACCGGGGACCCCGCGCGCCGCGCCGGGAACGAGTTCGTCTTCCAGCAGCTGGCCCTGGAGAACGTCGAGACCCTCACCGAGGCGCGGGCGACCAAGATCGTGACCAGCTGCGCGCACTGCCTGAACACGCTGAAGAACGAGTACCCCGAGCTGGGCGTCTCGGCCGAGGTCGTGCACCACACCCAGCTGCTCAACCGGCTGGTCCGCGACGGTCGGCTGACGCCCGTCGCCCCGCCGGCCGGGTCGGTGGGCGGCCGCACGATCACCTACCACGACCCCTGCTACCTGGGCCGGCACAACCAGGTCTACGACCCGCCGCGCGACCTGCTCGGCTCCATCCCGGGCGCCACCGTCGCGGAGATGCCGCGGCACGGCTCCCGCTCCTTCTGCTGCGGCGCCGGCGGTGCCCGGATGTGGATGGAGGAGAAGATCGGCACCCGGATCAACGTCGACCGCACCCAGGAGGCGGTCGCCACGCTGCAGACGGCCGGTGCGGGCACGGGTCCGGCGGCGATCGCCACCGGGTGCCCGTTCTGCCGCGTGATGCTGTCCGACGGGTTGACCGCCCAGCAGTCCGAGGGCCGGGCCCCGGAGTCGGTCGAGGTCCTCGACGTCGCCCAGCTGCTGCTGGAGTCGGTGCGCCGCGAGGCCGAGCCCTCGGCGGGTGCCGGGCGCTGAGTCCGTCCGGCCGGGGCGCGGCGCCGTCGGGCCGCGGGCTGAGTCCGCCGGGCAGGCGCTGAGTCCGCCGGGCCCAGCACCCCGGATGCCCTCCTCGGCTGCGCCGAGGTCTGCCCGCCACTTCACACCCCTGCGGTGGTCGGCGCACCCTCGGCACGGGGTGTGAAGTGCACCGCAGGGGTGTGAAGTGGGGGACCCCCGAGGGCCGGGGGGTGCGGCGGCCGTCAGAAGCGCTGGAAGTTCAGGTGGGAGCGGCTGGGCGTCGGGCCGCGCTGGTTCTGGTAGCGGGAGCCGTACTCGGACGAGCCGTAGGGCAGCTCGGCGGGCGAGGTGAGCCGGAAGAAGCAGAACTGGCCGATCTTCATGCCCGGCCAGAGCTTGATCGGCAGGGTCGCGACGTTGGAGAGCTCCAGCGTCACGTGGCCGCTGAAGCCCGGGTCGATGAAGCCGGCGGTGGCGTGGGTGAGCAGGCCCAGCCGGCCGAGGGAGGACTTGCCCTCCACCCGGGCGGCGACGTCGTCGGGCAGGGTCACCACCTCGAAGACCGACCCGAGGGCGAACTCACCGGGGTGCAGGATGAACGGCTCCCCCGGCTCCGGCTCGACGGCCCGGGTGAGCTCCGGCTGCTCCTCCGCCGGGTCGATGTGCGGGTAGCGGTGGTTCTCGAAGACGCGGAAGTAGCGGTCCAGCCGCACGTCGATGCTGGACGGCTGGACCAGGGCGGGGTCGTAGGGGTCGAGGCCGATGCGGCCCGCGGCGACCTCGGCCCGGATGTCGCGGTCGGAGAGCAGCATGGCCGCGACCCTACCGGGACCGGCCCGGGGCTCAGTCCTGCCGCAGGGTCAGCCAGTGGTCGCCCATGGAGACGACCGAGCCCTCCGTGACGTGCACGCGCTGCTCGGGGGTGCACGCTGTGGTCTCGCCCTCGGGCGTGGTGACGGTCGAGCCGTTCGTCGAGCCGCGGTCCACCACGACGACGCCGCCGTCGTCGAGGTCGAGGGCCAGGTGCGACTTCGACACGGTGCGGGTCTCGTCCGCCAGCTTCACCAGCTCGGCGGTCTCCTCGCCCGGCCGGGGCTGCGGGTTGCGGCCCAGCAGCACCAGGCCGCCGACCGGCACCTCGCGGCCGTCGTCGAGGATCGCCGTCCAGCGGCGCACCGGGGTGGGCGTGGGGGGACGGCGGCGAGCCGGCGGGTCGATCCGCTCCGTGCGCTCCCCGGGCTCCTCAACGCCGGGCACCGGGCCGGCGGCGACGGCTCGGGCCGCGACCGGCGCCATCCCCACCTCGGCGCCACTGGGCGCCATCGGGAGGGCGGTCGCGGGCACGTTGCCGGCCACCGGGTCGACGCCCGGGCTGCCCGAGGGCGGGGTGAGCGGCCGGGGACCGGCCTCCGCCCCAGCCGGCGGCGCGGACGGCGGCGTCGCGGAGGACGCACCGGCCGGCCGACCGTTCCGCGGGGCGAGCATCCGCTCCCGGATCACCACCGAGTCGGCAGCCTGGTCGTGCCAGCCCTGGTAGCGCGGCTGCCGGAGCAGGAAGTACAGCATCAGGAGCAGCCCCAGGCCGGTGGCGCTCAGCAGGCCGAGCACCAGGGCGCGGACGGCGAACCGCCCCCAGCCCAGGGGCCGGCCGTCACTGAACCCCACCAGCTGCAGCTTCAGCAGGCGCATGCCGGGTCCGGCGGCGCGGGTGGCGAACATCCACCACACCACCAGCGCCCAGACCACCAGCAGCACCAGGGCGACGACGTCGAGCGCCTGGAGGCCGGGCTCGCCGGTGCCCAGGACCACGGCGAGGAGGACGGCGGGGACGATCCCGTCGATCAGGTGCGCCACGAGCCGTCGGCCGAGCGGTCCCACCGCCACGCCGGGTGGCAGGCCGGTGAACCGGTCCGGCTTCGCCGCCGTCTGGGATGCCATGCTCGGTGCTCCTTCGGTGGTCGGTCTGCGCCTGCTGCGCCGTCCGGGATCCAGGGTTGTTCGGAGCCGACGCTACCGGGGGTCGGTCACCGTCACCGAGACCCCCTCGGCCAGCTCGAGCACGTAGCCCGCCAGCACGGGCACGGCCTGGCCCGGCGGCAGGGTGCGGCGGCGGCCGCCCGCCGGGTCGAGCAGCATCGTGCCGTTGGTGGAGTGGAGGTCCGTGACGGTGACCTGCCAGCCCTCGACCGCGACCTCCAGGTGGGTGCGGCTGATGTCGTGGGCCGGGCTGGGCACGGTCAGCAACCGGACCGGCCCGGACCCCCGTCCGGCCGGGGCACGGCCGACGAGGACCGTGCGGTCGACCGCGGCCTCGGTCCCGTCGCTGGCGCGCAGGACGGCCAGCACGGGCTGGGCCACCACCCGGACCCGCTGGTCGCTCACCGTCACCCCGCAGTCGCGGCAGCGCAGCTCCCCCGGAGGGTTCGGGTGACCGTGCGGGCAGAGGACGGCCCGGACGGTCGGCCCCGCCGGCGGCACCTCGGGCGACGCCGGGTCACGGTCCACGGCCGCCGGCGGCAGCTGGACGAGCTCGGTGTCGGCGTTCTCGAGCGCGGCCCGGGCCGGGTCCACGGCCGCCGGCGGCGCGGCGGGCCCCGGCGGTCGCCGGTCGGGCAGCACCTGCGTCGGCTCGACGCCGGCGGGGAGCGCCTCCAGGTCCTCCGGGACGGTCTCCGCCTCGTCCGCACGCGCCTCCTGGGCCGCCCGCGTCCGGCTGGTCGGCTCGACCCGTTCCGGCCCGGCCGGGTCCTCCCCGCCCTCGCGGCCCTGGCCGTGCACCGGGGACTCCCCGCGCTCCCGGTCCCCGCCGTGCTCCCGCTCGTCGTCGAGCTGCGGCGAGCCCACCAGCGCGCCGGCGCGAGCGTCGAGCAGCACGGCCGAGGCCCGGACCGCGCCCACCACCAGCGGCAGCCGCAGCACCTCGGGCCCCGCCGGCCCACCCTCGTCGGTCCGGACGAGCACGGCGCCCAGCTGCCCGAGGCCCACCTCGCTCCACGTCTGGATGCCCTCGCCGCTGGCCACGACCCGGCCGTCGGCCGGGTCGACCACGGTGACGGCCCCCCGCACCAGGGAGCGCATGCCGTGCTCAGCGGTCCAGAAGAGGGCGCCGAAGCTCGGCATGGTGTCCAGGCCGTAGCCCGCGAGCCGCCGGGCGAGGTCCACCAGGGACGACGACGCCAGCACCTGCTGCCACAGCTCCTCGACCAGGGGCGTCCAGCCCTCACCGGGCGGCTCGACGACCACCAGCGAGGTGGGCCCGGAGAGCACCAACCAGTCCCCGGGCGTGTAGGTCGCCCGCCACGCCCCCACGGCCCTCATCGCCCACCCACGGTCATCGGCCTCTTCCTCGCGCTGCGACCGGGTCCCGGGCGGGACGCCGGCAGGCGCCCATTCTCCACCGGGCCCGCGGCGTCCGCAGCCGAGTCGACCGCCGATGAGGGGGCCGGTGGCCGTCGCGGGTCAGGCGGCGACGGTGCGCTGGTCCTCGGCCTCGAGCCGGGCGTTGAACTCGCGCTTGCCGGCCTGCCAGCCGTCCTCGGTCTGCCCGGTCCGCCAGTAACCGGACATGGAGACCCGCTGCCGGTTGAAGTCGAGGTCGGTGAACAGGTAGCGGCGCAGTCGGCGGATCATCTCGGCGTTGCCGTGCACGAACGCCTGCACGTCCCCCGCCGGTACCCCGGCGGCCCGGACGGCGTCGGCCAGCGGCTCGCCGTAGGGCCGGCCCGCGCGGTGCACCCAGGTGACGTGCACGTCGGGGCTCGCGCTGAGCGCCAGCTCGTCGTCGGGTCCTTCGACCTCGAGGAACACGGAGGCGCGCGCGGTGTCGCCGAGCCGGTCCAGCGCGGCCGCGATGGCCGGGAGGGCGGCCTCGTCGCCGACCAGCAGGTGGCGGTCCGCCGCGGGGTCGGGCGCGTAGCCACCGCCCGGTCCGAAGAAGCCGATCCGCATCCCGGGCGCCGCGCTCGCCGCCCACGGGCCGGCCAGGCCCTCGTCGCCGTGCACGACGAAGTCGATCGTCATCTCGTTGCGCACCGCGTCGTAGGCGCGGACGGTGTAGGTGCGGGTGACCGGCCAGCGGTGGGCCGGCTCGGTGGCCTTGAGGCCGTCCGGGTCGAAGGGCCAGCGGTAGTCGCAGCCGTGCGGGGCGAAGAGGATCTTCAGGTAGTGGTCGGTGCAGGGCAGCTGCTGCAGGCACACCAGGTCCGGGCCGGTGAAGACCACGCGCCGCATCGACGGCGTCAGCCAGGACGCCCGCACCACCTCGGCGGTGCGGGGGGTGCGCTTGCGCTGGCCAGCCTGGCTCATGGGGGTCCTCACAACAGGTCTTCGGAGCGGTCGCCACTAAGGGTAGCCTCGCCTGCCTTCGACCGGAAGCGGGGGAGGATGGCCTCGTGGAAGCGCTCGGGGACCCGGTGGACGGCATCCTGCTCCGGGAGACGGAGGCGCTGCCGCCTGCGCCCGGAGCGGTCGTGGTGCTCGAGGACCAGTCCGGAGCGCTCACGGCGGGCGTGGCCGCCCTCCGACCCGGGGTGCCGGTGCGGGCGCTGGTCGACTCCTGGACCGACCAGCAGGTCGTCGCCGCAGCCGTCACCGGTGTGCCGCAGGTCACCCTGCTGGACGATCTCGGCCCCGAGCTGCTGGGTGGCGCCGTGCTGGTGGTGATGCGGCTGCCCAAGGGGTTGGCCGCCCTGGACGCGGCCGCCGAGGCCGTCGCGCGGTGGGCCGATCCGGCCGTGGTGCTGCTGGCGGGCGGCCGGGTGAAGCACATGAGCCGCGGCATGAACGACGTGCTGGCCCGGCACTTCGGTGCCGTCCGGGCCAGCCTCGGGGCGCAGAAGTCGCGGGTCCTCGTCGCCCGTGAACCCCGGCCGGCCACCACGAGCCGCTACCCGCTGGCCGGCTTCGACGCCGACCTCGGGCTGCAGGTCCGCGCCCACGGCGGCGCCTTCGCCGGACCCGCCGTGGACCTCGGCACCCGCTCCCTGATCGGCTTCGCCGGCTCCTTCCCGGCAGACGCGCGCCGGGTCGTCGACCTCGGCTGCGGGACCGGCCTGCTGGCCGTCACCGCCGCCCGGACGCTGCCGGGTGCCACCGTGCTGGCCCTCGACGCGTCCCGGGCGGCGGTCCTGTCGGCGGCCGCGACGGCGGAGGCCAACGGCGTCGCCGACCGCGTCGAGGTGCGGCGGACGCACCTGGCGGGCGGCGTGCCCGACGGCAGCGTCGACCTGGTGCTCTGCAACCCGCCCTTCCACCGCGGCAACAGCCGGGACAGCGCCGTCGCCTTCGAGCTGCTGGCCGACGCCGCCCGGGTGCTGCGGCCGGGCGGGGAGCTGTGGACCGTCTACAACTCCCACCTGCCGTACCTGCGGACGCTGCGCCGGCTGGTCGGCTCCACCGCCGTCGTGGGGCAGAACACCGGCTTCACCGTCACCCGGTCGGTGCGCAGCGCCTAGCCGCGGGCACCCGGTTCAGGGCGCGACGAGCGGCGGGTGCAGGTCCGCCATCCGGAACTGCTGCCGACGCCGGACGGTGACCACGACCAGGCCCAGCGCGGCGACCGCCACCACGAGCAGCACCACCGCGTCGCGCACCAGGTGCACGGTCTGCCCGCCCGAGATCGTCACCCGGAAGGCGTCGACGAGGTAGGTCATGGGCAGGAACGGGTGGATCGCCGCGAAGAACCCGGGCAGCAGCGCCGGCGGGTAGGTGCCGCCGGCCGCCGAGAGCTGCAGGATCAGCAGCACCAGGAGCAGGCTCGAGCCGGGCGTGCCGAGCGCCGTCCGCAGCAGGTGGGCGATGGCGGAGAAGCAGACCGCCGCCAGGGTGACCACCCCCATCACGAGCACCGGGTGCACGGGGTGCAGGCCCAGGGTCGCCCAGACCACCCCGACCATCAGCCAGCCGGCCGCGACGGCGATGGCCCCGATGGGCAGCCAGGCGGTCAAGGCCAGCCGCAGCGCCCCGGCCCGCCCGGCCAGGGCCCGTCCCGAGATCGGACGGACGACGAGGAAGACGGAGATGCCGAAGACCCACAGCGCGATCGAGAAGAACAGCGGGGCCAGCCCGCGGCCGTAGACGCCCGCCGGGTGGTCGACGACCGTCGT
Source organism: Friedmanniella luteola (assembly GCF_900105065.1). Taxonomy (NCBI): domain Bacteria; kingdom Bacillati; phylum Actinomycetota; class Actinomycetes; order Propionibacteriales; family Nocardioidaceae; genus Friedmanniella; species Friedmanniella luteola. The sequence continues at coordinate 4,315,326 of NZ_LT629749.1, forward strand.
CACGTCCGCCGGGGAGGACAGCACCTGGACCGCCTGCTCCTGCTCGTCGGCGCTCAGCCGGGGGATCCGTGCGGCCCCGGCGTCCAGCCGGTCCGCCAGGGTGCCGGCCCCGGCGCGCAGCGTGGTCAGCCCCGCGCGGAGGTCGCCGGCGCCCGTGCTCAGCGCGTCGACGCCGGTGCTCAGCCGGTCGGCGCCCGCGGCCAGACTGGTGGCGCCGTCGGCCGCCGTGCCGACGCCGGCGCTCAGCCGGTCGGCACCCCCGGCGGCGCGGTGGATCCCGCCGTTGAGCTGCCGGGCGCCCTCGGCCACCGCCGCCGCCCCGGTGTCGAGGGCCTCGAGGTCCCGGCGCGCGTCGGCGATCTTGGCGTCGAGGTCGCCACCGGCCTGCACCTGCGCGTTGACCCGGCTGATGCGGTCGGCGCCGGTCCGCACGTCGGCGGCGATGTCGTCGGCCCGGCGGGCGGCGGCGTCGACCCGCGTCTGCGCGCGCTGGAAGGCCGGGCTGTCCGCGATCTCGGGGTGCTGCTGCTGCAGGGCGTCGAGCTGGTCGGACGCCGTGGCCAGGTCGCTGCCGATCGAGGAGCTGCGTCCGGCCGCCCGCTGGGCGATGGTGTCGAGCCGGCCGGAGACGGCCCTGGCGTCGGCCTCGACGCCGGGCAGGGCGTCCTGGGCCGCCTTCAGCGCCGGCTGCACCCGGTCGTCCAGCTCGCGGTTGCCGGCCGCCACCCGGGCGGCGCCCGTGCTCAACCGGGCGGAGCTGCTGTCGAGGGTGTCCAGGCCCGTGGCGAGCTCTCGCGCGCCCGTCCGCGCCGCGCCCAGGCCGGTGGCCAGGCTGTCGGCGCCAGTGCCCAGCTGGTCGGCCCCGCCGGCCGCCGCCCCGGCACCGGTGGCCAGCCGGCCCGCGCCGGTCCGGGCCGAGCCGAGGCCGTCGTGCAGCCGGTCGGCACCCCGGGCGGCGTCGACGAGCCCGGAGCGGATGGTGGCGAGGTTGGCGAAGACCGCCTCGAAGTAGCTGGCGACGGCGGACTCGTCCACCGAGCGCGCGATCGTGTTCTCGGCGCTGTTGGTCAGGCTGCCGATGACGAACCCGTTGGCGTCGTCGCGCTGCAGCATGACCTGGGCCCGCTGGGGGTCGTCGCCCTGCCCGCTGACGAGGTCGGCGGAGAAGTCGGCGGGCACGTGGACCACCAGGTAGTAGTCGCCGGCGCGCAGGCCGCGCTCGGCCTCCGCGGCGTCGACGTCGCGCCAGTCGAAGGAGTTCCGGGCGTGCAGGCTGGCCACGAAGTCCGCGCCCGCGTGCACGGTCCGGCCGTTGATCGTCGCCGGCTGGTCGTCGTCGACGACGGCCACCGGGAGGTGGTGGAGCCGGCCGTACGGGTCCCAGTTGGCGGTCAGGTACACCGCGCCGTAGAGGAGCGGGATGACCAGGACGAAGACGAGGGCGGTCTTGGCCAGGCGGCCGCGGAACCTCCGCAGCTCGAAGTGGGCGAGGCGGGCGGCGGGGACGCGCATGTCAGGAGGTCTTCTCAGGTGAGGTCGGGTCGGGGGCGGGAACGGCGGTGGGGGCGGCCGCGGGAGCCGTCGGCCGCAGCTCGACGACGTGGGTGCCGGGCGGCAGGGACGCGGCCTCGGTGGTGCTGACCACGAGGGTCTGCCCGGCGGCGCACAGCCGGGCGAGCGCTTCCAGCAGCCGCCGCTGGTCGGCGAGGTCGAGGGCGCGGTCGGCGTCGTCGAGCAGCACCAGGTCGGCGGGCCGGACCAGCGCGAGCCCCACGCAGAGCAGGGCCCGGTCGTAGGCGCTCAGCTCGTCCACCAGCGCGGAGCGGTCGGACGTGGTGCCGAGGACCTCCTCCGCCCGCGCGACGGCCGCGGCGGCCACGCGGTCGGGCACGCCGTCGACCAGGGCGCGCTCGGTGATCGACTCCCCGACGGTGAGCCGGCCCTCGGGCTGCACCAGCGTGCCCAGCCGGGCGACCGCGGTGCGGACCCGCAGGTCGCGGGGACGGCTGCGGAGGCTCCGCTCCCCCAGCCGCACGGTTCCGGTGAGTCCGCGCACCCGTCCGCCGAGGGCCAGCAGCAGCGCCGAGCGTCCGCTGCCCGACGGCCCGACGACGGCGGTGAGCGCCCCGCGCGGGACCGTGAAGGACAGGTCCGTGAAGACCGGGCCGGACGGCGTCCGCAGGCCCAGCCCGTCGACCTCGAGGAGGGGGCGGGTGCTCATGCCAGGATGCCGGTCATCACGTGGGTGAGGATCGCCTCGACCAGGTCCGCGGGGAACGCCTCGGGCGCCGTGGCGTGCTCGACGGCGAGGCTGTTGACGGTGGTCAGCAGCAGGGTGGCCGCCACGGTCAGGTCGAGGCCGTCGGGGACCCCGAAGCGGTCGGCCACGCCGCGGAGCAGCTCCTCCAGCTCCAGCCGCTGCCGCAGCCGCAGACCGGAGTAGACGGCGGCCAGCTCCGGGTCGCGGGCGGCCAGCCCGCGGAACTCGGCCAGCAGCGCGGGCAGCGGGCCCCGGACGACCCCGCGGGTGAGGGACGCGGCGACCGCGCGGGGGGCGTCGCTGCCGGGCACGTCGACGGCGGCGAGCGCGTCGCTCAGGGCGCCGCCGACCAGCTCGGTGAACTGCTCGGCGAAGACGGCCGCGAACAGCTGCGGCTTGCCGCCGAAGTTGGAGTAGACGGCGCCCTTGGTGAAGCCGGCCGACGCCGCGATGGCCGTGACCGAGACGTCGGCGTAGGAGTGCGCGGCGAACGCCTCGGCGGCGGCCTGGATGACCTGGGCGCGGACGTCGGCGCGACGGGGTCGGCTCCGGGTCTGGCGGGTGGTCTCGGTGCTCATGCGCCTCCTTCGATACCCAGAGTATCCGACGTCGGACCCGTTCCATACTCGGGGTATCGAACGCCTCCACTGCGCTCCGGACCGGTGGTCGCACCTGGCCACCCCGCGCGCGCGGTGACAGGGTGAGGCCGTGACGGACCACCTGCGCGTCGACCTGAGCCACAGCCGCTTCGAGGAGGTCGACTTCAGCCGGTCGCGCTTCCACAACGTCTACTTCCGGGACACCGTGATCCGGGGCGCCTGGCTGGAGCGGGTGGAGATCGACGGCTACCTCGAGGACGTGACGGTCAACGGGGTGGAGATCGGTCCGCTGGTCGAGGCCGAGCTGGACCGCCGCGACCCCGACCGCGCCCTCGTGCGCCCGACCGGTGCCGAGGGGTTCCGGCAGGCGTGGGATGTCGTCGGCCGCCGCTGGGAGGTCGCGGTGCAGCGCGCCCGGGCGCTCCCCGAGGACCTGCTGCACGAACGCGTCGACGGCGAGTGGTCCTTCGTCGAGACGCTGCGGCACCTGGTGTTCGCCACCGACGCCTGGGTGCTCCGGGCCGTCCTGGGCGACCCGGCGCCGTACCACCCGCTCGGCCTCGCCCACACCGAGATGCCGGCCGACACCCCGGGCGTCCCCCACGAGGGCGCGGTCCGGCCCTCCCTCGAGGAGGTCCTCGCCGTGCGCGCCGGCCGGGTGGCGACGGTGGCGCAGGTGCTGCGCGAGCTGACCGACGATCGGCTCGACGCCATGACGGCGCCGGTGCTGGAGCCCGGCTACCCGGAGCCCGGGCCGCACCCGCTGCGCCGCTGCCTGGGCGCGGTGGTGAGCGAGGAGTGGATGCACCGGGAGTACGCGGAGCGCGACCTCGCCCACCTCGAGCGGCGGTCGACGTGACCCACGCGGCGGGTGCCGGGCCGCCCCGCGGTCCAGGTCAGCTCGCGGTCTCCCAGTAGCGCCAGCCCTCCTGGTTGGTCGGGAACTTGATGGTCCCGCGGCCGGCCACCTTGACGGTGCACTGCTCGGTGTCGATGTACTTCACCCAGGTGACCTTCTTGCCCCAGGCGACGTACTGGGCGTGGCCGTACTTGCCCTTGCTGATCCGGTGCGAGTAGTTGTGGGTCACGGTGGAGGAGTTGGTCCGGGTCAGCGACGCGCTGACCGACACCTTCGCCCGGGCCAGGACCGCGCCGACCTCGGTCTCCGCCCCGGCCGTCACCTGGTACGAGGCGGACTTGGTGAAGTCCTTGCTGACGCTCAGCGTCCCGCCCCGGCCGTCCTTGAAGGTCGGGATGCCCTTGAACGGCACGTAGGTGGACGTCCCCTTCACCGAGTAGCGGATGTCGTAGGGGCAACGGGCCTGGGCCTCCTGGGGCACGCCGCCCGCGACGAGGCCGGCACCGGCGAGCAGGGTGGTCGTGGCGATGGCCACCAGTCGACGGACGCGGATCACGGGCACTCCTCAGGGGTCGTGGGCACGAGCTGCGAAGGACGGCCGGCACAGGCCCGGCCTGCGCGGGTGCGCCGCACGCTACCGGCACCGGCGGGTCAGGGCGGCGGCTTCAGCCCATCGACCTCACGGAGTCCTCCACCCGACGGAGCCGGCCTCCTCGCCCAGCCCACTCCTCGGCGAGGTCGGCGCGACCGTGCCGAGCCCCCGACGACGCGGGCGAGCCGTCGGCGGGTGCGGATTCTGGCCATGCCGCTCGTTCCCCCAGCGGCGCTAGCGTCCGGAGATCGCCTCGTCGAAGGGGACTTCGTGGCCACAGGTCAGGGGCACCGGAGCCGTGGCGGTCCGCGTCCACCGTCCCGAGCACCAGGCGCTCCGGGTCCGGGCCCGCACCCGACCACCCCACGACCGCCGGCGCCGACGGGCCCCGCCACGAGCGCGGCCGAGCGCCTGGACGAAGGTCCCACCCGGGCCTCCCGCAGGCTCCTGCTGCTGCTGATCTCGCTCGCGGCGACCACCCTGGTGCTCGGCCTGGTCCGCGGCCCCGTCGGTGCAGACCGGCTGGCACCGGGGCCGGCGGCCGCCACGACCAGCACCCCAGGACCGTCGACGGCGTCCTCCCCACCAGCACCACGGCCCGCAGCTCCCCCCTCGGGCCCCGTCACCTTGTGGCCGGTCGGACCCGGCGACGGGGACCGCCGCTCCCGAGCGGACCTGCCCGCCGGGACCCTGTACGCACGGTCACCGGACCAGCTCTACGCGATCGACGTCGCGAGCGGCGCCACCGTCGTCACCCCCGTGGCGATCACCACGGGTCGTCCCGTGTCGATGATCGCCACGAGCGACGGGGTCGTCCTGGATCCCCAGGACGGCACCCCGGGGGTGGTGGTCCGTGACGGCCGTCGGCCCGTCGGGCTCCCCGGACGGCTGGAGCGAGCCGCCGCCCTGCTTCCGGGGCCGTCCGGGCACCTGTGGGTGCTGCGACGCGTCGGGAGGGCGCCGTCCTTCACCTCAGCGACCCTGGTCGACGAGCGCGGGCACCGGGACGGACCCCACCTCTACACGAGCGGGCGGTACGGCCCTGACGGGTCCGGGGGACTGCTGGTCTGGAACGGCGCCGGCGTCTGGCAGCGCTACCCGCCCCCGGCCCGGCGGCTGACGACCGGCCGCGTCACCGCCGTCGGCCTCCACCACCTCCAGGTCCTCGAGTGCGACGCCGGCCGCGGCTGCCGGGAGTTCCTCGTCGACCGGAGGCACGACCGCCGGACCGCCCTGCCCGGCCACGACCCCAGCTACGGCGAAGGCGTCCTCTCCCCCCGCGGCACCCGGTTGGCCGGCTCCCGTGGCTACGGCGCCCGGGAGCCGGGCACCACCGTGGTCCGCGTGGCCGACGGCACGGTCCTGCACGTCTTCCCCGGACCGCCCGGCCTCTCCACCGGACCGCTCGGGTCGCTGGTCTGGCTGTCGGAGCGGTGGCTCGCGGCGCTCCACGGCGGCCGCCTCACGTTCTACGACAGCCGGCACGACCACACGATCGACTTCCCGGTCGGCCACCTCCGGCAGCTGGCGTGGCGACCCGCTCCCGACGCACCCGGGACGCCGGCCGCACGACCGGTGACGTCGTCGAGGTAGCGGGCAGCAGGGTGCGGGCGTCGCGGCCGGCGCCGGTGACACCGGCGGAGCTAGGCCGGAGGGGTCCCCCGGAGGTGCTCCACCAGGTCGAGCAGCGCGGGGGCGGCGGCGGTGACGGCATCGCGCGACGTCGGGGGGAGCTCCAGCAGGGCGTCGGAGATCACCTCGATGCGCCGTGCGGCCGCAGCCCTCATCTGCCGGTCGCCCTCGGCGGTGGCCACGACCAAGATCTTCCGGCCGCTGTCGGGGTGGTCGGTCCGGGTCACCAGCCCCAGGTCGCTCAGGCCGTCGACGATGCGGCTCATGGTGGGACCGGCGACGTCCTCGGCACGCGCCAGGTCCCCGAGGGTGCAGGGGCCGCCGAAGACGACCACGGACAGGGCGCTGAGCCGCGCGGGCGTCAGGCCCGACAGCCGGTCGGTGGCGCGCATCCCGCGCAGCAGGTGGATGGCGGCCGCGTTGAGAGCGGAGGCGGTCGGCCGCAGATCCCCCTTGCCGTCCCCCACGGACGTATCGTAGCATCCCTAACTGTTAGCATCCCTACGACGAGCCGAGGAGGCCTCGATGACCGTCCTGCAGATCGCCCAGCACGCCGAGGACCTGCAGCGTGCCACCCGCTTCTACGCCGACCTGCTCGGCCGGCCGCCGGCGGCGGTCTACGACCCACCGGGCCTGGCCTTCTTCGTGCTGGACGGCATGCGGCTGCTGCTCGACCGCGGCGCCCCGTCCGCGCTGCACTACTTCGCGGTGGACGACCTCCCGGCCACCGTCGAACGGCTGCGGGAGCGCGGGGTGACCATCGACACCGAGCCGCACGTGATCTTCAGCCACGCCGACCCGACGCTCGGACCGGCCGGCACCGATGAGTGGCAGGCGTTCCTCACCGACAGCGAGGGCAATGCGGTCGGCCTGGTCGAGCAGCGCCCCGTCCCGGTCGGAGCGGACGCTCCTCGCTGAGCCGACGGGACGACTCGTGCGCTGGTGAGGGCGCCGCCACCGGCAGGGGTCGTGCTGCGGCGCGGCGCGGGCAGGGGAACGGACGCTGCACTGTCGGGCCCTGAAGCCGACCCGAGCACTGAGGGGCGGGTCCGGCCGGGGACGAGCGTCTGGAGCGGACGACGGGAATCGAACCCGCATTCTCAGCTTGGGAAGCTGATGTACTGCCATTGTACGACGTCCGCGTGCGGCGAACCGCGACGACAACTGTAGCCCATGAGCCACCCCGAGCCGCCCGCGACGAGTCGTCAGGGTAGTCCCTGAGCTGGCCTGGGCAGCCCCCGAAAGGTCTCGCCAAGCCGGCTCGGGCGGGCCTAGCGTGACCGGCATGACCGAGCAGTCGCTGGAACCCACCCACGTCGGACCCGTGGCGGGTGGACACCTCCGGGCGTCCGACGCCGACCGCGACCAGGTGGCTGAGGTGATGAGCATGGCGTTCGCCGAGGGTCGGCTGAGCCGTGAGGAGTACGACGAGCGTCTCGACGCCCTGCTGAAGGCCAAGACCTTCGACGACCTGGTGGGGCTCACCCGCGACCTCGTGGTCGTCGGCACCCCCGCCCCCGTCACCGCACCGGCCGAGCGGCCCGCCTACGCCGTCGAGCACGGCGCCCCCAGCGGTGACGTCGACCGGATGGTCGGCATCTTCGGCGGAGCCGAGCGCAAGGGGAAGTGGCGGATCCGCAGCCGCACGCAGGCCTACGCCCTGTTCGGTGGGGTCGACCTGGACCTGCGCGAGGCGGTCTTCGAGAGCCAGGTCGTCGAGATCAGCGGCTTCTGGTGCTTCGGCGGCCTGGAGATCAAGGTCCCCGCCGGCGTCGAGGTCCGCGACCAGACCTCCGGCATCTTCGGCGGGACCGAGATCCGCGACCTGGGCGAGCCGCAGCCGGGGGCTCCGGTCATCGTCCTCAAGGGCGTCACCCTCTTCGGCGGTGTCTCGGTCAAGGGCCCCAAGCCCGACCGCAAGACGCGCAAGGCGCTGGGCCGCAGCGCCCACGGCTGCGGCGGCCACGGCCACGGCCGCTGACGGCGGGGGCAGCCCCGACGCCGCGTAGCCTGTGGGCGTCATGGACGATCTCTTCGCACCGCCCGCGTACGCCTGGCAGCGGCTGTCCCCCGCCTACCGCAGCCTGCGGCGGCTGACCACGGTGCTGGTCGCCCCGGTCGTGTTCTCGGTGCCCGCGCTGGTCCTCGGCCTCGCCTTCGGGCTCTGGTGGGTCTCGCTGGCGCTCTGGGGGGTGGCCGCCGTCATCGTCGTGGTGCGCTGGAGCCTCGTCGAGCGCACCTGGCGCTCCTGGGGCTACGTCGAGCGCGAGGACGACCTCTACATCACCCACGGCGTCGCGTTCCGCAGCCTGGTCGCGGTGCCGTACGGGCGCATGCAGCTGGTCGAGGTGGCCTCCGGTCCGCTGGAGCGGGCCTTCGGCCTGGCCACCGTCTCGCTGAAGACCGCGAGCCCGGAGACCAACGCCACCATCCCCGGCCTGCCGCCCGAGGAGGCCGCCCGGCTGCGCGACCGGCTGACCGAGCTGGGCGAGGCGCACGCCTCGGGGCTGTGAGCACCCCGGCCGCCCCGGTCCCCGGACCCCCGGGCGCGGGCACCGAGCCCCGCGGGGCCGACGACCCGACCGCGGCACCTGCGCTCCCGTCCGACCTCGCACCAGCCGCCGCCTCGGCCGCGCCGGCGGTCCCCGGGGCCCCGGTGGTCAAGCAGACCGAGCGCCCGCACCCGCTCACCCCGTTCATCCGCGGCTGGATCGTGCTGGTGGCCATCGCCGTCACCTGGTCGCGGGAGCTGGTGCCCGACGGCAGCGGCGACGGGTTCGACCTGTCCGACCTCGCCGTCCTGCTGCCCCTGGCCGGGGTGGTCGTGCTGATGGCCGGCGTCGTCGGGTTCCTCAGCTGGTACTTCACCCGCTTCGTGATCGACGCCGACGAGCTGCGGGTGGAGACGGGGGCCCTGTTCAAGAGCTCCAAGCGGATCCCCTTCGAGCGGCTCCAGTCGGTCGACGTCATCCAGCCGCTGGCGGCGCGGCTCTTCGGGCTCGCCGAGCTGCGGATCGAGGTGGGGGCCGGGGACAGCACCGTGCGGCTGCGCTACCTGGGCCGGGCGAAGGCCGGCCAGCTCCGCGAGTACCTGCTGCTCCGGGCGCACGGCCGCCGCGGCCGGCTCGACGACCCCGAGCTGGCCCTGCCGGCGAGCGCCTTCGTCGACCGCGGCGCCGCCGACCGTCCGCTCGTCACCGTCAGCCCCCAGCGGCTGGTGCTGAGCTTCCTCGCCTCGACGGAGTGGCTGATGACGGCCGGCCTCACCGCCGCCGTGCTCGTCGTCACCGGCGTCTTCGACGTCACCGCCTACGCCCTGCCGGGGCTGATCCCGCTGCTCATCGGCACGGTCTCCGTGGTCGGCCGCCGCGTGTTCGCGATGTTCAACTTCACGCTCTCGGAGTCCCCGCGCGGCCTGCGGGTGACCCGCGGGCTCACCAACCTCACCAGCCAGTCGGTGCCGGTCGACCGCATCCAGGGCGTCCGGACCAGCCAGCCGCTGCTGTGGCGGCCGTTCGGCTGGTACCGGGTGGACGTCGACATCGTCGGCTACGCCGGCTCGGACGGGGAGAACAACGAGTCGGCGGCCACCAGCGTCCTGCTGCCGGTGGCGACCCGCGCCGAGGTCGACCGGGCCCTGGGGCGGGTGCTGCCCGGGGTCCAGCTCGACGCCCTGGAGCTGCGCCCCTCGCCCCGGCGCGCCCGGTGGGTGGCCTGGTTCGACTTCTGGACGCTGCGCCACGGCTGGGACGAGCGGGTGCTCGTCACCCAGCACGGCTGGCTGACCACCGTGCAGGACGTCCTGCCGCACGCCAAGACGCAGTCGGTGCGGATCGAGCAGGGACCGCTGCAGCGTCGCCTGCGGTTGGCCGACGTGCACTGCGACACCCCGCGGGGGCCGGTCGACGTCGTCGCCCGGCAGCTCGACGTCGCCGTGGCGCGGGAGCTGGCCCTGAGCCAGCTGGACCGCGCCCGGCACGCCCGGGCCGCCGACCGGGAGCGCCGGGCCCTGGCCGACGGCCCTCTCGACGAGCTGGCCGGAGAGGCCGAGGTCCTCGCGGCCTTCGGCACCGACCGTGACCGCCTGCTCGGGGCCGGGTCGGAGAGCGAGGTGTTCGCCCTCGACGAGGGGCGCGTGCTGCGGCTGTACCGGACGCGGCACGAGGCCCCCCGGCAGACCGCGACCCAGCTCCAGGCACTGTACCGGCACTGGTCCGGCGTCGACGTCGGGATCGAGGTCCCCCTCACCCTGCAGACCGGGGAGCTGGCCGGCCGGGCCTGGTCGGTCGACCGCCGGTTCTCCGGCCGCAACTTCTCCGGCTGGCTGGCCGAGTCCGGCCCCGACGAGCGGCGCCCGGCCCTGCTCAGCCTGCTCGACGCGACGACCGCCGTGGCCCGGCTGCCCAGCCCGGTGCCGGGCTGGGCGCGGTTGGTCGGGCCCGACGGACCCCGGACCCACGCCAGCCTGCCCGCGCTGCTGAACGCCATGCTCGCCGGCCCGGTCGCGCGCAGCCGGCCCCACCTGCAGGCCGACCTGCCCGAGGTGGCGGCCGTCTGGGACCGGCTGCAGGCCGACCTGGCCGCCCGCCGGGTGGCCCCCGCCGTGGTGCACGGCGACATCTGCCCGCCCAACGCCTTCGTCAGCCTCGGCCCGTCCGGCCCCGTCGTCACCGGGCTGGGCGACTTCAGCCCCCACACGGTGCACGGCGACCCGGTGGCCGACCTCGTCGGCGCCACGGCGTTCCTCGAGCTCGAGGGCTACGACGGCGCGGCCGAGGACGCAGCCTGGCTGACCGACGTGGTCCTCCAGCGCTACGGCACGAGTCCCGTCGCCGAGGGCGACCTGGCCCGGTGGCTGGGCGTCTACCGGCGCTTCTACGGCTTCTACTTCTCCGACAGCGCGGCCTTCGACCCCCACCTGTACGCGTGGTGCCTGCGCCAGCTGCGCGGCTGAGCGCCGGCCGCGGCCCGGCCCGCGAGCGGACGACCGTGGTGCTGGTGGCCACCCTGGCGCCGGTCCGGACCGATGTCGCTAGGCTCCCCCCATGACCGACCACCCCGTGCACAGCGCCCCCGTCCTCGGCATCGACATCGGTGGCAGCGGCATCAAGGGCGCACCGGTGGATCTCACCACGGGCGAGCTCGCGCAGAAGCGGCTGCGGATCCCGACGCCGGAGAAGTCGACGCCCAAGAACGTCGCGAAGGTGGTGGGCGAGATCGTCGAGCACTTCATCGACACCATCGGGACCGACGGCCCGATCGGCGTCACGATCCCGGCGGTGGTGACCCACGGGCAGACGCGGTCCGCGGCCAACATCGACAAGTCGTGGATCGACGCCGAGGCGGAGAAGATCTTCGAGGACCACCTCGGCCGCGACATCTACCTGGTCAACGACGCCGACGCGGCGGGCGTGGCGGAGGTGCACTACGGCGCGGCCAAGGACCACCCGGGCCTGGTCCTGCTGACCACCCTCGGCACCGGCATCGGCTCCGCCCTGGTCTACCGCGGCGTGCTGATCCCCAACACCGAGTTCGGGCACCTGGAGATCGACGGCCACGACGCCGAGTCCCGCGCCGCCTCCAGCGTCAAGGACAAGGAGGGCCTCTCCTACACCGAGTGGGCCAAGCGGCTGCAGCGCTACTACGAGCGCGTCGAAGCCCTGCTGTGGCCCGACCTCATCGTCGTCGGCGGCGGCGTGAGCAAGGACGCCGACAAGTTCCTGTCCAAGATCAGCGTGCACGCCGAGCTGGTGCCCGCCAAGCTGCTGAACACCGCCGGCATCGTCGGCGCCGCCTGGCTGGCCGCCGACCGCCAGCAGCACCCCGACCTGCTCAAGTAGGCCGGGCCCGGTCCGGGAGCCCGTCCCAGAGCGGCCCTTCGACGGGCTCCGGGAGCGGTGCGGGGTGCTGCGCGCGGACGCGCCCCAACCCCCGCAGGGGTCACATCCGGTCGGGGGCGGCGATGCCGAGCAGGTCGAGGCCGGCGGCCAGCACCTTCTTGGTCGCCGCGCAGAGCGCCAGCCGGGAGTCGCGGACCTCCCCCTCGGACTTGAGCACCGGGCACTGCTCGTAGAACACCGAGAGCGCGCCGGCCAGCTCGTAGAGGTAGGTGCACAGCTTGTGCGGCTGCAGGTCCTGGGCGACCCCCGCCACCGTCTCGCCGAAGCGGGACAGCAGCAGGGCCAGCTGCTGCTCGGCCGGCTCCTCCAGCACGGTGACCAGCGCCCGACCGGTCAGGCCCTCCGCCTCGGCCCTGCGCAGCACCTGCGCCATCCGGGCGTGCGCGTACTGCAGGTACGGCCCGGTGTTGCCGGTGGTCTGCACCATCCGGTCGACGTCGAAGACGTAGTCCTTGTTGATGCCCGTCGACAGGTCGGCGTACTTGATCGCGGCCAGGGCGACGGGCGGGGCGGCCTGCTCCTCGGCGGCGTCGAGCAGCGAGGTGAGCGGCACCGCGGAGCCCTCACGGGTGGAGAACCGGCGGCCGTCGGGCCCGAGGATCTGGCCGTAGGCGACGTGCTCGGCCGAGACGCCGTCGGGCAGGAAGCCGGCCTTCCGTGACGCCGCGAAGACCTGCTCGAAGTGGAACGACTGCGGGGAGCCGACGACGTAGATGATCCGGTCGGCGTGCAGGTCGCGCACCCGGTGCCGCACGGCGGCGAGGTCGGTCGTGGCGTAGCCGAAGCCGCCGTCGCTCTTGCGGATGATCATCGGGGAGTTGAAGCCCTCGATGAACACGCAGAGCGCACCGTCGTCGACCACGGCGGTGCCGGACGCCTGGAGCTCGGCGACCAGCGGGGCCAGGTCGTCGTTGTAGATCGACTCGCCGGCCAGGTCGTCGTCGGTCAGCAGCACGCCGAGCCGGGCGTAGGCGGCGTTGAAGCCGACCAGGGAGACCTCGATCAGCTGCCGCCAGGTGGCCCGGGTCTCCGGGTCACCCGACTGCAGGGCGACGACCCGCTGACGGGCCGCCGTCGCGAACTCCGGGTCGGCCTTGAAGTGGGCGTTGGCCCTCTTGTAGAGCTCTTCCGCCGCGGCCAGGTCGAGACCGGAGACGTCGATCTGGTCCTCGAGGATCTGCTCGACCAGCATCCCGAACTGGGTGCCCCAGTCGCCCACGTGGTTCTGCGGGATGACCCGGTGGCCGACGGCGGCCAGCACCCGGTGCAGGCAGTCGCCGATGATCGTGCCGCGCAGGTGGCCGACGTGCATCTGCTTGGCCACGTTGGGAGCCGAGTAGTCGATGACGACGACCTGCGAGGTCTCGGCGGGCTCGATGCCGGCACCGGGGGCCGCGAGCTGGTCGGTCACCCAGGAGGCCAGCACCGAGGACTTCAGCCGCAGGTTGAGGAAGCCGGGTCCGGCGATCTCCGGGGGCTCGCACAGGTCGGCCAGGTCCAGCCGCTCGACGATCGACGCCGCCACCTCGCGCGGCGGCCGGCCCTCGCTCTTGGCCAGGCGGAGCGCCACGTTCGACTGGAAGTGACCGAACTGGGGCTTGGTGGCCGGCCGCAGCTCCGGGTCGATGCCGGTGACGGCCTCGATCCGCGAGCTCAGCTGCGAAGGAAGGGAGGACACGAGTACCGATTATCCCACGCACGGAGCCACGCCCCCACCGTCAGCGGGCCCCGCGGGCTCGGGCCGGGACCGGGGGGTCTGTGCCACGATGTGGCCCTCCACGGCGCCGGCCGCCGGCCTCCGCCAGCACGGCGTCCCGCCCTGATCTCCGACCTCCCTGGTCCCGACCGCGAGGAGCCGCGCCGATGCCCCAGCCCCTGCAGCCCTTCCTGCACGACCTCGTCACGGTCTTCTCCGCTCCCACCCAGGTGCTGTCCGGCCAGCACGGCGACATCGGCGCCGACGTCGGCCGGGCCAGCGCCGAGGGCGTCCTGCACGCCGACGTGCGGGTGCTGAGCCGGGTGGTCGTCGAGGTCGACGGACGGCCGGGAGAGCACATCGCCACCGAGACCGGCACCCGGACGGCGCGGTTCACCACCCTGCTGCGGGAGGTCGGCGCCGGGCTCAGCGCGGTCGCGGACGCCACGGTCCGGCTGGACCGGGAGCGGCGGGTGGAGCCCGGCTCGGTGGCCGAGCGGCTGCAGCTCAGCTCGGTGCTGCCCACGGCGGTCACCGTCGCGGTGACCGTCACCTTCGCCGCGGACCTCGCCCCGGTCGCGAGCATCAAGATGGGCCGCACCGGCACGCCCACGGCGTTCGCGGCGGTCGGTGACCGACGGCGCTGGGGGGACGACGACATCGCTGCGACGCTGACGGCGCCCGGCGCCACCTGGTCCACGGCGCCGGACGGCACGGGTGCGGTGGCGACCTGGTCGGTCGTCGTGCCGGCCCACGGCAGCGTCGACGTCGGCTGGGCCCTCGAGGTCACCGACCGCGGGGGTGTCGTCGTGGCGGCACCCGACCGGTGGGCGCCCGCCGACCTGCCGCCGGTGGCCGACTCACGGGTGGCGCCCTGGCTGCGGCGGTCCCTGGAGGACCTGGACAGCCTGCGGATGGCCCGGCCGCAGGCGCCCGGTGACGCCTTCTTCGCCGCCGGCGCCCCCTGGTACCTGACCCTGTTCGGCCGCGACAGCCTGTGGGCGGCGCGGCTGGTGCTGCCCGTCAGCCTCGAGCCGGCCCGGGGCACGCTGCGCGCCCTCGCCGCCCTGCAGGGCACCACGATCGACGACGAGCGGGCCGAGCAGCCCGGCAAGATCATGCACGAGCTGCGGCGCGGCGCCTTCGGGCTGGGCAGCATGTCGCTGCCGCCGCTCTACTACGGGACCATCGACGCGACCCCGCTGTGGGTCTGCCTGCTGCACGACGCCTGGCGGGCCGGGTTGCCCGACCCGGAGGTGCAGGCCCTGCTGCCCGCGCTCGAGGCCGCGCTCGGCTGGCTGCTGGAGTACTTCGACGCCGACGGCGACGGCTTCGGGGAGTACCTCGACGCCAGCGGCCACGGGCTGGCCAACCAGGGCTGGAAGGACTCCGCGGACTCGGTGCGCTTCCGGGACGGCCGGATCGCCGACGGCCCGGTCGCCCTGTGCGAGGTGCAGGGCTACGCCCACGAGGCGGCGGTGGCGGGCGCGGCGCTGCTCGACGCCTTCGACCGGCCGGGGGCCGAGCGGCTGCGGGCCTGGGCCGCGACCCTGGCGGAGCGGTTCCGGGCCGCGTTCTGGGTCGGCGAGGGCGACGGTCGCTATCCCGCCCTGGCCCTCGACGGGCACGGCGACCGGGTCGACGCGCTGACCAGCAACATCGGCCACCTGCTCGGCACGGGGATCCTCGACGCGGAGGAGGAGCTGCTGGTCGCACGTCGGGTGGCGGAGCCGGCCCTGGACTCCGGGCTGGGGCTGCGCACGATGTCCACCGATGACGCCGGCTACGACCCGCTGAGCTACCACTGCGGGTCGGTGTGGCCGCACGACACGGCGATCGTCGTCGCCGGGCTGGTCCGGGCCGGGCTGGCCGAGCACGCGTCCGGGCTGGTCGAGGGCCTGCTGCAGGCCTCGGTCGCCTTCGATGCTCGGCTGCCCGAGCTCTGGAGCGGCGAGGGACGACCGGTCCCCTACCCCGCGTCCTGCCGGCCGCAGGCCTGGTCCGCGGCCACGGCCGTCGTCGTGGCCGGGTTGCTCGGCGGTGCCGACCCGGCCGGCGGGGAGCGGGGCGCCGTCCGGGAGGCCTGAACCACCGGCTCGGCGATTGATCGTCCGATCGGCTCCTACGTTATTACGTTTTGACGTAGGCTCGGACCATGGCCCCCTCCGCACGTCGCCGTCCCGTCCGTCGCGTCGGCAGTGTCGCCGTCGTGGCCGTCCTGCTGGCCGGCCTGGTCTGGTGGTGGCCCGGACCGCCGCGCGCGACCGGCGACCGGACGGGTGACGCGGGCCTGCTGGCGCGGGTCGGGGAGCTCGACGGCTTCCGGCGGCTCGCCGTCGCCGTCGTCGACCTGGAGGGGTCGCCCCGCGTCCGCCACGCCGGCGTGGGCGCGGACGAGCGGACGCCCTTCGAGGCCGGATCGGTGACCAAGGCGCTGACCGGGCTGGTCGTCGCCGACGCGGTGGGACGGGGCGAGCTGGACCTCGACACCCCGGCCGGCGACCTGCTCGACCTGGGCGACGGTCCCGCCGCGCGGGTGACGGTGCGGCAGCTGGTCACCCACCACGCCGGGCTGCCGCCGCTGGACCGGGCGACCCGGCTCCGCGCGCTACCGCTGGTGCCGCTGGGTCTCGACCCCTACCGCGGCGTCAGCACCGCTGAGCTGGTGGAACGGGCGGCCTCCACGCAGACCGGCCCCCCGGAGTACGCCTACTCCAACCTCGGCGCCGCCCTCGCGGGTCAGGCGGCCGCCGCGGCCGCCGGCACCGACTACCCCACGCTGGTCCAGGACCGGCTGCTCGCCCCGCTCGGGTTGTGGGACACCCACCTGCAGACGGACCAGGCCCTGGTGCCCGCCGGCCGCAGTGCGCGGGGCCGGCGGATGCAGCCGTGGGTCTTCGACGGGTACGCGCCGGCGGGCGCCACGGTGAGCACGACGGCGGACCTGACGACGCTGGCCACCACCCTGCTCGAGGAGCGCGCACCGGGGATGGCGGCGCTGGAACCGCTGGCCGACGCCGGTCGCGAGGGCCGGCAGATCGGGGTGTTCTGGCAGCTGAGCACCCAGGACGGCCGGACCATCACCTGGCACAACGGCCGCACCGGGGGGTACGGCGCCTTCGTCGGGCTGGACCGCGAACGGGGCCGGGCCGTCGTCGTGATGGCGGACGTGGCCACCGACCGCGTCGACGAGCTGGGCCTGCGGCTGGCCCGCGCCGACTGACCGGGCGTTCTGACCCGGGCCGACTGGTCCGGCGAGCTGCGGGTCGGGACCGAGCCGGGCGGGACCGAGGTGGGCGGACGGGCTCCAGCCAGGGCACCGCCCCGGCTCCGTCAGCCCGGCGCGGGCTGGCAGCGCGGGCACCAGTAGCTGCGCCGCTCCTGGCCTCGCGGGCCGAACTCCTCGGTGAGGATCGGGGTCCGGCACCGTCGGCAGGGCTGGCCGGGCCGCTCGAAGACGTACCGGCTGCGACCGGGACGCAGGTCTCCCGTCGTCGACTGCTCCGTGCGCCAGCGGTTCGCCTGCAGCAGCAGCTGTCCCCGCTGCAGGACGCGTCGGAGGTTGCGGACCTCCCGCACCGGTGTCCGGGGGTGCAGCCCCTGGAGGAACAGCAGCTCCGCGCGGTAGAGGGTGCCGATCCCTGCCAGGTTGCGCTGGTCCAGCAGCGCCTCGCCGATGCTCCGGTCCGGCTGGGCCTGAACCCGGCGGAGGGCCTCGTCGACGTCCCAGTCGGGTCCCAGCAGGTCCGGGCCGAGGTGGCCGACGACGCCGTCCTCCTCCGCCGTCGGCACCAGCTCGACGACCGGCAACCGGTAGCCCACCGCGTCGTGCTCGGCGGTGGCCAGCACCGCGCGGATCTGGAACTCCTGCCCTCCCGACCACGGCCGTCCGGACGGGAAGATCCGCCAGGTGCCCTCCATCCGGAAGTGGGTGTGCAGCGTCCAGCCGTTGCCGAACCGGAACAGCTGGTGCTTGCCGCGGGAGACCACGGCCAGCACCTCGACCCCGGTCAGGTCCGTGGTCGCGAGCTGCGGGACCCGGAGCTCGCAGCGCGTCAGCACCCGGCCGGCCAGCGCCTCGTCGAGGCGGCGGCAGGACCGCCAGACCGTGTCTCCCTCGGGCATCCCGCCATTCTGCCCGCGCGAGCAGGGTGGTCAGGCGGCCATCCGGACACCGACAGCCCGGGCGGCGACCTGCACCCAGGTGCGGAACGGCCGCCAGCCCTCGGCGAGCCGGCCGAGCTCCTCGGCGCCGACGCCGTCCCCGAGGCCGTAGAGCTGGCCGACGGCCGCCCGGCCGTGGGACTCCCCGGGCGCCAGGACGTCGGCGTGGCCCAGGGCGCGGACGACGACCAACGAGGCGTAGAACGGGCCGATGCCGGGCAACCGCTGGAGCTCGGCCGTCGCCTCCTCCGGCGGCAGGCCCCGCAGTCGGGCCGTGTCCAGCCGTCCCTCGGCGGCCGCCTCGGCGATCGCGTGCAGCCGGGGCACCCGGTCGGCGGGCAGCCCCGGGAGCGACTCGAGCTCGCGGAGCCGGGCCGGCACGGGGACCGCCACCGTCGGACGACCCGCGAGCACGACGGTGGTGCCGAGCTGCTCGCCGAGCCGCTGGCGCAGCGGGATCGCCTGGCTGCGGGAGCGCCGGGCGCTGAGCACCGCCCAGACCAGGGCCTCGTAGGCGGAGTGGAAGAGCGCGGGGCGGAAGCCGGGCGCCGCGGCGTGCAGCCGGGTCAGCACCGGGTCCCGGGCGCACAGCGCGGCGTAGGCGGCGCCGTCGTGGTCGGCCGAGACCACCCGGGCGACCTGGGTGGCGACGGCGGCGAGCCGGGCGTCGTCGAGCGGCTGCGGGGCGGGTGCGTGCACCGTGAGCGCCAGCGTCGCCCCCTCCTGGCGCACCTCGACGCCCACCGGCAGGGCGAGGTCGGGCTCGGCGCAGAAGGCCAGCCGCAGGACGCCGTCGTAGGTGCGCTCGTCGCGGTGGCCGAAGCCCATCAGGGCCACCTCACGGAGGTCGTAGGGTCCGGTCACGTCCAGCGACGTCGTCCGCGTGGTGGTCATGGCTCATCGTGGCGCCCGCCACCGACAGTTCCACCGTCGTCCACAGGGCCGTCCTAGGCTGCCCGGGTGATCCGGCTCCCCGTCCTCGTCCGCACGACCGGCGGCCTCCTCCCCCTCGGCGCGGCCGCCGCCGTCCTCGCGTCGGTGGGCTTCGTGCGCTGGCAGGCGGCGGGTCACCTGCACCCCGAGGCGGCGGCGCCCACGGCCCCGGTCGCCCTGGTGCTCGGCGCGCAGGTCTACCCGAGCGGCGTGCCGTCGTCCTTCCTGGCCGCCCGCCTCGACCTCGCGCGGCGGCTGCTCGAAGCCGGCCGGGTCCAGGTGCTGCTGCTGTCGGGCGACGGCGCGGCGCCCGAGTACGACGAGCCGGCGGCTATGCGTCGCCACCTGCTGGCCGCCGGCGTGCCCGACGACCGGATGGTGCTCGACCCCTTCGGCCTCGACACCTACGACTCCTGCGTCCGCGCGGCCCGGGTCTACGGGGTCGAGGAGCTGCTGGTGGTCACCCAGAGCTACCACCTGCCGCGGGCGGTCGCGACGGCCCGGGCGCTCGGGCTGGCCGCCGAGGGCGTGGGTGACGTCGCGGTCCGGCGGCTCCGACCGGCCTACGTGCGGGGCCTGCTCCGCGACCAGGTGGCGTGCGTCAAGACCGTCGTCGACCTGGCCACCCGTCGGCAGCCGGTGCTGGGACCCGCCGATCCGGCCGTCCGGGAGGCGCTGCGCCACTGACCCGCTCCCTCTGGACACTCGCTTGCGTAGCGGTGTAATCATGTAATCAACAGAGGAGGTCACCATGTGGCACGGATTCGACGGACCCCGAGGTCCGCAGGACGAGAGCGGCGACGAGCGGGGCGGGCGTCGCGGACCCCGCGGTCGCCGCGGGCCCGGCCGGCCGGGCGGCTGGCAGAACGTGGACCTGCCGCCGGCGGACGACGCCGGGAGCTGGTTCGAGGGGCGGCTGCCCAGCGGGTGGTTCAGCAGTGTCGCGGTGCACGTCGACCGCGAGGAGATCACGGTGATCGGCACCCTCGCCGAGGACCCGGCGGCCGACCAGGCCGCGGCCGAGGGCCGGATCAGCCGGTTCCGCGCCGAGACCCGCGACACCCGCATCGAGATCGCCCAGGAGGCCGAGGCCCGCTACGGCCGCAAGGTCGCGTGGGGCGCCCGGCTGGGCGAGGTGGAGACGCTGTTCACCCACCTCGCCGTGCCGGTGATGACCCGGCTCCGGCAGCCGGAGCGGCAGGTGCTCGACACCCTCGTGGACGCCGGCGTCGCCCGCTCCCGCTCCGAGGCGCTGGCCTGGGCGGTCACCCTGGTGGGGCAGCACGCCGACAGCTGGCTGGGCGAGCTGCGGGACGCCATGCAGGAGGTCGACAAGCTGCGGGCCCAGGGTCCGCAGCTCTGACATCCGACGAGTGCTGACCTGGGGCAGCCGCTGCGCACCAGGCGCTGCCCCGGTTCAGCACTCGTCGAGCCGCGTCCACAGATGGATCCCAGGCAGGCTCCAGCAGGCCTGTCCTCCCTGATGATCGGGGGGTGGTCGAGGTGGCGCGGAGCAAGGTCCGGCGGACGGGCTGGACGTCGGTGACGCCCGGCGCGCACGTCGCCACTCGCAGCCCGGAGCTGCCCGACCTGCTCCAGGCGTGGTGCCTGGTGCTGCCGGAGACGGCCGCCTTCACGCACCTGACCGCTGCCGAGCTGCAGGGCTGGTGGCTACCGGCCCGGGTACCCGCGCCCGTCTTCGTGAACGTTCCGCGCGGTGACCGGCACCCGCAGCGACGCGGCCTCGCCATCAGCCGGACGACGGCGACCGCCGCTGTCACCGTGACCGGCCTTCCCGTGACCGCGGCAGTCGAGACGCTGCTCGCCTGCGCACGTGATCTCGACCTGCTCGACCTGGTGCCGCTCGCCGACTCCGCGCTCCGCCTCGGGCACTGCTCGATGGAGGAGCTCGAAGAACGAGCGAAAGACCGACGACCGGGCGCCAGGATGCTCCGGCGGGCCATCCCGCTCCTGGATGCTCGCAGCGAGTCACCCTGGGAGTCGGTGATGCGGGTGCTGCACACCGCCGCGGGCATACCCGTGGAGCCGCAGCACGTGGTGCGCGACGCCCGGGGCGGCTTCGTCGCCCGAGCCGACCTCTGGCTGGTCGGGACCCGACGCCTGCACGAGTACGACGGGGAGGTGCACCGCGACCGGGACACCCACCGTGCCGACCTGGACCGCGACCGACGCCTCGTCGAGACCGGATGGCAGCGGTGCGGCTACACCTCCAACGAGGTGCTGCGCCGGGGTGGTTCCATCATCGCCTCGGCCGACGCGGTGCTCGGCCGAGGCTGGGACCCGGTGCGGCTGGACAGCTGGCGCGCTCTGGTGCGGGCTTCCCTGTACGGGCCGGGTGGTCGAACGCGGGTTCGCACCCGTTGGCGCACTGATGGCTGAACCGGGGGCAGCCCTCGACCCGGAGTTGTTGCCCCCGTTCAGCACTCAGCGGGTGCGGTGCTCCCGGTAGTACCGGATCAGCGCCTGGGTGGAGGCGTCCTGGGCCGCGAGCGCGTCCTCGTCGCCGCCGACGGCGGGGGTGACCTGCTGGGCCAGCTGCTTGCCCAGCTCGACGCCCCACTGGTCGAAGCTGTCGATGCCCCAGACGACGCCCTGCACGAAGGTGATGTGCTCGTAGAGCGCGATCAGCTGCCCGACCACCGAGGGGGTCAGGGCCGGCGCCATGATCGAGGTGGTGGGCCGGTTGCCGGTGAACACCCGGGCCGGCACGACCGCCTCGGCCGTCCCCTCGGCGCGGACCTCATCGGCCGTCTTGCCGAAGGCCAGCGCCGCCGTCTGGGCGAAGAAGTTGGCCAGGAACAGCTCGTGCACGTCCGCGTCCCCGTCGGTCAGCGGGTGGGCGGGGTTCGCGACCGCGATGAAGTCGGCCGGGATCACCCGGGTGCCCTGGTGGATCAGCTGGTAGAACGCGTGCTGGCCGTTGGTGCCGGGCTCGCCCCAGAACACCTCGCCGGTGTCGCTGGTGACCGGCGACCCGTCGTAGCGGACGCCCTTGCCGTTGGACTCCATCGTCAGCTGCTGCAGGTAGGCCGGGAAACGGTGCAGGTACTGCGCGTACGGCAGCACCACGTGGGTCTGGGCGCCGAAGAAGTTGACGTACCAGACGTTGAGCAACCCCATCAGCAGCGGCACGTTCTGCGCCGGCTCGGCCGTCGTGAAGTGCTGGTCGATGGCGTGGAACCCCGCCAGGAAGTCGGCGAAGGCCGCCGGCCCGATGGCCACGACGACGGCGGTGCCGATGGCGGAGTCGACGGAGTAGCGCCCGCCGACCCAGTCCCAGAACCCGAACGCGTTGTCGGGGTCGATGCCGAAGTCGGCGACCTTGTCGAGCGCCGTGGAGACGGCGACGAAGTGCTTGGCCACGGCGCCCTGCTGGTCGGCGGCCGCGTCCCCGAGCCCGTCCAGCAGCCAGGCCCGGGCCAGCCGGGCGTTGGTCAGCGTCTCGAGCGTGGTGAAGGTCTTGGAGGCGACGATGAACAGCGTCGTCTCCGGGTCGAGGTCCTTGGTCGCCTCGGCCACGTCGGTCGGGTCGATGTTGGAGACGAACCGGCACTCCAGGCCGTCCTGCACGTAGGGCTTGAGCGCCTCGTAGACCATCACCGGGCCGAGGTCGGAGCCGCCGATGCCGATGTTGACCACCGTCTCGATGCGCTTCCCGGTCACCCCGGTCCAGGCGCCGCTGCGCACCGCCTCGGCGAAGGCGTAGACCTTCTCCAGGACCGCGTGCACCTGCGGGACGACGTCGGTGCCGTCCACGACGAGGCTGTCGCCCTCCGGTCGGCGCAGGGCGGTGTGCAGCACGGACCGGTTCTCGGTGACGTTGATCTTCTCGCCCGCGAACATCGCCGCCCGGCGCTCGGCCACCCCGACCTGCTCGGCGAGCTCCAGCAGCCGGGCCAGCACCTCCTCGTCGAGCAGGTTCTTCGACAGGTCGACGTGCAGGTCGCCCGCGGAGAGGCTGTAGCGGGCGGCGCGCTCGGGGTCGGCGTCGAACCAGCCGCGGAGGTCCGGCGCGAACCCCTGCTTGAGCTCGGCGAGCGCGGACCAGGCCGCGGTGGTGGTGGCGTCGACAGGACTGGTCATGCGTGCGGCTCCCGGGCTGGGCGTGGTGGCGTCTCTTCCTCCAGCACCCTAGCGACGCCCCCCCGACCCGGCACCGCCCGGCCGACCCCCGGTCGGGCGCCGCGCGGGCACTAGGTTGCCGGTATGGATCCCCGGCTGGAGCGGGCGCGACCCGAGCACGAGAGCCCGCACGCCCCCGGGGAGTCGGAGTTCCGCTCCGACCTGGAGCGGATCCGCTTCGCGCACGCCTTCTCCCGGCTGGCCGAGGTCACCCAGGTGGTCGCGGCCAACGCCACCAGCGGCGTCGTGCACAACCGGCTCACCCACAGCATCAAGGTCACCGCCGTCGCCCGGGCCATCGCCGTCCGGCTGCTGCGGACGACCGACCGGGACCTGCTGCGCCGTCTGGGCGGCCTGGACCACGTCGTCGTGCAGGC
Organism: Friedmanniella luteola; assembly: GCF_900105065.1. Classification (NCBI taxonomy): domain Bacteria; kingdom Bacillati; phylum Actinomycetota; class Actinomycetes; order Propionibacteriales; family Nocardioidaceae; genus Friedmanniella; species Friedmanniella luteola. The sequence goes on from NZ_LT629749.1 coordinate 4,338,481, forward strand.
CGCGGCGAACGCGCACGACCTGGGCCACCCGCCGTTCGGCCACCTCGGCGAGCGGGCCCTGGACCGGCTGGCCCGGGAGCGGTTCGGGCTGGTCGACGGCTTCGAGGGCAACGCGCAGACGTTCCGGATCCTCACCGAGCTGGAGGTGCACGGACCTGGCGACGAGGGGCTCAACCTGACCGCGGCCACCCGGGCCGCGGTGCTCAAGTACCCCTGGGCACGCTTCCACCACCCCGACCCCCACCCGACGACCTGGGACGAGCCACCGCGCGGCGCCGGCCACGGGGGTGGGCGGACCGGCGCGGCCAAGTTCAGCTGCTACCTCATCGACCTGCCCGAGATGCAGCAGGCGCTGACGGCCTTCCCCCACCTGCCGGCCGGGCGCCAGACGCTGGAGTGCTCGGTGATGGACCTGGCCGACGACATCGCCTACTCGCTGCACGACGTCGAGGACTTCCACCGCTCCGGCGTCCTGCAGTTCTCCCCCGTCTCGGGGGAGTTCCGGGCCTGGCGGGAGGACCGGGTGGCCCTGGCCGCGATGGACCTCGGGGCCCTGGCGGCCGCCGGCCGGCAGCCCGGCGCCGGCCTGGAGCGGCTCCGGCGGCGGCTGCAGACGCGGGAGGCGTGGGTCTTCGACGAGGGGACCTTCGTCGCGGCGCTGGACGCCGTGGGCGAGGAGTTCGTCGACGGCGTGCTGGCCACCCCCTACGACGGGTCGATGGCCGGCGACCGCGCCATCTCGGGGTTCGTCTCCCGCTGGATCGAGCACCTGATCACCTCGGTGACGGTCGACCCCGACCCGCCGGTGCGCTCCGGCTACGTGCGGATGAGCCCGCGGGCCTGGCACGAGGTCTCGGTGCTGAAGTTCGTCAACACCTACTTCATCCTCGACCGGCCCGACCTCGCGATGTTCCAGCGCGGCCAGGAGCGCACCATCACCCACCTGGTCAAGGGTTTCGACGACTGGCTCTCGGACCGGGGTGACGCCGGTCGGGCCCCGCGCCGGCTGCTCGACCTGGTCAACGCCGCGACGTACGGCTACGAGCGGATCGCCGGCACCCACCCCGAGTGGCTCGACGGCCGGACCGGCGACGCGGAGCTGGCCCGGATGGGCCGCGGCCGCGGCATCGTCGACTTCGTCAGCAGCCTGACCGACGCCCAGGCCGCGGCGTTCGCCGCCACCCTCACCGGGACCAGCAGCCTGCTCTGGACCAACGGCGCGCTCTGAGGCCGCGTCGCCGTCCCGCCCTGACCAGGGGCGTCGGGGACACTGGGGCCATGCAGTCCGACCGTGTCCGCAGCACCGCCGTCGCCGTCACCGCGGTGGCCCAGGCCGTCGTCGGCCTGGGGTCCCAGCTCGTCGTCGACGCCGACTCCAGCACCGGCGCGATCTCCGACGCCAACCACTCGCCGGTCACCCCGGCCGGCTACGCCTTCGCGATCTGGGGCCTGGTCTACCTGGCCTGCCTGGCCCTCGCCGTCTACCAGGCGCTGCCCGCCCAGCGGCAGCGCGCCGTCCACCGCCGCACCGGCTGGTGGCTGGTCGTCGCCTTCACCGCGGCCACCGTCTGGGTGCCGGTCTTCGCCACCCGGTCGCTCTGGCTGGCCCAGGTCGTCATCCTCGTGCTGCTCGGCGCGCTGGTGGCGGCCGTCCGCCGCTCCGTGCACAGCGGGCCCGCCGCGGACCGGCTGGAGCAGTTCGCGTTCCGGCTGCCCGTCACGCTCTACCTCGGCTGGGTCACGCTGGCCACCGTGGCCGGGTTCGGCGCGGCCCTCCGCTCGTCCGGCCTGCGGGAGAGCGGGACCGGGCTGACCCTGGTGTCGCTGCTGCTGGTGCTGGCGGCGACGGCGTTCTCGGTGGTGGTGGTGGGGCGCTTCGCCGCCCTCGCCGCGTTCGTCTTCACCGCGGGCTGGGCCCTGGTCGCGATCGTGGTGGCCAGCCCCTCGCTCGCGGTGAAGGTCGCCGCGGTGCTGGCGCTGCTGGTGATCACCGCCGTGCTGGTCATCCGCACGGGCCGCAGCCCGCGCAAGGCCACCCTGCTGCTGGGCTGACCCGGTGGACCTGCTCGCCGAGGTCTGGCGGCGCGCCACGGCCGCCCAGCCACCGCCGACACCGGAGCTGGTGCTGGGGGCGGCGCTGCTGGCCCTCCTGCTGGTCGCGCACCCCGGTCTCTGGCGCGTCAGCCGGGTGCTGGTCACCATCACCCACGAGGGTGGTCACGCGGTCGCCGCCGTGCTCGCCGGCCGCCGCCTGCAGGGCATCCGGGTGCACTCCGACACCTCGGGGCTGACGGTCTCGCGCGGGCGGCCCAGCGGGCCCGGCATGGTGGCGATGCTGCTCGCCGGCTACCTCGGACCCGCCGTCGTCGGCCTCGGGGCCGTCGGTCTCCTGCTGGCCGGGCACGCGCTGGGGCTGCTCTGGCTGGTCACGCTGCTGCTCGCGGCGATGCTGCTGCAGATCCGCAACCTCTACGGCTTCGTCGTCGTGCTGGTCGTCGCGGCCGGGGTGCTGGCGCTGAGCTGGTTCGGCTCGGCGGCCCTGCAGACGGCGCTGGCGACGCTGCTGACCTGGCTGCTGCTGGTGGCGGCGCCCAAGCCGGTCCTCGAGCTGGCCCGCCAGCACCGGGCCGGCCGGGCGCCGCACAGCGACGCCGGTCAGCTGGCCCGGTTGACCGGGCTCCCCGCCGGGGTGTGGATCGCGCTGTTCGGGCTGCTGAGCCTGCTCGGCCTCGCCGTCGGCGCCGCCCTCCTGGTGCCCGCGCTGGTGGACCTCACCCGCTCGCTGGCTTCGGTGTTCACCGCGTCCTGAGCGGGGCGGGCAGCAGAAAGGCTCCCGTCCGGTGGACGGGAGCCTGGCGTGTGCGGAGCGCGGCTGCGGTCAGGTGCGCGGACCGAACCCGTTGTTGCGCTGCGCGACCATGATCAGCTCGTCGCGCATCGCGGGCGTGGCGGCGTTGCTGATGGCGCGGGCCAGCTCGCGGTTGGTGCGGTTGATCTCACGGTGGCTCCGGATGGCCTTGCCGAGGCGAGACATGTGGTGGTTCCCTTCGGTGGTGGTGCGGTGACGCTTGGAAATCGAACCCTTCGATATCGAAGTTATCATGTCAACGCCACCGGCCGCCGGCCTATTCCGGTCGGCCCGAGGAACGGCGGGTGCACGCGCGACGACCGCCGGCGCAGGCAGCGCGGGCGGTCGGGAGCAGTGCGGAGGAGGAGGGGGCGGAGGGCCTCAGGCGGCCTGGCCGAAACGGCGGTCCGTCACCCGGACACCGACCCGTTCGAGCTCGGCCTCGACCCGCAGGCGCTCGATCTCGCGCTCCATGCCGAGGCACTCGGTCCCCAGGTCGTGGTGGACCTCGAGCATGTCGCAGGTCTGGGCCAGCAGCCGGTCGTAGGCCAGCCGGTTGCCCATCTGGTGGGCCGCGGACCGGCCGGCGTCGTCGCCCACCACCACCCGGAGGCGGCGCAGGTCGGCGATCACCTGCTCGAGCGGGAGCCCCTGCTGCTCGCGCAGAGCCTTCACGGCCCGGCGGTGCTCCCGGCGGACGGCCCGACGCTCACGCCAGGCGGCCACGCTCTCGTCCCAGCGACCGGCCAGCAGGTCGTAGCAGAGCACGCAGAGGATGGGGACGAGGACCATGACGGTCACGGCGACAGCGCCGAGCACCATCTGGTACGAGTCCACCATGCACAAACCTTAGGTCGCGCTCAGAGCGTCCACAAGTTCGTGTGCTACCCGCTAGCCGGCAGCGTTCCCGTAGACGGTGACGTGCACGTGGTCGTAGTGGTTCGCGGTCGCGGAGCCGCGGTCAGACATCCCGCGCCAGCCCTCGCTGCCGCGCTGCACGGTCCAGATCTTCTGGGCGAAGATGACCTCGCTCACCCCGAGCTGCTTGGCGTTGGCCCGGACCCAGTTCGCGATCTGCTGGCCGAGCCCGTTGCTGGAGACCATCGCGTCGAGGGCGCGGCCCGAGGGGTGCTCCGGCAGCGAGTCCGCGCGGACCCCGCCGTAGGCGGTCACCCCGGGGAACTGGGCGCAGATCGCGCGGTGCACCCGGATGGCGTCCGGGGTGAGACCCGACTCCACCGACGAGCCGGCCGAGCAGGCCGCACCCGAGAGGCCACCGCCCGAGCCCGACGAGCTCGAGCCCGAGGAGGAGGGCTTCTGGGCCGCGGGCGGCTGGGGCTTGGACTCCACCAGGTACTGCCGGCGCACCCAGCCGCCGTCGCCGCGGTACGCGACGTACTGCCAGGCGCCCCGGACGGTGCTCGTCACCGGCACCTTGGAGCCGGACTTCAGCACGGTGATCAGGTCGGAATCGGCGTCGGCGCCCTCGCGGACGTTGAGGTCCACCCGGGTGTACTCGGTGTCGACCACCTCCAGCGACGGCAGGTCGACCTCGGGCAGCGCACCGGCCTTCGCCGTGGCCTTCTTCGCCTCGGCCTTCTTCGCCTCGGCCTTCGCCGCCTTGGCCGCCTTGGCCTTCGCCGCCTTGGCCGCCTTCGCCTTGGCCGCGGCCTTCTGCTGGGCGGCGGCCGCCGGGGTCAGCGCGGGGCGGCCGGAGCCGCCGCGGCTGGTCCCCTGCTCCCGGGTCACGGCGTCGGCCGGGGCCGACGCGGTGGTGCTGGGGACCGCGCTGGCACCGGTGGAGGAGCCGCTCTGCGCCGTGGTGGTCGCGCCGGTCGAGACGGCCACCAGGCCGGTCGTCGCCAGGCCGGCGAGCAGGCCGGGGACCGCGAGCCGGGCCACCTGCTGACGCCAGGGCGCCCGTCGCGCCCGACGTGGGCGATGTCGCTCCACGAACCCTCCGCTCCCCCCGAGCCTGTGGCCCTGCTGACTGACGCTCCCGCGCCGATACCGAATCGTTATCTACCGGCCGGGAGTCTAGGCAGACCGGGCCCTTCCTGGCCAATCGGGCCGGGCTGGCGGGAATCCTTCCGACTGGGGCAGACCTGCCACTCGTCGGCCCGGCCCCGTCCCAGCAGGCTGCTGGTCATGACCGGTCTCGCCCTGCTCGTCCTGCTCCTCGCCGCCGTCGTCGCCGGTCTCGAGGTCCGTCACCGACGCAGCGGCGAGGCCGTGCTCCGGCGGGTCCGGGCCGCCGCCGGACCCGGCGACCGCCCGTGGTGGCCGCCCGGGCCGGTGGTGCGCCGCTCCTGACCGCGACCGTCGCCCGGGGGGCCCGTGGCTAGGGTGAGCGCACACCACGGACGAAGGGACGTCGGATGACGACCACCACGGCGGAGCACGACGGCTCCGGCACCACCAGCACCGCCTACGCGGCGATCGTGATCGGGGCCGGCCAGGCCGGTCCCGGTGTCGCCGCCGCCCTGGCCGCGGACGGACCGGTGGCGCTGGTGGAGATGGACCGCGTCGGCGGCACCTGCCTCAACCACGGCTGCAAGCCGACGAAGGCGCTGCGGGCGAGCGCCGTCGTCGCCCACCAGGCCCGGCGCGCCGCCGAGTACGGCGTGCACACCGGCGAGGTGACCGTCGACTTCGGCTTCGCCATCGACCGGGTGCACAAGATCATCGAGGAGGAGGTCTCGGGCCTGGCCGGGTACATCGAGGGCGTCGACGGCCTGGAGCTGGTGCACGGTCGCGCCACCCTGGCGACCGACCCCACGGGCGCCGAGCACGTGGTCACGGTCGACGGCCGCCGGCTGACCAGCAGCCAGGTGTACCTCAACGTCGGCGCCCGGGCCTCGGTGCCGCCGATGCCGGGCCTCGACACCGTCGACGTGCTCACCGAGGTGGAGCTGCTGGACCTGACCGAGCTGCCCGCGCACCTGGTGATCATCGGGGGCGGCTACCTCGGCTGCGAGTTCGGCCAGATGTTCCGCCGCTTCGGCTCCGAGGTCACCATCGTCGCCGCCAGCGGGCTCGGCGGCCGCGAGGACCCCGACGTGGGCGCGATCTTGTCCCAGACCTTCGCCGACGAGGGCATCCGGGTGCTCGAGGCGCGCACCGAGAGCGTGGCCCCGGCCGACGGCGGGGTCGCCGTGACCCTCGACGACGGCACGACCGTGACCGGCAGCCACCTGCTGATGGCCGTCGGCCGCCGCTCCAACTCCGACCTGCTGGGGGACCACGGGATCGAGACCGACGACCACGGGTTCTTCGTGACCGACGGGCGCTTCCAGACCTCCGTGCCCGGCGTCCGGGCCCTCGGCGACGTCAACGGCCGCGGCGCCTGGACCCACACGTCCTACCAGGACAGCCAGATCATGCTGGAGCCCTCCCGCACGGTCGACGGCCGGATCACCACCTACGCGATGTTCACCGACCCGCCGCTCGGCCGGGTGGGGATGAACGACGCGCAGGCCCGCGAGTCCGGGCGCCGGGTGCTGAAGGCTGAGGTGCCGATGAGCGGGGTCAGCCGGGCGCGGCTGGAGGGCGAGACCACCGGCGTCATGCGCATCCTCGTCGACGCCGACAGCGAGGAGGTGCTCGGCGCCACCATCCTCGGGCTGCAGGCCGACGACGTCATCCAGGTCGTCGGCACCGCGATGCAGGCCGGCGTGCGCTACCCGGCCCTCCGCGACGCCCTGCCGATCCACCCGACCGTGGCCGAGTACATCCCCTCGATCCTGACCTCGCTGCAGCCCCTCGACGGCTGAGCGGCACCCTCAGCCGAGCGCGTCCACCAGCCGGGCGCACCGGACGGGGTCCTCGGTGAGGCCGTTCTCGAGCCCCCAGAGCCAGTAGTCCACGGCACGGACGACGGTCCAGCCGGCCACCCGGGCGGGGTCGAGGGCGGCGGCGGCGGCGATCCGGTGCAGCAGGCGGCGCAGCTGCTCGGCGGTCAGCGCCTCGTCGGCGCGCGTCCAGAGCAGCTCGGCCACACCCACCGCCGGGTCGCCCACGGCGGGCTTCGGGTCGACCGCCCGCCAGCCGCCGGCCCCGTCGGCCAGCACGTTGCCCCAGTGCAGGTCGCCGTGCACCAGCAGCCCGGCGTCGGTGGGCAGCGTCGCCGCCAGGTCCCGGGCCCGGCCGAGGGCCTCGCCCGGCACCGGACCACCCAGGGCCTGGTTCCGCCCCGCGGCGTGCCGGGTGAAGGCCGCCGCCGCCGCGGCCAGCGTCGGCAGCCCCCGCGGGGCGGGCACCGCGAGCTCGGCCAGCAGCCGCCCGGCCACCGTCGCGGCCTCGTCCAGCGGCAGGTCCCGCAGGGACCGGTGCGGGTCGAGCCGTTCGAGCAGCACCGCGTCACCGGCCGGGGCGACGGCGACGAGCCGCACCGCGCCGCGGCCGTCCCAGGCCCGCAGGGCCGCCACCTCGGCCGCGAGGTCGTGCTCGGGCCAGCAGACCCGGAGGGCGAAGCGCTCGTCGCCGCGGCGGACCAGCACCACCAGGTTGACCGCCCCGGCCAGCGGCGGCACGTCCTCGGGCACCAGGTCCCAGGCGGCGCAGAGCGTCTCCACCCGGTCCGGCAGCGCGTCCAGCCAGGCCCGGCCGGCGGCCCCGCTGATGCCGGTCCGCCAGGCGACCAGCGCAGCGGGGACGGTGATCACGTCGGTGCCGCCGGGGCGCGCGGGCTGCGCTTGTAGGCGGAGACGTAGCGGTCGTCGGTCAGCCAGAACCGCCAGGGCCGGTCGGCCTCGGCCGAGACGCCCACCCGGGGACCCCGGCTCACCCGGGCGGCCGGCTGCGGGTCGGGGGTGAGGGTGACGGGGCCGTCGCCGAGCACCGAGGTGCCCTGGTGGTCGGCGGTGATGCCCAGGGCCTGGGTGAGCCGGCCGGGTCCGCGGGCCAGGTCGCGGTCGGACGCCCGGCCGCGGCGGCTCCGGGCGACGTCCAGCCCCTCGACCACCTCGCCGGCCCGGAGCAGCAGCCCGGACGCCGCCCCGTCAGGCCCGCAGACGATGTTCACGGCCCAGTGCATGCCGTAGGAGAAGTAGACGTAGAGCCGGCCGGGCGGGCCGAACATCACCGCGGTCCGGGCGGTGCGGCCGCGGAACGCGTGCGAAGCCGGGTCAGACGCCCCGCCGTAGGCCTCCACCTCGGTGAGGCGGACGACGACCTCGCCGTGCCGGAGCAGGCCGCCCAGCAGGGTCGGGGCGACCCGGTCGACCGGCCCGTCGAGGAGATCCATGGTCGGCAGTCTGACCGAGCCCGCGGCGTGCTGGGCCCGGGGGCTACGACGACCCCGGACTCACCGCACGATCCGGGCCGAGCCGCTCGACCGTGCCCGCGGCGCCGTCGACGCGGACCCGGTCTCCCGTGCGCAGCAGCGTCGTCGCGTTGCCGCAGCCGACGACGGCCGGGATCCCCAGCTCGCGGGCGACGATCGCCGCGTGCGACAGCGGGGCGCCGACGTCGGTGACCACGGCGGCGGCGCGCGGGAAGTAGGGCGTCCAGCCGACGTTGGTGACCGGGGTGACCAGCACCTCGCCGGGCCGCAGGGCGTCGGCGCGGTCGGGGTCGGTCAGCACCCGCACCGGACCCTCGACCACGCCGGCCGAGCCGGGGAACCCGCGGACGGCGACGTCGGCCGGCCCTCCGACCGGCTCGGGACGGGGGGACGGCAGGAACAGGTCGGCGCGGCGGTCGGGGTCGGCCGCCCAGCGGAACGGGTCGAACCGGCCCCGGATCAGCCCGGGGTAGGGCGGCAGCGCGCTGTAGGCGGCGTGCACCGCGCGCCGGCCCGCGGCCAGCCGGGCCGCCGGCGGCTCCCCGGCGAGGGCGCGGAGCAGCTCCGGCAGCTCGAGGAAGAAGACGTCGTCGCCGAGGCCGGTCAGCTCGCCCGCCCGCAGCGTGAACGCCCGCAGCACGCCGAAGTAGCGGATCACCTCGCTGCGCGCCCGCTCGCGGTCCCGGGCGATCCGGCCCCAGCGGGTCAGCGCCCGGCCGAGCAGCCGCGCCCGCACCGGGTGCGCGGCCCGGAGCCGCTGCCACGCCGCGTCCCGCGCCTCCCGCTGGGCCCGCAGCCGGTCCCGGTGGGTCGGGTCGCCGGCCCGCGCCGCCAGCTGGCCCGCCAGCCAGTCCGGGTCCTCCGCCGGGCGCGGCCAGCGGAGCTCGAACTCGTGCGGGCCGCGGTGGCCGTACCGGCGGGCGAAGGTGGCGGCGTCGATCTCCCCGCGGGCGAGGGCGTCCAGGCCGTCGAGCAGGCCGAGGCTGGCCAGCGGGCCGGCCCGCCCGCCCGTCGCCGCGGTGAGCAGGTTGGCGTCGGCGTCGCCGACCAGCCGCTGCAGGCGGTACCGCGTGGTGACGAACGAGGCGCCGCTGGAGCGGGTGGCGGCGGAGAGCATCCAGCTGACCCGGTGGAACTCCGGCTCGAGCACCGCGGTCCACAGCCGGCCGAGGGCGCCAGGCTCGAGCACCGCGGCGATCTCCGCGTGGCGCCGCTCGCACCGCGCGTGGTGGTCGGCGAGGTAGCCGTCGAGACGCCGGGCGTCCCGCCGGGCCTCGCCGAGGACGTGCAGCGCCATCGGCACCACCGCCGCGAGGACGGCCAGCCGGCGGACCGGCACGGGCGGGATCTCCAGCTCGGGCGGCAGCCGGCCGAAGACCTCCGCCGTCAGCCGCCGGTAGCGCTGCTCCCCCACCCCGACCACCCGGGACAGCGTCGCCATCACGCTGACGTTGAGGTAGACGCGGCCGCCGATCCGGCCCCAGCCGACGTGCGGCGGGATCGAGGCGGTGGCCATCGCGTCGCGCAGGAACACCTGGACCATCGACCAGGTGGCCGGCGTCATCACGTCCGGGATGGCCTCGCCGACGTTGGTGCTGGTCCAGAGGAAGTCGCCGCCGAGGCTGTCGTTCCAGGGGTCGGCGGGCGCGGCCGCGGTGACCGGCCGGGCCTGGACCAGGCTCAGCTCGCCGTCCGCGCGGCACCACTCCACGTCGACGTCGCCGTCGAGCACCTCCTCGACGCGCCGCACCAGGGCGGCGAGCCGACGGGCCTCCGCGGCGGTCAGCAGGACCGGCACGGGCGGGGTGACGGCCCCGGTGGCCCGGTCCACCCGGATCTCCTCGGCCGCGGCGGTGCCGGCCACCAGCGCCTCCCCGAGCCCGGGCACCGCCTCGAGGACGACGGCGCTCCGGTCGCCGTGGACCGGGTCGAGGCTGAAGGCCACCCCGGCCGCGTCGGCGTCGACCTGCCGCTGGACGACGACGGCCATCGCCCCCCCGTCCTCGGCCAGGCCGCGGTGCGCGCGGTAGGCGACCGCCCGCACGCCCCGCAACGACCGCCAGCAGGTGAGCACGGCGGCGAGCAGGGCGTCCTGGTCGCGCACGCCGAGCACGGTGTCCTGCTGGCCGGCGGCCGAGGCGCCGGCCCGGTCCTCGGTGGTCGCCGACGAGCGGACGGCGACGACGTCGACCGCGAGGTCCCGGTGGGCCTGCCGGAGCGCCGCGGCGACCGGCTCCGGGACCGCGTCGGGCTCGCCGTCCGAGCGCCAGCGCGCGAAGGCGGCCGTGGTGAGGCAGAAGCCCGCGGGCACGGGCAGCCCCGCCGCGGTCAGCCGGGCGAGCCCGAGACCCTTGCCGCCGACCTCCGCGGCCGTCGCCGTCGCGTCCAGCCAGCGCACCAGGACGGGGCCGGGGTCCTCAGCCGACGTCGACCCACGCACGGCTGGCCGCCGAGCGCAGCATGGCGTCGCAGATCGTGGCCGCCCGGACGCCGTCGGCGAAGGTGGGCAGGCCCTCGGGCCGCTCGCCGACGCCCGCCTGCGCGTCGATCGCGGCGTAGGAGTCGGCCACGTAGGCCTCGAAGCACTGGGCGTAGCCCTGCGCGTGACCGGCGGGCAGGGTGGCCAGCCGGCGCTGCTCGGAGGAGCCGTGGTTGGGGTCCCGGACCAGCGTGCGGTAGCCCTCGTCGTCGCCGAGCAGCAGCTGCTCGGGCAGCTCCTGGTCGAACACCGCGCTCTGCTGCATGCCGTCCACCTCGACCCACAGCCGGTTCTTGCGGCCGGCGGACAGCTGGCTGATCACCGCGGAGCCGGCCACGTCGGCCGCCGTCCGGAACAGGATGAGCGCGCTGTCCTCGGTGGTGACGTCCACCAGGGGCCCGTCGCTCTCGAACCCCGTGAAGCTGGCGGCGGTGGCTGCCGGACGCTGCTTGACGCTGATGGAGGTGGTCGCCACGAGGGAGGCGATCCGGTCGCCGGTGACCCACTCGACCAGGTCGCACCAGTGCGAGCCGATGTCGCCGAACGCGCGCGACGGACCGCCGGCGACCGGGTCGACCCGCCAGCTCGTCGAGCGGGGGCTCAGCAGCCAGTCCTGCAGGTAGGTGCCGTGCACGAGGTTGACGGCGCCGAAACCGGGCGACTGCACCCGGGCCCGCAGCTCCCGCGCCATCGGGTGGAAGCGGTAGGCGAACGGCATGGTGGTGACGACGCCGGTCCGCTCGGCGACCTCCGCGGCGTGCTGCGCGTCCTCCAGGCTGACGCCCAGCGGCTTCTCGCAGAGGACGTGCTTGCCGGCCTCCATCAGCTGCACCGCGAAGGGCACGTGCGAGGAGTTCGGGGTGCAGATGTGCACCGCGTCGACGTCGCTGGCCGCCACCTCGTCGATGTCGGCGAAGGCGCGCTCGACGCCCCAGGCCGCCGCGACCTCGCGGGACCGCTCGGGGGTGGAGGCCAGCACGCCCACCACCTCGGCCCCGGCCAGCACGGCCGCCCGCCGGTGCACCTCACCGATGAGACCCGCCCCGAGGACGGCCACCCGCTTCCGCGTCGAAGAAGTCATGCGCTCACCCTAGGGGTCCACGGCTCGCCGGAGGCGGACCCGGGTGGCCCTCCGGCGGGCTCGGGGGACGGTGCGCGCACCGTCGCCCGGGCCCGTCGAGGGCTGTCCCGCCGGGTCAGCTCAGAAGACGCTGTTCGGGTCGTAGTACTCGTCGATGTTCTCGCAGCCGATGCCGACGGCCTTGGTGAAGGACTCCGGCTTGAAGTCGCTCGGCTTGGCCTTGCCCGTCGCCACGTCCACCGAGATCTTCAGGGCCTGCTCCGCCGCCAGCGACGGCGAGTTCAGCCCGGTCGAGAGGTAGCGACCCTCGCAGCCGCCCTGCTTGATCAGGGCGAGCGCCTCCTTCTGGCCGTCGGCCGAGGCGGCGACGTAGACGTTCTTGTACTGGTCCTTGCCGTTGACCACGTTGTACGCGCCCAGCGCCATCGAGTCGTTGAGGCCGAGGATCAGGTCGACGTCCGGGTTGCCGGCCAGCATGGTCTCGGCCGCGACCTGGCCCTTGTCCTGGGCGTAGTCACCCGACTGCTCGGCCTTGATCTCGTACGGCAGGCCGCCCTCCTCCAGACCGTCCAGGAAGCCCTGCCGCCGGTTCGGCCCGACGAACTCATCGGTCGCCGGCCCCGTCAGGATCACCATCTTGATGCTGGTCTTGCCCAGGTCCTTGAACCGCTTCGCGGTCAGGATGCCCGACTCCCGGCCGATGGTCAGGTTGTCGGACTGCACGCTGGTCATGCCCGTACCCGGGACGCTGGTGTCGATGTAGGTGACGGGGATCTGGGAGGCGATCTGGGTCATCATCTCCTTCTGGCCCTTGACGCTGGTGGCGTTCACCACCAGCACGTCGGCCCCCTGGCTGATCATCGCCTGCATCTGGTTCATCTGGATGACGGGGTCCTTGTTGGCCGCCTGGAACAGCAGCTTGAAGCCCTGCTCCTTGGCGATCTGCTCCGACTGCACCTGCATCGCGGCGAAGTACGGGGCCTGCAGCTGCTGCTGCGCGAAGCCGACGACGACGTCGCTCACGTCGGACTTGATCCCGTTGGCCGGCCCCTGCGCGGGCGTGCTCGAGGGGTAGATCTGCCCGCAGGCACTCATCATCACCAGCGCGGTCGCGGCCGCGGCGGCGCCCGCCACCCGGCGGCGACGGTCGGTCGTCCTCATGCGTGTCTCCCTCAGCATCGAGCGGGTCCTCACTTGGCCGCGGGCGTCGTGGAGTCGCTCTTGCGCCGCCGCGAGAACTGGACGGTGGCGACGGTGACGGCGACCAGGATCAGCGCGCCGCGGAAGGCGTCCTGGAGGAAGGTCGAGACGTTCAGCAGGGAGAGCAGGTTGGCGATCACCGCGAAGATGATGGTGCCGACCACGGCCCCGAACACCTTGCCGTACCCACCCGACAACCGGGCGCCGCCGATGACGACGGCCGCGATGGCCTCCAGCTCCAGCAGGTTGCCGGCGGTCGAGGTGCCGCTGGCGAACCGGGCCAGGAAGATCCAGCCGCCGAGCCCCACCAGCAGGCCGGCCAGGATGTACACCGACCACAGGGTGCCCTTGACCGGGATGCCCGAGCTGCGGGCGGCGTTGATGTTGGAGCCGATGGCGTAGACCCGGCGGCCCCACACGGTGCGGTAGAGCAGGAAGGCGATCAGGGCCACCACGGCGAGCCAGATGATCGCCAGCACGGGGATCCCGATGAACGTGGACTGGCCGAGGCGCGCGAAGGACGGCGCCGCTTCGGGGTTGATCGGGATCCCGTTGCCGTAGGCGTAGACCAGCCCGCGGGCCAAGGCCAGCATGCCCAGGGTCACGATGAAGGGCTCCAGGCCCCGGAACGCCACCAGCCAGCCGTTCACCGCACCGACGATGCCGCCGATGACGATGGCGACGACGAGCGCGAGCAGCACGGACGGCCCGCCGAAGAGGCCGGCCGCGACGACGGCGGCCAGGCCGAGGGCCGAGCCCACGCTGATGTCGATGCCGCCCGTCAGGACGACGATCAGCTCGGCCATCACGACCACGCCGATGATCGACATCTGCAGCAGCAGGTTGGTGATGTTGGTGCCGCTCCAGAAGACGGAGCCGCGGGTGATCGTGGCCACCAGCAGGAGGGCCACGAGGATGTAGAGCGCGTACTGGCTCTTCAGCCAGTCGACCACGGCACTGCCGCGGTTCTCCTCGGCCTGGTCGGGTGACGAGGTGGGTGCGGTCGCCGTGGCGGTCATGCGCGAGCTCCTGTGTCTGCAGTCGGGGAGGAGGCGGGCCGGGACGCGCGGGGCGCGTGGCCGGCGTCGTGCGGGAGCGCGGTCGGGGCGGGGCGGGGCGACCTCACGGCTCGGCCGGTCATCACTGCTCGGCCTCGTCGCTGTGCAGGGCTGTCCGGATCAGGGCGTCGGTGTCGGTGCCCTCGTCGTCGGGGTTGAACTCACCGACGATCTTGCCGTTGCGCATGACGAGGATCCGGTGGCACAGGGAGAGCAGCTCCTCGGCCTCGCTGGAGACCACCAGCACGCCCTTCCCGCGGGCGGCGACCCGGTGGATGATCTGGTAGATGTTCGCCCGGGCGCCCACGTCGATGCCCTTGGTCGGCTCGTCGAGGACGACGAAGTCCGGGTCGGCCTCCAGCCACTTGGCCACGACGACCTTCTGCTGGTTGCCACCGCTGAGCGAGCTCGTGTAGGTCTTCGGGCCGCCCTTGACCTGGAACTCCTTGATCAGCTCGCGGATCCTGGACTTCTCCCGCTTGCCGTCCACCACGCCGCCCCTGGCCATCTTGGGGAGCACGACCAGGCTCATGTTCTCGCCGTTGTCGAAGTCCTTGACGAAGCCCTCGAGCCGGCGGTCCTCCGTCAGGTAGGCGATGCCCTTCTTGAGAGCCGTGCCGGGCGAGTCGAGCACCACCTCCTGTCCGCGGACCGTGATGGTGCCCTCGACCGCCCGCTTCTGCCCGGTGATGGTGCGCGCCACGGACGACCGGCCGCTGCCGACCAGGCCGTAGAGGCCGACGATCTCGCCCGGGTTGACGTCGAAGGAGACGCCCTTGGCCGTGCCACCCCACAGGTTGCGCACCGCGACCACGGGCTCGGCGTCGACCACGTCCACCGCGTCCGGCCGGTCCAGCGCCTTCAGGGCCTGCCCGATCATCAGGGTGGTGATCTCGTCCTGGTCGGTGTCGGCGGTCCGGAGGACCTCGATCAGCTTGCCGTTGCGCAGCACCGCGATGCGGTCGCACATGGCGAACACCTCGTTGAGCCGGTGCGAGACGAAGATGATCGACGTCCCCGCCGCCTTCTCGCGGGCGACGAGGTCGAGGATGTCCTTGAAGTGCTCCTCGCTGGTCGACGCGGTCGTCTCGTCCAAGATCATGATCTTGTGGTGGGTGACCGCCGCCCGGCTGAGGGACAGCATCTGCCGCTGACCCGGGCCGAGGTCGCCGGCCAGCTGGTTGGTGCGCAGGTGGCCGAGGCCGACGTCACGGAGCACCTCACGGGTCTCCTGGCTGTTGGTGTCGACCTTCTGCGCCCAGGGCCGGATGTCCTTGCCGCTGCGCAGCTTGTACAGCCAGACGTTCTCCCCGACGGTGAAGTCGTCGATGATCAACGGCTCCTGGTGCATCATCAGCACACCGGCCTGCTCGGCCTCGGCGGCGTTGCGCACCGGGTGGTCGAACCCCGTGACCTTGATCTCGCCCTCGGTCGGGGTCTCCACCCCGGCCAGCAGCTTGGCGAAGGTCGACTTGCCGGCGCCGTTGGCGCCGCAGATCGCGAGCACCTCGCCCCGGTAGCCCTCCAGGTCCACCCCGTCGAGGGCCTTCACCCCCGGGTAGTGCTTCTTGACCCCCACGGCCTTGAAGGCCAGCTCGCCCGCGGGTGCCCCGGCCTGCTCGTCCTCACGCTCTACCGCTACCACCGTCTGCCGCTCCCTCGCTCACCGTGATCTGTGATGCAGCACACAGGCTTCCCCGGCAGAAGTCAAGAATCGGCGCCAGGCGTGCCGATGCCAGACGATCGGGGCACGTCGACGGCCCGCGGTCCGCGAGAGCGGTCGTCCTGCACGACGAAGCGGGCCGTCGCGGACCCCACCGACGCGGGCCGGTCCCCGTCCCCGGGCCTCACAGCGACGCCACAGACCGCTGCCCGACCCGGCACAGCCAGGGTGTCGAGGCTGGGCCCATGCCCGCTCCGACCACCGTCCCCGACGCCCTCCCGCCGCTCGCGCCGGCCCCGGCACCCGGCCTGCTCCCCCGCGCCGGCCGTCGCCCCGACGACCCGGTCGTGCCGCCGGCGACCCCGGCGCCCCGGCCCGGGGCCGCCGCTCCCGGTGGGGGCCCGCGCGGCGTGCGCGGCCTCCTCCGCGGACCGGCCGACGACCCGGCCTGGGCCCGGCCGCTGCTGCTCCTGCTGCTGGTCGGCACGGCCGCGCTGTACCTGGTCGACCTCTCGTCCTCGGGCACCGCGAACAGCTTCTACGCCGCGGCGGTGAAGTCGGGCACGCAGTCCCTGCAGGCGTGGCTGTTCGGCTCCCTCGACGCGGGCGGCGCCATCACCGTCGACAAGCCGCCGGTCTCGCTGTGGCTGATGGTGCTCTCGGCCCGGATCCTCGGGTTCTCCTCCTTCTCCATGCTGGTGCCCCAGGCCCTGATGGGCGTCGCCTCGGTGGCGGTGCTGCACGCGACCGTCCGGCGCTGGCACGGCCCGGCCGCAGGTCTGCTCGCCGGTGCCCTGCTGGCCCTGACGCCGGTGGCGGCGCTGATGTTCCGGTTCAACAACCCGGACGCGCTGCTGGTGCTGCTGATGAGCGTCGCCGCGCTCTGCGTCGTCCGCGCCGTCGACGCGCCGGGGTCCCGCGGCCGGGCCGCGCTGCGCTGGATGCTGCTGGCCGGTGCCGCGATCGGCTTCGCCTTCCTCACCAAGATGGCCCAGGGCCTGCTCGTGCTGCCGGCGTTCGGCGTCGTCTACCTGGTGGCCTCACCCCTGCGGCTGCGCGCCCGGATCGGCCACCTGCTGGCCGCCGCCGGAGCCGTGGTCGTCGCCGCGGGCTGGTTCGTCCTCCTGGTGGAGCTCTGGCCGGCGGGCGCCCGCCCCTACATCGGCGGTTCCACCAACAACTCCCTCTGGGAGCTCGCGGTCGGCTACAACGGCCTCGGGCGCATCCTCGGCTCCGCGGGCGGCGCGGGTGGCGGGACGGGCGGCCAGAACACCGGCTTCGGCGGCGCGGCCGGCGTGCTGCGGCTGTTCGGTCCGGCCTTCGGCACGCAGATCGCCTGGTTCCTGCCGGCGGCCCTGCTGGCCCTGGTCGCCGGTCTGGTCCTGCGCGGCCGGGCCCCGCGGACCGACCGGGTCCGGGCCGGCCTGCTGCTGTGGGGGGGCTGGCTCCTGGTCACCGCCGCCGTCTTCTCCTTCATGTCCGGGACGATCCACCCCTACTACTCGGTGGCGCTCGCCCCCGCGGTCGCCGCCGTGACGGCCATCGGCGGTGTCGAGCTGTGGCGGCACCGCGACGACGTCCTCGCCCGCGGAGCGCTGGCGCTGCTGGTGGGCGGCACCGCCGTCTGGGGGGCCGTCCTGATGCACCGCGACGCCGCGGGCTGGCTGACCGGCCTCGTCTGGGCGATGGCCGTCGGCGGCGTGCTCGGCGCCCTCGTGCTGGCGGCCACCCCGGCGCGGCTGCGCCGGCTCGCCGTCGCCGGGCTCGTCGTCGGGGTCCTCGCGGCCTCGCTGGGCGCGGCCTCCTTCACCGTCGCCACCGCGGCGTCCGGGCACACCGGCTCGATCCCGACGGCGGGACCGGCGACGGTCGGCGGCGGCGGGTTCGGCGGCGGCGGGGCGGGCGGTCCGGGCGGGTCAGCCGACGCGACCACCACCAGCACGGCGCTGACCGACCTGCTCGACGCGACCTCCAGCCGCTGGTCGGCCGCGGTGGTCGGCGACCAGAGCGCCGCCGGCTACATCCTGTCGGGCCGCACGGCCGTGATGGCCATCGGCGGCTGGAGCGGCTCGGACCCGGCCCCGACGCTCGCCGAGTTCCAGCAGCACGTCGCCGACGGCGACGTCACCTACTTCCTCGCCGGTGGCGGGATGGGGGGCGGCCGCGGGGCGGGCGGCGGCAGCTCGTCGGCCACCGAGATCACCGCCTGGGTGGCGGCGACCTACGCCTCCACCACCGTCGACGGGGTCACCGTCTACGACCTGACCGCACCCGCGTGACCGCGGCGGCCATCCGCCCGACCGCCTCCGTGAGCACCGCGGTCGAGGTGGCGAAGTTCAGCCGCACGTGGCCGGCGCCGCCCGACCCGAAGTCGGCGCCGGGGCTGAGCGCCACCCGGGCGTGCTCGAGGAAGAAGTCGGCCGGTTCGCCCGGCAGGTCGAGCGCGCGGCAGTCCAGCCAGGCCAGGTAGGTGGCGTCCGGCGTCACGTGGGCGACGTCCGGCAGCTGGTCGGCGAGCAGGCCGGCCAGCAGCCGGCGACGCCGGTCCAGGGCGGCGAGGTGCTCGGCGAGCCACGCCTGGCCCGCCCGGAGCGCCGCCGTGTGCGCCAGCACCCCCAGCTGGCTGGCGCCGTGGCCGACCACGTCGGGCATCCCGGCGAGGTCCCCGGCGGCCGCCGGCCCGGCCACGGCGAGCGCCGCCTTGAGACCGGCCAGGTTCCAGGCCTTCGACGCCGAGAACACGACGAACCCCCGCTCGGCGCCCGGCACGCTCAGGTAGGGGGTGAACCCGGTCCCGCCGGCGTAGGTGAGCGGCGCGTGGATCTCGTCGACGACCACCCGGACCCGGTGCCGCTCGGCCAGGACGGTGACGTCCGCCAGCTCGGCAGCGGTGTGCACGGTGCCGGTGGGGTTGTGCGGGCTGGCCAGCAGCAGGGCGGCGCGCCGGCCGCCCGCGGTCGCCGCGGCACAGGCCTGCTCGAGAGCGTCCAGGTCCAGCCGCCCGTCGGCCCCGAGCGGCGCCTCCACCACGCGGCGCCCGCCGTGCCGGACGAACCCGGCGAAGGGCGGGTAGACCGGGGGCACCAGCACCACGGCGTCGCCGGGGCCGGTGACCAGCGCCAGCACCTCGACGACACCGGTCATCACGTCGGCCACCAGCGAGGTGGCGGCCGGGTCAGGACGCCAGCCCCAGGCCGCGGCGGCGGCGTCGGCGTAGGCCTCCGCGTAGCCCTGGCCCCACGGGTAGCCGGTGTCCCCGCGGTCGAGGGCCAGGTCGAGCGCGGCCCGGACGGCCGGGGCAGGCAGGGCGTCCATCTCGGCCACCCAGAGCGGCAGGACGTCGGGGGGGTGGGCCCGCCACTTCAGGCTCTGCCGCGCCCGCAGCGCGCCCAGGGTCAGGCGGTCGAACGGGTCGGGTCCGGCGTCGTCGAGCACGCGCCGACTCTGCCACGGGACCGCTGGTGGGCCCGGGCCGTCCGGGGTCAGTCCTGCTCGGTCGCCATCATCACGAAGCCGGTCACGAACACGCAGAGCGTGCCGAACATGGCCACGACGCCACCGACGACCCCGAAGCCGGGGGTCGGGATCTCGTTCACGCCCGGGGTCGCCACCATCATGACGACGCCGACGACGTACATGGCCAGCGCCAGACCGCCGAGGACCAGCAGGACGACAGCTCGTCGCATCGTGTCTCGCTCTCTGTGCGCAGACCCGTCGGGTCGCTCGTTCGGACGGTGCACGGCCGGGCCGCACCGGCGGTCAGTCTAGCGGCAGGCCCCCCGGGCCCGAGGCGGGCACCGCGCCCTCGGCACCCGCCTGCCGGGCCCGGTCGATGACGTCGGTCAGCACCGCGTGCAGCCGCTCGGCACCGGCCAGGTCCAGCTGCAGGCGCCGCATCACCGTCCGCGGCACCTCGAGCGCCCGGGCGCGCAGGGCGGCGCCCGCCGGCGTCAGGGTCAGCCGGAGCGCGCGCTCGTCGCCCTGGTCGCGGCGACGCTCCAGGTAGCCGACCGACTCCAGGCGCTTGAGCAGCGGGGAGAGCGTCGCCGGCTCCAGCGCGAGCAGCCGGCCCAGCTCGGACACCCGGAGCGGGGCGTGCTGCCACAACGCGAGCATCACGAGGTACTGCGGGTGCGTGAGCCTCAGCGGCTCCAGCACGGGCCGGTAGATGCCGATGACGCTGCGCGACGCCACCGCGAGGGCGAAGCAGACCTGGCGCTCGAGCTCCAGCAGGTCGTCGTCGTCCGTGGCCGTGGTCACGGCGGCCCCGGCGCCCGTCGACTGTCGGTCGGGCTGCACGCTTAGTACACTAACAGTTCGTGGGCTCTGTTCCTGAGCTCCGGAGGAACGGAGGACGCCGATGACCGGCAAGGTGGCCCGGGGCGACGGGTACTCGTGGCCGTACCGGATCTGGTGGGAGATCGAGTACACGTTGATGCACGTGTTCGGCCCGGCCTCGCTGGAGGGCGACGCCGACCCCCGGGTGGCGATGAAGAAGGACCACGACCGGCGCCGCGCGCTGCACCGGGAGCGGCGGGCCGCGGCCGGGCGCTGACCCCGCCGCTCAGCCGCAGAGCTCGGCCAGCCGCCGGGCGTCCCGGACGGCGTGACCGTCGCCGTCGTTGTTGAAGAAGGCGTGCACCGCGTGCCCCGCGGCCCGCCACTCCCCCACCCGGTCGGCCCACCAGCGGAGGTCGGCCTCGGGGTAGCCGCCCGCGTAGAGGTGGTGCCGGTCGGGTCCGTGCAGACGCACGTAGACCAGGTGCGCGGTGGCGCGGAGCACGCAGGGCAGGCCGGCGCCGCTCATCACGCAGGACGACACCCCCCGCTCGGCCAGCAGGCCGAAGACGGCGTCGTCCACCCAGCTCGGGTGCCGCAGCTCCACCGCCAACCCGACCCAGGGCGGGAACCGGTCCAGGACGTAGGCCAGCCGTGCGTCGTCGCGGGCGTGGTCGGCGGGCAGCTGGAGGAGCAGGGTGCCGCGCCGCTCGCCCAGCTCGTGCCAGCCGGCGCAGATCCGCTCCACCCAGGCCTCGGGGGCGTAGAGGCGCTTGCCGTGCGTCAGCCCGCGCGGCGCCTTGGCGCTGAGCCGGAAGCCGGGCGGCAGCCGCCGCCGCCAGGAGGCCCAGGTCGCGGGGCGCGGCCACCGGTAGAAGCTGGCGTTCAGCTCCACCGCGCCGTGCGGCGGACCCGCCCCGAAGACGTCGAGGTAGGCCGGGAGGCGGTCCCGGTCGGGCAGCCCCGGCGGGTAGAGCACGTGCTCCCAGTGGTCGTAGCTCCAGCCCGAGGTGCCGACCCGGACCTCCCCCACCTCAGACCCGCCGGCGGCGCGACCCGGTGGGCCGCACCCGGAGCACCAGGGCCGGCAGCACGCCGATGCCGGCGACCACCGCCGCGGTGACGCCGGCGGCGACCAGCGCGGGCCGCAGCCCGGCCACCACGTCGAAGACCAGCAGCACGGTGCCGACCAGCACCAGGCCGACGCCGAGCAGCACCAGGCGGAGGATGACGTGGCCGAGCCGCACCACCAGCTGCTTGACCCGCTGGCGGAACAGCGCCCGGTGCAGGCTGACGGGTGCGAGCCCCAGCGCGACGGTCAGCACCGCCACCACGACCACCACCAGGTAGATCCGCTGCTGGTAGCGCTCGAGGTCGGCGAAGGCCGGCTGGAAGGCGATGGCCAGCAGGAAGCCGGTCAGCACCTGCGTCCCGGTCTGGGTGACCCGCAGCTCCTGCAGGATGTCGACCCAGTTCCGGTCCAGCCGCTCCTCCGGCGTCTCGTGCCGGCCGTCGCCCGCGTCGTCGGACCCCGCCGGGTCCGACGCGCTGCTGCCGTCACTCACCGCGGGCCGACCGCCATCCGGTTGATCAGCTCCTCCAGCGAGCCCTCGAACTCGCCGTCGAAGGTGTCGAGGGAGAGCTGCGGCGAGAGCTCCATGAGCAGCGGGTAGGCGGCCAGGTCGTTGGTCTCCACGAACTCGACGTCGCGCGTCACGTCCAGCTCCGGCTCCGCGGCGTAGGTCGAGGACTCCAGCAGCAGGTGGCCCAGCAGGAAGGTCGAGAACGCCCGGTAGACCTCGACGCTGCCCGGGCCGCTGAACCCGTAGTGCCGGAGCCCCTGCAGGAAGGCCTCGACCCAGCGGAGGCTGCGGAGCGGTGGACGGAGCCAGGGTGCGGCCGGCGGCCGGCTGGCCACCAGCGGGAAGATCTTCGGGTGCTCGATGGCGATCGCCCGGACGCCGCGGGCCATCTGCTGCAGGAACTCCTGCCAGGTGCCGGGCTGCTCCGACTCCATCGTCAGCCCGTACAGCTCGTCCATCACCGTCTCCACGACCCCGTCGAGCAGCTGGTCGCGGCCGGGCACGTAGCGGTAGAGCGCCATGGCCTCGACGCCGAGCTCCGCGCCGAGCCGACGCATCGTCAGCCGTTCCCGGCCGTGCGCGTCGATGAAACGGACCGCCTCGCGCAGGATCAGCGACCGGTCCAGGGGGCGGCGGCCACCCGGGGTCACGGCCTTCTCGGGCCCGGCGGGGGGCTGGGGCCCGAGCGTGCCGGTGGGCCGGCTCGGCTCCTCCGGCTCGTGCGGTGTCATAGGGCCCCTCGCAGGTGGACGCGCCGGTGCGGAACCGGCCGGCGACCGCGCAGCCCGGTCGCGCCTGCGGGCATTTACAACGTAAACGGCCCGACCTACAGTGGTCGGAGACGACGCGGTCACTTCTCCGGAGCATAGTTGACGGTTCCGGTCCCAGGGTCCCACCCGGCTCCCGCCGGGCCCCGACCAGGGGCGACGCGCCGTCGGTCCGCGCGAACCCGTCGCGCGGCCGAGGGAGGAGCACCGACATGAGCGGACTGGGCGACAAGATCAAGGGCAAGGCCGAGGAGCTCAAGGGCGAGGCCAAGGCCAAGGCCGGCGACGCGACCGACAACCCGGACCTGCAGGCCGAGGGCCACGGCGACAAGGCCGCGGGCAACGCGCAGCAGGCCGTCGGCGAGGTCAAGGACGCGTTCAAGCACTGACCGCCGGCCGGCGACCCGGCAGCACCACCACGAAGGCCTCCCCGTCGAGACGGGGAGGCCTTCCTGCGTCGGTCGGGGGCCGGCTCAGCCGCCGGCGCCGCCCGAGATGTGCTCGATGATGGCCGTCGTCGAGACCGACGGGGTGCGCGGCAGGTAGATCACGCGGCAGACGTCGTTGAGGAAGTCGAACTTGCCGGTCCAGTCGTCGCCCATGACCAAGATGTCGGCCCGGTGCTCCAGGACGTACTCCCGCTTCTGCTCCAGGCTCTCCTCGACGAAGACGGCGTCGACCACCTTGAGGTTCGAGACGATCTCGGTGCGCTCGTCCTGGTCGAAGACGGGGTTGCGGCCCTTCTTGGCGAAGTTGAGCGCGTCCGAGGAGACCCCGACCACCAGCCGGTCGCCCAGCGCCGCCGCGCGGTTCAGCACGCGGACGTGGCCGACGTGCAGCACGTCGAAGGTGCCGAAGGTGATGACGGTCGTCATGGGCGAACTCCTGCGGGTGGGGAACCGGACGCCGGACACCCTAGTGGCCGCGGCCCGGGGCGCGCTCGGGCTGCGGCCGTCCGCGACGGGCGGGCGGGCCCGGGACCGGCCGACCGCCCCCGTAGATTGGCCCGGCCATGGCCCTGCTCCTCGACCTGACCCCGCTGCGCGCCAGCCCCCCCTTCCGCCGGCTGGTCATCGGTCTGGGGGTGTCCAACCTGGGCTCCCAGCTGACCGTCGTCGCCGTCGGCCTGCAGGTCTACGCCATCACCGGCTCCACCCTCTCGGTGGGCGTCCTGGGGATCTGCGCCCTCGTGCCGCTGGTGCTGCTCGGTCTCTACGGGGGCGCCCTGGTCGACGCCCACGACCGCCGGCGGGTGGCGCTGGCGTCGTCGCTGGGGCTGTGGGTCGTCACCATGGCGCTGGCCCTGCAGGCGTGGCTGCACGTGGACTCCGTGCTGCTGCTCTACGCGCTGGTCGCGGTGCAGTCGGCCGGCTTCGCGATCAACAACCCGGCCCGCACCTCGATCATCCCCCGGCTCGTGGAGCCGCGGCTGCTGCCGGCGGCGAACGTCCTCACCACCATCGAGACCAACGTCGCCCTGACCGTCGGCCCGCTCCTCGGCGCCGTGCTGGTGGCGGTCTGGGACTTCGGGCCGGCCTACACCGTCGACGCGGTGCTGTTCACCTTCGCCCTGTGGGCCCTGTGGCGGCTGCCGGACCTGCCGCCGCTGACGGCCGACGGCACGGCTCCCGACCGCAGCGGCCGGCGGGGGCTCGCCTCCATCGTCGAGGGCCTGCACTACCTGGCCACCCGGCCCAACGTGCGGATGACCTTCGTCGTCGACCTGATCGCGATGGTGTTCGCCATGCCGCGCGTGCTGTTCCCGGCCGTCGGCGTGCTGTTCCTCGGCGGCGGCGCCACCACCACGGGCCTGCTCAGCGCCGCCTACGCGGTCGGCGCGGTGCTCGCCGGGGTCTTCTCGGGCGGGCTGGTGGCGCTGCGCCGGCAGGGACAGGTGATCACCGGGGCGATCCTGGCCTTCGGGGCCTCGGTCGCGGCGTTCGGGGCGGTCCTGGTGGTCGTCGGCCGCCACCAGCCCGGGCCGGTGCTGGTCGGTGCGCTGGTCGTGGCCATGGTCTTCCTCGCCCTGGCCGGCGGCTCGGACTCCGTCAGCTCGGTGTTCCGGCAGACGATCCTGCAGTCCGCG
This sequence comes from Friedmanniella luteola, assembly GCF_900105065.1. Classification (NCBI taxonomy): domain Bacteria; kingdom Bacillati; phylum Actinomycetota; class Actinomycetes; order Propionibacteriales; family Nocardioidaceae; genus Friedmanniella; species Friedmanniella luteola. Next base: position 4,362,808 of record NZ_LT629749.1, read on the forward strand.
ACCCCGGACCACATGCGCGGCCGGCTGCAGGGCGTCTTCATCGTGGTGGTGGCCGGCGGGCCGCGGCTGGGCGACCTGGTGCTGGGCGCCGAGTCGAGCTGGGTCGGCGAGGGCTGGGCGGCGGTGCTCGGCGGCCTGACCTGCATGGTCGTGCTGGCGCTGGTCGTGAGCCGGGAGCGGAACTTCCTGCGCTACGACGCCCTCCACCCCACCCCGTGACCGCGGAGCACGCCTCTCAGGAGACGGCGTCGACCTCGAAGGGGGCCTGCACCGCGCCGAGGGCGGGGTCGGCCGCTGCGACCATCTGCTCGGCGGCCACGTAGAGCCGGACGTTGAAGTTCTGGGAGTAGCGGCGCAGCAGGTCGAAGGCCGCGGCGGCGCTGCTGCCGTTGCGCTCCATCAACATCCCGAGCGCCAGGTCGATGCGCCGACGGCGGTCCATCGCCGCCGCGCGGTCGTCCAGCTCGCGGGCCTGGCGGACCAGGTGCAGCGCCAGACCGATCCCGCCGGCGACGTCGAGGGCGGTCCGCTCCACCAGCTCGCGCTGCTCGGGCGCGATCCCGTCGACGCGGCGGTCGTACACCTTGACCACGGCGGCCGGGCGGTCGCCGACCGGGACGGGGATCGAGAGGCAGCTGGCGGCCCCGAGCGCGGCGGCCCGCGGGCCGTAGGGACCCCACCGGTCGTCGGCGCCGAGGTCGGGCACGTACAGGGCCTCCCCCGACCGCAGGGCGTGCAGGCAGGGTCCGGCGCCGATCGAGTACTGGAGGAGGTCGACCTGCAGGGCCAGGTCGCTGCTGGAGCCGATGGTCACCGGTGCCGTGTCCCGCCCGAAGGTGATCGCCACCCCCGCGACGTCGCCCAGCCGGGCGGCGGTGCGCTCCGCCAGGTCCTCGAGGTAGTCCACCAGCAGGGGCACCAGCGCGTGCGCCGCCGCCCCGTCCTCCTGGTCCTGGACCTGTCCGGTACCCGCCACCCGCGCCTCCCTCTGCCGTCGAACCGCGCCAGCATGCCAGACCGGGACGACCCGGGGGTAGGCGGCAGCGGCGGTCAGACCGTGGCGGCCCGCAGCTCCTCGAGGACGGCGGCGAGCTGGTCGAGCCCGTGGTCGAGCTGCTCCTCGGTGATCACCAGGGGCGGCGCGAGCCGGAGGGTCGAGCCGTGGGTGTCCTTGGCCAGCACGTGCCGCCGCGCCAGCGCCTCGCAGACCTGCCGGCCGGTGCCCAGCGCCGGGTCGACGTCCACGCCGGCCCACAGACCCCGCACCCGGACCGCGACCAGGCCGTGCCCGACCAGCGCCTCCAGCCGGCGGCGCATCCGCTCGCCCAGCCGGGTGGCGCGCTCCTGGTACTCCCCGGTGGCGAGCAGCTCGACGACGGCGCGGCCGACGGCGCAGGCCATCGGGTTGCCGCCGAAGGTGCTGCCGTGCTGGCCCGGGCGGAGCACGCCCAGGACGTCCCGGTCCGCGACGACGGCCGAGACGGGCACGATGCCGCCGCCGAGCGCCTTGCCCAGCAGGTAGACGTCGGGCACGACGCCCTCGTGCTCGCAGGCCAGCGTCCGCCCGGTCCGGCCGAGGCCGGACTGGATCTCGTCGGCGATGAACAGCACGCGGTGCGCCCGGGTGACCTCCCGGACACCGGCCAGGTACCCGGGCGGCGGGATCCGGACGCCGGCCTCGCCCTGGATCGGCTCCAGCAGCACGGCCACGACGTCGTCGGTGATCGCGGCCTCCAGCGCGGCCAGGTCGCCGTAGGGGACGGTGACGAAGCCCGGGGTGTAGGGACCGAAGTGGTCGCGCGCCTCCGCGTCGTCGGAGAAGCTCACGATGGTCGTCGTCCGCCCGTGGAAGTTGCCGGACGCGACGATGATCGTGGCCCGCCCGTCCGGGACGCCCTTGACCTCGTAGCCCCACTTGCGGGCCACCTTGACCGCGGACTCCACGGCCTCGGCGCCGGTGTTCATGGGCAGCACCACCTCCTTGCCCACCAGCGCGGCCAGCGCCTCGGCGAACGGGGCGAGCTGGTCGTGGTGGAAGGCGCGCGAGGTCAGGGTGATCCGGTCCAGCTGCTCGCGCGCCGCGGCCAGCAGCGCGGGGTGGCCGTGGCCGAAGTTGGTCGCGGAGTAGGCGGCCAGGAAGTCGAGGTGGTCGACGCCGTCGACGTCGGTGACCACGGCGCCCGAGCCGGACGCGACCACCACCTCGAGCGGGTGGTAGTTGTGCGCGACGTGGGCGTCCTCGACGGCCAGCAGGGCGGCGGCCGGGGACACCACGGCCTGGTCGGTGAGGGTGGGGTCGTCGAGGACGGTCATCGCGGGGTCTCTCCTCCGGGGGTGGGGCAGGGCGGTGCAGGACGGGGTGGGGTGCGGGGGTGCCGGATCTCCTGCGTGCAGCACTTGACGCCGCCGCCGCCGCGCAGCAGCTCGGCGACGTCGACCTCGACGGGCCGGTAGCCAGCGCCGGCGAGGGCAGCGACCAGCGCGGTGGCGCCCGCGGGCAGCCAGACCGTCTCGCCGTCGCTGACGGCGTTGAGGCCCAGGCAGGCGGCGTCGGCGTCGGTGGCCAGCACGGCGTCGGGGAAGAGCGCGGCCAGCCGTTCCCGGCTCGCCGGGCTGAAGGCGGGCGGGTAGTAGGCCACGTGGTCCGTGCGGTCGTCGAGCACGGTCAGCGCGACGTCCAGGTGGTAGTAGTACGGGCTGACCAGCTCGAGGCTGATGACCTCACGGCCGCTCAGCCGGCCCAGCTCGGCGTGGGCGTCCGGGCTGGTGCGGAAGCCGTGCCCGGCGAGGACGCGGTCGGACAGCACCGCGAAGTCGCCCTCGGCCTCGTTGACCGCGACGGGCGCCGTGACCACCCCGGCGCGGCCCAGCCGGGCGGCGTGCCAGGCCCCGTGCCGCTCGGCCTCGGCCGCCCGCTGCGGGGTGGCGAAGCGGGCCTGCAGGACCCGGCCGTCGACCACGGTGGCGCCGTTGGCGGCGAACACCATGTCCGGCAGGCCCTCGACGGGTTCCAGCAGGTCGACGCGGTGACCGGCGGCGCGGTAGGCGGCGACCAGCCCGGACCACTGCGCCAGGGCCCGGTCGCGGTCCACCGGCGACCCGGGGTGCATCCAGGGGTTGATGGCGTAGGCGACGTCGAAGAAGGTGGGAGGGCACATCAGGTAGTGCCGGAGGGAGGGCCGGCGCAGGGCCGTGGCCTCCCGGGTCAGCACGCTCGACGTCATGGCTGCAGCCTAGGTCCGCTCTTGCGCAAAACCTGCGGCGCGATGTAGGAAACCTAGGTGCATCCTTTGCGTCTGGACGACCTCGATCGCAACATCATTGCTCGACTGGTGGAGAACGGCCGCGAGAGCTTCGCCGCCCTGGGCCTCCGCGTGGGGCTGTCCACGGCGGCGACCAAGCGCCGCGTCGACCGGCTCCGCGCCGAGGGCGTCATCCGCCGGTTCACCGCCGAGATCGAGCCCACGGCCCTGGGCTGGACGATCGAGGCGTTCGTCGAGCTCTACTGCGAGGGCCGGGTCCCCCCGGACGGCATGCGCGAGCTGGCCCTCAGCATCCCCGAGGTCAGCGAGGCGTACACCGTGACGGGCGAGGCCGACGGCATCCTGCTGGTCCGGGCCTCCGACGCCGCCCACTTCGAGAGGGTGCTCGGGGTGATCCGCAACCACCCGGGCGTCAGCCGGACGCGGTCGGCCGTCGTCCTCTCGCACCTGTAGGTCACAACTCGGCGGCCGGTGGGGTGCGCCCCCGCCCGAGGTGGCAGGATCGTCGCTGGGCCCGCCCCCGCGGGTCACGACGAGAGTGTGCCGCGCCCCCCGGTGCGTTAAGTTCTCACGCGGCGCCGGTCGTGCACGATTCAACGACTGCAGGGCGGCCGCGACGTGACGGAGCCAGGGGACGAGAGACACATGAGGTCGAGCCAGTGACTGAGCCGAGCGCGCCAGCGCGCCGCATCCGCGTCACCGACTTCGCCACCGCCAAGCGCGAGGGCCGCCGCTGGGCCATGTTGACGAGCTACGACCAGTACACCGCCGCCCTCTTCGACGACGCCGGCGTGTGGAGCCTGCTCGTCGGCGATTCCGCGGCCAACAACGTCTACGGCTACGACTCCACCCTCCCCGTCACCGTCGACGAGCTGCTGCCGCTGGTCCGTGCCGTCGTCCGCTCCACGCGGCGCGCCTTCGTCGTCGGCGACCTGCCCTTCGGCTCCTACGAGGCGGGTCCCGGGCAGGCGCTGCAGACCGCGATCCGCTTCATGAAGGAGGGCGGCTGCCACGCGGTGAAGTTCGAGGGCGGGGTCCGCGTCGCCGAGCAGATCGCCAAGGTCACCGGCGCCGGCATCCCGGTGATGGGTCACATCGGCTTCACCCCGCAGAGCGAGCACCAGCTGGGCGGCTACCGCGTGCAGGGCCGCGGGGACAGCGCGTCCCGGCTGCTCGAGGACGCGCACGCCGTCGCCGAGGCCGGCGCCTTCGCCGTGGTGCTGGAGATGGTGCCCGGCGAGCTGGCCGCCCAGGTGACCGCGGAGCTGCCCATCCCGACCGTCGGCATCGGTGCCGGACCGTCCTGCGACGCCCAGGTCTTGGTGTGGCAGGACATGCTGGGACTGCGGCAGGGGAAGGTCACCCGCTTCGTCAAGCAGTACGCCGACCTGGCCTCGGTCATCGGGACCGCCGCGGCGGCCTACGTGGCCGACGTCACCGAGGGCAGCTTCCCGACCGCGGCGCACACGTTCGCCGACACCCCGTCCCCCGCCGTCCCGTCCCACCCGTCCGACCCGGCCCCGGCCGGCACGCCACCCGTCCCGGGTGCGCCAGGAGCTCATCCGTGATCGTCGCCCACTCCCTCGCCGACTTCGCCGTCGCGCGCTCCCACCTCGACGCCGCCGGTCCCCGGCGGGTCGCCTTCGTCGCCACCATGGGCGCCCTGCACGCGGGCCACCGCGAGCTGATCCGGCTGGCCCGCGCGGCCGGTGAGGCCGTCGTCGTCAGCATCTTCGTCAACCCGCTGCAGTTCGGCCCGGGCGAGGACTACGCCCGCTACCCACGACCGCTCGAGGACGACGTCGCCGTCTGCGAGGCGGAGGGCGTGGACCTCGTCCTCGTCCCGACGGTCGCCGAGCTGTACCCGGCGGGCCGCCAGGTCACCGTCCACGCCGGCGCCATGGGCGCCATCCTCGAGGGCCGCTCCCGGCCGGGTCACTTCGACGGCGTGCTCACCGTGGTGGCCAAGCTGTTCCACGTGGTGCGGCCGCAGCTGGCGTACTTCGGGCAGAAGGACGCGCAGCAGCTCGCGGTCATCCAGCGGATGGTGACCGACCTCAACATGGACGTCGAGGTCATCGGCGCCCCCACGGTCCGCGAGCCCGACGGGCTGGCGCTGTCCAGCCGCAACGTCTTCCTGTCCACCGCCGACCGCGCCCTGGCCACGAGCCTGTCCACCGCCCTGCGCAGGGCCGCCGCCGCGGACAGCGTGCCGGCCGCCCGGGTGGCGGCGAACGAGGTGCTCGACCGGGTGCAGTTCGAGCCCGACTTCGAGCTCGACTACGCCGTCCTGGTGCACCCGGCGACGTTCGCCGAGGTGCCCGACGGCCACACCGGCCCCGTGCGGATGCTGGTGGCGGCCAAGGTGAGCGGCACCCGGCTGATCGACAACGCGCTGCTGGAGCTGCCCGCCCCGGTCACCGAGCAGGAGACGGTCGACCGGGCGGTCTGACGCCCCGCCCGACCGCCCGACCCGCCTCGTGGACCTCGACGACGCCGCCGAGGAGCTGTACGCCGGCTCGCCCGACGACTTCGTCGAGCGCCGCACGGCGCTGGTCGCGCAGGCCCGGGCGGCCCGCGACCGCCCGCTGGCCCGGGAGATCGCCGCCCTGCGCCGCCCCACCCGGACCGCGTGGCTGCTCAACCGGCTGGCCCGCGACGACGCCGGCGGGATCACCGCGCTGCTGGAGCTCGCGGCCGAGCTGGAGGACGCCCAGCGCCGGCGCTCGGGCCCCGACCTGCGGCGACTGTCCGCCGAGCGGCGCCGGCGGGTGGACCAGCTGGCCCGCGACGCCGTCCGGCGCGGGGCGGCGGCCGGCTACGCCGCCGCCGAGAGCGCGCTGCAGGAGGTGGGGCAGAGCCTGCAGTCCGCGCTCGGAGACCCCGCCACCGCGGAGCTGCTGCGCCGCGGCCGGCTGACCACCGCCGTCAGCTACGGCGGGTTCGGCTCCACGGACCTGATGGCGGCGATGGCGGCCTCGATGCCGACCGCTGCGCCCGGGCCGGAGACGGGCGCGGAGCCGGAGCCCGGATCCGGGGCGGGCGGAGAGGCCGAGGCCGAACCGGAGCCGGAGGACGAGGAGCGACGCGCACGGGAGCGGCGGGCGGCGGAGGCGGAGGACCGGTGGGTGCAGGCCGCGGCCGCCCTGGCCGACCGCGAGCAGGAGGCCGAGGAGGCGACGGCCCGGGCCGACGCGCTGGCCGACCGGGTGGAGGAGCTGCAGACCGAGCTCGCCCGGGCCGAGGCCGACGAGGCGGCCGCCCGCAGCGAGGCGCGGGACGCGCGACGCCGCCACCAGGGCGCGACCCGGGCGGCGGCGGAGGCCGAGCGGGCCCGGGACGAGGCCCGGGCCGCGCTCGAGCGCTGAGCCGGGCTCAGGCCTCGCGCCACGCCTGGCTGGTGAGGTGCGAGCCGCCCTGCGGACCCATCTGCAGCATGCCGCCGTCCACCACCCACGACGCGCCGGTGACGTAGCTCGCCGGCGGCGAGGCCAGGAAGGCGATGACGTCGGCGATCTCGTCGGCGTGCCCGGGCCGGCCCAGCGGGATGCCCGGGCGCTCGGTCCGGGTCGGGTCCTCGTCGGTCTGGCCGGTCATCGGGGTGGCGATCTCCCCGGGCGCGACGGCGTTGGCCGTGATGCCGTGGGCGCCCAGCTCGAGGGCCATCGTCTTCACCAGCCCGCCGAGGCCGTGCTTGGCCGCGTCGTAGGCGCTGGAGCCGACCCGGGGCTGGTGCTCGTGCACGCTGGTCACCGCGATCAGCCGGCCGCCCTGCCGCTGGCGCACCAGGTGCTTCGCCGCGGCCTGGAGGCAGGCGAACGCGCCGTCGAGATCGGTGGCGAGGGTGTGCCGCCAGGTGGCGAGGTCGAGCTCGAGGAAGGGCGTGCCGTCGCCGGTCCCCGCGTTGTTGACGAACACGTCGAGCCCGCCGAGCCGCTCGACCAGCCCGTCGACGACGCCGGCGCAGGACTCGAGGTCGCTGGTGTCGAGCTGGGCGACGTGGGCCTGGCGGCCGTGCGAGCGGACCTCCGCGGCGGTGGCCTCGGCGCCGTCGGCGTCGCTGTGCCAGGTGATGCCGACGTCCATCCCGGCCTTCGCGAGGGCGACGGCGGTGGCCTTGCCGATGCCGGAGTCGGAGGCGGTGACGACGGCCCGGGAGGGCGTGAACTGGCGGGGGTCGAACGGCACGGTGTGCTCCTCACGATGCGGTCGGGTCGTCGGTCCCGTACCCGCGCGGCGGCGCGCCCACACCCGTCGGGGTGGAGACCTGGGGGCCTCCGACCTGGGACGATGGGCCCGGCACCCGGAACGCCCTCCGGGTGCCGCTGTGCGCCGGGAGCCCCGGCCGACACCCGGAGGCCCGATGCCCGACGTCCCCAGCGACGCCACCCGCTGCGCCGTGGTCTACAACCCGACGAAGATCTCCGACGGCTTCCGCGCGCTGGTCGACGCCCGTGCCGCCGAGGCCGGTTGGGCGGAGCCGCTGTGGCTGGAGACCAGCGAGGACGACCCGGGCCGGGCGATGACCCGCGAGGCGCTGGATGCGGGCGTGGACCTGGTGCTGACGGCGGGCGGGGACGGGACGGTCCGCGTGGTGGCCGACGTGATGGCCGGGTCCGGGGTCACGCTGGCGGTGATCCCGGCCGGCACCGGCAACCTGCTGGCGCGCAACCTCGACCTCCCGCTCGAGGAGGCCGGCGCCCTCGACGTCGCCCTGGCCGGCCGGACCCGCACCATCGACCTCGTCGAGCTGACCGTCGACGGCGGCCGCGGCGAGCACTTCGCCGTGATGGCCGGGGTGGGCGTCGACGCGACGATCATGGACGAGGTCAACCCCGACCTCAAGGCGAAGGTCGGCCCGGCCGCCTACTTCGTCGCCGCGAGCAAGGCGCTCGGCCGGCTGCCGATCCCGATGGAGATCAGCGTGGACGGCGGCCGCCGGCACCGCCGGCGGGCGATGACCTGCCTGGTGGGCAACGTCGGCAAGCTGCCGGGCGGGCTGGTGCTGATGCCGCACGCCGAGGTCGACGACGGGCGCCTGGACGTCTACGTCGCCTCCCCGCTACGGGTCTCGCACTGGTTCAAGCTGGTCCTGCGGGTGGTCACCCGCCGCAAGCAGCGCGACGACCAGGTCGACTCCTGGCAGGCGGACCGGGTGGTCGTCAGCCTGCGCCGCCCCGAGGCCTACCAGCTGGACGGGGACGTGGTGGGCGAGGGGCGTGAGCTCGTCGCCGTGATCCGCCCGGGTGCGCTCACCGTCTGCGTCCCCTGAGCGCCCGCCCGACGCCGCTGCCCTGCATCCCGCGGCCCCCGCGGCCGGGAACCCTGGACGGCGGCCGATCGGGTCGGTCGACCGCCGTGCCCGCGGCGTAGGCTCGCGGCGCCCGCCCCGGCCCGAGGAGGTCCCCATGGGTTCCACCGTGCTCGTGACCGGAGCCTCCGGGTTCGTCGGGTCGCACCTGGCCACCGCCCTGGTCGAGGCCGGCCACCAGGTCCGGGCGATGACACGCCACCCCGAGCGCTACGACGGGGCCGGCGAGCCCGTGCAGGGCGACGTCGCCGACCGCGCGAGCCTCGACCGCGCGATGGCCGGCGTCGACGTCGCCTACTACCTCGTGCACTCCCTCGACAGCGACGACTTCGTGGAGCTGGACGCGCAGGCCGCCCGGCACTTCAGCGCCGCGGCGGCGCAGGCGGGCGTCGAGCGCATCATCTACCTCGGCGGCCTGGGCCGCGAGGACCAGGACCTGTCGGACCACCTCCGGTCGCGCCGGCAGGTGGAGCAGCTGCTGGCGGAGGACGGCGTCCCGGTCACCGTGCTGCGGGCGGCGATCGTCATCGGCCACGGCGGCATCTCCTGGGAGATCACCCGCCAGCTGGTCGCGCACCTGCCCGCGATGCTCGTGCCGCGCTGGGCGACCACCCGGACGCAGCCCATCGCGCTGACCGACGTCATCCGCTACCTCGTCGGGGTGCTGGAGCCCGTCGAGGCCAAGGGCCGGGTGTTCGAGATCGGGGGCTCGGAGGTGCTCACCTACGCCGAGATGATGCAGCGGGTGGCGAAGCTGCACCACCACCGGAGCCTGCCCATGCTCGCCGTGCCGCTGCTCACCCCCCGGCTGTCCTCGCACTGGCTGGCCTTCGTCACCGACGTGGACACCGCGACCGCGCGCAACCTGGTCGACTCGATGAGCAACGAGGTGGTCGTGCACGAGGACAGCATCCGCGCGGTCGTGCCCGGCGAGCCGATGGACTACACGGCCGCGGTCGAGGCCGCCTACGCGCAGCGGGCCGCCGCCCGGGGTGGCGGGGGCGGGCCGACCGGGCAGCGCGGCGCCCGCGTCCAGGACGAGCCCTCGCCCACCGCATGACGGCCTCCCGCACGCGGCTCGTCGGGCGGGCGCTCGGGGTGGTCCGGCCGATCCTGGTGGACAAGGTCGAGCGCGACCACCAGCAGAGCGACCGCGCCTTCCGGTACCGCCGGGTGGTCGTCGCGGTCACCCTCGTCGTGGGCGCCACGCTGCTGGGGCTGTCCTTCGCCACCGAGCAGGGCGACCCGGTCTTCTACGCCCTGACGCTCGGCCTCGCGGCCACCTGGACCGTCGGCAGCCTCGTCTCCGGTCCGCTGCACCTCGGCCACATCGAGATCCTCGGCGCCCGCCGCCGACCGGTGGTGACGCCGATCCTCGTCGGCCTGGCCCTGGCGGCGGTCTTCGTCGTGGGCGCCCTGGTGATGCGGGAGATCCCGCCGCTGGCTGCCTTCGCGGAGAGCGTGCTCGGCTACGCGCGGCAGGGCAACCTGCCGCTGCTGCTGGTGATCACGCTGGTCAACGGGATCGCGGAGGAGCTGTTCTTCCGGGGCGCGCTGTTCGCCGCGATCGGCCGGAAGCGCCCGGTGCTGATCTCCACCGTGCTGTACGCGCTGGCCACGGTGGCCGGCGGCAACCCGGTGCTGGTCTTCGCGGCCGCGGTGCTCGGGGTGGTGGTCGGCCTGCAGCGGCGGGCGGGCGGCGGCGTGCTGGCCCCGATCCTCACCCACATCACCTGGTCGATGACCATGCTGCTGGTGCTGCCCCAGATCTTCCCCGGGAGCTGACCCCCGCCCGTCTCAGCCGCCGTCGTGACGTCGCGGCGCGATGACGGTGGGCGTGCGGTCGCCATGCCGGTGGGCGTGCGGTCGTGACCTCCTCGCGGCCCCCTCGGACGCGGGCAGGCCGTCCCGGCGCTCGCTCCCCCGAACGAGCAACCGGGACGGCGGCTGCGGTGCCCGGGCGGCCTCCCCATCCCCCGATGGTGGTCCGGCTCCCGGGCTCGTCCCCCGACATCCCGTACTCTGCCGCCCCCACCTCAGCCGGGCCCGCGGTCCCGGCGCAGCGTCGGCCCAGGATCAGCGCAGGATCTGCCGGGCGCCGCCGCCCCGGGGCCGGAGCCCCCCGCGATACTGGGCGCATGAGCCCCGCGTCGGAGCAGGTCGTCACCGTCGAGGGCCGGAGCATCAAGCTCACCAACCTGGGCAAGGTGCTCTACCCCGCGACCGGCACCACCAAGGGCGAGGTGCTCGACTACTACGTCCGGGTGGGCGAGGTGCTGCTGCCGCACCTGCGCCAGCGGCCCGCCACCCGCAAGCGCTGGCCGGACGGCGTGGGCGACGACGCCCGGCGGGGCACCGTCTTCTTCGCCAAGGACCTGGGGGCGGGCACGCCCGACTGGGTCCAGCGGCGCACGATCCGGCACCGCGACCACGACAACGACTACCCCGTCGTCGACGACCTGGCCACGCTGACCTGGCTGGCCCAGCTCGCCGCGCTGGAGATCCACGTCCCGCAGTGGCGCTTCGCCGCGGACGGCACGCCGCGCAACCCCGACCGGCTGGTGCTGGACCTGGACCCGGGCGAGGGCGTCACGCTCGCCGACTGCGCCGAGATCGCCCGGCAGGCCCGGGAGATCCTGCAGGGCATCGGCCACGACCCCGTGCCCGTGACCAGCGGCAGCAAGGGCATCCACCTGTACGCCCCGCTCGACGGCGACCTCACCCCCGAGCAGGCGACGACGCTGGCCCGGGAGCTCGCGCTGGCCCTGGAGGCGGAGCAGCCGGACCGGGTGATCAGCTCGATGAAGCGCTCCGAGCGGGACGGCAAGGTGTTCCTGGACTGGAGCCAGAACAACGGGAACAAGACGACGATCTCGCCCTACTCGCTGCGCGGGCGGGTGCACCCCACCGTCGCGGCGCCCCGGACCTGGGCCGAGCTGGACGACCCGGACCTGCGCCAGCTCGAGTACCCGGAGGTGCTGGCCCGGCTGGAGACCGAGGGCGACCTGCTGGCCCCGCTGCTGGGCGCCGGCGGGCCGGCCGCGGACCGGCTGAGCACCTACCGGAGCATGCGGGACGCGCAGCGGACGCCCGAGCCGGTGCCGGCGTCACCCCCGGCGCCGCGCCCGACCGCGGACGGCGAGCCGACCTTCGTCATCCAGGAGCACCACGCCCGCGCCCTGCACTACGACTTCCGGCTGGAGCACGAGGGCGTCCTGGTCAGCTGGGCGGTGCCCAAGGCGCCGCCCACCGATCCGAAGGTCAACCACCTGGCGGTGCAGACCGAGGACCACCCGCTGGAGTACGGCACCTTCGAGGGCAGCATCCCGCGCGGCGAGTACGGCGGCGGCGCCGTCTCGATCTGGGACGCCGGCACCTACCGGCTGCACAAGTGGCGGGACGGGAAGGAGGTCATCGTGACCTGCTCCGGGCGGCCCGGCGGTGGCCTCGGCGGCGTCCGCAAGTTCGCCCTCATCCACACCGGCGGGCCCGGCCGGGCCGCCCGCAACTGGCTGATGCACCTGATGGCGACCGACCCCGAGGACCTGGACCCGGCCACGACCGCCGCGGAGCCGGCCGGACCCGCGCCCGCCGTCGACGTCGCCGACGCCGCGGTGGACGCGTCGGCCCCGGCCACCACCCCGGCCGAGGAGACCCCGGCGGGCGAGGAGCCCCCGCGGCCGGCCGGCCGACGCCGCGCGGCACCGCCGCCGCAGGAGTCCGGCTTCCCCGCCCGCGTCGAGCCGATGCTGGCCCAGCTGACCGCCGTCGGCGCCTTCGGGCCCGCGGAGGGCTGGGCGTTCGAGATGAAGTGGGACGGCGTCCGGGTGCTGGCCTACCTGGCCGAGGGCCGGGTGGAGCTCCGCAGCCGCCGCGGCCGCGACGACACCGCCGCCTACGCCGACGTGGCCGACGCGCTCACCGCGGTGCCGGCCCGGAGCGCGGTGCTGGACGGCGAGGTGGTCGTCCTCGACGCGGACGGGAAGCCCAGCTTCGGTCTGCTGCAGGCTCGGATCAACCTGACCCGGGCCGCGGACATCCGACGGCTCTCCGCCACCCACCCGGCCCAGCTGATGCTGTTCGACGTGCTGGAGCTCGACGGGCAGTCCCTGCTGGAGGTCGGCTACGACGAGCGTCGTGCCGTCCTGGAGGCGCTGGTCCCGCCGGGCACCAGCACCCGGCTGCAGGTCCCCCCGGTGTTCGACGGCGACCTGGACGCCGCCATGGCGACGAGCGAGGCGTTCGGGCTGGAGGGCGTGGTGGCCAAGCGCCGCAGCTCGCGCTACGTGCCCGGCGGCCGCGGGGACGCCTGGCGCAAGATCAAGCACTCGAAGAGCCAGGAGGTGGTCGTCGGTGGCTGGCGGCCCGGCCAGGGCCGCCGCTCCGGCGGTATCGGCTCGCTGCTGATGGGGGTGCCGACCGAGGACGGCCTGCACTACGTGGGCCGCGTCGGTTCCGGGCTGGGCGACCGCGAGCTCGACGAGCTGCGGGCCGCGCTGACGCCGCTCGCCCGGCCGACCAGCCCCTTCAGCGACGTGCCCCGCGAGGACGCCCGGGACGCCTCCTGGGTGGAGCCGGTCCTGGTCGCCGAGGTCACCTACGGCGAGCTCACCGGACCGGGCCGGATGCGCCACCCCGTCTGGAAGGGGATCCGGCCGGACAAGGGCCCCGACGAGGTGGTCTGGGAGCTGCCCGGACGCTGAGCCGGGGACGGGGCGCGGGACCCGGGGGCGGCCGTCACGGCGTCTCCACCCCGGCGAGCCGCAGACCCCGGTGCGCGGCGAGGCGCTCGGCCTCCTCGTCCACCCGGGCGCGGGCGGCGGGCGGGAGCGGCTGCCAGAGCTCGAGGCGCAGGGCGAGCTTGGCACCCGACGCCCGCGGTCGCCAGGTGCCCACCACGTCGGTCCCCACCAGCACCGCACCTGGTCGCCCGAGCGTCGGCCACAGCGCCTTGTGCCGACCGCGGTCGGGCACCAGCAGCGAGCGGTCACGCCCCTGCAGCAGCAGGTCGAAGGGCCCGAGCAGCCGCACCAGGTCGGCCGGCGCGGCGGCGGTGTCGCCTTCGTCGTCGGGCAGGACCCAGGCACGGCGTCCGTCGACCTCCACGGCGACGGCGTCGTCGGGCCAGTGCTGCTTGACCTCGGCGACCGTGCTGTCGAGGAACGCCGCCACCTCCGGCGGCGTGGCCGGCCCCAGCAGCCGCAGGTAGCTGCGGACCACCTGCAGCCGCGGCGGCGCGGCGGCCGGGTCGTCCGCGGGGCCCCAGGTGCTCCGCGGCCAGGGCTCGATGCGCTTGAGCACCGGCGGCGACGTGCCCGGTACCAGCTCCAGCCCGGCGTACAGGGCGCCGAGCCGGAACGGGACCTCCCAGGCGTGCCGGGCCCCGCAGGGCACGCAGTCGCGGAGGTGCCGTTCGGGCAGCACGGCGGTGAGCCGCCGCGACACCTCGCCCTTGACCAGCGGCTCCTCGACCACCGCACGCAGGGTGGCCGCCATCTCGGCCAGCCCCTCACGGGCCCCGGTGCCGGCGGCGGCCAGCGGCGCGGCGGCCCCGACGACCCGCTTGGCGGCGTCGGCGTCGCTGAACGGGGAGGTGGCCACGGCGACGTCGGGGAGGTCGTCGCGGCGGTAGTAGTGCGGCGCCGCCCGCACCGTCCAGGCCAGCGCCAGCTCGGGCGCCTGCTCGACCGCAGCGGCCGAGGCGGCGGGGACACCCCGGTTGGCCAGGGCCCAGCTCGCGCCGTCGCGACCGCTGTCCTGGACACCGAGGTCGAGGACCGCGGCGTCGGTCAGCGGGCGGTCCGCAGGCGCCCGGTCCAGCTGCTGGGCGTGGATCCGCCGGGCGAGAGCCTCCTGCCGGTCCATCGTCGCCTCCGTCCTGCCGCTGCGCCGCGGCCCGGTACCCATCGCACCACCGACCGCCGACACTTCCCTGCGCCGCGACTAAGACCTCCCCAAGGAACCCGCTGGGAGGGCCTGAGAACGGCCGGTCGGTCGTGCACGACCCGACACACTGGAGACCTCGCCGGCCGCGCCGGACCCTGTCACCACGACACGACCCAGACGAGGACACCCCCATGCTCGAGATCAGCCCGCTGGTGTGGGGGGTGACGATCGGCTTGGTCGTCGTCCTCCTGGCCGCCGACCTCCTGCTCGCCGCCCTCCGTCCGCACAAGGTCCGGTTCCGCGAGGCGGCCGGCCAGTCGGTCTTCTACATCGCCGTCGCCATCGCCTTCGGCGTCTGGTTCACCTGGGCCTACGGCTCCGACGCCGGGACCCAGTACTTCACCGGCTACCTGGTGGAGAAGAGCCTGTCGGTCGACAACCTGTTCGTCTTCGTCATCATCATGACCACCTTCGCCGTGCCGGAGGAGCACCAGCACAAGGTGCTGACCTTCGGCATCGTGCTGGCGCTGGTCATGCGGGCCATCTTCATCGCCGCCGGCGCCGCGCTGCTCAACGCCTTCTCCATCGTGTTCCTGCTGTTCGGCCTGCTGCTGATCGTCACGGCGGTGCAGCTGTTCCGGCACCGCGACGAGGACCCCGACATCGAGGACAACACCGTCGTCAAGGCCGCCCGCCGGCTGCTCCCCATCACCGACGACTACGTCGGGGGCCGGCTGAGCGCCCGCGTGGACGGCGCGCGGATGTTCACGCCGCTGTTCCTGGTCCTGATCGCCATCGGCAGCATCGACCTGCTGTTCGCGCTGGACTCGATCCCCGCCGTCTTCGGCATCACCAGCGAGGCCTTCATCGTCTTCGCCGCCAACGCCTTCGCCCTGCTGGGGCTCCGGGCGCTGTTCTTCCTGGTCCAGGGTCTGCTGGACCGGCTCGTCTACCTCAGCACCGGCCTGTCGATCATCCTGGCCTTCATCGGCGTGAAGCTGATCCTGCACTGGCTGCACGAGGACATCAGCCCGTCGGTGCCCGAGATCCCCACGCTCGTCAGCCTCGCGGTCATCCTCGTCGTCCTCGCGGTCACCGTCGTGGCCAGCCTGGTCAAGACCAAGGGCGATCCGAGCGCCCACGCGCACGCGGGCTCGCTCACGCTCACCAGCAGGAAGAAGGAGCAGGCCGGACGCTGACGGCCCGGGCGGCCACGACCTAACCTGTTGGAGGTGGACCCCAAAGCCGTGCTGCAGCGGTACCTCACCGAGGAACGTCGGAACCTGCTGAGCCGGCTGGACGGGCTGTCCGAGCGGGACGTGCGGTGGCCCGGGACGCCGACGGGCACCAACCTGCTGGGCCTGGTCAAGCACGTGGCCAGCATCGAGCTGGGCTACCTCGGGGACGTGTTCGACCGGCCCTCCGGCATCCCGCTGCCCTGGCTGGACGACGACGCGGAGCCCGACGCCGACCTCTGGGCCACCGCGGAGGAGAGCCGGGACGACGTCCTCGCCCTCCACCACGCCGCCGCGGCCCACGCGGACGCGACGATCGACGCCCTCGACCTCGACGCCCCCGGCGTCGTCCCCTGGTGGGCGCCGGAGCGGCGGCAGGTGACGCTCCAGCAGGTCCTGGTGCACGTGGTGGCCGAGACGGCCCACCACGCCGGCCACGCCGACGTGCTCCGCGAGCTGCTGGACGGCCGCGCCGGGGACGACCGCGGCAACCTCACCGCCCGCAGCCCGGCGGAGTGGGCCGCCCACCGGCGGCGGCTGGAGGCGGTGGCCGAGGCGGTCGCGCCGTCATGAGCGCGCCGGCCGACCCCGCCGAGACCCTGGGGCGCCGGCTGGTGGCCGTGCACGCCGAGCTCCGGGAGACCCTCCGCGGGCTGCGGGCCAGCAGCCGGCCGGGCGCCGACGGCTCCCTGGCCGCCCACTGCCTGACCTTCTGCGCCACCGTCGACCGGCACCACCAGGGCGAGAACGGGCAGCTATTCGCCGACGTCGTGGCGCAGGAGCCGGGGCTGGCGGCGGCGGTCGACCAGCTCCGCCACGACCACGGGCTCATCGGCTTCCTGCTCCGCGACGTCGCCACCGCGGTGCGGGCCCTGCCCGCCACGCCCGACGCGCAGGAGCTGCAGCGGTTCCGGCGGACGCTGGACGGGCTCGCGGCCGTCCTCGAGGCGCACTTCACCTCCGAGGAGCGGGCCGTCCTCGCGGCGGTGGGCGACCGGCCGGCCCCGACGCCCCCGCCGCCCTGGGACGTCCGAGCCGTCCGCCAGGATGACCAGCATGGCTGACACCGACCGACCGGCCCCGCAGCTGGGCCTCGCCTTCGTCCCCACCCTGGCGCCCGAGCGGCTCCGCGCCCTGGCCACCGCGACCGAGGCCGCGGGCCTCGACGAGCTCTGGGTCTGGGAGGACTGCTTCAAGCAGAGCGGCATCGCCTCGGCGACCGCCGCCCTCGCCTGGACGACGTCGCTGCGGGTGGGCATCGGGTTGCTGCCCGTCCCGCTGCGCAACGTCGCCCTCACCGCCATGGAGCTGGCCACCCTGGAGCGGATGTTCCCGGGGCGGCTGGTGGCCGGCGTCGGGCACGGCGTGCAGGAGTGGATGCGGCAGACGGGCACCCGGGCGGCCTCGCCCCTGACCCTGCTGCGCGAGTACACGACGGCGCTGCGGTCCCTGCTGGCCGGCGAGCGCGTCACCGTCAGCGGCCGCTACGTGCAGCTGGACGACGTGGCCCTCGACTGGCCGCCGAGCCCTCCGCCGCCGCTGATGCTCGGCGGCTCGGGACCGCGCTCCCTCGACCTCACCGCCGAGCTGGGCGACGGCACCCTGCTGGCCGCGGCGCTGACCGTCGACCAGGTCGCCGAGGTCGGTGCGCTGCTGGTCCGCACGCGGGGCGCGGGGCACCCGCTGGTGGCCACGGTGATCGTCGCGACGGGACCGCGGGCGCAGGAACGCGTGGACGCGGAGGTCACCGTCTGGGGCGCCAAGCCCGGTCACGGCGTCGGGGTCGGCGGCGACGCGGCCCGGGTGGCGGCCGAGGTCCGGGCCTTCGCCGACGCCGGCGCGACGTCGGTGGTCTTCCAGCCGGTCGAGGACGAGCCCGACCTCGACGGCTGGATCAGCTTCCTCGGCCGGGAGGTGGCCCCGCTCGTGCGGGGCTGACCGCCGTCAGCGGCCGAAGAGCCCGCGCAGCCCGCCCCGCCGCGACTCGTCGCGCCCGGGGTGCGGCGGCAGCGTCGTGGGTGGGGCGGCCGGTCCGGCCGCGGACCCGCTGGACGCCAGCCCGGCCGAGGTCTTCTCGCGGGTGCGCACCTGCTCGTGGAGCTCCGCGGGAGCGCGGCTCCGCAGCCCCTCGACCTCCAGCAGCGACCCGGCGGCGTCCTCCGCCCGGGGCTCGGTCTCGCCCTCGACGGCGTACCGGGTCCGGGTGAGCGACGCCGTGCACTTGATGCCGTAGTCGAACTCCATCACCTCGCAGCCGTAGCAGACGAGCCGCCCGGGCAGCACCACCACGTCCGGGTTCCGCTCGGCGACCTGCTGCTCCCGGCGGTTCGCCGCGTCGACATGGGCCGTCGCCGCCTGCCGGTTCCAGCAGGGGACCCCGTCACCGCCACTCTTGATCCCTAGGTGCATGCGCGCTCCTTTGCGTCAGCACCCACCTTACGACGGCTGTCTGTGGCGCAGGTCACCCCGCCGACGGGCGCTGGGCGCCGCACCCGACCGGCCGCCGACGTGCTCCTCGCGCCGGAACCGCCGGCGGGTGGCACCCGGCCCGCGCCCGGCAGGGCGATCGCTCAGCGGTTCCCGCCCATGCCCGGAGCAGCCCGCGCGCTGCCCGGCCGGACCCCGGCCGGGGCGCGCGCCGACCGGCTAGGCCGTGACGGCCGCCGGGCGACGGCGGAGCCGGCCCAGCACCCGGCCGGCGCCGGCCCTGGCCGCCTGCGTCACCGAGAAGTCGTTCGGCAGCGACAGCCGGATGACCTGCTTCCAGGCCGAGGCGACCTGGCGCGGCATCGAGCCGGTGGTGTAGCTGAGGCCGTAGCGCGCGGTGATCTCCTGCATCCGCGGGGCGATCTCGGCGTAGCGGTTGCTCGGCAGGTCGGGGAAGCAGTGGTGCTCGATCTGGTGCGACAGGTTGCCGGTCATCACGTGCATCGCCTTGCTGCCCGCGATGTTGGCCGAGCCGATCATCTGGCGCAGGTACCACTCGCCGCGGCTCTCGCCCTCGATGGAGTCCTTGGCGAACGTCTCGACGCCCTCGGGGAAGTGGCCGCACATGATCACCGAGTGGGTCCACAGGTTCCGGACCAGGTTGGCCGTCGCGTTGGCCGCGAGGGTGTGCAGGAACGACGGGCCCGACAGCAGCGGGTGGACGACGTAGTCCTTGCGCATCTGCCGGCCGATCTTGGCCAGCACCTGGCGGGCGTCGGCCCGGAACTGCTCCGGGTCCCGGCCGCGGCCCTTGACCTGCTTGCCCAGCTCGAGGTCGTAGGCGGCGATGCCGTACTCGAAGATGGCGGCGTTGACGAGGTTCCACAGCGGCTGGCCGAGGTAGGACGGGTGCCAGCGCTGGTCCTCGTCCACGCGCATGATGCCGTAGCCGAGGTCGTTGTCCCGGCCCAGCACGTTCGTGAACGTGTGGTGGATCTCGTTGTGCGAGCGCTTCCACTGGGCCGAGGGCGAGGCGTGGTCCCACTCGTAGACCTGCGAGTGGATCTTCGGGTCGCGCATCCAGTCCCACTGGCCGTGCATGACGTTGTGGCCGATCTCCATGTTCTCGAGGATCTTGGCCACGGACAGGCCGATGGTGCCGGCCACCCAGGCGGGCGGGAACAGGGAGAACAGCAGCACGACGCGGCTGCTCAGGTCCAGCGTCCGCTGCACCTTGATCACCTTGCGGATGTAGGCGGCGTCGGCGCTGCCGCGGGAGTCGAGGACCTCCTGGCGCAGCGCGTCCAGCTCGAGGCCCAGCGCCTCGACCTGGGCGGCGGACAGGTGCGCCGTCGGGTCGGGCTTCCCGGAGCGCTTGGGCACGTGGTGCCGCTCGGCGGTCGTGGTGTCCAGGCGGCTCGAGCGGGCGGCGCGCGCCGTGGTGGTGGCGGGCGTGACGGTCGCAGTCATGGGGTCCTCAGAGGTCGATCGTGCAGGGGCCGGCGGCGGCGGACACGCAGGTCTGGATGCGGACGCCGTCGCCCTCGGTCGCGGTGACGAGCTCGCCGTTGCGGAGGTCGCGGACGGCGCCGGAGGTCAGGGGGACGACGCAGCCGAAGCAGATGCCCATCCGGCAGCCGGACGGCATCAGCACCCCGGCGTCCTCCCCGGCGTCGAGGATCGGGGTGGCGCCGTCGGCCTCGACGACGGTGCCCTGACGGGCGAACCGCAGGGTGCCGCCGTCGCCCTCGGTGACGACGACCGGGCGGAAGCGCTCGGTGTGCAGGCGGTGGTCGAGCCCGGCGGCGGCGTAGTGCTCCTCGAACGCGTCGAGCAGGCCGGTCGGGCCGCAGGCCCAGGTGTGCCGCTCGCGCCAGTCCGGCACCACGGCGTCGAGCTCGGCGGGGGTGAGCACGCCCTCGGTGGCCGTGTGCCGCTCGACCAGCCGGAGCCGGCCCTGCGCCGCCCAGTCCCGCAGCTCGGGCCCGAAGACCACGTCCGCGGCGGTGGGGGCGGAGTGCACCACCACCACGTCGGACAGCTCGCCGAGGTGGTTGCGCAGCATGCCCATCACCGGGGTGATGCCGCTGCCGGCGGTGACGAAGAGGGTCTGCGCGGGCAGCGCCTCGGGCAGGACGAACTCCCCCGCCGCCTGGTCCAGGTGCACCAGGGTGCCCGGCTGGAGGGCCCGCACGACGTGCGTGCTGACCCTGCCGCCGGGGATGGCCTTGACGGTGATCGACAGCAGCCCGTCGGGCGCCCCGCGCACCGAGGTCAGGGAGTAGGCCCGCCACTGACGGATCCCGTCGACGTCCACGCCGAGGCGGATGTACTGGCCGGGACGGTGGGTGCGCCACGAGCGGCCGGGCCTGATCGACACGGTGACGGCGTCGGCGGTCTCGGCCTGCACGGTCACCACCCGGCCCCGCAGGTCGGCACCGCGGCGGAGCGGGGACACCAGGTCGAGGTAGTCGGCGGGCACGAGCGGGGTCACGGCCGACTCGACCAGCTGCCGCAGGACGCGGGCGATGCCGCGGACGGGCGGCGGGGGCGCCAGCAGGAACGAGCTCATGGTCCAAGGCTAACCTACGGAACCGTAAGTTACGAGACCGTAGGTATGACGATGGTCACCCGGCGCGAGGGGAACTCGGGCGGGGTGGGCGCCCCCGTGCGCCGGGTGGGGGACGGCCCACGGGCGTCGGACGCCGGCCACCGCCGAGCGGTCAGGACGCGCCCTCCGCGCGGTCGACGTCCTTCCGGCCGAGGTCGGCCGAGGGGGTGGCGTCCGGCGTCCCGGGGACCGAGTCGGCGCCGCCCCCGGAGGTCTCGGCGTCCTCGAACGAGCTCCCCGCGGAGGAGACCTGCCCGCCCTCGGAGGCGTCGCCGTCGCCGGAGCCGGTCACCGCGTCGAGCTTGTCCTTGATCCAGTTGCTCATGGTCTCGAAACTACCCGCCGCCTCCTGCGCTCAAGCGGGGGTCGCCCGCGCGCTCACGGCGACGGTCACACCGGGGTCACGAACCGGCCCGCCGGACGGTCGACGTCGCTAGGCTGACGAACGTCCTCCGCGTGCTCGGTGCACCCGGGGGACGCGCGGACGGACCGGGGGGTCCGGACGAGGACGGCGCTCCGCGCCGGGGATCGGGGGATCACGTGATGGACGACCGCGCACGGCTGGGGACGGGCCAGATCAAGGTGTTCGTGCTGGACGACCACGCGATGGTCCGGGACGCCCTGACCGACTACATCAACACCGACCCCCAGATGACCGTGGTCGGCAGCGCCGGCGCCGCCGAGGAGGCGCTGGCCGGGATCGCCGAGACCGAGCCCGCGGTCGCCGTGCTGGACGTCCGGCTCCGGGAGGGCAACGGGCTGGAGGTCTGCCGGGAGGTCCGGGACCGCCACCCGCAGGTGCGGTGCGTCCTGCTCACCTCCCACAGCGAGCAGGAGGCGCGCGTCGCCGCCCGGCTCGCGGGTGCCTCCGGCTACCTCATCAAGGAGCTGGGCGGCAGCACCCTGCTCGACGGCATCCGGACGGTGGCGACGGGTGGCTCGCTGCTGGCGGAGGAGCCCGTCGAGGAGCTCCAGCCGCTGGTCGAGGACCTGTTCGAGCGTCGTGCGGTCACCCTCAGCGACCAGCAGCACAGCGTGCTGGCCGGTGCGCTCGGCGGCGCGAGCAACGCCCAGATCGCCGACGCGACCTCCCTGTCGCCGTCCGACGTCCGCGGCCAGCTCGACGTCATCTTCCAGGGCCTGGGCATCGGCGGCGGCCGCCGCTGACCAGCGCTCAGCGCACCGGCGCCCGCAGCACCAGGGCGTCGGTGGCGGTCTCGCGGATCTCCACCGCCGCGATCTGGGACACCCGCAGCGGCGTCTCGCCGCTCGGCCGGTTGACCTTGTCGGGCTTCACGACCCACTCCTTGACCGCCTGCCGGTGCCCCGACCTGTCGGCCACGACGACCGACAGGCTGGAGCCGACGGAGTAGCCGTCGGCGTCCTGGCACTCCACCGCCACCCGCGTCCCGGTCGCGATCGGCACGAGGTCGACGACGGCCGTGATCTCGCTGGACCCGACCGGCTCGAAGGCGATCCGCTGCTGCTGGGCCGGCCCCAGGCGGTCCAGCACCTGCCCGAGCAGCAGACCGCCGAGCACCAGGGCCAGGCAGGCCGCCACGGCCAGCAGCTGGGTGCGGGCGCGGGTGTGCTGGCGACGGGCGGTCGCCAGCACCGTCGGCAGCAGCGACTCCGGCGACGGCTCCTGCGCGGCGCGGGGGTCGGTGAGCCGGGCCGCGTCCTCGGGGCCGACCTGGGACAGCAGGCCCGGGAGGCCGGCGATCTCGCTGACGGCGGCCTGGCAGCGCGGGCAGGCCGCCAGGTGGGCCTCGAACTCCGAGCGCTCGGCGGGCGACAGGGCCCCCAGCACGTAGGCGGCGTCCCAGTCGCCGTAGCGGTCGCCCTCGGGCTCCGGGCTGGTCACGAGCGGGTCACCCCCTTCTCCTGCAGGACGAGTCGGAGGCTGCGCAGGCCGTAGTGCAGCCGCGACTTGACGGTGCCGGGCGGGATCCGCAGCCGGGCCGCGATGTCGGCCACGGAGCAGCCCTCGAAGTAGGCGGCGGCGATGACGGCCCGGTGCTCGGGGGAGAGCGAGCCCAGCGCCTCGGCCACCAGCCAGCGGTCCAGCACCACGCTGGTGCCGTCCTCCACCGAGCGGTCCGGCGGCAGCTCGGTGCGCAGCTCGTGCCGGGAGGCCGCGCTGCGCCAGCGGTCGATGACGAGGTTGCGGGTGGCGGTGAACAGCCAGGCGCGGGCGGCGGGCTCCTCCCGCTCCCCCAGCCGCGGGTCCTTCCAGGCGCGGAGCAAGACCTCCTGGACGACGTCCTCGGCGACCTGGCGGTCGTGGGTGAGCCGCAGGGCGAAACGCCAGAGCTCGGCGCCGTGGCGGTCGTGCAGCTCGGTGAGGGCGACCTCCTTCTGGCTCGTGGCCACCGTCGTCCCCCTCCGCCGCTCCGGCCCCTCCCGGCGTGCCGGGCGGGGCTCCGTCATCCTCGCACCGGTCGGGACGAGGGCGGGGGCCAAGACGTTCACCGACCGCCGGAAACGCGCAGAAGTGTGCCGGGCCCGTGCGGCCCTGGTGCTCCTGGGGCGCGTGGGGACGCCGGGCCGGTCAAGGTCACGAATGCATCACGGCGACCCCGCGGAGGAGGGCGGGGCCGCCGCTGGTGCCTAAGGTGGTCCCCTCAGGGGTGGCCGACGTCGGTCAGTCGCGCCCTGGCGAGGATGGCGAGCCTCCCGGGAGCGACCGCCGCAAGGTCCGGGGGCGTCGCGCGTCCCCTGATCCCCGGAGCGACGTGGCTCCGCCGCACGTAGCCGACCGCCGGCCAGGCCGGTGGCCCGACGCCAGGTGACCCATGACCTTGACCCCCGCCCGTTCCCACCCGCGCCGTGGGCGAGCCGCCGCGCTCGCCCTCGCCGTCCTGGCCGGGGTCGCCCTCGGCGCACCCGCCGCCACGCCGGCGACCGCCGACACCGCCCCGCCCGCGGCGGACCTGCCGGCCACCGTCTCCACCGACCTGCTGCCCACCGTCCAGATCGACGGGGTGGCCTGGTCGCAGGCGGTCGTCGGCAACCGCGTCTTCGCCGGCGGCTCGTGGAGCACCGCCCGCCCGGCGGGTGCCGCCGCCGGCACGTCGACGGTGGCCCAGCCCAACCTGCTCTCCTACAACGTCACCACGGGCGTCATGGACGCCGGGTTCCGGCCCAAGGTGAACGCGCAGATCCTCGCCGTCGCGGCATCGCCCGACGGCAGGACCGTCTACATCGGCGGCGACTTCACCACCGTCGACGGCCAGGCCCGCAACCGGCTGGCCGCCTTCGACGTCGCCACGGGCGTCCTCAAGAGCTGGAACCCCGGGGCCAACAACAAGGTCTACGCGCTCGCCGTGACCGAGTCCGCGGTCTACGCCGGCGGCTGGCTGACCGCGGCCGGCGGGGCGGCCCGCAGCTCGGTCGCCGCGCTGAACCTGACCACGGGGGCCGCCCTGCCGTTCGCCCCCGCCGTGGCCGGCACCGAGAACGCCGGTGTCCGGGCCATCACCGTCTCGCCCGACCGCACCAAGGTGATGCTCGGCGGGCAGTTCGAGACCGTGAACGGCGCCGGAAGCCCCGGCGGCTACGGCCTCGCCATCGTCGACGCGGCCACCGGCAAGACCTCCTCGCCGCTCGCGGCGAACGCCGTCATCCGCAACGCCCGGAACGCGGCGGGCATCCTCAGCCTGACCTCCTCGGGCAGCAGCGTCTACGGCACCGGCTTCCACTACGCCGTCGGCGGGCCCACGGACGGCAACTTCGAGGGGGCGTTCAAGATCAGCTGGAGCGGCGCCCTCGAGTGGCTCGAGGACTGCCACGGGGACAGCTACTCGGTGTTCGCGGGCCAGGGCGCGGTCTACGTGGCCGGCCACCCGCACTACTGCGGCAACATCGGCGGCTTCGAGCAGACCGACCCGATCAGCTACCACCGGGCGCTGGCGTTCACCCCGGACGCGCGCGGCACCGTCGGCAAGGAGCCGTACAACTACTACAACTTCGCCGGCCAGCCGAAGCCGCAGTGGCTGAACTGGTTCCCGGACCTGAACAGCGGCCAGTACACCAAGCAGTACCAGGGCCCCTGGCACGTCGCGGGCAACAACGACTACGTCGTGTTCGGCGGCGAGTTCACCACCGTCAACAACAAGCTGCAGCAGGGTCTCGCGCGGTTCGCCCGGCCCGGGCTGGCCCCGAACCTGGACGGGCCGCGCCTCTCCGGCACCAGCTACGTGCCCAAGGCGCAGAGCTTCGCGCAGGGCATCCGGCTGACCTGGCCGGCCAACTACGACCGCGACTCCGAGCAGCTCACCTACAAGCTGGTCCGCAACGGCAACAGCGGGACGCCGATCTTCACCACCACGCAGCGCTCGACGTTCTGGTTGCGGCCCACGCTGTCCTTCCTCGACACCACCGCCGTCGCCGGGCAGACCTACACCTACTCGGTGCAGGTCAGCGACCCCTCGGTCAACGGCAAGGCGCCGAACGTCGCCAAGGGGGCGGCCATCAGCGCCACCGCCGCCGGCGGCTCGTCGCTGAGCGCCTACGACCAGAAGGTGCTCGCCGACTCCCCGCAGAACTACTGGCGCTTCGCCGAGACCTCGGGGACGACCGTCGCCGACACGGCGGGCAGCGGCCCGGCGACGCGGCAGGCGGGCGTCACCACCGGCGTGCCCGGCGCCCGGACCGGCACCGCCCCGGGCACGGCGTACCGCTTCTCGGGCAGCGGCAGCACCAGCAGCGTGGCCAGCAGCACCGCCGAGGCGGGCAAGCAGGTCTTCAGCGTCGAGGCCTGGTTCAAGACCAGCAGCACCACCGGCGGCAAGATCGTCAGCTTCGGCTCCGCGCAGACCGGGAACTCGACCAACGCCGACCGGCAGGTCTACCTGAGCAACGCGGGCCAGGTCATCTTCGGCACCATCGCGGGCAGCGTGCGGGCCATCTACGGGCCGTCGGGCAAGAACGACGGGAAGTGGCACCACGTCGTCGCCACGCTGGACCCGTCCGGGCTCAAGCTCTACGTCGACGGCGTGCTGTCGGCCTCGCGGACCGACTACTACCAGGCCCAGCGCTACACCGGGTACTGGCGGGTCGGCGGGGACGTGCTGTCGGGCTGGCCGGGCAACCCGACCTCGCCCTACCTGGCCGGCGACATCGACGACGTCGCGGTCTACGACAGGGCGCTCACCGCGGCCCAGGTCGCGGCCCACAAGGCCGCCGGCTGACGCCGTACCGCCTGACGCGACCGTGACACCGGACCGCCCCGGACCCTGCTGGGTCCGGGGCGGTCCGTCGTGCTGGCTGGGTGCCGGGCGTCAGCCCGGGGTGCGGACGCTGGGCCGGTCGGCGCGGTGCCCGGAGACCGGGTGGTCGCCCGGGCAGAGCACCAGCAGCGAGCGGCCCTCGTACGGGCCGAGGGTGACCGAGAAGGAGTGCAGGTCGTCGACCTCGCCCACCAGCTCGTCGGTGAACATGTCCACCAGGCCACTGCCGGGCACCAGGTGCTCCGACAGCACGCTGCCGGAGATCTCCGCCCCGGAGAAGTTCAGCACCGTCACCTGCTCGGCGTCGCTCAGCTGGTGCACCATCACGAGCATGGCCTTGTTGGACACCTGCGGCACGTCGAGCTGGACGGCGGTGGCGATGCCGTAGCGCTTGCGGACCGCCAGCAGGTCGCGGAGCCGGCAGGCGAAGGAGTGCGGGTCGGCCAGCTGGGCGGGCAGGCTGCCGTAGAGGCTGGTGCCGCGCGGCAGCCGGGAGAGCGACTCGGTCGCCTCGGGCCGGTAGTCCATCAGGTCGTAGGCCGAGCGGTGGATCCAGCGGGTGTCACCCTCGGCGAGCAGCCAGCCCACCTGCTTGCGGTCCAGGGTCAGCATGCCGCACAGGTCCCAGCCGGAGAGCGCGAAGACGCCGGGCTGCAGCGCGTTGAACATGGCCAGCAGCAGGTGCGCCTGCCTGATCTGCTCGACCTGCTCCGGGCTGAGGTCGTCGAGGCTGGTGAGACCGAGGGTGGCGGCGATGAGGCTGGCCGTCGTCGACGCGATGCCGTTCTGGGTGAAGGTCGCGTTGTACGGCCCCGCCTCGCCGGTCAGGTGGTCCAGCATGTCCTGCCGGATGGTCACCGCCAGGTCCGCGCCGCGGATCTGGGTGCCCCGGAAGGGGTACAGGTCCTCGGCGTGCAGGGTGGCGAAGTGGACCAGCTCGTAGGTCATCTCGTCGTGGTTCTGCAGCGCGTGGACCAGCGACGCCGGCTCCACGCCGTGCTCCACGGACAGCTTGAGCGTGAGCCGCACGAACTCGGTGTCCCCGGTGGCCAGCGCGTGCACGTAGGCGGGCCGGTTGACGAAGTCGTAGGACAGGTCGGCGCCCCGCTCGGCCGAGCTCTTGATGTCGTCGATGGTGAGGTTCAGCTCCTGGAAGGTGAAGCCGCCCACCTTGCGGACCATGCTGGCGATGAGCTGGTTGGCCGCCTCGGACAGCGGGTGGCCCTCGGACCAGGCCGGGCTGTCCTCCGGGCTCTTCTCGACCCCGAGGAAGCCGTTGGCGTCCAGCCGCAGCGCGCCGCTGCCCAGGTCCCCCAGGGAGTGCAGCGCGTCGCCGATGACCATCCGCATGCCCGCGAAGGACGGGTCCAGCCAGTTGATCGTCGGCTGGCCCTCCTTGAAGTAGTGCAGGTAGACCCAGCGCCGCTCGACGCCGTCCGGGCCGAGGACCGGGGCCGTGGCGCTCCAGTTGGTGTCCTTGACGCCGGGCTCGTAGAAGATGACCCGTTGCATGCGGCCGATGATGTAGCCGGCCTTGGTCAGCTGGTCCTCGGCCTCGAGGTCGAGGTTGACCGAGTCGCCGCGCCGCACGCGGGGCAGCAGGTGCCAGTCCTTCGGGTCGATCTCGACCATGTGGTAGATGCCCGGGTAGTCCCCGACCTTCATCTCGGCCAGCCGGAAGTCGGCGCCCTTGCCGGTGTGGCCGGGCACGATGTCGTCGATCACCATGCCGAGGTGGCCGGCGGCGACCTCGGTCATCGTCCGGAACTCCTCCTCGGTGCCGAAGTCGGCGTCGATCTGGGTGCTGATCCGGTCGAAGTGGCCGTCGACGCTGGGCGTCGGGTCCCAGCCGCTGATGCCGCCCGCCTGCTTCACCGGGCCGGTGTGCAGGCCGTCGATGCCGATGGCCTCGAACGCCGCCCAGAGGTCCTCGTCGCCCAGCGTGCCGAGGAAGGAGGTGCCCTTCTTGGTGATCATCGAGATCGGGTACGCCGTGAACCAGACGGAGGCCTTCTCGATGGCCGCGCGCGGGTCGGGGTTGGCGAACGGGTTCTGCCACATGCTGCCCTGGCCGGAGAACTGCCGGCCGAACTCGATGGCGTCGGCCAGCATCGACTGCTCCGCCAGCCAGCTGACGTAGAGGGCGTTCTCGCCGCTGGCCTTGCCGCTGCGCTCGGTGCGGGGTCGCGAGAACAGCCCGCGCAGCCGGCCGCGTGGCCGCAGCCGCTTCGGCCGCGCCGGGTAGCGCTGCTCGTCGTAGCTGACCTCGCTGGGGGCGTGCGCCTCCGCGGTGGGCTGATCGGGGTCAGCGCCGTTGTCGCTCATCGGTCTCCTGCCGGACTCGGACCTCGGGTGGTAACGGGATCACGCTAGTCCACCGCGCCGCCCGGTCCGCGGCTCGGGCGGCGGGCTCGGGAACGGCTCCTCGGGGATCGGCTGGACGCGACTGTTGACGTGATCGAGGTCACAGCGCCAGGATGGCGGCAGAGGGCCCGGAGCCCCGCTCACCGCCCCGACATCGCCGTCGGGCCGGGCGCGGCTCCGGGCCTCGCCACGTCAGCCGGGCTCGCCCTCCGCGGGCCGGGAACCGACGAAGAACTCCCGCGGCAGCCGGTCGTCCTGGGTCACCTCGGCCACCGAGCGGGCCCGGAACCCGGCCTCGGTCAGCACCCGCAGCCAGGTCTCGCGCGGGAACAGCCCCAGCACGTGCGTGTCGTGGGCGACGGAGACGGAGCCGTCGGCGGCCCGGACCAGGAACGCGTAGTCGGTGGTCGCGGTGGTGGCGCCCGGTTCCGCCGGGTGCGACCAGGCGAGGTAGCGGAGCCCGCGGCCGTCGTCGGCGTCCGTGCCGCCGTGGTCGGTGCCGGGCTCGTAGTTCTCGGCGATGTGGTCGGGCACCAGGACCGCGACGCCGCCCGGGCGGCAGTGGGCGAAGACGGTCGCCACCGCCTGCCGCAGGTCGTCCTCCCCCGTCATGTACTCGACGGCGTCGTGCACGAAGACGGCGTCGAAGGTGCGCCCCAGCCGCAGCGTCCGCATGTCGCCCTGCAGGTGCTCGCACTCGGGGTTCAGCCGCTCCGAGACGGCCAGCATCTGCGGGGACAGGTCCACCAGCGTCATGGTGAAGGCGTGCTTGAGGTGAGCAGCGTTGTTGCCGCCGCCGCTGCCCAGCTCCAGCACCGTCTGGCGCGGTCGCGGCCCTCCGGAGGGGTCGTCCTCCCCGGGCGCGCCCGACGCCGGCGGCTCCGCCGTCCTCAGCAGCGCCGCGGCGAAGGCCGCCTCCTCGGCGTACTCCTCGGGCGCGGAGACCAGCGGCCAGTAGGGCGCGAGGTCGGTGTAGAAGTGGTAGTCGGTCACCGCAGGCCCGCGCGCTGCGCCAGCCCGGCGACGTAGGCCGCCTGGCCGAGGTGCTGCAGGCAGTCCCCGAGGACGCTCACCAGCCGTGCGGACGCCGTCACGGGCGGGTCCCAGGACGCGTCGACCACCCGCGCCAGCTCGTCGGGGTCGACGCCGCGCACGTAGCGCAGCGCCAGCGCGTGCACCTCGGCGTGGTACCCGGCGAGCAGGGCGGCGTCGACCCGGACCTGCCCCACCTCCTCGGGCCGCTGGCCGTACCCGGTCGCGTCGTCCTCGAAGGGCAGCGCGAAGCGGCCGCGCCAGGCGGTCCAGACCTGCTCGACCCCGGCCAGCTCGGCGACGTGGTCGTCCTCCACCCGGGTGAGGTGCCACAGCAGCCACGCGACGGTGTTGGCCTGGGGGTCGGGCCGGTAGCGCAGGACGTCGTCGGCGAGGGAGCCCGTCAGCCCCTCGACCAGCTCGTGCACCCGGGTGAAGGAGTCGACCAGCAGGTCCCGCAGCGCCTCAGTTCCGCTCATGGCCCGACGCTACAACGCCTCCCGTCGGCGGCCCAGGGCCGCGTCGGGCGCCGCCCGGCCCGGCGTCGCCGCCAGCACCTCCTCGGCGGTGGCCACCAGCGCCGGCAGCCCGGCGAGCACGGCCGCCCGGCGGCGGGCCAGGTCGTCTGCTCCGCGCAGGCCCAGCAGGTCGTCGACGGCCGCCGCGAAGGCGTCGCGGTGCCGGGCCGCAGCGGGGGCGTCGGCGGCGTCGAGGGCCTGCACGCAGCGGGCGAAGGTGGCCACCAGCCAGAAGACGGCCTCCCGGTGGTCCCCCGCCGCCACGAGGTCCCGGGCGCCGTCGACGGGGACGGGCCGGGCGGCCGGGGTGAGGTCGGCGGCGAAGAAGAAGGGGGCCGGGGGGCCGGCGGCCGCGTCGTCGAAGGCGGCCGCCATCGCGTCGAGGTGGGCCACCACCAGCGCCGGGGCGACGTCGGCGCAGCCGAGCTCGTCCAGCAGGGGGCGGTAGCGGTCGGCGAGGCCGCACGCGGTCAGCGCCTCCCGGGCGCGCAGGTAGCGCAGCCGCACCGTCGGGTTCGCCCGGGCCGCGACCAGCACGACGGCGGTGCCCAGGCTCATCGGGAACAGCCAGCGGGTCACCGCAACGGCCCAGGAGTCGGCCGGGGCCGGCGCGGCCGTCATCCGGGCCAGCACCGAGCCCCAGCGGTCGCGGACGACGTCGGGGCGGGCGAAGACCGGGGCGACGGCGCCGCGGAGGGCGGCCAGCCGTCCGCTGGGGTCGGCGACCACGGTGTCGCGGGCGAAGCTCGGGGCCAGGTAGAAGGTCCGGGCCACGACGGCGGGATCGGCGAGGTCGGCCCACGGCAGGTAGGTCACCTCCAGCAGCACGCCGTGGTGGTCGAGCTTGCCGGGCTTGCCCGGGGCCTCGCCGTCGAGCACCACGGCCAGGTCGACGTCGGAGGTGGCGGCCAGCGGGGCGGCGGGGTCGGCGTCGACGGTGGAGCCGGTGAAGAACGCGCCCACGAACGGGGCCGGCCAGCCGGGCTGCGCGCGCACCCAGTCGGCGGCGAGCGCCCGGGCCTCGTCGATCCGCACGGCGCCAGACTAGGGCGGCCGCGCCCACCGCGCACCGGGTCCTAGGGTGGTGCCCCTCCGGACCCGAGGAGGTGGGCCGTGGCGCCCGGCCGAGGACCGCGACCGCCCGAGGCGGTGCGGTTCACCCTGCCGTCGCTGAGCGACGTGGGCGCCGCCGACCTCAGCGGGACCCAGCACCACGAGCTGGTCCGGCTCGCCGACCTCGACCTGACCGGCACCGACCTGCGGCGGACGACCTTCGCCGAGTGCTCGCTGGAGCGGCTGCGGCTGGACGCGGCGGACCTCCGCGGTGTGCACCTGGTGGAGTGCCGGCTCAGCCAGCTCGACGCCGCCACGTGCACCCTGCCCCGGAGCAGCTGGCGCGACGTCACCGTGGACGCCTCGCGGCTGGGTGCGGTCGAGTCCTACGAGTCCACCTGGCGCTCGGTGCTGGTCACCGACAGCAAGCTGGGCTACCTCAACGCCCGCGGCAGCAGCTGGACCGACGTCACGTTCCGGGGCTGCACGGTGGACGAGCTGGACGTGACGAACGCCCGGCTGACCCGCGTCCGGCTGGACGACTGCCGGGTGCGGAGCCTGCGGCTGGCCGACGCCACCCTGGTCGACGTCGACCTCCGCACCGTGCGGCTGGAGGAGCTCGAGGGTCTCGCCGGCCTCTCCGGCGCCTGGGTCAGCGAGCAGCAGCTGACGGAGCTAGCCCCGCTGCTCGCCGACCACCTGGGCATCCGCATCGGCTAGCCGGGCGGCCCGGGGTGCGAGCCCGGGGGTCCCCGCCGGTCGGTGCTCGCGGAATCGTGACCTGCCGGACGCGCCGTCGCAGGTTACCGGCGAGTAGCATCCCCGGTAGTTACTCGTCGGTAACAACCGCCCGCCGTCCCCAGGGGTCCGCATGAGCCACTACCGGTCCAACCTCCGCGACATCGAGTTCAACCTCTTCGAGGTGCTGGGCCGGGGCGACGTGCTCGGCACGGGGATCTACGCCGACCTGGACGTCGACACGGTGCGGGCCCTGCTCGCCGAGATCGACCACCTCGCCCGGACCGTGCTGGCCGACTCCTTCGCCGAGGGCGACCGCAACCCGCCCGTGTTCGACCCGGTCAGCCACACCGTCACCCTGCCGGAGGCGTTCAAGGCCTCCTACCGGGCGTTGATGGACTCCGGCTTCTGGCAGCTCGAGATCCCCTCGGAGCTGGGCGGCCAGGACACCCCGCCGTCGGTCCAGTGGGCCGTCAACGAGCTCACCGTGGGTGCCAACCCGGCCGCCTTCCTCTACGCGGCCGGCCCGAAGTTCGCGACAGTGCTGTGGCACAACGGCACCGAGCGCGACCGCCGGATCGCCCAGATCATGGTCGAGCGCCAGTGGGGCGCGACCATGGCGCTGACGGAGCCCGAGGCCGGGTCCGACGTCGGCGCCGGCCGCACCCGCGCGCTCCCGCAGCCCGACGGCACCTGGCACCTCGAGGGCGTCAAGCGGTTCATCACCTCCGCCGAGCACGACCTGACCGAGAACATCGTGCACCTGGTCCTGGCGCGGCCCGCCGGCGTCCCGGGCCACGGCGGACCGGGGACCAAGGGGCTGTCGCTGTTCGTGGTGCCCAAGCACCACTTCGACCTGCAGACCGGCGCGCTGACCGGCGAGCGCAACGGCGTCGTCGTCACCGGCGTCGAGCACAAGATGGGCATCCGGGCCTCGACCACCTGCGAGCTGAGCTTCGGCGTCGACGGCGCCCCGGCCGTCGGCTACCTGCTGGGTGAGGTGCACGACGGCATCAAGCAGATGTTCCAGGTGATCGAGCACGCGCGGATGATGGTGGGCACCAAGGCGATCGCCACCCTCTCGACCGGCTACCTCAACGCCCTCGACCACGCGAAGACCCGCGTCCAGGGCCCCGACCTGACGCAGGTCACGGACAAGACCGCGCCCCGGGTCCCGATCACCCACCACCCCGACGTCCGCCGCTCGCTGATGACGCAGAAGGCGCACGCCGAGGGGCTGCGCGCCCTGGTGCTGTTCACCGCCAGCCTGCAGGACCGCAACGAGGCCGCGCGCAGCAGCGGGGCGGCCGACGACGTCGCCTCCCGCCTCAACGAGCTGCTGCTGCCGGTGGTCAAGGGCTACGGCTCCGAGCGGTCCTGGGTGCTGCTGGGCACGGAGGCGCTGCAGACGCTGGGCGGTTCGGGCTTCCTCACCGACCACCCGCTGGAGCAGTACGTCCGCGACGCGAAGATCGACACCCTCTACGAGGGCACCACGGCGATCCAGGGCCAGGACCTGTTCTTCCGCAAGATCGTCCGCGACCGCGGTCGCGCGCTGGGCGAGCTGTCCGCGCTGGCCACCGCCTTCGTCGAGTCCGGATCCGGCGACGCCGGGTCGGGCGCCGCCGGCGACGGCCAGCTCAAGGTCGAGCGCGGCCTGCTGGCCCGGGCGCTGGAGGACCTCGGCGCGATGGTCGCGGCGATGGTCGGCGACCTGTACGCGTCCTCCGCCGAGCACGGCGGTGACCCGCAGAACATCTACAAGGTGGGGCTCAACACGACCCGGCTGCTGATGGCGCTGGGAGACGTCACCTGCGCCTGGTTGCTGCTGCGCGGCGCGGAGGTGGCCCTGCGGGCGCTCAACGAGGCGCAGCGGCCGGCCGAGCAGGCGTTCTACGAGGGCAAGGTCGCCTCCGCCCGCTGGTTCGCCCGGACCGTGCTGCCCCGGCTCAGCGCGGAGCTCGCCGTCGTCGAGTCGACCGACCTCGCCGTGATGGACCTCGCCGAGGAGTCCTTCTGACCGGCGGCGCGCGCCCGCGGCCCCGCTGGTGACGACCGCGCCGTGGGCGGTGGCGCTGCTGGCCGCCACCGCCCTGCACGCCGGGTTCCAGCTCACCGTGACCGTGCTGGTCTACCCGGTGCTGGCGGCGACCCCGGCCGCGGCGTGGTCCGGTGCGCACCAGCGGCACGCGCGGCGGATCACCCCGCTGGTCGGCCTCGTCTACCTCGCGGTGCTGGTGGCGTCCGCCGGGGCCCTGCTCACCGCCCCGGGTCCGGCCGTCCGCGTCGCGGTCGCGGCCACCGCCGTCGCCCTGGGCCTCACGGCGGGCGTGGCCGCCCCGCTGCACGGTCGCCTGGGGGCGGGGCGGGACGCGGCCCTGCTGCGCCGGCTGCTGCGCGCCGACCGGCTCCGGAGCCTCGCCGCGGTCCTCGCCCTGGCGGCGGCCGCCGTCGCCGCGGCCGGCTGAGCGCGTCCGTCGTCTCCTCCCGGTCGGTGAGGCGGGCGGCCGCCCACCTCGGGGGGACCTAGGCTGCTCGGGTGACGGGGGCGAGCGGGACGGACGCCGCCGCGCGCCCGCGGCTGCGCAGCCTGGACGGTCTGCGCGGGGCCGCTGCCCTCCTGGTGCTGGTGCACCACGCGCTGCTGCTGTTCCCCGCGCTCGCCGGGGTCTACTACGCCGGACGCGCGGCCGAGGTGCTGCCGCCGTTCGCCGACGCCCTCGCCTACTCACCCCTCCACCTCGTCTGGGCGGGCACGGAGTCGGTGTACCTGTTCTTCGTGCTCAGCGGCCTGGTGCTGACGCTGCCGGTGCTGGGCCGCCCCGGCTTCGACTGGGTGGCCTACTACCCACGCCGGGTCGTCCGGCTCTACGGGCCGGTCATCGCGGCCGTCGCCCTGGGGGCCCTGACGATCGCGCTGGTCCCCCGCTCCAACGCGGACGCGCTCGGCCCGTGGGTGGTCCGGCGGCCGAACGTCTACACCGGGCAGGCGTTCGTGGACGACCTCACCCTGGTGGGGGGCACGTCGGGCCGGATCAGCCCTCTCTGGTCGCTGCAGTGGGAGGTGCTGTTCTCCCTGCTGCTGCCCCTGTACGTGCTGCTGCTGGTCCCCGCCCGCCGGCTCGACGGGCTGCGGGCGGTCGCGCTGCTGGTGCTCTGCGCGGTGGGGTCGTGGACGTCGGTCGAGGCTCTGTTCTACCTGCCGATGTTCGCCGTCGGCGTGCTGACGGCGGTGCGCTGGGCGACCCTGCAGGACCGGGCGCAGCGCTGGTCGGCCGGGCGCTGGTGGTTCTGGCCCCTCGTGCTGGTTCTGGCCACCCTGCTGTCCACGGCCCGGTGGAACGCCACCGGGCTGGGCGCCGACCCGCCGCTGGCCCGGCAGCTGGCGTTCCTCGCTGTGCCGGGCGTCTGGCTCCTCGTGGTCGCGGCGGCGTTCTGCCCGTTCGTCCGGGCGCTCTGCGAGCTGCGCCCGCTGCAGTGGGCGGGCCGCATCTCCTTCAGCCTCTACCTGGTGCACGAGCCGATCGTGCTGGCGGCGCGCTTCCTCACCGCCGCGGCGTCGCCCTGGGTGGCGATCGCCCTCGCCGTCCCGGTGGCCGTCGTCGTCGCGGTCCTCTTCGAACGGCACGTGGAGTCCCGCTTCCACCGGCTGGCCCAGCGGGTGGGGCGGGCGGTGCACGCGCGCGGCCGGGTCCGCCAGCCGGTCTAGGCTGGCCGTCCGACGAGCAGGGCAGGACGGTGACGGGATGCGCGCCCGACTCGAGGAGCTGGACTTCCAGCCCACCCCCATCGGCGAGGTGAGCCTGCGGCGGCGCCAGGACCCGGTCTCCGGGGTCGACGTCTTCGAGGTGAAGCTGGGCGAGGAGTACCTGATGTCCAGCCTGTTCACCGTCGCCGAGGAGGAGCTCTCCCGGCTCGCCCTCGCCCGGCTGAGCGGGGAGCACCTCGACGTCGCCGTCGGCGGCCTCGGGCTGGGCCACACCGCGGCCGCCGCCCTGGAGGACCCGCGGGTGCGCGAGCTGCTGGTCGTCGACGCGCTGGCCCCGGTGATCGACTGGCACCGGCGCGGGCTGGTGCCCGTCGGACCCACCCTGACCGCCGACCCGCGCTGCCGGTTCGTGCACGGCGACTTCTTCGCCCTCAGCGACGGCGCCGGCTTCGACCCCGAGCAGCCGGACCGGACCTTCGACGCCGTGGTGGTGGACATCGACCACTCCCCCGCCCACCTGCTGGCCGACGGCAGCGCCGGCTTCTACTCCCCGGCCGGCACCCGCACCCTGACCCGCCACCTGCGGCCGGGCGGGGTCTACGCCCTGTGGTCCAACGACCCGCCCGACGCGGCCTACCTGGCGGTCCTCACCGCGGTCTTCGACGACGTCGCGGCCGAGGTGGTGTCCTTCCCCAACCCGTTGCAGGACCGCGAGGCGACCAACACCGTCTACCTCGCCACCCGGCGCGGCTGAGGCCTGCGGCGGGCCACGACCCCTGGCACAGTCCGTGGCCCGCTCGAGCGCCCGGACCCCTCAGCCCACCCGGTCGAGCGACGGCCAGCGCGCGGCCGCCCAGGTGGCCCAGCCGCCGCTGCCCGCCGGCGCCGGCGGCACCGGTCCGCCGGCCAGCTCGGCCGCGTCCGGCTCCTCGAACACCCGGCGGGAGTCGTCGACCTCCGCGTCGGTCATCGCGAAGGTGTCCCCCGGCGTCGTGGCCCAGCGGCTCCCGACGCGGGACCGCTGCGTCTCCCGGTCGACCGGCAGGTAGACGACCTCCGCCGTCGCCCCGAGGGACGCGGCGAGCGCCCGGAGGGACGACCGCTCGTCGCGGCCCCAGAAGCCGAAGTCGAGGACGACGCTGGTGCCCAGCCGGAGGGCCTGCAGCGCCACCGACACGAGCCGGCCCTCGAGGACGTCCCGCTTGCCGTCCGGGTCGGACGCCCCGTACAGCGGGATCATCCACACGTCGGGACTCAGCCGGAGGGCGTCGTGCGCGGCGGCCAGGGCCTGCGCGCGGGTCGTCTTGCCCGCCCCGGGCAGCCCCACCATCAGGTACAGCGTGGTCATCGGGCCATCCTCGGCCACCCGTCGACCCGGGACCCGTCGAGGTCGGCGAGCCGCTAGAAGAGCAGTCCCAGCCCCGGGTCGCCGAGGACCTGGGCCACGTCGGCCAGGAACGTCGAGCCCTGGGCGCCGTCGGCCAGCCGGTGGTCGAACGACACGGCGAGGGTGGTCACCCAGCGCGGCTCGATCCGCTCGTCGGCGCCCGTGCCCACCACCCACGGGCGGCGGGCGATCTGGCCGAAGCAGAGGATGCCGGACTCGCCGGGGTTGAGGATCGGGGTGCCGGCGTCGACGCCGAAGGTGCCGACGTTGGTGATGGTGAAGCTGCCGCCCGCCATCTCGGCGGGCTGCGTCCGGCCCTCGCGCGCGGTGGCGACCAGCGCGTTGATCGCCTGCGCCAGCTCCAGCAGGCCCAGCGCCTGGGCGCCCTTGATGTTCGGCACCACCAGGCCGCGGGGCGTGGCCGCGGCGATGCCCAGGTTGACCGAGCCCAGCTGGACGATCTCGCCGGCCGGCTCGTCCCAGAAGGCGTTCAGCTCCGGCGTCCGGCGCAGGGCCAGGCAGACGGCCTTGGTCACCAGCAGCAGCGGGGAGATCCGGACGTCCCGGAACTCCCGGCGGCTCTTCAGCCGCTCGAGCAGCTCCATGCTGGCGCTGACGTCGCAGGTGAGCCACTCGGTGACGTGGGGCGCGGTGAACGCCGAGCGGACCATCGCCTCCGCCGTCGCCCTGCGGACCCCGCGCACGGGGATCCGGACGTCGCCCTCGCCCTGCGGCCGCGTCGCCGCCACCGGGGGCGCGACCAGCGGTGCCGGCGCGGCCGCGGCCGCGGCGGCCGCCGTCACGTCGTCGCGGGTGATGACGCCCCCGGGACCCGTGCCGGTGACCGTGGTCAGGTCGACCCCGAGGTCCTTGGCCACCTTGCGCACCGGCGGCTTGGCCAGCACCGGCCCGCCGCGCAGCAGCGGCTCGGGGGCCGCCGGACCGGGCGCGGGCAGCGGGGCGACCGGGGTCGAGGAGGCGGGTGCGGCCGCGTGCAGCGCGGCCCGGTCGTCGGTGCGCCGGGAGACCGGCACGTCCGTCGCGAAGGTGCCGGACAGCTGGTCGTGCGCCTGCTGGGGCGCCGGGTCGGCCGCGGCGGCCTTCCGCGGCCGCCGCTTGCTCTCCCCGGTCCGGGGGCCGTAGCCGACGAGGTTGGGCACCCGCCGCCCACCGTCGCCGCCACCGACCATGCCGTCGCTCGGCTCGACGACGCGCTCCGCCGTCGGGCTCGCCGCCGAGGGCGCGTCGGCCGGGGCGGCGGACGCGGCCCCGTCGTCGATGGCGATGATCGGGGCGCCGACGTCGGCGGTCTCACCCTCGGCCACCAGCAGCGCGGTGACCGTCCCGGCGTAGGGGCTGGGCAGCTCGACGAGGGACTTGCTGGTCTCGATCTCCAGCAGGATGTCGTTCACCGCGACGGTGTCGCCGACGGCCACCCGCCAGGTGACGATGTCGGCCTCGACGAGGCCCTCCCCGGGATCGGGCAGCCGGAACTCACGGATCGCCATGTCGTCTCCTCCTCAGGCTCGTGCGGGGGGTTCACAGGGGGGTCGTCCCCCCTCGCGATCAGTACGCGAGCGAGCGGTCGACGACGTCGAGCACCCGGTCCAGGTCGGGCAGGTAGCCGTCCTCGACCTTGCTCGGCGGGTACGGCGTGTCGAACCCGCCCACCCGGAGCACCGGCGCCTCCAGGGAGTAGAAGCACTCCTCGGTGATCCGGGCGGCCAGCTCCGAGCCCAGGCCCAGCGTCGTCGGCGCCTCGTGGACGACGACCACCCGGCCGGTCTTCTGGGCCGACGCGGCGACGGTGGTCATGTCCAGCGGGGACAGCGAGCGCAGGTCCACCACCTCGAGGTCGCGGCCCTCGTCCGCGGCGGCGACCGCCGCGTCCAGGCACACCTTCACCGTCGGCCCGTAGGCCAGCAGGGTGACGTCACGGCCCTCGCGGAGCACCGACGCCGCGTGCAGCGGCAGCGGCGTCGCCGCCTCGTCCACCTCGGCGCGCTCGTGGTAGCGACGCTTGGGCTCGAGGAAGACCACCGGGTCGTCGGAGGCGATGGCCTGCTGGATCATCCAGTAGGCGTCGACCGGGGTGGCGCAGCTGACGACCTTGAGCCCGGCCGTGTGCACGAAGTAGCTCTCGGGCGACTCGCTGTGGTGCTCGACGCCCCCGATGCCCCCGCCGAACGGGATGCGGATGACCATCGGGATGCTGAGAGCACCCCGGGTGCGGTACCGCAGCTTGGCCACCTGGCTGACGATCTGGTCGAACGCCGGGTAGACGAAGCCGTCGAACTGGATCTCGCACACCGGCCGGTAGCCGCGGATGGCCATCCCGACGGCGGTGCCGATGATGCCCGACTCCGCCAGCGGGGAGTCGATGACCCGGCCCTCGCCGAAGTCCTTCTGCAGGCCCTCGGTCACCCGGAAGACACCGCCCAGCTTGCCGATGTCCTCGCCCGCCAGGACGACCTTGGGGTCGGCCTCGAGGGCGCGGCGGAGGCCGGCGTTGATCGCCTTGGCCATGGTCAGCGTGGTCACCGTGCACCTCCGGGTGCCGTCGGGGCGGTCGCCGGCTCGGGGTCCTCGAAGGTCGCGACGTACTCGGCGTGGGCGGCCTGCTGGGCGCGCAGGTAGGGCGTCTGCTCGGCGTACACCCAGTCGAAGGTCTCGGTGAGGGTCGGCTCCGGCAGCGCCAGGCAGGCGGCCCGCAGCTCGGTGGCCATCGCGTCGGCCTCGGCGTCGACGGCCGCGTAGAAGGTGTCGTCCGCGAGCCCGCCGGCGGTCAGGTACGCCTTCACCCGCGCGATCGGGTCCTTGAGCCGCCAGTGCTCCAGCTCGTCGGCCAGCCGGTACTTGCTCGGGTCGTCGGAGGTGGTGTGGGCGCCCATCCGGTAGGTGTAGGCCTCGATCAGCGTCGGCCCGTTGCCGGAGCGGGCCCGCTCCAGGGCCGCCTTCGTGACGGCCTGGACCGCGAGCACGTCGTTGCCGTCGACGCGGACGCCGGGGAAGCCGAAGCCCGAGGCGCGGCGGTAGAGCGGGATCCGGGACTGCCGCTCGATCGGCTCCGAGATCGCCCACTGGTTGTTCTGGCAGAAGAACACGACGGGGGCGTTGTAGGAGCTGGCGAAGATGAACGCCTCGTTGACGTCGCCCTGGCTGGTGGCGCCGTCGCCGAAGTAGGCGACCACGGCGGTGTCGCGGTCCGGGTCGCCGGTGCCGACGAGGCCGTCGCGCTCGATGCCCATGGCGTAGCCGGTCGCGTGCAGGGTCTGGGAGCCGATGATGATCGCGTACGGGCCGAAGCGGGTCTGCTCGATGTCCCAGGCGCCGTGGTCGACGCCGCGGAACATGGCCAGCAGCCGCAGCGGGTCGACCCCGCGCACCCAGGCCACGCCGTGCTCGCGGTAGGTCGGGAAGACGAAGTCCTGCGGGCTCATGCCGTGCCCGGAGCCCACCTGCGCGGCCTCCTGGCCCAGGCTGGAGGCCCAGACGCCCAGCTCGCCCTGGCGCTGCAGGGCGGTGGCCTCCGCGTCCACCCGCCGGCTGAGGACCATGTCGCGGTAGTAGCCGCGGACGTCCTCGTCGCTGCCGGTGAAGGCGTGGTCGGGGTGCTCGCGCCGCTCACCGTCCGGCGTCAGCAGCTGGACCAGCTCCGCGTCACCGCCGGGCCCGAAGGCCCCGGCCCCGTCGTCCGCGCGGGGGATGTCCCCGACTCGGCTGACCTCGGTCACAGGTTTCCTCTCCTCCGCTCGGGAGCGCACCCACCCGTGCTCCCGCGGCCCGGGGCCCGTCGGTGGACGCGCCCTCCTGGCCATTGAAGTCCCCGGTCGAGGTCTGCGCCGGCCGCCGCGCTGCACAACGTACCGCCGACCGCGCGGGGCCCGGAAAACAACTTGCAGGGCCTAGTTCTTTGCCCGAGGGTGGACCGACGGCGACCCGCGGGGGTCGCCCTGAGACGAAGGAGGCGTGACGTGTCCATCACCGTCCCCGGGTCCCCCTCGACCCGTCCCCTCGTCTCTGGAGCACTCCTCGACCATGACCGACCCCGCAGCACCGGGCGCGCGCGGCCTCGCCGCCGTCCCTGACCCGACCCCCCTCCACCCCGTCCCGGCCGCCGACC
The DNA here is from genome assembly GCF_900105065.1 of Friedmanniella luteola. Taxonomy (NCBI): domain Bacteria; kingdom Bacillati; phylum Actinomycetota; class Actinomycetes; order Propionibacteriales; family Nocardioidaceae; genus Friedmanniella; species Friedmanniella luteola. Next base: position 4,403,696 of record NZ_LT629749.1, read on the forward strand.
CGCTGCCCTGGGACCACGTCCCGCTCGAGGACGACCTCGGCCCCGGCCGCCGCTGGTCGACCTGGGACGACATCGGCGTCCTCGCCGGCCCCGAGCCCTGGCCGGACTGGCTGGTGACGGCCGACGCCGCCGTCGACACCGAGCTGGGCATCCTCAAGACCGGCAAGGAGGCGGACGTCTTCCTGCTGGAGCGCGCCGTCCCCGACGAGGACGGCGTGGTGCTGGCGGCCAAGCGCTACCGCGGCACCGACCACCGGCTGTTCCACCGCGACGCCGGCTACACCGAGCACCGCCGGATGCGGAACACCCGGGACCGGCGGGCTGCCGCCAAGGGCACCCGCTGGGGCCGGACCGTCGAGGCCGGCCAGTGGGCCACCGCCGAGTTCGACCACCTGGCCCGGTTCTGGTCGGCCGGGCTCCCCGTCCCCTACCCCGTGCAGCTCGACGGCACGGAGATCCTCATGGAGCTCGTGACGCTGGCCGACGGCAGCACCGCCCCCCGGCTGGCCCAGACCCGCCCCGGCCCCGACCTGCTCGCCGACTTCTGGGAGCAGCTGGTGGCGGCGATGCGGGTGATGGCGGCGATGGGCCTGGCGCACGGCGACCTGTCGCCGTTCAACGTGCTGGCCACCGAGGACCGCCTGGTGCTCATCGACCTGCCCCAGGCGGTCGACGTCATCGGCAACGCGTCCGGGGTGGACTTCCTGGCCCGTGACTGCCGCAACGTCGCCACCTGGTTCCGCGCCCGCGGGCTGGACGTCGACGGCGACGAGCTGCTGGCCGACCTCATCGCCCACCTGTAGCGCCCCTCAGGCGGGGGTGATCCGCAGACCCAGCCGCTCCTGCTCGCCGCGGGCGATGATCCGCTCGACGAGCATGAACACCCGGTACTCGAGGCCGTACTTGGCCTTGACCAGGCCGCGGACGTGCTCGACCGAGGCCGGCTCGACCGCGGCCCGGCCGGCGACCGTCGGGGCGTCCGGGGCCACGGCGCCCCGGCGGCTGCAGGGCCGCAGCTCCACCCGGGCGTCGTGGCGCAGCCGGTTGACCTTGCCGCTGGCGCTCGGGGTGAGGACGACCAGGTCGTCGCCGTCCGCGGCCACCCAGACCGGCGTCGAGACGGCCGCGCCGCTGCGCCGGTAGGTGGTCAGGGAGACGAACGACGCCTCGCCCAGGGCGGCGAAGGCCGCGGGGACGGGTCCGGCCGCGCTCACGCGGCGTCGCCCTCGGCCGGAGCCAGGGCCCGCCGCGGACCAGCGGCAGCGGCGGCCGGGCGGCCGCCGGCCTGCTTGGGCAGCACGAACACCAGCAGCAGCGCGGCGACGCTGAAGGCGGCGCTGACGGCCATGGCGTCGGCGGACGCGGCGAGGAAGCCGGACCCGACCGTGTCGGGGCCGGTGATCACCAGCGAGCCGAACAGCACGCTGCCGATGATCGCGATCCCGACGGCGCTGCCGACCCGCTGGACGGTGGAGACGACCCCGCTGGCCGCGCCGGCCTCGGCCCGGTCGACGGTGGCGATGATGAACTGCGCGTTGGGGGCGATGAAGGCGCCGTTGCCGAGGCCCGCGATGAACAGCGGCAGCAGCAGGTCCCAGTGCGTCAGGTTCTCCGGGGTGGCGTTGCGCAGCACCAGCCAGGTCCAGACCAGGCCGACCGTGACCAGGGCCGTGCCCACGACCAGCACCGTCCGGCCCAGCTTCTGGCTCAGCTGGTTGCTCTGCGAGGAGGCGATGATGCTGCCGATCGCGAACGGGACCGAGACCAGCCCCGACTCCAGGGCGGTGTGGCCGAGGCCCGACTGCCAGAGCAGCGAGATGGTGAAGAAGATGCTGGTGAAGGCGGCGAAGTAGACCATCGCCAGCACGACGCCGCCGGTGAACGAGCCGTGGCTGAACAGGTGCGGCGGGACCAGCGGGCTGCGCCCGCGCTTGGTGTAGCGGATCTCCCAGACGGCGAACAGCACGAGCAGGACGGCACCACCGGCCAGGGTCAGGTAGGTCCACAGCGGCCAGCCCCGGTCCTGGCCCTCGATCAACGGGACCAGCAGGGCCACCAGGCCGGCGCTCAGCAGCACCAGGCCCAGCCAGTCCAGCCCGGTGCGGGCCGGCGCGTCGGCCGGGTCCTTCCGCGGCAGCAGCAGGGCCGCGGCGACCAGGGTCGCGACGCCGATCGGCAGGTTGACGCCGAAGACCAGCCGCCAGCCCTCCTCCTCGCCGAACGCCTGGATGATCAGGCCGCCGACGATGGGGCCGAGTGCGGACGAGACGCCGATGACGGCACCCATCACGGCGAAGGCCTTGCCGCGGACGGGGCCGGGGAACAGCAGCTGGATGTAGGCGGTGACGGCCGGCACGAAGATGCCCCCGGCCAGGCCCTGGACGACCCGGGCGATGACCAGCTGGGTGTCGCCCTGGGCCAGCCCGCAGGCGGCGCTGGCCACCGTGAACAGGGCGATGCCGGTGAAGAAGACCCACTTGTGGCCGAACCGGTCGCCGAGGCGGCCCGCCGGGATGAGGGCCAGGCCGAAGGCCAGCGCGTAGCCCGAGATGATCCAGGACAGCGTCGCCTCGGAGGCGTCGAGGCTGGTCCGGATGGTCGGCAGGGCGACGTTGACGATCGTGGTGTCCAGCAGGGCGATGAACATGCCCGCCAGCAGCACGACCAGCGCCTGCCAGGAGCGGCGCGGGACGGTGGTGGGCGGCGGTCCGCCGGGGTGGGGCCCCGGGGCGCCCGGGGTGGCGGCGCGGGCCGCGGTCTGCTCGGTCATGCGTGGTGTCCTTCGGGCGGGGTGTCCGGCGTGGCACGACGGCGTGCGGCCAGGTCTTCGGCGGTGGGCAGGGCGTCGGGCCGCAGGGCCCGGACGCGTTCGTCGGCGACGATCTCGGGCACGGCCGCGACCAGCGACTCGTGCCAGCCGATCTCGGCACGGATCCGGTGCTCGCGGTGGAGCAGGGCGTGCGTCTCGCCGACGGAGAGGTAGGGCCGGGCCCGCGCCGTGCGGGCGCGGGACTCGGCGAGCAGGGCGTGCAGGGTGGACAGCCGGGCGTCCAGCGCGTCGGCGAGGCCGTCGAGCCGGTCGGGGTCGGGACGGCTCAGCGCGAGGTCGAAGGGGTCGGGCTTGAGCACGACGTGCTCGAGCGCCGCGGCCTGGAGGGCGGCCAACGACTCCCGCCCGGCCTCGGTGATCCCGTACACCTGGCGCTCGGGGTAGCTGCCCTCGCGCTCGGTGCGGACCTCGGCCAGCAGCCCCTCGGCCGCCAGCCGCTTCAGCGCGCCGTACAGCGCGCCGACGGAGATGTCGGTCCACAGGTGGACGTGCTCCTCCTCGGCCAGCAGCCGCAGCTGGTGGCCGTGCATGTCGCCGCGGCGCGCGAGGGCGTCGAGGACGAACAGCCGGATGGAGGACACGGGACTACTCTCGCACGAGTAGTCCGTCCTGACCACCCCGTCCAGGCAGACAAGCCGTGAACGAGCTTCGAGTAGACGACGAGTTCGTTCACGGCTTGGGGCGGGGCGGGGGAACGGCCGCCGGCTCAGGACTGGAAGCGCCGGATCCGGGTGACGGCCTCGGCCACCGCGTCGGGCCCGGCGGCGAGGGAGACCCGGACGGCGCTGCCGCCGCGGACGGTGTCGAAGTCGGTGCCCGGGGTCAGCGCGACGCCCTCGCGCTCCAAGAGCGCCGCGCACCAGGCGACGGAGTCGACGTGGTCGGCCAGGGCCGCGCCCAGCTCGGCGTAGACGTAGAACGCGCCGTCGGCCGGGGCGACGGCGCCCCAGCCCAGCGAGGGCAGCGCCGCCAGCAGCACCGCGCGCGCGGCGTCGAAGGTCCGGCCGGCCGCGGCCGCCTCGGCGTAGGAGCGGTCGGTGAAGGCGGCGACGGCGGCGTGCTGGGCGGGCACGGGGGCGCAGAGCGCGAAGTTGCCCGCCAGGGCGTCGAAGGCCGGCCGCAGGTCGGCCGGCACCAGGCACCAGCCCAGCCGCCAGCCCGTCATCCCCCAGAACTTGGAGAACGACGAGATCACCAGGGCGTCCCGGTCGACCGCCCAGGCGCAGCTGCCGGCCTCCCCCGACGCGGTGATGCCGTGGTAGATCTCGTCGCTGACCAGCCGGACGCCGTGCTCGGCGCACCAGCCGGCCAGCGCGGCCAGCTGCTGGGCGTCGACCATCGTGCCGGTCGGGTTGGCCGGCGACGCCAGCACCAGGCCGGCCAGCGGCGCCCGGGCGTGGGCCGCCTCCAGCACGGTGACGTCGGGTGAGAACCGCTGCTCGGGACCGCAGTCGAGCTCGACGACCTCGCAGCCCAGCGCCGTGAGGATGTTGCGGTAGGCCGGGTAGCCCGGCCGGGCCAGGGCGACCCGGTCGCCGGCGTCGAAGGCGGCGAGGAAGGCCAGCGTGAAGGCCCCCGACGAGCCCGTGGTCACCGCGATGGCGTCCGGGTCGACGTCGAGGCCGTACCAGCGCGCGTAGTGGCCGGCCAGCGCCGCCCGCAGCGGGCGGATGCCGAAGGTCTCGGTGTAGCCGAGCGGGACGCCGCCCATCAGCTCGGTCATCCGCGCCCGGACGTCGCTCGGCGCCCCGGCCGAGGGCTCCCCGGCGCAGAGCGAGACGACGTCGCGCCCGGCGGCGCGCAGCTCGGCCACCCGGTTGAGGATGCTCATCACCGCGAACGGCGGGACCGCGGCGCGGGTCGCGGGCGCCGGACGGGGGCGGCTCACGCGAGCGTCCGCTTCCGCGCCCGGTAGGCCGCGACGTTGGCCCGGTTGCCGCAGTTGCCCGTGTCGCAGTACCGCTTGGAGTGGTTGCGGGAGAGGTCGACCAGCACGTCGGAGCAGTCGTCGGCCGCGCAGGTGCGGAGCCGGCCCAGCGCGTCGGCGCGGACCAGGTCGAGGAAGCCCATCGCCGCCTCGGCCCCGATCCGCATCGCCAGCGGGGCCTCGGGCCGCGTGACGTGGAGGTGCCAGTCGAACGCGTCGTGCTTGCTCAGGTAGGGCGAGGTGGCGCAGTCGGCGAGGAGCGCGTTGACCAGCGCGGCCGCCCCGTCGCGGTCGTCCACGGACCAGAACGCGCGGAGCCGCTCGCGGAGCCGGCGGACGGTGCGCAGCTCCTCCTCGTCCCCGGTCACCTGCCCGGAGAAGGGGTGCCGGGCCAGGAACGCGTCCAGACCGGCGCGGGTCTCCAGGCTGTCGCCGTCGTCGCTCAGGGTGTTGACCAGCGCCGCGGCCTCGCCGAGCGCGATCTCGGTGTCATGGGCAAAAGACATGTTGACTCCTGACGGGGTCCTCCCCTAGTGTCACGAGTGTAACCACGCTTTGGTCGTGACAACGAGGACGCAGCGACGCGGACCCCGTCGACCACTCCGGATGGACGCACCGATCCACGACGGGAGCCCTCATGACCAGCACCGGCCCGACCTCCACCAGCCCCGTCCCGTCCGTGGCCGGCGCCCTCGAGCGCGACCCGCAGCCCGGCCACCCGGCCGCCCGCAGCGGCTACGCCGGCGGCCTCGCCATCGCGCTGCTGTCGGCCGCCTCGTTCGGCCTGTCCGGCTCGCTCGCCCGTTCACTGCTGGACCTCGGCTGGACGCCGGCGGCCGTGGTCGCCGTCCGGATCACCGGCGCGTTCGTGCTGCTGCTCGTCCCCTGCCTGGTGCTGCTGCGCCGGACGGGGCTGCCCTCGCTGCGGCAGACCGGCCGGATGGCCGTCTACGGCGTCGTCGCCGTCGCCCTGGCCCAGCTCTGCTACTTCAGCGCGGTCCAGTACCTCTCGGTGGGCGTCGCCCTGCTGCTGGAGTACCTCGCCCCCGTGCTGCTGATCTTCTGGCACTGGGCCCGCAGCGGACGCCGGCCCGCCGGGTCCGTCTTCGGCGGGGCCGCCCTGGCCCTGCTGGGCCTGGTCTTCGTGCTGGACCTGCGCAGCGGCGTCACCCTCGACCCCGTCGGGGTGGCCTGGGGACTGGGGGCGGCCGTCTGCCTGTGCGCCTACTTCGTGCTGAGCGAGACTGGCGGCCGCCACGGCACCGTCCCGCCCCTGCTGCTGACCACCGTCGGCACCGGCGTCGGCGGGGCCGTCATCCTCGCGGCCGCCGGCATCGGACTGCTGCCGCTGGCCGCCCGGACCGGCAGCACGGTCCTGGCCGGCGCCGAGGTCGGCTGGTGGCTGCCCGTGGTGCTGCTGGTCGGGGTGACGGCCGTGCTGGCCTACCTCACCGGCATCGTCGCCGTCCGGCGGCTGGGCAGCTCGGTGGCCTCGTTCGTGTCGCTGGCGGAGGTGCTGTTCGCCGTCGCCTTCGCCGTGGTGCTGCTGGCCCAGCAGCCCTCGCCCGGCCAACTGGTCGGCGGGGCACTGGTGCTGGCCGGGATCGGCGTCGTGCAGCGGGGCGCGCGCCCCTAGGCCGCGGGCGGGGGTCCCGGCGTCGCGCGACGGCTACGCACCCTTCGAGCCGGCGGGCCGCCAGGCGGGGTGGGCGCGGACGCCCTCCGCGGCCCGGTCGACGACGGCGGCCAGCCGCTTGTCGCGGGTCGCGGCCGTCCGGGCCTGGACCAGCCACTCGAGCATGACCTTGCGGACGGACGGCGGGAAGGCGTCCCAGTGCCCGCGCGCCGCCGGACGGGCGTCGAGGGCAGCCCGCAGGTCGTCGGGCTCGATCCCGGCCTCGACGTCGTCCAGCAGCGTCCACGCCCCGTTGGCCACCGCCTCGGCGATGACCCGCTCGCCGGCCTCGGTCATCAGCCCCGCGGCCCGGAGCTCCTCGACGCGGATCTTGTTGGTCCGCGCCCAACCGCTGCGGGGCTTGCGCGGGGAGAAGTACTGCATGCTGCGCTCGTCGTCCAGCCGGCGGGCGACGCTGTCCACCCAGCCGAAGCACAGCGCCTCGCAGACGGACTCGACGTAGCCGACGGCCGGCCGGCCGGTGCCCGTGCGCCACGAGACGAGCTGCACCCCGCTCGCCGTGGCGTGGTGCTCCGCCAGCCAGGCGCGCCACTCCGCCCGGGTCTCCAGGTGCACCTGCTCCACGTCCGCGGCCACGCCCGCCCCCTCCGCCCCCGTGTCTGGTCGCCCCGGGCATCCTGTCCAGGCCGGGCGGCCGCTGGCAAGACCCGGGAGCCGTGGAAGGCTGGGCCGATGCGGACCGGGTGCCCCAAGCGGATGGTGCACGGCCCGTGCGGCGGGGTCCGGCCGGACGGCCGCTGCGAGGTCGCCGAGCACCCCTGCGTCTTCCTGGACCTGCCGGAACCGCCGCCCGTGACGCCCGTCGCCGGCACCCCGCCGGCGGCCGTGCCGGAGGTGCTGACCGACCTCAGCGTCCCGCCCTCGGACCGGGCGACCCTGACCCGGACCGCGCGGCGGCTGGCGGGCAGCGCCGACGCCCTGCTGGTCGGCGACCACCAGGACCGACCGGACTTCTCCCCCAGCCTGCTGGCGCGGCTGATCGCCGAGGCCGGCGTCCGGCCGTGGGTGACGCTGGCCTGCCGGGAGCGCCCGCGCGCCGCCCTCGAGGCCGAGCTGGACCGGCTGCGGGCCGACGGCCTGGCCACCGTCGTGTGCGTGACCGGCGACGGCCGGCGGCCGGAGGTGGCGACCGCGGCCCCGGCCGTCTTCGACCTCGACGGCACCCGGCTGGCCGGGCTCGCCGCGGCGCGAGGGCTGCCGGTCGCCGTGCCCGAGGCGCCGGCCGCCCCTCCGCGCGGGCTGCGGCCCCAGCGGCTGGTCCGCAAGCAGCAGGCCGGGGCGGCGGTCGCGGTCCTCAACCACGTCGGTCGTCCGGAGGCCGTGGCCGCCTTCGTCGCCGCCGCGCGGACCCGCGGGCTGACGATGCCGGTCGTCGCCGCGGTCGCCGTGTTCACCGACGAGCGCTCGGCGGCGGCGCTGGCCGCCCTCCCGGGCCTGGAGCTCGACCGGGCGGCCGTGGCCGCCGTGCTGGCCAGGCCCGACCCGGTCGAGGCGGGCATCCGGGTCGCCGTCGCCGAGGCGCGGGCGCTGCTCGCGGTGGAGGGGGTGGCCGGGGTGAACCTGTCCGGGCTCGCCTCCGGCCGGGGCACCGCGTTCGCGGCCGACGTGCAGGCCGAGATCGGGACCCGGATCCGCGATGGGCGCGCCGTCCGCGGGTAAGGAGCGCGCTGTGACCGAGGAGATGAAGGCCGAGTTCGACACCGTCGCGTCCTGGACGGCCGACGCGGCCCTGGCGCTGGGTCCCGACCACTTCCTGGCGGCGGGCTGCCGGGGCAGCGGGAGCCCGGGCGCCCTGCGCTGGCTGCTCGACCGGCTGGACGTCGCGCCCGGCGACCTGCTGCTGGACGCCGGCGCCGGCGTCGGCGGGCCCGCCGCCTTCGCCGCGGCGGAGGCCGGCGTCCGCCCCCTGCTCAGCGAGCCCGAGGCCGGCGCCTGCCGGGCCGCCCGTCGGCTCTTCGACCTGCCCGTCGTCCAGGCCGCGTCGGCGCTGCCCTTCGCCGACGCCTCCGTCGACGCGGTGTGGTCCCTCGGCGTGCTCTGCACCGTGCCCGACCAGCCGCGGTTCGTGGCCGAGCTGCGCCGCGTGCTGCGGCCCGGTGGCCGCCTCGGCCTGCTGGTCTTCGTGGCCACGGGAGCGCTGCCCGAGCAGCCGGCCGGCAACGACTTCCCCACCCGGCCCCGCCTCGACCACCTGCTCCGGGAGGCCGGCCTCACCGTCCACGACAGCGGCTCGGCGGCCGACTTCCCGGCCACCCCGGCCGGCTGGCAGGACCGCGCCGACGCGGTGGACGCCGAGCTGGAGCGCCGGCACGGCGACGACGAGGCCTGGCGGACGGCGGAGGCGCAGTCGGCCGTCATCGGCCGGCTCCTCGCGGCGGGCGACCTCGTGGGCACGCTGGTGGTCGCCGGACGCTGACCTCGGCTGGCCAGCGAGGGGTTCGCTCCGCAGGCCCGGCACGGGGAGCAGCTGGAGCAGAGGCGGGACCTGGGCCGGCCGCCGTCCTGAGCCGCCGCTCTAGACTCCGGACGGTGAGCGCCTCGGGTCTGCTGGTCGCGGGCACCTCGTCGGACGCCGGCAAGTCGCTGGTGGTCACCGGGCTGTGCCGGGCTCTCGCGCGACGGGGCCTCTCCGTCGCGCCGTTCAAGGCCCAGAACATGAGCAACAACTCCGCCGTCTGCGCCGACGGCGCGGAGATCGGGCGCGCGCAGTACCTGCAGGCCCAGGCCGCCCGGGTCCCGCCCGAGTCGGCGATGAACCCGGTGCTGCTCAAGCCCGGCTCGGACCGGCGCTCCCACGTCGTCGTCCGCGGCCGGCCCGCCGGCACCCTCGAGGCGGGGCAGTACGCGACCGGGCGCGCGCACCTGGCGGAGGCGGCCTGGGCGGCGTACGCGGAGCTGGCCGCCCGCTTCGACCTCGTCGTGTGCGAGGGCGCCGGCTCCCCGGCCGAGATCAACCTGCGGTCCGGCGACTACGTCAACCTGGGGCTGGCGCGCCGCTTCGGCCTGCCCTGCGTGGTCGTCGGGGACATCGACCGCGGCGGGGTCTTCGCCGCCCTCTACGGCACGGTCGCCCTGCTGGAGCCCGCCGACCGGGCGGTCATCCGATCCTTCCTCGTCAACAAGTTCCGCGGTGACCCGGACGTCCTCCAGCCCGGGCTGGACGAGCTGACCCGGCGGACCGGCGTCCCCTTCGCCGGCGTGCTGCCCTGGCTGAGCGGGGTCTGGCTGGACGCCGAGGACACCCTCGAGGTGGGCGCCTGGCGCCGCTCGGACCCGCGGCCGGGTGCGCTCCGGGTGGCCGTCGTCCGGCTCCCCCGCGTCTCCAACCTCACCGACGTCGAGGCGCTGGCGGCCGAGCCCGGCGTCGACGTGCTGGTCACCACCGACCCCGACGTGGTGGCCGGCGCCGACCTGGCGGTGCTGCCCGGCTCCCGGTCCACGGTGGCGGACCTGGGCTGGCTGCGGGCGACCGGGCTCGCCGCCGTGCTGGCCGAGCGGGCCCGCCGTGACCGGCCCGTGCTGGCGATCTGCGGCGGCTACCAGATGCTGGCGCGCCGGATCGACGACCCGGTCGAGTCCGGCGCGGGGGTGGTCGAGGGCCTGGGCCTGCTGCCCACCCGGGTCCGCTTCGCCGACGCCAAGGTGCTGGGCCGGCCGACCGGCGCGTGGCGGGGCCACCGCGTCGACGCCTACGAGATCCACCACGGTCTGGCCGCCCTGGACGACGGCGCCGAGCCGTTCCTCGACGGCGCCCGGGCCGGCGCGGTGTGGGGCACGATGTGGCACGGCACGTGCGAGAACGACGCCTTCCGCCGGGCCTGGCTGGGCGAGGTGGCCGCGGCCGCCGGGTCGTCGTGGTCGCCGCAGCCGGGCGCCGCCGGGTACGCCGACCGACGGGAGGCCATGGTCGAGACCCTGGCCGACGCCCTGGACGAGCACGTCGACCTGGACGTGCTGCTCGCGGGCACGCGCGTCGCCCTGCCGCGGCTGGGCGTCGAGGTGGCCTCGTGAGCGTCGAGGTGCTGGTCATCGGGATCGGCAGCGGCGACCCGGGCCACCTGACCGGTGAGGCGGTCGCGGCGATGCGCCGGGTCGACCTCTTCCTCGTCGCGGACAAGGGTGAGGTGAAGGGCGACCTGGCCACCCTGCGGACCGAGCTCTGCCGCACCGTGCTGGGGCCCGACGGCTACCGGCTCGTCGAGGTCCCCGACCCGCCGCGCGGACCCGACGCGCAGCGGGACACGGCCGCCTACACCGCCGGCGTGCGCGACTGGCACGCCGCCCGCGCCGAGCGCTACGCCGAGGTCGTCCGCCGCGAGGTGGGCCCCGACGGCGTCGTCGGCTTCCTGGTCTGGGGTGACCCGGCCTTCTACGACTCGACGCTGCGGATCGTCGCCGCCGTGGCCGAGCACGGCGTCGAGCTGCGGACGACGGTCATCCCGGGCATCAGCAGCCTGCAGCTGCTCGCCGCCCGGCACCGGCTGGTGCTGAACGGGGTCGGGGGCTCCGTGCACGTGACCACGGGCCGGCGGCTGCTGGCCGAGTACCGCGTCGACCTCGGGGACGTCGTCGTCATGCTGGACGGCACCCTGACCTGCGCCCGGCTGCTGGGCGAGCACCCCGACCTGGAGATCTTCTGGGGCGCCCAGCTGGGGCTGGCCGACGAGGCCCTGGTGGCCGGTCGGCTGGCCGACGTGCTCGACGAGATCCGGCGGGTGCGGCTGCGGCTCCGGGCCGAGCGGGGCTGGGTGATGGACACCTACCTGCTGCGGTCGGGACCCGACCCGGCGCCCCGACCGCCCGGCTGAGGCCGCACGCGGCTCTCCTCGATGGCCGCGGCCATGGTGTGGCTCAGCTCGTCGAGGAAGGTGGCCACCAGGGCGAGCTCCGCGGTGTCGTGCCGGGCCACCAGCCGGTCGAGGTGGGAGCCCAGGGTGGCGAAGAACGCCCGCGCCGGCGGCACGATGTCGGGGCTCGTGCGCAGGGTGACCTTGCGGCGGTCCGTGAGCTCGCGGGTCCGGGTGATGTGGCCGGCGACCTCCAGCCGGTTCAGCAGCTGCGCGGTCGCCCCCGAGGTGAGACCGATCCGCTCGGCCAGCCGCGCCGGGGTCAGCGGGACGCCGAGGTCCTCGGCGTAGAGGATCTCGACCACGGCACCGGCGTCGGTGGAGCGCAACCCGAGGGACAGCGCGAACTCCTGGGTGAGCTCGGTGTAGCTCGCGCCGAAGCTCCGCAGGCCGCCCAGCAGGCGCACCCGGTGCGCGAACACCTCGTCCGGCTCCATGTCTCTCCTCTCAGCCCCGAGGCGTTGACGCTACCGCGGTGGGCAGATATCTTCGTTGCGTAGATACTTCGCCATTGAGCAGAACCGCCAGGAGAACCTGATGCCCGAGTACACCGGCTCGCTGATCGACCACCTGAACGTCGCCGTGCCCGACCTCGACCGCTCCGTGGCGTTCTACACGCCGGTGCTGGCGACGCTGGACATCGTCACCCTGCTGGAGGTGCCGGCCGACCCCGGCGCCGACCAGCTCCGGATGCACGGCTTCGGACGGTCCCCCAAGCCGTTCTTCTGGCTGCTCGAGCAGGGCCGGGTGGGCGCGGGGATGCACCTCGCCTTCACCGCCCCCGACCGTGCGGCCGTCGACGCGTTCTACGACGCCGCCCTGGCCGCCGGCGCCACGTCGGAGGTGGCCCCCGCCGTGCACCCGGAGTACCAGCCCGACTACTACGGGGCGTTCGTGACGGACCTCGACGGCATCAGCCTGGAGGCGGTCTGCCACACGCCGGCCGGCTGAGGCCGCTTGCTAGCGTGCAGGGCTCCGACGTCCCACCGAGGAGGACCATGCCCGCCACCCCGACCGTCCCGCTGCGCAACGGCCTCGCCCTGCCCGTGATCGGCCTCGGCACCTGGCCGCTCCGCGGGGCCGACGCCGCGGCCGCCGTCCGCACGGCCCTGGAGACCGGCTACCGGCTCGTCGACTGCGCCGAGAACTACCGCAACGAGGACGGCGTCGGCCAGGGGATCCGGGACTCCGCCGTGCCGCGCGAGGACGTGGTCATCACCACCAAGTTCAACCGGGAGTGGCACAGCGTCGACGGCGTCCGGCAGGCCTGGCGGGCCAGCACCGAGCGGCTGGGCGTCGAGTACCTGGACGTCTTCATGGTGCACTGGCCCAACCCGGGGCAGGACCGCTACGTCGAGGCCGTCCGCGGCCTGGCCGCCCTGCTCGAGGACGGTTCGATCCGCGCGGTCGGCGTCTCCAACTTCACCCCGGCGCACCTGCAGCGTCTGGAGGAGGAGGCGGGGCTGGTGCCCGACCTGAACCAGATCCAGCTGAGCCCCTACGCGGCGCGGCGCGCCTCGCAGGCCTACCACCGCGAGCACGGCATCGTCACCGAGTCCTGGAGCCCGATCGGCGGCTCCGCCGACGGGCTGCGCTCGGACCCCGTGATCGCCGACATCGCCGCCGAGGTCGGCCGGACGCCCACCCAGGTGGTGCTCCGCTGGCACGTGCAGACCGGGCTGGTGGCGGTGCCGAAGTCGGCCGACCCGGGGCGGATCGCGGAGAACCTCGACGTGTTCGACTTCGCGCTCGACGACGAGCAGCTGGCGCGGGTCGACGCCCTCGACCGGGGCGAGGTCGACGTCGCCGACCCGGAGACCTTCGGCCACTGACGGTGGTCGGCCCGGGGCCGACGGGTCGGACGCCGTCGGGCTCCGGTCCCGGCCGCGTCTGACCGGTCGGCTCAGCCGCGGCCGAGGACCCGGTCGACCGCCATCACCAGGACGACCCGGAGCGGGTTCTCGCGCGGGACGCGGTAGCGCTCGGCGTAGCGGCGCTCGGCGTCGGCGACGGCGTCCGGGTCGCGCTCGACGTGCAGCGGACCGCTGAGCGTGAGCCAGCGGGCCCGGTCGACCTGGCAGAGCGCGCCGACGGCGCCGGGCCGCCCGGCCAGCCTCGCCTTGACCGACTCCCCGCTGGTGATCACCCGGGCCAGCCGGGTGGCCGGCTCGTAGGTGAAGCCGACGGGCACCACGTGCGGGGTGCCGTCGGCGCGGACGTTGGTGAGCGTGGCCAGGTGCCGCTCGACGAGGAAGGCCAGCACCTCCTCGCCGAGGTCGGCCGGGTCGAGGCTCACCGCGCGACCTGGACCGGTCGCCGGCTCACTGCGCGTCCTCCAGGTCGCCCTCGACGTCGAGGTAGACCTGCTGCATCTGCTCCACGAGCTCCGGGTCGGGCTCGGCCCACAGCCCGCGCTCGGCCGCCTCGCCCAGCTTCTCGATGATCCCGCGCAGCGCCCACGGGTTGGCGTGCTTCATGAAGTCCTGGTTGACCTTGTCCAGCACGTAGCTCTCGGCCAGCTGCGCGTACATCCAGTCGGGCACCACGCCGGCGGTGGCGTCGAAGCCGAACAGGTAGTCGACGGTCGCCGCCAGCTCGAACGCGCCCTTGTAGCCGTGCCGCTGCATGGCTCCGATCCAGCGCGGGTTCACCACGCGGGCGCGGAACACCCGGGCGGTCTCCTCGCCCAGCGTCCGGGTCCGGACCGCGTCGGGCACCGTCGAGTCGCCGACGTAGGCCTTCGGTGCCGTCCCGGTCAGCGCACGGACCGTCGCCACCATGCCGCCGTGGTACTGGAAGTAGTCGTCGGAGTCGGCGATGTCGTGCTCGCGGGTGTCGATGTTCTTGGCGGCGACGCTGATCCGCCGGTAGTTGGCCTCCATGTCCTCCCGCGCCGGCGCGCCGTCCAGGTCGCGGCCGTAGGCGAAGCCGCCCCACGCCGTGTAGACCTCCGCCAGGTCGGCGTCGTCGCGCCAGTTGCCGGCCTCGATCAGCGGCAGGATCCCCGCGCCGTAGGAGCCCGGCTTCGAGCCGAAGATCCGGGTGGTCGCGCGGCGCTCGTCGCCGTGCGCGGCCAGGTCGGCCTGCGCGTGGGCGCGGACGTAGTTCTGCTCCGCCGGCTCGTCGCGGTCGGCGACCAGCCGGACCGCGTCGTCCAGCATGGCCAGCACGTGCGGGAAGGCGTCCCGGAAGAACCCGGAGATGCGGACCGTGACGTCGACCCGCGGCCGGCCCAGCTCGGCCAGCGGCAGCACCTCGAGCCCGGTCACCCGGCGCGAGCCCTCGTCCCAGACGGGGACGACGCCGAGCAGGGCCAGCACCTCGGCCACGTCGTCGCCGGAGGTGCGCATGGCCGAGGTGCCCCAGACGCTGAGACCGACGGACTGCGGGTACGCACCGGTGTCGTCCAGGTGGCGCTGCACCAGCGACTCGGCCATCGCCTGGCCCGTCTGGTACGCCAGCCGCGACGGGATCGCCTTGGGGTCGACGGAGTAGAAGTTGCGCCCGGTCGGCAGCACGTTGACCAGGCCGCGCAGCGGGGACCCCGACGGCCCGGCCGGGACGTAGCCGCCGGCCAGCGCGTGCAGGGTGTTGCCGATCTCGTCGCCGGTGCGGGCGAGGCGCGGGACGACCTCGACGCAGGCGAAGGTGAGCGCGGCTTCGACGCCGGCGAGGTCAGCGCCTTTCGACAGGCTCAGGGCACGGACGACGCCAGGTACCTCAGCGGCGTCCCATCCGGCCTCGGACAGCGCGACCACCAGCGCGCGGGCCTGCTCCTCGACGGCGTCGACCTGCGCGAGCGGGGCGTCACCCTCCGCGAGCCCGAGCGCGGTGCGCAGGCCGGGCACCCCGTTGACCTGGCCGCCGAACACCTGGTTCGCCCGCAGCACCGCGAGCACGAGGTTGACCAGCTCGTCGCCCTGGGGCACCTGGCCCAGCACGTGCAGGCCGTCGCGGATCTGGACGTCCTTGATCTCGCAGAGCCAGCCGTCGACGTGCATCACGAAGTCGTCGAACGCCTCGTCGTCGGGCCGGTCGGTCAGGCCCAGCTCGGCGTCCATCTGGGCCGCCTGGATCAGCGTCCAGATCTCCCCGCGCAGCGCCGGCACCTTGGCCGGGTCCATGGCGACGACGTTGCCGTACTCGTCCAGCAGCTGCTCGAGCCGGGCGATGTCGCCGTAGGACTCGGCCCGGGCCATCGGCGGGATGAGGTGGTCGACGACGGTGGCGTGGGCGCGGCGCTTGGCCTGGGTCCCCTCGCCCGGGTCGTTGACCAGGAACGGGTAGACCAGCGGCAGCGAGCCCAGCGCGGCGTCGGTCCCGCAGGCGGCGGACATGCCCATGTTCTTGCCCGGCAGCCACTCGAGGTTGCCGTGCTTGCCGACGTGCACGACGGCGTGGGCGCCGAACTCGTGCTGCAGCCAGCCGTAGACGGCGAGGTAGTGGTGGGTGGGCGCGAGGTCGGGGTCGTGGTAGATCGCGATCGGGTTCTCCCCGAAGCCGCGCGGCGGCTGGACGAGGATCACCACGTTGCCGGCCTGGAGGGTGGCGGCGACGACCTCGCCCGCGGGGTCCCGGCTGCGGTCCACGAACAGCTCGCCGGGCGCCTCGCCCCAGGCGGCGGTGACCGCGTCGGTCAGCTCGGCGGGCAGGTCGTCGAACCAGCGCCGGTAGGTGGCGGCGGGGACCCGGGCCGGCTGGCCGGACAGCTGGCCCGACGTCAGCCACTCCGGGTCCTGGCCGCCGGCGGCGATGAGCGCGTGGATCAGGGCGTTGCCCGCGGTGGTGTCGGCCGACTCCCCCTCGACCGGCTCCAGCGGACCGGTGCCCGGGATGTCGCCGGGGGCGCCGACGTCGTAGCCCGCCGCCCGGAGCGCGCGCAGCAGCCGGATCACCGAGACGGGGGTGTCGAGGCCGACGGCGTTGCCGATCCGGGAGTGCTTGGTGGGGTAGGCCGACAGCACGAGCGCGATCCGCCGCTCGCCGGGCGCGAGGTGCCGGAGCCGGCCGTGGTTGACGGCGATCTCGGCGACCCGGCGGCAGCGCTCGAGGTCGGGGACGTAGCTGGGCAGTCCGTCCGCGTCGGTCTCCTTGAAGGAGAACGGGACGGTGATGACCCGGCCGTCGAACTCGGGGACGGCGACCTGGGTGGCCACGTCGAGCGGGCTCATCCCCTCGTCCGACTCCGCCCACACCGCACGTGGCGTGGTCAGGCAGAGCCCCTGCAGGATCGGGATGTCCAGCGCCGCCAGCGCCTGCACGTCCCAGGCGCCGTCGTCCTCACCGGCCGACGCGGTCGCCGGGCGGGTGCCGCCGGCCGCGAGCACCGTGGTGACGAGGGCGTCGAGCGTGCCGAGGTGGGTCAGCAGGTCGGCCGGGGCGTCGCGGAGGGACGCGGCGAAGATCGGCACGCCGACCCCGCCCGCGGTGTCGACCGCGTCGGCCAGGGCGTGCACGTAGTCGGTGTTCCCGGCCGTCTGCTGGGCCCGGTAGAAGAGGATGCCGACCCGCGGGCGTACGCGCGAGGAACCGCGGCCTGGGCTCGTCGAGGGCCCTTCGACAGGCTCAGGGCGCGGCAGCTCGCCCCAGACCGGCTGCGCGACGGGCGGCTCGAAGCCCTCGCCGGTCAGCAGCACGGTGTCGGAGAGGAAGGCGTGCAGCTGCGCCAGGTTCTCGGGGCCGCCCTGGGCGAGGTAGACGTGGGCGTCGGCGGCGATGCCGATCGGCACCGTCGACAGCTCCATCAGCGACGCGTCCGGGGCCTGCTCGCCGCCGAGGACGACCATCGGCTGGCCCTCGCCGCGGATGCGGGCGAAGCCGGAGCACAGCGACTGCGCCGAGCCCAGGATGCGGGCCACGACCAGGTCCGCGGCCGCGAAGACCGCGGCCATCTCGGTGTGGGCGGTCTTCGTCGGGTTGACGTAGACGTAGTCGGCTCCCGACGCGCGCGCCGACAGCAGGTCGGTGTCCGAGGTGGAGACCAGGGCGATGCGCGTCATGGCGGAGAGCCTAGGTGCTGGCGGCAGCGTGCCCGCCCGCGAGGACGGTGTGACGAGCCCGGGGTCGACCACGATCCCGAACTCCTCACACCGGCACGTCAGAGCTCGACGACCTCGTTGTCGTTGCCGTGGTAGCGCTCGCCGGTGGTCTTGACCTTGACCAGGCTCAGCACCGAGGCGACCAGCCCGCCCGGCGTGTCCCAGTACTCGGCGGTCTCGCCGGTCACCTTGACCACGACCACCGAGGGGTCCTCCGGCCCTCCGGGGAACCAGCCCTCCATCTGCGGCGACCACAGCTCCGCGGCCTTGCCGGCGTCCTCGACCACCTCGGCGGTCCCGTTCACCGAGACCCAGACGTCGCGGGAGGTCAGGGCGACCCCGACCCGCGGGTGAGCGGCGATGTGCGCGACCTTGCGGGAGTCGCGGGAGGAGAGGAACCAGAGGTTGCCGTCGAAGTCGGTGTCCTGCTGGGCCATCGGACGGCTGACGAAGGCGCCGGTCTCGTCGACGGTGGTGAGCATGGCGAAGTCGATGCCCTTCGCCAGCTCGGCGATCTTCTGGACGGGGGTGGGGTCGGAGGTCATACCCCGTCCTTCTCCCGCGCGCGGCTCGCGGGACGCACCGAGCCGGTCGCACGGTTCCTGTGAGGAGTTCAGCCCGCGTAGCCGCCGCCGCGCACGTCGTCGACCAGGGACGGCCGGCTCGGCGCCCAGCCCAGGGAGAGGGCGTAGCCGTTGTCGAACTGCTGGTCCAGCAGCAGGGCGTCGGCGAACTCGGCGCCCAGCCGCGCCCGGCTGGCCTCCACCGGCTCCGCGACGACGGGGTCGCCGGTGGCCTCGGCGATGGCCCGGACGGTCGGCGCGCCGGCCGTCACGCCCAGCACCCGGCCCAGCACCTCGCCGCGCTCGAGCACCAGGACGTAGAGGTCGGCGACGTCGTCGACGTGCACCGTGGCCCAGTGCTGCCGGCCGTCGCCGATCAGGGTGAGCGCGCCGTCCGCGGTGCGCGGGCCCTGCAGCAGGACGTTCGGCAGCCCACCGCCGTGGCCGTGCACGATGCCCGGGGCCACGATCCCGCCCCGCAGGCCGGCGCCGAGGACGACGTCCTCGACGGCGGGTCGCCAGGCGGTCAGGGCCGGCGGGGCGAGCGGCGACCCCTCGCTGAGGCCGACGCCGGCACCCCAGATCCACAGGCCGCTGGTGTGCACGTACGGCTTGGTGGTGCCGCTGAAGGCCTGCACGGCGGCGGCCGCCACGGCGGCGTCGAGGGCCGCGTTGGACGCGTCACCGGGCGACGCCAGGTGCACGGCACCGTCCGCGCGGTCGAGCTGGCCGGCGACCCAGGCGGTGTCGGTGAGGTCGCCCGTCACCGGGGTGGCCCCCGCATCCCGCAGCTTCTCGGCGGACTCCACGCTGCGGGCGGCCGCGGTGACCCGGTGCCCCTGGTCGAGGAGGCGGGGGAGCAGGGCCGAGCCGAGGTAGCCGGAGCCACCGGTGAGGAAGATGTTCACCCTCCCGCCAGCGTCCGGGGCCCTGCGGACATTCCCGCGCGGGCCCCCGACGGGCGTCAGGTCAGCCGCAGGGCCGGCTCGGGCCGGTGGATGCCGCGCGGCCGGTAGCCGAGCAGCTCCGAGACCCCGACGAGGTCCGTGAGCAGCCAGAGGATCGCCAGCCACATCTCCGTGCCCTGCAGGCCGGGCACCGTCTTCGGCAGCGCCGCGGTGGAGGGGTGCGGGGCCTGGAAGCCGAAGCCCTGGCCGTCGGTCCAGTGCCCGAGCAGGTCGCCCAGCAGCCGGGTGGCCAGCACCCGCACCTCGGGGGCCCGGTGGTCGGTCTGCCGGGCGGCGAGCCAGAGCGGGTGGGCGACGTCCAAGACGTTGCAGGCGTTCTGGCGCTCCGGGGCGAAGAGCTCGGCGTTCCGCGTGTGCTCGAGCACGGTGTCGACCACCCGCTCCGGGTGGGGCAGCGGCAGCCCGAACTGGGCGAACGTCCCCCGCGAGGCGCGGTAGAAGCCGTTGACCACCTGCAGCAGGCCGCCGTTGCCCTCGGCCGTGCCCCACATGCCGGTCCGTGGGTCGACGTGCGTGGTGAGCCATCCGACGAGGGCCTCCACGGCGCCCGCCGGTCCGCGGACCCCACGAGGCAGGTTCCAGCGCAGCGCCGTGCCCAGCATGTCGACCCAGGCGCCGGACCCCCAGGCCCGACCCTCCCAGGGCTGGCTCTGGAGCCCCTCGACCAGCTCGCCGGCGTCCAGCTCGGCGACCCGGTGCACGGGGTGGTCGAAGCCGCTGCCCAGCACGTCGAGCGCGTAGCCGACGCAGAGCACGTGGTAGGCGACGTCACCGTCGGACAGGTCGGCGGCAGCGGCCAGCGGGACGCCGTCGGGGTCGAAGGTCGGGACGAGGCCCGTCTTCGGGTCCTGCAGCGCCCGCAACCGGCGGGCCTGCTCGGCGGCCGGCCGCTGGTCCGGGGCCCGGCCCAGGAGCAGGTCCGCGATCTCCACGGCGTCGCACTGCGCGCGGACGGTGACGGGGTGGCCCGGGCGGTCGACGAACAGCCCGTCCTGGAGATCGGGCCGCCACGAGCGGGCGAGGACGTCCTGGGCCTGCTCGCGGGCGCGGCCGACGAAGGCGCTGACCTGCTCGCCGAGGTCGCCGGAGCGGGCGGTCGCGGCGGCGCCCGCCGGGGGGACCCGCCAGCGCAGCACCCGCGCCGGGTTGCCCCCGACGACGGCGCCGGCCGGGACGTCCTTGGTCACCACGGCCCCGGCGGCCAGCACCGCCTTGTCCCCCACCGTCACCCCGTCGAGGACGACGACGTGGGAGCCGACCCACACGTCGTCCCCGATGGTGATGCCGCGGGTGGAGATCGGCTGCCGGAAGACCTCGGTCTCGGGGTCGGTCATCGTGTGGTTGAACGCGAGGATCGAGGTGTGCGCCCCGATCCGGACGGCGTCGCCCAGCCGGACGTCGCCCCGGACCACCGTGAAGGCGTTGACGGTGCAGTTCCGCCCGGCCCGCACGCTCCCGGTGAGGTAGGCGTGCGCGGCGACGTAGCTCTCGTCGCCCAGCTCGAGGTGCTCGGTCTGCACCGCCGCCAGGGTGCTGAGGAAGACCCGCTCCCCCAGCGCGGCGTCGGTGCGGGCCGCCAGCTCGCGCTGGAGCTCCAGCTGCTGCTCCTGCTGCTCGGGGGTCGCCCGGCGCCAGAACCACCAGGGCGAGTAGTCGAAGGGGTGCTGGTCGAAGGGGGAGGGGCCGGCGTCGCTCATCGAACCTCGATGTCCTGGGGCGGGATGGGGTGTGAAAGCAGTGATCCCGGCTCTTCCACCTGCCACGCAGCGCGTGCTAACTTGAGCGTCGATCGGCCGGGTAAGCGTTTACCAAACTGTAGCGCCCGCCCCGGGGGCGGCACAACGCCGTCCGACCATCCGACTCCGTGGACCCGCGGGTCCACCCCTGAAGCAGGTGACGTGGTGTGAGCTCAAAGGTGAACTTCAACGCGGTCGGCAAGCGCCCTCCGAGGGCGGAACCGGCGTCCTCCGACGCCTCCGGCGGGACGACCACCGGCGGTGGCGCGACCCGGCGACGGTCACGGCCGAAGCTGACGCGGGACAAGATGTTGATCCTGCTGCTCGGCCTGCCCGGCGGCATCGCGCTGGTGCTGTTCCACTACGTCCCGCTGCTCGGCAACGTCATCGCGTTCCAGGACTACCAGCCCTACCTGGAGATCAGCGAGGCGCCGTTCGTCGGGCTCTCGAACTTCTCGTTCCTCTGGGACGGGAACCCCGACTTCCGCAACGCGCTCTGGAACACCATCGTCTTGACGGTCATCCAGACGGTGCTCGTCTTCCCGATCCCGCTCGTGCTGGCCCTGGTGCTCAACAGCCTGGCCGGGGAGCGGCTGAAGCGCACGCTGCAGTCGATCCTCTACCTGCCGCACTTCCTGTCCTGGGTGATCGTGGTGGCGCTGTTCCAGCAGATGCTCGGCAACGCGGGCATGCTCAACACCTTCCTGGTGCAGAACGACCTGCCGATCGTGCAGATCATCGGGGTGCCGGAGCTGTTCAAGGCGCTGCTGACCTCCCAGGCCATCTGGAAGGACGCCGGCTGGGGCACGATCCTCTTCCTGGCGGCCATCTCCCGGATCGACCAGGAGCAGTACGAGGCCGCGGCGGTGGACGGCGCGAACGCCCGCCAGCGGATGTTCAGCATCACGCTGCCGGCGCTCAAGGGCCTGTTCATCCTGCTGCTCATCCTGCGCCTCGGCAGCAGCCTCTCGGTCGGCTTCGAGCAGATCGTGCTGCAGCAGGGTCCGGTGGGCCTGCAGGCCAGCGAGGTGCTGGACACCTGGGTCTACAACTACGGCATCCTCGGCGGGAACTGGGGTGTCTCCGCGGCCGCCGGCCTGGTCAAGGGGCTGGTCGGCGTGGCACTGGTGATCGGGGCCAACAAGCTGGCCCACGCGTTCGGCGAGCGAGGGGTGTACGAGAAGTGACCACCATCGAGAACGCCACCATCGGCGACGACACGCAGAACGCGGCCACCCGGCGGGACGGCAAGCGCCCCCCGTGGATGGAGAAGCCCTCCCCGCTCACCCAGGCGCTCAAGTTCGTCGTCCTGGGCATCTCGGTGCTGCTCGTGATCATCCCGTTCTGGTCGGTGATCGCCACCTCGCTGGCCGACCAGCAGACGATCAACGAGTCGGGCGGCGGCATGGTCATGTGGCCGGGGGGCGTCAGCTTCGCCTCCTACGCGGCCGTGCTGTCCGGTGGCGTCGTCACCCGCGCGGTGGTCATCTCCGTCGGCATCACCGTCATCGGCACCCTGCTGTCGCTGGCCGCGACGGCCGGGCTCGCGTACTGGCTGTCCCGGCCGGGCGCTCCCGGCGCCAAGCCCGTGCTGATGCTGGTGCTCGGCGCCGTGCTGTTCTCCCCGGGCCTGATCCCCAGCTACCTGGTGGTCAAGGAGTTCAACCTGCTGGACTCGCTGTGGTCGCTGATCCTCCCGGTCCTGGTCAACGCGTTCAACGTGATCGTCATGCGGGCGTTCTTCCAGGAGCTGCCGCAGGAGCTGTTCGAGTCCGCCGCCATCGACGGGGCCAGCTCGGCCACCGTGCTCTTCAAGATCGTGCTGCCGCTGTCCAAGGCGGTGTTCGCCGTGATCGGCCTCTTCTACGCCGTGGCCTACTGGAACGCCTTCTTCAACGCCCTGCTGTACATCCAGTCCAGCGACAAGTGGCCGATGGCGCTGGTGCTGCGCACCTACGTGGTCAACCAGACCACGATCGGCGGCGACCAGGTCGCCACCGAGGCGCTGCCGCCCCAGCTGCCGCTGCAGATGGCCATCCTCGTGATCGCCATCGTGCCGATCCTGCTGCTCTACCCCTTCCTGCAGCGCCACTTCGCCAAGGGCGTGATGATCGGCGCCGTCAAGGGCTGACGTCGACCCGCACCTCCCCGACCCTCCGGTGCCGCCAGCCGCCGCCGGAGCCGCACCACCACCCACCCCGAGAGAACGAGGACCCGACCTCAGTCGGATCAAGGAGGATCCATGACCACCAGTGCATTCAGCCGGCGGAAGCTGCTCGCCGGTGCCGGAGGCGCCGCAGCCCTGATCGGCACGGGTGGGCTGAGCGCCTGCTCGGGCAGCGGCTCGGGCGGCGCCGGCGGCAACGCGGCCAGCGTCAACGCCGCCGTCGGCCTGCCCACCTACATCCCCTACACCGGGCTCAAGCCCGACCTGCCGGGGACCGAGCAGGGGGTGGACCCGGCGTTCCGCAACTTCCCCAAGGACAACCCGAAGTCGGTCGCCGAGGTGCCCGGCAAGGGCGGGACGCTCACCGGGATGGCGAACATCTACTTCGCCGTGCCGCCGGGCCCGGACCGCAACAGCTACTGGCAGGGCCTCAACGAGCGCCTCGGCGTCAAGCTGGACCTGCAGATGGTCAGCAACGCCGACTACCTGCAGAAGTTCCCGACGACGATCGCCGGCAACGACCTGCCCGACATGCTGCAGGTGCCCAACGGCGCGCCGCCGCCCGTGCCGAACATGCCGCAGCTGCTGGACAAGCGGTTCACCAACCTCACCGAGCACCTCTCCGGCGACGCGATCAAGGACTACCCGAACCTCGCCAACATCCCCACCCGGACCTGGAAGGCGACGGTCTACAACGGCGGCATCTACGGCATCCCCATCGCCCGCGGCGCCATCGGCAACTACCACTTCATCCGCAAGGACCTCTTCGACGCCGCCGGCGTCTCGACCGAGCCGAAGACCTACGAGGAGCTCGTCGAGACCACCAAGGCGCTCACCGACCCCAAGAAGCGGCGCTGGGCCTTCGGCCTGTTCAACCAGCCCCGCCAGCTGCTCGGCCGGATGAACGACGAGCCCAACATCTGGCGCGAGGAGGGCGGCAAGCTCACCCACGTCTACGAGACCGAGAACTACGCCAAGACCGTCGACGACCTCACCACCATGTGGAAGTCGGGCGTCATGCACCCGGACTCCTTCAACCCGGCGCAGCCGTTCAAGCAGCTGTTCAACGCCGGCTCGGTGGCCATCAACGCGGCCGACGGGTACCCGGGCTGGATCCAGTACATCCTCGACAACGCCTCGAACCCGGACTTCGAGCTGGGCCTGATGCCGGTCTACAAGCGCGACGGCAGCGAGCTGGCCCACTGGGCCAACGGCAGCGGGTTCTTCTCGATCACCCTGCTCAAGAAGCAGGACGACCCCGAGAAGATCAAGGAGATCCTGCGGGTGCTCAACTGGCTCGCGGCGCCCTTCGGCACCGAGGAGTACAAGTACCGGCTCTACGGCGAGGAGGGCGTCGACCACACGATGGACAGCGGCGGCAACCCGGTGCTCACCAAGACCGGCACCGCGAACACCGTGCTGCCCATCCGCTACCTGGCCGACAGCCCCTACACGATCTACGTGCCCGGCCGGCCGCAGGACGCGGACACCCAGCACGCGTACCAGTCGCTGGAGATCCCGACCGGCATCGACAACCCGACCATCGGCCTCTACTCCAACACCGCGTCGAGCAAGAACGCGACGGCGGACAAGGCCTTCACCGACGGCGTGAACGACATCGTGCAGGGTCGCCGCCAGCCCACCGAGCTGAAGAACCTGATCTCCACGTGGAAGAGCTCGGTGGGCGACGCGATGCGCACGGAGTACCAGGAGCAGCTGCAGACGGTCGGGGCCACCCCCGGGTGACCGACCTGCTCTCCCCGCTCGGGCTGCTGGAGGCCGGGGTGTCCTCGTGGGCGCCCCACCTCCAGCCCGACGGGACCCTGCACGACCCGGTGTTCGACGCCCCGACCCAGTACGGCACGGCCTACCTCGCGTGGTGCTGCGCCGTGCTGGGCGCGCAGCCGGCCGCCGTCGAAGGCCCGGTCCACGCGGACCGGGCCGTCCGGCTGCTGGGGGCGGCGCTGGCCCACACCGCCGACCCCGGCCGGGAGCCGCACGCGTCCGGCTTCGACCGCCGGACGCTGAGCGTGTCCGGCCGGCTCAACCACCGCGACTTCACCTGGCCGCCGATCCTCAAGGCGCGCCGGGAGCTGGCCGCCGCGGGCGTCGCCCTGGACCCGGCCGTCGACGCGCAGATCGCCGGCGTGGACGTCGAGGCCACCTTCCGCGCCCGGCCGCCCTCCAACTGGGCCGCGGTCTGGATGAGCGGGGAGTGGCTGCGCGTCCAGGCGGGCCTGGCGCCGACGTCGGCCGCCCGGCTCGACCCCTGGCTGGACGTCTTCTTCGCCGGCGGGGAGGTGGGCCTCGACCTGGAGCTGGGCCTCTACGTCGAGCGCGGGCTGCCGAACGCCTACGACCTCTTCACCCGCCTGCACCTGACCGACCTGCTGCTGCAGGGCTGGGCCGGCCGCAACCGGGAGCGGCTGACCGCCTTCCTCACCACCGGCCTGCGCCGCAGCCTGGCCCTGCAGCTGTCGGACGGCTCGCTGGCGTCCGGGTACCGCAGCGCCGGCCAGACCTGGGTGCTGGGCGCCCAGCTGGCCCTGTTCACCGCCTCCCGGGTGCTGGGGCTCGGCACGGCCGCCGAGCAGGAGGAGGCCCGGCTGGCGGCCTGGCGCGCGTTCCGGGCGCTGGCCCTGGGCGTCCGGCCGGTCGGGGTCTTCTCGCCCGTGCAGAACGTGCTGCCGCCCGAGCTCCGGGTGGGGTACGAGACCTACACCGCCGACGGCCACTACAGCCCGCTCGCGCTGGCCTTCCTCGCCGACGCGGTCCGGACGGGCTTCGGCACCGACGAGCCGCCGACGCCGGCGGAGCTCGACGCCCGGCCCCTCGCCGTCCGGGTGGAGGGGGCGCCCACCCACCGGGGCGCGGTCTCCCGCGGTCGGGTCTCGCTGGCGGTCCAGGCCGCGGCCGACGGGGTCTACGACGCCAGCGGGCTCGTCGACCTCACCTTCGGCACGGGGCGCTCGCTGGTCTTCGTCAGCGCCGCCCGGCACGTCAGCGGCGGCCCGTGGCTGGTGCCCGGCCTGGCCCTGCGCACGGAGGCCGGCGCCGCCCCGGTCACGCCGCTGGCCCCGCTCCCCCGCCGTCTGCTCGAGCCGCTGCGCCCCGAGGGTGACGCCGGCCTGACCTTCACGGCGGGCCTCGACGCGGCGGAGGAGGGGTCGGCGCTCGCGGGCCACCGGCACCGCTGGTCGGCGGCCCTCACCGCGGTCGGCGTCGACGTCACCGAGACGGTGCCGGGCTGGTCCGGGCGCCGCACCCTGCTGGTGCCGTACCTGCGGGACCTCGGCGACGGCGTCCTCACCGAGGTCACCCGGCTGGCGGACGGCGTCCGCCTCACCCGCGGCGCGGAGTGGGTGGAGGTGCGCGTCGACGGCCCCCTGGAGCGGAGCAGCGTCCTGCCGGCGGGCTACGAGAGCCGGCGCGGGCTGTGCGGCCTCGTCCGGCTGGACCTCGCCGAGCCGGGTGAGAGCCTGCGCTGGTCGGTGACCAGCGGACCCTCGGAACTTCTGGCGGACTGACCACCCCTGCGGTGGCTGAGCCGCCAGAAGTTCCCGTGGTCCCGACGACCAGCTGGGGCTCAGGCCATCCGGGCGAGGTCCTCGAGGTGGACGGGGTGCCGGAATGGGGCGCCGGCGGCCAGGTGCTCGACCTCGTCGAGGGCGAGCGCGGCCATCCGGTGCAGCTCGTTGCCCATCGAGCCCGCGATGTGCGGGGTGAGCAGCACGTTCGGCAGGGCGAACAGCTCGTCGCCCGGCTCCAGCGGCTCCGGCTCGGTGACGTCCAGCATGGCGCTGATCCGCCCCGTCCGGAGCTCGCGGCGGAGCGCCTCGTGGTCGACGATCCGGCCGCGCGCGGTGTTGATGAACGTGGTCCCGTCGCGCATCGCGGCCAGCTGGGCCGCCCCCACCATCCCGACGGTGCCGGGTAGCAGCGGGGCGTGCAGGGAGACGACGTCGGAGCGGGCCATCAGGGTGTCGAGGTCCACCAGCTCGGCGCCCAGCCGCTCGGCCTCGTCGGCGGTGATCGTCGGGTCGGCCAGCAGCAGCCGGAGGTCGAAGGCCCGCAGCCGCTCCAGCACGCCGCGGCCGATCGTCGAGGCGCCGATGACGCCCACCACCCGGCCGTAGTTGCCCACCAGCGGCCCGTCCTCGTGCGGCGCGCGCGGCGTCCCGGTGGCGTAGCGGGCGGTGGCGCCCAGCAGGTCCTTGCCGGCCAGCAGGATCTGGGCCAGCGCGAACTCGACCACCGGCAGCGCGTTGGCGGCCGCCGCGGTGGTGACCGCGACGCCGAGCTCCCAGCAGACGGGGTCGACGTGGCCCTTCACGGTGCCGGCCGCGTGCGCCACGAGCCGCAGCCGGGGCATCCGGTCGAGGACGGCCGCGTCGACGCGCGGACAGCCCCAGCCGGTGAGCAGCACGTCGGCCGCGGCGAGGGCAGGCGCCGGGGCGGCCGCGAAGTCGGCGACGACGAGCTCCGGGTCCCACTCCGCCAGCGTGGTGAGCCGCTCCCGCAGGTCGGGCGGGAACAGCGCGTCCCGCAGGCCGGCTCCGCGCATGGCCAGCACGACGACGGGACGGCTCACGCCGTCAGGCCGACCGCGTCGGCCCAGCGCCGGAACGAGGCGCTGGCCACCTCCAGCGGGGCGGCGTCGGGGTACCACTGCCGCTCCCACTCCAGGCTGACCACGCCGTCGTAGCCGACGTCGGCCAGCAGCGCGGCGAAGGGGTCGAGGGGCAGCGTGCCCTCGCCCAGCGGCAGCGGCAGCGGGCGCCCCGGCAGGGCGGCGTCCTTGACCTGCACCCAGCCGCGGCCGTCCGCGACCCACGGCGCGAGGGCCGCCCAGGTGTCCGCGAGCGGCTCGCCCACCCGCCACGGGTGCATGAGGTCCCAGACGGCGCCGACCACCGGGGAGGACACCCGGCCCAGCACGTCGGCGACCAGCGCGCCGGTGGGGTGGGAGTCGTGGGTCTCCAGCGCGGGCCGGACGCCGCACTCCTGCGCGTAGCCCGCGACGGCGTCCAGCCGCCGGGCCGCCCGGTCGGCGACCTCCTCGCGGGGCTCGGTGAGGGTGGGGACGGTGTCGTAGTCGCTCGGCTCGGCCGGGGCGCCGGGGAAGACGCGGACGAACGGGGCGCCGAGGTCGGCCGCCAGGTCCAGGGCGGCGACCAGGGCCCCGAGCACGACGTCGTCGGGGACGTCGGAGCCGACCCGGACGTAGCTGGCGACGCCGGTGACCGTCACGCCCGCGTCCTCGACGGCCGAGCGGAGGTCCCGGCGCTGGGCCCGGGTCATCGCCGGGTCGGCCAGCTCGCCCGCGCTGAGGCGCAGCTCGAGGCCGGTGACGCCGGTCCGCTGCAGGGTGCCGAGCACCTGGGCGAGGTCCTCGCCGGGGGCTCCGAGGGTGGAGGCGGACAGCGTGACCATGCGGACCTCTTTCGTCGTCGACGGATCTCGCCTCACCCTACGACCCGAGGGAAGCGCTTTCCACCCCGAGGGCCGACGGACGACGGGTGGGTGGTCCCGGCCGGTCGACTTACGATGGCGGGCGTGAACCAGGACCGCTGCCCCGGCGTGCTCCGGCCGCACCAGGCGGCCGACGGCGCGATGGTCCGCGTCCGCGTGCCGGGCGGGCAGACCAGCGGCACGGCCCTCGCCGCGCTGGGCCGGGCGGCCGAGCGGCACGGCCGGGGGCTGCTGCAGCTGACGTCGCGCGCCGGCCTGCAGGTGCGCGGGCTGCCGAGCGACCTGCCCGACGCCTTTGAGGCCGCGGTCGCCGCCGCCGGCTTCCTGCCGTCGGCCAGCCACGAGCGGGTGCGCAACGTCGTCGCCTCCCCGCTGACCGGGCTGCACGGCGGGCTCGCCGACCTGCGACCCCTGGTCCGCGCCCTGGACGACGCGCTCCAGGCCGACGACGCCCTGGCCGGGCTGTCCGGCCGCTTCCTCTTCGGCCTCGACGACGGCCGCGGCGACGTCGCGGCGCTGGAGCCCGACCTCACCTACCGCGCCCTCGGACCGGACCACGGCCTGCTGGTCGTCGGCGCGGACCGCGGCCGGGCCGTCGCGCTGGAGGACGCCGTCCCCGCCCTGCTGGCCCTGGCCCGCGGGTTCGACGCGGCGCGCGCGGCCAGCGGGGTGTGGCGGGTGCGCGAGCTGCCGGGCTGGGTCGACGGCCTCGTCGGGTTCGCCCCCGTCCCCGTGCCCCCGGCCCCGGAGCCGCCGCTCGGCGCGGTGGGCGCGCACGCCGTCGTCGGGGTGCCGCTCGGGTTCCTCAGCCCGGTCCAGCTGGCCGCCGTCACCGCGGTGGCCGGGACCGGTGCCGTCGTGGTCACGCCGTGGCGCAGCCTCGTGGTCGGCCACGGCGCCGACCGGCTGGCCGAGCTGACCGCCGTCGGGCTGGTGGCCGACCCGACGTCACCCTGGACCGCCGTCAGCGCCTGCGTCGGGGCACCGTGGTGCGCCTCGGGGCGCGTCGACACCCAGGCCCTCGTGCGCTCGGTCGCGGCCGAGGACCGGCGCTGGCCGCGCACCCACGTCAGCGGCTGCGAGCGGCGCTGCGGCGCGCCGGCCGGGCCGCACCGCGACCTGGTCGCGCCCACCCGGGACGAGCTCCTCGCCGCCGCCGAGCCGCGCCTCGTGGTCCATGTCTGAGGGGCTGGTGTCGGACGGTCTGGTCTCGGGGGGTCCGGTGCCGGGGGCGCCGCCGGCCCGGTTGTACGACTACGTCACCGACCCGGCCGAGATCTACCGCCGCTCCTTCGCCCAGGTGCGCGCGGAGGCGGACCTGTCGGGGCTGCCGGCGGACGCGAGGACCGTCGCCGTCCGGATGATCCACGCCAGCGGCGACCTGGACCTGCCGCGCTCGCTGGCGCTGCACCCGCGGCTGGTCGGCGCCGCGCGCGGCGCGCTGGAGGCCGGGGCGACGATCTTCACCGACGCCTACATGATCGCCTCGGGCGTCACCCGACGGCGGCTGCCCGCCGCCAACGCCGTCCGCTGCCTGCTCGACGACCCCCGGGTGCCCGAGCGGGCCCGGGCCTGGTCGACCACCCGGTCCGCGGCCGCCGTCTCGTTCTGGGGGGAGGAGCTGGAGGGCGCCGTGGTCGCCATCGGCAACGCCCCGACGGCGCTGTTCCACCTGCTCGAGCAGGTCGCCGCCGGCGGCCCCCGACCGGCCGCCGTGCTGGGCATCCCGGTGGGGTTCGTCGGCTCGGCGGAGTCCAAGGTCGCGCTGGTGGAGAACCCGTGGGACCTGCCCTACCTCGTGGTGCACGGGCGGCGCGGCGGGTCGGCGCTGTGCGCGTCGGCGCTGAACGCCCTCGCGCAGGAAGCGGAGATCGCATGACCGGCCGGCTGTACGGGGTGGGCGTCGGCCCGGGTGACCCCGAGCTCGTCACGCTCAAGGCGGCGCGGCTGATCCGCGACGCCGACGTCGTCGCCTACCACTCGGGGACCGCCGGGCGCTCGATCGCCCGGACCATCGTCGCCGACCTGATCAGCCCCGACGCGACCGAGGAGCTGCTGATCTACCCGGTGACCACCGGGGCGACCGACCACCCGCTGGGCTACTACGGGGCGATCGAGGACTTCTACGACGAGTCCGCCGAGCGGCTCGGCAAGCACCTGGACGCCGGCCGGACCGTCGTCGTGCTGGCCGAGGGCGACCCGCTGTTCTACAGCTCCTACTCCTACCTGCACGACCGGCTGGGCCCGCTGTACCCGGCGGAGATCGTGCCCGGCGTCACGTCGGTCAGCGCCTCCTCGGCCGCCGTCGCCGTGCCGATCAGCCGGCACGAGGACACCTTCACCGTGCTGCCCGGCACGATGGCCGTCCCCGAGCTGGCCCGCCGGCTGGCCGACGGCGGGGGCGCGGCGATCATGAAGCTGGGCCGGACCTTCGCCGGCGTGCGCGAGGCGCTGCGGCAGGCCGGCCGGCTGGACGACGCCTGGTACGTCGAGCGGGCCAGCACCGGCCGGGAGCGCCGGCTGCGGGTCAGCGAGGTCGACCCGGACGAGGTCCCGTACTTCTCCATGGTGCTGGTGCCCGGTCCCGACCTGCGCGCCGACGCCGCGCAGCGGGCCCGCAGCGGCGCCGCGACCCGGCTCGACCCCCCGGCGGAGCCCGGCACCGGACGGGTGCTCGTCGTCGGGCTGGGCCCGGGACCCGACCGCTGGGTGACCCCGGAGGTGAGCGCCGCGCTCGCCGAGGTGGACCACGTCGTCGGCTACGGCCCCTACGTCGACCGGGTGCCGCAGCGGCCCGGCCTGCAGCGGCACGCCAGCGGCAACACCGTCGAGGTGGACCGCGCGTCCTTCGCCCTGGAGCTCGCGCGCCGCGGCGAGCGGGTCGCCGTCGTCTCCGGGGGCGACGCCGGGGTGTTCGGGATGGCGTCGGCGGTGTTCGAGGCCGTCGGCGCGGACGAGCGCTTCGCCGACGTCGCCGTCGAGGTGCTGCCCGGGATGACCGCCGCCCAGGCCGTCGCCGCCCGGGCGGGCGCCCCGCTGGGCGGGGACCACGCCGTCGTCTCGCTGTCGGACCGCTTGAAGCCGTGGGAGCTGGTGGAGCGGCGGCTGCACGCCGTCGGCGCCGCCGACCTGGTGCTCGCCGTCTACAACCCCGCCTCCCGGAGCCGGCGCGAGCAGGTGGCTCGGCTGCGCGCGGTCATGCTGGAGCACCGGGCGCCGGCGACCCCCGTGGTGGTGGGCCGCGACGTCGGCCGGCCCGGCGAGCGGCTGGACGTCACGACGCTGGCCGAGCTCGACCCGGAGACGATCGACATGACCTGCCTGCTGATCATCGGCTCGAGCCGGACCACCGCCGGATCAGGCGGGGTCTGGACCTCGCGGCGGGGCGACTGAGCGTCGTCCTGGCGGCACCCCCGGAGCGAGTGCTGGGAACCCGCAGCGATCCGGCCCGCTGACCTGCGGCTTCTCAGCACTCACCCGCGCGGACGCGGTCCGTACAGGTGCGACTCGACGAAGTCGTCGGCCCGCAGCGCCTCGCCGACCAGGATGACGGCGGCCTGCCGCAGCCCGGCGACCTCCACCTGGTCCGCCATGTCGGCGAGGGTCCCGCGCAGCACCACCTGCTCCGGCTGCGTCGCCCGGCTGACCACGACGACAGGGCAGTCCGCCCCGTACGCGGGCGCCAGCTCGGCGCAGAGCTCGCGGGTCCGGCGGATGGCCAGGTGCAGGGCCAGGGTGGCGCGGGTGGCGGCGAAGGCGGCCAGCGACTCCGTCGCCGGCATCGCCGTCGAGGACGCCTGGGTGCGGGTCAGCACCACCGACTGCGCCACCTCGGGCACCGTCAGCTCCCGTCCGACGACGGCGGCCGCGGCCGCGTAGGCCGGGACCCCGGGCGTCACGTCCCAGGGGACGCCCAGCCGGTCCAGCCGCCGGGTCTGCTCGGCCAGCGCGGAGTAGAGCGACGGGTCGCCCGAGCACAGCCGCGCGACGT
Organism: Friedmanniella luteola; assembly: GCF_900105065.1. Classification (NCBI taxonomy): domain Bacteria; kingdom Bacillati; phylum Actinomycetota; class Actinomycetes; order Propionibacteriales; family Nocardioidaceae; genus Friedmanniella; species Friedmanniella luteola. The sequence continues at coordinate 4,435,931 of NZ_LT629749.1, forward strand.
CCTGGCCGGCCTCGTGGGCCTCCGCGAGCACGGCGACGATGGCGTCGAGGTCCAGCGACTGGCTGTCGACCAGCCGGGTGCCGGGCGCGCAGTGGCCGAGCACCTCCGCGTCGAGGTAGGTACCGGCGTAGACGCACACGGGGCTGGCGGCCAGCAGCCGCACGGCGCGCAGGGTGAGCAGGTCGGCCGCCCCCGGGCCGGCGCCGATGAAGTGCACCGTCACCGCGTGGCGCCCCACTGCACGACCGCCCGCGCCGGCTTCCAGCCGTGGTAGCTGCCGATGGCCTCGAGGTGCTCGACGGCGATCCGGGTCAGCGTGCCGCCGTGCTCGCGCCAGCGGGCCGCGACGAGCATCTCCGTCTCCTGCGTCACGGCGTGCACCACCAGGCGGCCGCCCACCGGGAGCGCGGACCAGACCGCGTCCAGCACGGCCCCGCTCGCCCCGCCGCCCACGAAGACGGCGTCCGGCGTCGGCAGGTCGACGAGGGCCTCCGGTGCGACCCCGAGGACCGTCCGCAGCCCGGGCACGCCGAGCCGCGCGGCGTTGAGCCGGATCCGCTTCGCCCGGGCCTCGTGCTGCTCGACGGCGACCGCCCGGCAGCTGGGGTGGCTGCGCATCCACTCGACGGCGACCGACCCCGCACCGGCGCCGACGTCCCACAGCAGGGCCCCGGGCCGGGGCTGCAGGTGGGCCAGGGCGGAGGCGCGCAGGTCGCGCTTGGTCAGCTGGCCGTCGTGGTCGAACACCGCGTCGGGCAGCCCGGGCGCCAGCGAGGCGGGTCCGGCGACGCCCGCGTCGCCCACGCACTGGACGGCGACCACGTTGAGCGCGGGGGCCGGCCCGCTCCAGGCGGCCGCCACGACGTCGAGCCGGCTCTCCTCCGCCGCGCCGAGGTCGCCGAGGACGGTCAGGGTGCTGGTCCCGTAGCCGTCCTCGACCAGGAGCGCGGCCACCTCGGCCGCCGTCCCCGCGTCGCGGGCGAGCACCAGCACCCGACGGCCGGGGTAGAGCTCGCGGCGGACCAGGTCGACGTCGCCGCCCCGCAGCCGGACGAGCGCGTAGGTGTCGGCCGCCCAGCCCAGCCGGGCGGCGGCGAGGGCCACCGACGAGACGGCGGGGTGCACGCGGACGGCGTCGGCGCCCAGCAGGTCGACCAGCGTCGACCCCACCCCGGCGAGCAGCGGGTCCCCGCTGGCCAGGACGACGACCGGGCGGTCCTCGTGCCCGGCGACCAGCCCGGGCAGCGCGTCCCGGAGGTCCCGGGGCCAGGCGGCGCGCTCCTGACCGGGGACGGCGGGCAGCAGGTCGAGGTGCCGGGGGCCGCCCAGCACCCGGTGGGCGGCGAGCACCAGCGCACGCTCGCGCGCACCCAGCGCGTCCCAGCCCGCCGCGCCGATCCCGACCACCTCGATCACCCGACGACCCTAGCGCCGCCGGCCGGGCGTCTCAGGCGGCGACGAGCGCGGGCGGCGCCGAGCCCCTGTGCCATCATCGACAGCGGCGCAGCAGAGGAACCCGGTGCGATTCCGGGACGGTCCCGCCACTGTGACCCAGGTCCGCCTGGGAAGTCAGGCCGTCTGCCGCGCCAGCCGCGTCGCAGTCGCACGGGGCTCACCGCAGGCGTGGACGTGGACCTCCATGCAGAAGGGCTCCCCTCCCGTGTCTCGTGCTCCCGCTCCTCCCGCGCCGGCTGCTCGCGCCGCCGAGCCGCGCACCTTCCCGTTCTCCGCCGTCGTCGGCTCCGACGACATGGCCCTCGCGCTGGTGCTGACCACCGTCTCCCCCGAGGTGGGCGGCGTCCTCGTCCGCGGCGAGAAGGGGACGGCCAAGACCACCACCGTCCGGGCGCTGGCCCGGGTGCTGCCCCCGCTCGCCGTCGTCGAGGGCTGCCGGTTCTCCTGCGACCCCGCCGACCCCGACCCGGGCTGCCCCGACGGCCCGCACCTCGCCGACGCCCCCTCCGGACGTCCGCACGCGACGACCCGGCCGGCCCGGCTGGTCGAGCTGCCCGTCGGCGCCACCGAGGACCGGGTGATCGGCTCGCTGGACCTGCAGCAGGCGCTCGGCGCCGGGCGGGTCCGCTACGAGCCCGGCCTGCTCGCGGCCGCGCACCGCGGCCTGCTCTACGTCGACGAGGTCAACCTGCTGCACGACCACCTCGTCGACCTGCTGCTGGACGCCGCCGCCACCGGCCGCTCCACCGTGGAGCGGGAGGGCGTCTCCGTCGCCCACGCCTCCCGGATGGTGCTGGTCGGGACGATGAACCCCGAGGAGGGCGAGCTCCGCCCCCAGCTGCTGGACCGCTTCGGGCTGACGGCGGAGGTGGCCGCCCCGCGCGACCCGGCCCTGCGCGCCGAGGTGGTGCGCCGCCGGATGGCCTTCGACCGCGACCCGGCCGCCTTCACCGCCCGCTACGCCGACGCCGAGCAGGCGCTGTCCGCGCGGCTGCGGACCGCCCGTGCGCTGCTCGAGGAGGTGGAGCTGCGGGACGACCAGCTGCTGCTGATCGCCGAGATCTGCGCCGCCTTCGAGGTGGACGGGCTGCGCGCGGACCTCGTCACCGCCCGCGCCGCCGTCGCGCACGCCGCCTGGCACGGCCGGATCCGCGTCACCAAGGCCGACATCCGCGCCGCCGCCCGGTTGGCCCTGCCCCACCGCCGGCGCCGCAACCCCTTCGACGCCCCCGGGCTGGACGAGGAGCTGCTGGACCAGCTGCTCGGCGAGGACGAGCCGGAGCCGGAACCCGAACCGGAGCCGCCGCAGCCCGGTCCCGACGACGAGGGCGGCGAGCCCCCGGACGCCCCGGGCGCCTCGCCCGAGGGCCCGGGCGCCGGGGACCCACCGCCGGCCGGCCCCGAGGCCGACCGACGTCCGCCGTCGCAGGACCAGCGGTCCGAGGCCCCGGAACCCGGACCGACCGGGGAGGAGGACGCCCCGACGGCCGCCGTCGTCCCCACCACGCTGGCCAGCGCCGGCACCGCCTACCGGACCCGGCTGTTCACCGCCACCGGGATCGGTGCGGGCGAGGCCGGCCGCCGCAGCCGCGCGGTGACCCGGACCGGCCGCAGCGTCGGCGCCGCGTCCCGCCCCGAGCCCGGCGGCCGGCTGCACCTGCCCGCCACCATCCGGGCCGCCGCTCCCCAGCAGCACGCGCGCGGCCGGGCGGGAGCCGAGGTGCTACGGCTGCGCCGCGAGGACCTGCGGACCGCGACCATCGAGGGCCGCGAGTCCAACCTCGTGCTGCTCGTCGTCGACGCCTCCGGGTCGATGGCCGCCCGCCGCCGGATGGAGGCGGTCAAGACGGCCGCCCTGTCGCTGCTCCTCGACGCCTACCAGCGGCGCGACAAGGTCGGGTTGATCACGTTCCGCGGGGCTGCGGCGACGCTGGCCCTGCCCCCGACGTCGTCGGTCGAGGTCGCCGCCCGCCGGCTGGACGAGGTGCCCAACGGCGGTCGGACCCCGCTGGCCGAGGGCCTGCTGCTGGCCGCCGAGACCCTGCGGCAGGAGCGGATCCGCGACCCGCGTCGTCGCCCGCTGCTGGTGCTGGTCACCGACGGCCGGGCCACGTCGGGACCCGACGCCGTCGCCCGCTCCCGGCGCGCCGCCGGCCTGCTGCGCGACGCCGGCGTGGCGAGCGTGGTGATCGACTGCGAGACCGGCTTCGGCCTCGGGCTGGCGCGCACGCTCAGCGTCCACCTCGGCGCGGAGCACGTCCCCGTCGGCGAGGTCGCGGCCGACCAGCTGCTGTCCGTGGTGCAGCGGCACACGCCCGAGAAGCGCGCGTCCGCCCTTCGACCGGCTCAGGACGCCGCCTGATGCCCGAGGGACGCGTCGAGGTGGAGCCCCAGGACGGGCTGACCACCAGGCAGCGGCGGAACCGGCCGCTCGTGATCGTGCACACCGGCGACGGCAAGGGGAAGTCGACGGCCGCCTTCGGGCTGGCCGTCCGCGGCTGGAACCAGGGCTGGCCGATCGGGGTGTTCCAGTTCGTGAAGTCCGCCAAGTGGCGGATCGGCGAGCAGACCGTGCTGGAGACACTGGACGAGGTGCACCGGACGACCGGCCAGGGCGGACCCGTCGAGTGGCACAAGATGGGCTCCGGCTGGTCGTGGTCGCGGAAGGCCGGCAGCGAGGAGGACCACGCCGCGGACGCCGCCGAGGGCTGGCAGGAGATCAAGCGCCGGCTGGCCGCCGAGACCCACCGGCTCTACGTCCTCGACGAGTTCACCTACCCGATCGCCTGGGGCTGGGTGGACGTCGACGACGTGGTCGAGACCCTGGTCAACCGGCCCGGCCAGCAGCACGTCGTCATCACCGGCCGCCGGGCCGACCCGAAGCTGCTGGAGATCGCCAACCTCGTCACGGAGATGCGGGCGGTGAAGCACCCCTTCGCCGAGGGCCAGAAGGGCCAGCGGGGCATCGAGTGGTGAGCCCGTCGACAGGCTCAGGGCACGGTTCCACCACCGCCGCCCCACGGCTGGTGGTCGCCGCTCCGGGCTCCTCCCACGGCAAGACGACGGTCGCCACCGGGCTGATGGGCGCGCTGCGCGCCGAGGGCCTCGAGGTCGCGTCGTTCAAGGTCGGGCCCGACTACATCGACCCGGGCTACCACGCGCTGGCCACCGGCCGGCCGGGCCGCAACCTGGACCCGCACCTGTGCCACGAGGAGCAGATCAGGCCGCTGTTCCTGCACGGGATGACGGCCCCGACCCCGGCCGACGTCGCCGTCGTCGAGGGCGTGATGGGGCTGTTCGACGGCCAGATCGGCGGCGACGGCTACGCCTCCACCGCGCACGTCGCCGGCCTGCTGCAGGCGCCGGTCGTCCTGGTGCTCGACATCAGCTCCGTCTCCCGGACCGCCGCCGCGCTGGTGCACGGGCTCACCACCTTCGACCCCGCCGTCCGGCTCAGCGGCGTCGTGCTCAACAAGGCCGGCTCGGTCCGGCACAGCGACGAGGTGGTCCGGGCGCTGGAGGCCACCGGCGTCGAGGTGCTGGGCGTGCTCCCCCGCAACGCCGGCATCGAGGCCCCGTCCCGGCACCTCGGCCTGGTCCCCGCCGCCGAGCGCGGTGACGCCGCCGCGGCCATCGCGCGGCTCTCGGCCCAGGTCGCCGAGCACCTCGACCTCACCCGCGTGCTGGCCCTGGCCCACGCCGCGCCGCCGCTGGCCGGCGAGCCGTGGTCACCGGCGGACGCCGTGCACCCGCCCAGCCGGCAACGGCCCGTCGTCGCCGTCGCCGCCGGCCGCGCCTTCACGTTCCGCTACGCCGAGACCGACGAGCTGCTGCGCGCGGCCGGCTGCGAGCCCGTCCCCTTCGACCCGCTGACCGACGCCGCGCTGCCCGCCGGCACCGCGGGGGTCTACCTCGGCGGCGGCTTCCCGGAGGTGCACGCCGCCGAGCTGAGCGCGAACGCGGCCCTGCGGACCGCGCTGCGGACGGCCGTCGAGGCCGGGGTGCCCACCGTCGCCGAGTGCGCGGGGCTGTTGTACCTGTGCCGCAGCGTCGACGGCTCCCCGATGGTCGGCGCCCTGGACGCCGAGGCCGCGATGACGCCGAAGCTGACGCTGCGCTACCAGACCCTGCTGGCGGCGGGGGACTCCCTGCTCGCCGCCCGCGGCGCCCGCGTCACCGGCCACGAGTTCCACCGCACCCACGTCGACCCGCCGGCCGGAGACGACGAGGCCTGGCTGGTCGACGGCCACCGCGTCGGCTTCTCCGCCGACCCGGCCGGGCGCGGCCGGGCGAGCCTGCACGCCAGCTACCTGCACCTGCACTGGGCCGGCCACCCGCAGCTGGCCCAGCGGTTCGTCGACGCCGTGCACGCCTGGGCCGCGGACCCGGGGGCCGCGGGCCCGCCGCTCCCGGAGCCTGTCGAAGGGTCCGCGTGGACTGGCACTCCCGCCCTTCGACAGGCCCAGGTCACGGCTGAGGTGGACCTCCACCACCACGGCGACTCCGAAGTCGGCGACGGGCTCGTCGACCTGGCCGTCAACGTGCAGCACCGCGAGCCGCCGGCGTGGCTGGCCGACGTCATCACCGCCACCGTCCCGACGCTGGGGGCCTACCCCTCCACCGCCGCGGCGACGGCGGCGATCGCGCACGTGCACGCCGTCGGCGAGGACCACGTGCTGCCCACGTCCGGCGCCGCGGAGGCCTTCACCCTGATCGCCCGGGCCCTGGTGACGCGGCACCCGCTGGTCGTCCACCCGCAGTTCACGGAGCCGGAGGCCGCGCTGCGGGCCGCGGGCCACCGGCCCGACCGGCTCGTGCTCGACGCCGCCGACGGCTTCGTCCTCGACCCCGACCGGGTCCCGGCGCACGCCGACCTCGTCGTCGTCGGCAACCCCACCAACCCGACGTCGGTGCTGCACCCCGTCGAGGTGCTCCAGCGGCTGCGCGCCCCCGGCCGGGTGCTGGTGGTCGACGAGGCCTTCCTCGACGCCGTCACCGGTCCCGACCAGTCCCTGGTCAGCGCCACGATGAGCGGCGTGCTGGTGCTGCGCTCGCTGACCAAGACGTGGGGGCTGGCCGGGCTGCGGGCCGGCTACGTCGTCGGCGACCCGGCGCTGGTCGCCGCCCTGGCGACCCAGCAGCCCCCGTGGTCGGTGTCCACGCCCGCCCTCGCCGCGACCGTCGGCTGCCTGTCCGACGCCGCCCTGACCGAGGCGCGGGCGCAGGCGGAGCAGATCGCCGCACGCCGCACCCTGCTGGTGGACGGGCTCGCCGAGCTGGGCCTGCCCGTCGCCGGCGTCCCCGCCGCCCCGTTCGTCTGCGTGGACACGGCGGGGGTGCGGGGCACGCATCAGCCAGGCTGGGTCCGCGAGGCGCTGCGCGAGCGGGGCTTCGCCGTGCGGCGCGGGGACACGTTCCCCGGCCTCGGCCCCGACTGGGTCCGGGTCGCCGTGCGCGACCCGGCCACCACCGAGCGCCTGCTGACGGCGCTCGCCACGCTCCTCGGAGGGACCCGATGACCCGCGGCTTCGTCGCCGACCTCGACCTGGCGGGCCGCCGGGTCGTCGTCCGGGGCGGGCGGGCCGAGGCCCTCGCCCCGGTCACCGCCCTGCTGGAGGCGGGTGCGGACGTGACCGTGGTCAGCGACGTGCCCGGCACGACCATCGCCGACCTCGCCGACCGCGGGCTGCTGACCGTGCGGTCCGAGGGCGACGACGGCGTGCTGGACGGCGCCGCCCTGCTGGTGCCCGCCACCGGCGACCCCGACCTCGACGCCGACGCCGCCCGCCGGGCCGCCGCCCGGGGCGTGCTCGCGGTCCGTCCCGCGGTCCCCCTGCTGCCGGGCGGTGACGGCCGCGGCGAGGTGGTGCTGGTCGGCGGCGGGCCAGGCGACCCCGGGCTGCTGACCGTGGCCGGGCTGGAGGCGGTGCGGACGGCGGACGTGCTGGTCGTCGACCGGCTGGCGCCGCTGTCGGTCCTGCAGCAGGTCCGCCCCGGGGCCGAGGTCATCGACGTGGCCAAGATCCCCCGCGGCACCTTCACCTCGCAGGAGCGGATCAACGAGCTGCTGGTCGAGCACGGCCGCGCCGGCCGCCGGGTGGTCCGGCTCAAGGGGGGCGACAACTTCGTCTTCGGCCGCGGCGGCGAGGAGTGGCAGGCCTGCGCGGCCGCCGGGATCCCCGTCCGGGTGGTGCCCGGCGTCTCCTCCGCGATCGCCGCGCCGGCCCTGGCCGGCATCCCGCTGACGCACCGCCAGCTCACCCAGGGGTTCACCGTCGTCTCCGGCCACCTGCCGCCGGGCGACCCGGGCTCGACACTGGACTGGGCGGCGCTGGCCCGCGCCGGCACCACGCTGGTGGTCCTGATGGGGGTGGCCACGCTGCCCGCCATCACCGCCGAGCTCGTGGCGCAGGGGATGGCTCCCGGCACCCCGGCCGCGACCGTCGCCGACGCCGGCCTGCCCAGCCAGCGCGACGTCCGGGGCCGCGTCGACGACATCGCGGCGCTGACCCTGGAGGCCGGCATCCGGCCCCCGGCCATCACGGTGATCGGCGCCGTCGCCGGCTTCCGGCCCTGACCCTGCGCCGGGCTCAGGGCGCGGGGCGGGCTCAGCCGTCGACGTGCTGGACGCCCTCGGACCGGTCCCCGTCGGGGCTGGCCGTGGGCGCGGGACCCAGCTGCTGCCGGTTGATGGTCAGCCCGACCAGCCGGCTGACGAACAGCGCGACGTAGCCGAGCCCCGCCAGCTGCTGGATCATCACCACCGACCGGGCGTGCGAGGTGACCGGCACGACGTCCGACAGCCCGGTGCTGGACAGGTTGGTGAAGCTGAGGAACAGCAGCTCCATCCACGTCCGCTGCTCCGCCGGGTCCACCGCGGCGATGAAGCAGCCCGGCTGCAGGGCCTGCAGCAGCTGGAACACGTAGGCGAACGCCCACGCCACCAGGGTGAAGGTGGCGCCGACGGCGTACAGCTCGTCGCGGGTGACCGTCGCGTCCGCGAGCATGTACGTCATCAGGTTCCCGGCCGCCCAGAAGTAGAACAGCGCGTGCAGCACCGACGACACGAGGGCGATGGTGGGGTTGGGGCTCAGGGCGTCGGCCACCGACAGCGCCGACGCCGAGATGCCGAGGACCAGGGCGACCGAGGTCGGCCCCGGTGAGTCGCGCACCGACCACACGGCCAGGCCCAGGACCAGGGCCCCGAACAGCTCGAACAGCCCACGCCCCCAGGCCAGCGACTCGGCGAAGGGGTACAGCAGCACGCCGACCAGCTGCACCACCAGCAGGACCGCGGACGGGTGCCGCGCGACCGGCCGCAGCAGGTCGCGCACGGCTGAGCTCATGCCGCGACCCTACCGACGCCCCGGGGCCGGGGTCCGCCGGTCGTCGGCGACGACGGCGAGCGCGCGGTCAGGACGGGTCCGTCCGGGTCAGGCCGGGTCGGCGGGGGACATCCGGTGACCGGGCGGGACGGACGGTCCCCGGCTGCGGAGCGCCAGCTTGGCGTGGAGGCTCGTCACCCAGACCTGCACCTCCGCCGGTGAGGTGTCGAGCTTCTCGGCGATCTGCCGGTCGGTGCTGCCCCGGCTGACCAGCTCGAGCACCTGCTGCTCGTGGTCGTCGAGGCTGCCGCCGCGGTGGTCGCCCTGGCCGGAGCGCCGCAGCCGGTCGAGCAGCCGCTCGACGACGGCGCCGTCGAGCAGCGGACGACCCCCGGCGACGGTGCGCACGCCGTCGAGCAGGCTGCTCCCGCCGACCTGCTTCACCAGGTAACCGGCGGCGCCCGCCATCACGGCGGTGAACAGGGCCTCGTCGTCGTCGAAGCTGGCCAGCAGGACGCAGGGCACGTCCGGGTGGTCGGAACGGATCCGGCGGCCGACGCCGAGCCCCGCGCCCTCGGTCAGCCGGGCGTCGAGCAGCACGACGTCCGGGCTGCTCGCGGCGATCAGCGGTAGCGCCGCCTCGGCGCTGCCGGCCGAACCGACGACGTCCAGGTCGGGCTCCGCTGCCACCAGGTCGACCAGCCCCCGCCGCACCAGCTCGTGCCCATCGACGATGAAGACACGGGTGGTGGTGGCGTTCACCTCAGTGGCCCCGACCAGCGCATGCGCACGTCCCCCTCGTCCTGGTGCCCGGTCGTCCCGCCGTCCCCGGGGCGGAGCACCGGTCCGGAGGGGCCGGGCGGTCCGTTGCGGCGCCCATCCTCCCCCAGGTCGCCGCCGTCGCCGGCGAGCACGACCGGCCGTGGACCCGGGTCGGCCTCCCCCCGGCGCTCGACGGGCCGGGCGGACGACGGACCGCAGTCGCACACCGGTGCCACCCCGGCCGCGCCGTCCGAGCAGGTCGCGCTCGTCGCCGTGGGGGCTGCGGTGCCCTCAGGTCCCCCGCCGGACTCCGCGGGGACCAGCGTGGACGGAGCGCTCGTGCCCCGGGCTGTCGTGTCCGGGGCGGTCGGGTCCGGGGGACCGCTGTGGAGCGCGGCGCGGCGGGCGGGGCCGGTCGGCGCGACGGCGCCGCCCCGGCGCCCTCGCGGTCGGGAGCCTGCGGGCGGCACAGCGGCAGCAGCAGCATCGTTGATGGCCATGGCGGGTCACCGGCGCGGGCACGGGGCCCAGGCTCAGCGGGTGATCCAGAGGTAGGCCATGAGCACCGGGTAGACCAGGGCGACGACCCAGCAGGCCCAGTACTGGGCGTCGAACGGGCGCTTGGTGCGGGTGCCGGGCACGCGGTACATCAGCCCGCCGGGCCGCTGGATCGACTCGGTGAGCGCGCGGACGGGGTCGACCGACGACGGGGCCGACGGGGCCGTGCGGACCTTCCCGGCGGTCTCGTCGGGTCGGTCTCCCTGGGTGTCGAGCACCACGTCCTGGCTCATGGTCCTAGTCAACCGTTCCCGCGAGGTGGTCGGCAGGCCTGAAGGTCCTCGGTCCGGCGGGACCTTGGTCCCGGTTTCCCGGCCCATTCCTGCCCCTTTTCCCACCGGTTCGGAATGTCATTCCGAAAAGCGACCGGAGCGTGACCGGACCGAGATCTCCAGGCCCTTTCCGCCGCTTTTCCCCCCACCCGTTCTCCCGGCGCCCCGGAGGCCCGTCCCGCCGGGTCCGGGCCGCTCGCGGTCCCACCGCGGCCGGGTCGCCCAGGTGGTCACCCCCGCCCGCCTGGCAGGCGGCCCGTTAGGCTCCTGGCCACCGCAGGAGACCAGGAAGCTCGGTGAGAACCCGACGCGGTCGCGCCACTGTGAGAGCCCGCCACCTCCGGTCCGCCGGTCGGGGGAGCTCGAGCCAGACCCTGCCTGCGGCCGAGCACCACGTCGGGTCGCCGCAACCTGAGAGGACACGCCCATGCCCACCGCCCTGCCCCCGCCCGCCCCCGAGGTCCGGGCCGAGGCCGCCCGACGGCTGGACGCGCTGGCCAAGCCCCTCGGCGCCCTCGGCCGGCTGGAGGAGCTCGCGGCCTGGTGGTCGGCGTGCGCCGGACGCTGCCCCGCCGACCCGCCCGCCGCCGTGCGGGCCGTCATCCTGGCCGGCGACCACGGCGTCTCCTCCGACGGCGTCTCGGCCTACCCCCGCGAGGTCACCGCGGCGATGGTCCGCGCCCTCGTCGGCGGCGAGGCCGGGGCGAGCGTGCTGGCCCGCCAGCACGGCGTCGCCCTGCGGGTCCTCGACCTGGCCGTCGACGCCGACCTGTCCGATCTGCCGGGGGTCACCGACCACAAGGTGCGCCGCTCCTCGGGCGCCCTCGACCGGGAGGACGCGCTGACCGCGGCCGAGACCGCCACCGCCCTGGCGGTGGGTGCCCGCGTCGCCACCGAGGAGATCGCGGCCGGGGCCGACCTGCTGGTCGTCGGCGACCTGGGGATCGGGAACACCACCCCCGCGACGGCCCTCGTCGCCGCGAGCCTCGGGGCCGCCGCCGAGCAGGTCGTCGGCCGCGGCACGGGCATCGACGACGCCCGGCTGGCGCACAAGACCGCGGTCGTCGAGCGCGCCCTGGAGCGGGCTCGCGACCGGGTGGCCGACCCCGTGCAGCGGCTGGCGGCGCTCGGCTCGGCCGACCTGGCCGCCGGCGTCGGCCTCCTCGTCGCCGCGGCGCGGGCCCGGGTGCCCGTGCTGCTCGACGGCATCGTGCCGGTCGCCGAGCTGCTGGTCGCCGAGGACCTGCAGCCCGGGGTGGTCGCCTGGTGCGCCGCCGGCCACCGCTCCACCGAGCCCGCCCAGCGGCTCGCGCTGGAGAAGCTGGGGCTGGAACCGGTCCTGGACCTCGGGCTGCGGCTCGGCGAGGGCACGGGCGCACTGACGGCGCTGCCGGTGCTGCGCTCGGCCGCCCTGCTGCTCCGCGACATGGCCCTGCTCGCCGACCTGGCGCCCTGAGCGCGTGGCCCGTCGACCCGGTCCGCGCGCGGCCGCCCTCCGGCTCGCCGTCGGCACCCTGACCGTGCTCCCCACCGGCGCCGTGGAGGTCGACCGCGCCACCGCCCGCGGGGCGATGCTGCTGGGCCCGGTCGCCGTCGTCCCGCTCGCCCTCGTCGCGGCGCTGGTGGGCGGCGCCGGGGCAGCCCTGGCCCTGCCGGGGTCCGCCGTCGGGCTGCTCGTGGTCGCCGCGCTGGCGCTGGGCACCCGGGCCCTGCACCTGGACGGGCTCGCCGACACCGTCGACGGGCTGGGCGCCGGCTGGGACCGGGAGAGGGCGCTGGAGGTGATGCGGAGGGGCGACGTCGGCCCGATGGGCGTGGTGGCGCTGGTGCTGGTGCTGGGTCTGCAGGCGGTCGCGGCCGGCAGCGTGGTGACCGGCTGGACGACGGCCCTCGGGCTGGCCGTGCTGGTCTGCTGCTCCCGCGCCGCCCTGGCCGTCGTCTGCCGGACGGGGGTGCCCGCGGCGCGGGCGTCGGGACTGGGGGCGGCGGTGGCGGGCACGGTGCCGGTCGCCGCGGCGGCCGTGGTCTGGCTCGGGGTCGGGGCGCTGCTCGCGCTGACCTGGGCGCTGCTCGGCGGGTCCGTCGTCGGAGGGCTGGTCAGCGCCCTGCTGGCGCTGACGGCCGCCGGGCTGCTGGTGGGCTGGTGCCGGCGCCGGTTGGGCGGGGTGACCGGGGACGTGATGGGCGCCGCCGTCGAGGTGACGCTGACCGTGCTGCTGCTGGGGGCGGCCGCGACGGGGGGGTGGGCGTCATGAGCCCCCACCAGCCGACCGGTGGGGAGCCCGCCCGCGACCACCCGGTCGGCCTCCTCGCACGGGTGCAGGGCCCGGCGGTGCGGGGCTCAGAGGTGCAGGGCCCGTCCGGCGACCACGAGCACGATGTCGTCGCAGTGGCGGGCGACGGCCTGGTTGGCCCGGCCCAGCAGGTCGGTGAAGACGCGACCGGAGCGGTGCTCCGACACCAGACCCCAGCCGACCTCGTTGGTGACCGCGACGACCAGGGCCGGGTGCGCCCGCCAGGCGTCGAGCAGGCCGTCGAGGTGGACGTCGAACCGGTCGCGCCAGCCGGCCAGGGGCTGGTCCCAGGTGCCGAGGTCGTCGACGACGGCCGTCACCCAGGTGCCCAGGCAGTCGACCAGCACCGGACCGTCGGCGCCCCGGAGGGCGGCGGCGACGTCGGTCGTCTCGACCGTCCGCCAGGACGCGGGCCGGCTCGCCCGGTGGGCCGCGACGCGGGCCGCCCACTCCGGGTCGGCGACGGGGTCGGGCACCGCTCCGGGCGCCACGTAGGTGACGTCCGCGGAGCCGGCCAGCAGGGCCTCGGCGTGCCGGGACTTGCCCGAGCGCACGCCGCCGGTGACCAGGACCTTCTGCGGGGAGGACATCGGCCATGACCCTAGGCCATGGCTCCACCGCCGACCGGCGCGCCGCTGCCCTGGGCCTCGCCGCGGGCTTCGGGCTCGACCAGCTGCTGGGCGACCCCCGCCGCGGCCACCCGGTGGCCGGCTTCGGCGCCGTCGCGGCCCGGCTGGAACGCCGCACCTGGGCCGACCGGCGGGCGCCCGGGGTGCTGCACGTCGGGGTCCTCGTGGCCGGCACGGCCGGCCTGGGGGCGCTGGCGGAGCGCGCGGTCCGGGGACGTCCGGTCGCGCGCCTGCTGCTGACCGCCGCCGCCACCTGGACGGTGCTGGGCGGCCGGTCGCTGCAGCGCGAGGCCCGGACGCTGGCCCGCCAGCTGAGCGCCGACGACCTGCCCGCCGCCCGGCGGCAGATCCGCAACCTCGTGGGGCGGGACCCGTCCGAGCTCGACGCCGAGCAGCTGGCCCGGGCCTGCGTCGAGTCCGTCGCCGAGAACACCGCCGACGCCGTCGTGGCCCCGCTGGTCTGGGGCGCCCTGCTGGGCCTGCCGGGGCTGCTCGGCTACCGCGCCGTCAACACCCTGGACGCCATGGTCGGGCACCGCTCCCCCCGCTACCGCCGGTTCGGCTGGGCGGCCGCCCGGCTGGACGACGTCGCCAACTGGGTGCCGGCCCGGGTCTGCGGCCTGCTGACCGTCGCCCTCGCGCCGCTGGTCGGCGGCCGGCCCGGGGACGCGTGGCGCGCGTGGCGCCGCGACGCCGGCCAGCACCCCAGTCCCAACGCCGGCGTGGTCGAGGCGACGGCGGCGGGAGCGCTGGGCGTCCGGCTGGGCGGCCGCAACGTCTACGGCGGCGTGGTCGAGGACCGCGGGGTGCTCGGTCGCGGCCGGACCGTGGCCGTCGCCGACATCGCACCCGCCGCCCGGCTGAGCCTGCTGGTCGGCGTCGCGTCGGCCCTGCTGGCCACCGGGCTGCGGGCCGTCGCCGGGCGGGAGCGGTGAGCACCGTCCTGGTCCTGGGCGGCACGGGCGAGGCCCGGCGGCTGGCCGCCGGCCTGCACGCCGACGGGGTGCCGGTCGTCAGCTCCCTGGCCGGCCGGGTGTCGCGGCCGGCGCTGCCGGACGGCGAGGTCCGGGTGGGCGGCTTCGGGGGGCCCGAGGGCCTGGCGCGCTACCTGCGGCAGCGCGGGGTCGCCGTCGTGGTCGACGCCACCCACCCCTTCGCCGCCCGCATCTCGGCGAACGCCGCCGTGGCCTGCGCCGCGACCGTCGTGCCGCTGGTCCGGCTGCAGCGGCCGGGCTGGCGGGAGCACCCCGACGCCGACCGGTGGACGTGGGTGGCCGACGCCGCGGCGGCGCGGGAGGCGGCCGCCGGCGCCCGCCGGCCGTTCCTGACCACGGGACGCCAGTCGCTGCCGGACTTCCTGGCCTGGTCCGACCGGGCCGTGCTGGCCCGCGTCGTCGACCCGCCGGAGATCGCCCTGCCGCCCGCCTGGACGTTGCTGCTGGCCCGCGGACCCTACGAGCGCGACGCCGAGCAGGCCCTGATGGCGGCGCACCGCGTCGACCACCTGCTGACCAAGGACTCCGGCGGCGCCCTGACGGCGGCCAAGCTCGACGCGGCGGGCGCGCTGGGCGTCCCCGTCGTGGTCCTGGAACGGCCGGCTCCCCCGCCGGGGGTCCCGCTCGTCACCACGGTGGCCGAGGCCCGCCGAGCGGTCCGACGGGAGATCGACCGGGACCGACCTCGCCTCTGAGCCGTCGGCCCTTAGGCGAGCGAGGACTCCCAGGCCTGGTGCAGGGCGGCGTAGCGGCCCTCGGCGTCGGCCATCAGCTCGTGCGGGGAGCCGTCCTCGATGATCCGGCCGTGCTCGAGGACGAGCACCCGGTCGGCGATCTCCACCGTGCTGAGCCGGTGGGCGATGATCACGGCCGTCCGGTCGGCCAGGATGGTCTGCAGGGCGCGCTGCACCAGCCGCTCGCTGGGCACGTCCAGGCTGGACGTCGCCTCGTCGAGGATCAGCACCGCCGGGTCGGCCAGGAAGGCGCGGGCGAAGGTGATCAGCTGCCGCTGGCCGGCCGACAGCCGGGAGCCGCGCTTGGCGACGTCGGTGTCGTAGCCCTGCGGGAGCCCGGCGATGAAGCCGTGCACGCCGACAGCCTTCGCGGCGTCCTCGATCTCCTGCCGCGTCGCGGTCGGCTTGCCGAAGGCGATGTTGTCGGCGATGGTCCCGTCGAACATGAAGTTCTCCTGGGTCACCATCACCACCGCCCGGCGCAGGTCGGCGTCGGCGAGGTCGTGCAGGTCGACGCCGTCCAGGGTGACGCGGCCGCCGTCGGGGTCGTAGAACCGGGCCATCAGCTTGGCGATGGTGGTCTTGCCCGCACCGGTGGTGCCGACGAGGGCGACCGTCTGCCCGGCCGGGATGTGGAGCTCCAGGTCCGGCAGCACCGGCCGGTCCTGCGCGTACGCGAACTGCACGTGGTCGAGGTGCAGGTCGCCGGCCGGGTTCGGCAGCGGCGTCGGCCTCGCCGGCTGGACGACGCTGGGCTGCTCCTCGAGCACCCCGGACAGCTTCTCCAGCGCCGACGAGGCCGACTGGAAGGTGTTGTAGAACTGGCTGATGTCCTGCATCGGCTCGAAGAACATCCGCAGGTAGAGCAGGAACGCCGCCAGCACCCCGACCGTCATGTCGCCCTCGATCACCCGGTGGCCGCCGTAGAGCAGCACGACGCCGATCGTCAGGTTGCCGACCAGCTTGATGCTCGGCATGAAGATCGCGACCAGCTTGAACGAGTCGATGTTGGCCTCGCGGTAGCGGCCCGCGACGTCGGTGAAGATCTCGGAGTTGCGACGCTCGCGGCGGTAGGCCTGGACGGCCTTGATGCCGGTCATCGTCTCGATGAACTGCACGATGGTCAGCGCCGAGGTCTCCCGCACCGTGCGGTAGGTCCGCGACGAGGCCCGCGAGAACCACCGCACCAGCAGCATCAGCACCGGGAAGCAGAGCAGGCAGACCGCACCCAGCCGGAAGTCCAGCACCAGCAGCAGCACGCCGACGCCCACCATGGTGAGGGCGGCGGTGACCAGGCTGTCGAAGCCGTTGGCCAGCAGCTCCATGATCGCGTCGATGTCGCTGGTGAGCCGGGACACGACCCGGCCGGTCGTGTAGCGGTCGTGGAAGCGGACGTCGAGGTCCTGGAAGTGCTTGAACACCCGGCGGCGCAGCTCCAGCAGCACCTTCTGCCCGACGGTGCCGGAGTTGCGCAGGAAGAACATCCGGCTCAGTCCCTGGACGAGCACGGCGCCGGCCATCAGGCCGACGGTCTCGTAGAGCAGCCGGGCGCTGCCCCCCTCCAGCAGCGGCGGGACACCGAGGTCGATGCCGCGACGGACCATCCAGGGGACGCTCAGCCGCGCTGCGTTCTCCAGCACGACGGCGACGACGAGCACCCAGATCCAGCGGTGGTACGGCCGCAGCAGGTCCCCGAGGAGCGCGCGGCTCCGGCGCCGCAGCAGCACGGTCCCGCGGGTGCTGAGGTCGTCGTTGCCCTCCGCTGAGACCCCGCGCCACTGCTCGATCTCGGGTGCGGAGCCGACGGGACGGGGCTCGCGGTCCTCGGGGGTGGTCGCGGTGGTCGTGGTCGCGGTCATCGCGCCTCCTCCAGGAGCAGCTCGTCGAGCTCGTCCTCGTACTCGGCCGACAGCAGCGCCCGGTACTCCGGGACCTCGGCCAGCAGGTCGGTGTGGGTGCCCACCGCGGTGATGGTGCCGCCGGACAGCATCGCCACCCGGTCGGCCAGCAGCACCGTCGAGGCCCGGTGGGCGACGACGATGCCGGTGACGCCGGTCAGCACCCGCTTGAGCGCCTCCTCGACCAGGGCCTCGGTGTGGATGTCCAGCGCGGACAGGGTGTCGTCCAGCACCAGCACGGACGGCTTGGCCAGCACCGCGCGGGCCAGCGCGAGCCGCTGCCGCTGCCCGCCGGACAGGCTCATGCCCTGCTCGCCGATCCGGGTCGCCAGTCCCCAGGGCAGGTCGTGGACGAAGTGCGCCTGCGCGACGTCGATGGCCTCCTCGACGTCGGCCTCGCTGGCGTCGGGGCGGCCCAGCGTCAGGTTCTCCCGCGCGGACATCGAGAACAGCGTCGGGTCCTCGAAGGCGATGGCCACCACCCGGCGCAGCTCGGCCAGCCGGAGCTCGCGGAGGTCGACGCCGTCGATGGTGATCCGGCCGGCGGTGACGTCGTACAGCCGGGGCACCAGCATGGTGAGGGTGCTCTTGCCCGAGCCGGTCGCGCCGACCAGGGCGACGGTCTCGCCCGGCGCCACCTCGAGGTCGACGTCGTGCAGCACGTCGGTCGCGGAGCCGGCGAACCGGAACCCGACGCCCTCGAAGCGCAGCCGGCCCTGCACCTGCTCCAGGGTCCGGGGCCCGTCGGCGATCTCGTTCTCGGAGTCGAAGATCTCCGCGATCCGGTCGGCGGCGGTCATCGACTCCTGCGCCTGCGCCAGCAGGAAGCCGAGCGCGGTGACCGGCCAGACCAGCGACAGCATCAAGGTGATGAAGGCGACCAGGGTGCCCAGGGTGATCTGCTGCTGGCCGGCCGCGACCGCGCCCAGCCCCAGCACGACGATGAGGGTGAGGTTGGGGATCACCGCGAGCATCGTCCAGAACCGGGCGCTGAGCTGGACGCGCTCGACGGAGGTGTCGTACAGCTGCACGCTGCGGGCGTCGAACTTGGCGAACGCGTGCCGCCCCCGCCCGAACGACTTGATGACGCGGAGGCCGTAGGCGCCCTCCTCGATCGTCGACGCGACGTCGCCGTTCTGGTCCTGCACCTTGCGCGAGAGCCGGGTGAAGGCGCGCTCGTTCTTCAGGCACAGCACGGTGATCGGCACGGTCGAGGCCAGCACGACCAGCCCCAGCGGCCAGTAGAGGTGGAGCAGGATCGCGGTGGTCACGAGGATCTGCGCGATGTTGGTGAGGATGAACAGCAGCCCGAAGCCGAGGAAGCGGCGGATGGTCGCCAGGTCGCTCATGATCCGCGACAGCAGCTGGCCCGACTGCCAGCGGTCGTGGAAGGCCATCGGCAGCCGCTGCAGCTTGGCGTACAGGTCGGTGCGGACGGCGAACTCGACGCCGTTGGTGGCGCGGGAGACCACCCACCGGCGGAGGAACATCAGGGACGCCTCGACGACGCCCAGGGTCATCGCCAGCAGGCCGAGCGCGTAGAGCCCCGTCCGGTCGGAGCCGGCGATGGGGCCGTCGATGACAGCCTTGGTGACCAGGGGGACGACGATCGTCGCGCCGGTGCCGACGGCCGCGAAGAGGACGGTGAGGACGAAGCGGGTGCGGAAGGGCACCATGTACTGGCGCAGCCGCCACAGGTTGGCGCTGGACCGCCGCTTGCGCGGCTGGCCGTCGCGCCCGCGCCGCGGCGGAGCGGGCGGCGCCATCGCGGCGGGCCGGTCCTCGGCGGTGAGCGGACCCGACGTCGCCTCCCGGCCGGTGGCCGGGGTGGGAGCGCTGGACACCTGGGCGGACGCGTGCGCCGTCACATCGGCTGGCATGGTGAGGACATCCTCGTGGTGGACGGCGGGGTGGGGTGGCGTCGCCGAGGGCACCGGGACGTCGGCCAGGACCTGGGTCCGGCCCGGGCCAGCGGGCCCGGAGGGGCGGCGCCGCGGTCACGGGCTGAACCGTTCTAGATCCTAGTCCTACTATGCATGCCCACCCGGGGGCCGGGTCAACCGCATTCGGCCCCTTCGGACAACGTTTTCCCGCAGGCCCGCCGGTCCGCCCGGTCGGGCCCTCCGGGGCTGCCCCTAGGATCGGCCCGACGTCGACGACGAGGAGCAGCGGATGCCGCAGCAGGTGCAAGGGATCATCGCGCGCAGCAAGGGCGCCCCGGTCGAGCTGGTCACCGTGGTGGTGCCCGACCCGGGCCCGGGCGAGGCCGTCGTCGCCGTGCAGGCGTGCGGCGTCTGCCACACCGACCTGCACTACCGCGAGGGCGGCATCGGCGACGACTACCCCTACCTGCTGGGCCACGAGGCGGCCGGCGTGGTCGAGGCGGTCGGCGAGGGCGTGACCGACGTCGCCCCCGGCGACTACGTGATCCTCAACTGGCGCGCGGTCTGCGGCGCGTGCCGCGCCTGCCGGCGGGGCCGGCCCTGGTACTGCTTCAACACCCACAACGCCACCCAGAAGATGACCCTGGAGGACGGCACCGAGCTGTCGGCCGCGCTGGGCATCGGCTCCTTCGCCGACAAGACGCTGGTCGCCGCCGGGCAGTGCACCAAGGTCGACCCGGCGGCCCGACCCGCCGCGGCCGGCCTGCTGGGCTGCGGCGTGATGGCCGGGCTCGGCGCGGCGATCAACACCGGGAACGTGGGCCGGGGTGACGCGGTGGCGGTGATCGGCTGCGGCGGGGTGGGCGCGGCGGCCGTCGCCGGGGCGCGGCTGGCCGGCGCGGCGAAGATCATCGCCGTCGACGTCGACGACCGGAAGCTCGCCACCGCCCGCGAGCTCGGCGCCACCCACACGATCAACTCCCGCAGCACCGACGCGGTCGAGGGGATCCAGGGGCTGACGAACGGGTTCGGCGCCGACGTGGTCATCGACGCCGTCGGCCGGCCCGAGACCTACGCGCAGGCCTTCTACGGCCGCGACCTCGCCGGCACGGTGGTGCTCGTCGGCGTCCCGACGCCGGAGATGACGCTGGAGCTGCCGCTGCTCGACGTGTTCGGCCGCGGCGGCGCCCTGAAGTCCAGCTGGTACGGCGACTGCCTGCCCGAGCGCGACTTCCCGATGCTGATCGACCTCTACCTGCAGGGCCGGCTGCCGCTGGACGCGTTCGTCAGCGAGGAGATCGGGATCGGTGACATCGAGGCGGCGTTCGAGAAGATGGGCGCCGGCGGCGTGCTCCGCTCGGTCGTCGTCTTCCCCGACGCCCCGGCCGCGGTGGGCGCATGACCGCCCGGATCGACCACGCCGTCGTCTCCGGCACCTTCAGCCTGGACGGTGAGACCTTCGACGTCGACAACAACGTCTGGGTGGTCGGGGACGACACCGAGTGCGTGGTCATCGACGCCCCCCACGACGTCGCCCCCATCCTGGAGCTCGTCGCGGGCCGGACGGTGCTCGCCGTGCTCTGCACCCACGCGCACGACGACCACGTGCGGGTGGCGCCGGAGCTGGGCCGCGCCGTCGGCGCCCCCGTGCTGCTGCACCCGGCGGACCTCCCGCTCTGGCGGCTGACGCACGGCGCCGTGCCGCCGGACGGCGACCTGGCCGACGGCCAGGAGATCACCGTGGCCGGCACCACGCTGGAGGTGCTGCACACCCCCGGGCACGCTCCGGGCGCGGTCTGCTTCTCCGCCCCCGAGCTGGGGGTCGTGTTCACCGGCGACACGCTGTTCCAGGGTGGGCCGGGCGCCACCGGTCGCAGCTTCAGCGACCGCCACCTGCTGCTGCGCAGCATCACCGAGCGGCTGCTGGCGCTGCCCGCCCGCACGATCGTCAAGACCGGGCACGGCGACGACACGACGCTGGCCGACGAGCGGGACGGCATCCTGCGCGGCTGACCGGGTTGCGGGGCGCGGATGTCGGCGCCGCGGTCTAGGGTCCGTGGCGTGCCGCACTATCTCCGTTTCCCGCACCTGCACGGCGACCTGGTCACCTTCGTGGCCGCCGACGACGTCTGGCTCGCCCCCGTCACCGGGGGCCGCGCCTGGCGGCTGACCGACGACCGGTCACCGGTCCGCAACCCCCGCTTCTCCCCCGACGGCACGCACGTGGCCTGGGCCTCCACCCGCGACGGGCACAGCGAGGTCTACGTCGTCCCGGTCGAGGGCGGTGACGCGCGCCGGCTCACCTGGTGGGGCAGCGCGACCACGGCCGTCCTGGGCTGGACCGCCGACGGGCGGGTGCTCGTCGCCTCGTCGGCCCGCGAGGCCAACCTGCGCCGCCAGGTCGTGCACGCCGTCGGGCTCGACCTGGCGGTCGAGCGGCTGTCCGTCGGGCCCGCCTGGGGCCTCGCCGTCCGCGACGACGGCGCCACCGCGCTGGCCACCGTGGGCAGCCGCCCGCCGGCGGCGTGGAAGCGCTACCGCGGCGGCACCGCGCCCCAGCTCTGGCTGGACCGGTCGGGGGACGCCCGGCACTGGGAGCGGCTGCTGCCGGCCGAGACGGCGTCGCTGGTCGACCCGCTGTGGGTGGACGGGCGCCTGCTGTTCGTCAGCGACCGGCTGGCCACCTTCCCCGACCACGCCGACGAGGTGGCCAACCTCTTCTCCCTCGACGTCGACGACCGCGACGCCACCCCGCAGCAGCTCACCCGCCACACCGCCGCCGACGGCTACGTCCGCGACGCCACCTCCGACGGCCGGCGCGTGGTCTACCACGCGCACGGCGCCCTGCACCTGCTCGAGCGCCCCGGCGACGACCCCCGGCCGCTGGACGTGGGGCTGCCCGGCGGGCTGGCCGCCCGCCAGCCGCGGCGGCTGGTGCCGACGGAGCAGCTCGTCGAGCTCCGCCCGGACCACGGCGGCGACGCCAGCCTGGTCGAGTGGCGCGGCAAGGGCTTCCTGCTCAGCCACCGCCAGGGTCCGGCCCGGGCGCTCACCGCGGCGTCCGGCGTCCGGGCCCGCCTCGTCCGCCCGCTGGGCCGGACCGGCGCGGCTGTGCTGGTCAGCGACGCCGGCGGTGAGGACGCGCTCGAGGTGCACCCGCTCGGGGGTGCCGGCGAGGTCCGGCGGCTGGCCGCCGGCGCGCTCGGGCACGTCCTGCACCTGGAGAGCGACCCGACCGGCGCCCGGGTGGTCGCGGTCGCGCACGACGGCACCGTCCGCGTCGTGGAGATCGCCGACGGCGCGGTGCGCACGGTCGGCGTCGCCCGGAACGGCGAGGCGACCTCCCCGACCTTCTCCCCCGACGGCCGCTGGCTCGTCTGGTCGGAACCGTGGCGCAACGAGGAGCAGAACCACCTCGTGCTCGCCGACCTCGACGCGCCCGGCCGCGACCCCGTGGCCCTGACCAGCGGGCGGTTCGACGACACCTCCCCCGCCTTCACCGGCGACGGGCGGCACCTGGCCTTCCTGTCCGCCCGGACCTTCGACCCCCGTTACGACAGCCAGGCCTTCGACCTCGCCTTCTCGGCGGCCGTCCGGCCCTACCTGGTGCCGCTGCGGGCCACCGAGCCCGCCCCCTTCGGCCCCAGCGCCGACGGCTGGCGGATCAGCAAGCCCTCGACGCCCCAGGACACCCCCGCCACCGACCCGCCCGCGGTCGAGCTCGACGTCGACGGCTTCGAGGAGCGGCTGGTCGCGTTCCCGGTCCCCTCGGGCAGCTACCGCGACCTGCAGGCCGCCCACGACGGCGTCGTGTGGGTCCGGGAGTCGGGCGAGGACACCCCGCTGGGCGCGCACCGGGCCGGGGTCGAGGGCGAGCGCCCGGGCGACGCCGTCGAGTTCTACTCCTTCGCCGGTCGCGAGGTCGTCGAGCTGGTGGACCGCGCAGACGCCGTCCGGGTGAGCGGGGACGGCGAGCGGGTGGTCGTCCGGGCCGGCGAGGCCGTCACCGTCCGGCCGGTGGCCAAGGCGGTCGAGCCGGACAGCCCCGACCTGGTGACCGTCGACCTGGAGCGGCTCCGCTTCGAGCTGGACCCGGTCGCGGAGTGGCGGCAGATGTTCGACGAGAACGGCCGGCTGATGCGCGGCCACTACTGGCGCGAGGACCTCGACGGCGTCGACTGGGACGCCGTGCTGGCCCGGTACCGGCCCCTGGTCGCGCGGCTGGCGGGGCACGACGACCTCGTCGACCTGCTGTGGGAGACCGTGGGCGAGCTGAACACCTCGCACGCCTACGTGAACCCGGCCTCCCCGCCCGGGGACCAGGACCGCCGGCTGGGCCTGCTCGGCGCCGACCTGAGCCCGACCGCGGACGGCTGGCGCGTCGACCGCATCCTGCCCGGTGAGAGCAGCGACCCGGAGGCGCGCTCGCCGCTGCGGGGCGCCGGCGTCGGCGCCCAGGAGGGTGACGTGGTGGTCGCGGTGGACGGCCGGCCCGTCGACCCGGCGGCCGGACCGGCGGCCGCCCTGGTCGGCACCACCGACAAGCCCGTCGAGCTGACGCTGCGGCGCGAGGGCCGGGACCGCCGGGTCGTCGTGGTCCCCGTGGGCAGCGAGGAGCCGCTGCGCTACCAGGACTGGGTGCGCGGCCGCGCCCGGGCCGTGGCCGAGCGCTCGGGAGGCCGGCTGGGCTACGTGCACGTGCCCGACATGATGAGCCCCGGCTGGGCGCAGCTGCACCGCGACCTGCACGTCGCCGCCGAGGCCGAGGGCCTGGTGGTGGACGTCCGCTACAACCGCGGCGGGCACACCAGCCAGCTCGTCCTCGAGCAGCTCGCGCGCCGCGTCGTCGGCTGGGGGACCAGCCGGCACGCCGAGGTGCCGCGGCCGTACCCGGCGAACGCGCTGCGCGGGCCGGTGGTCTTCGTGGCCAACGAGTTCTCGGGCTCCGACGGTGACATCGTCAACGCCGGCGCCCAGGCCATGGGCCTCGGACCCGTGGTCGGCGTCCGCACCTGGGGCGGGGTGGTCGGCATCGACGGGCGCTTCTCCCTCGTCGACGGCACCGCGGTCACCCAGCCGCGCTACGCGACCTGGATGCACGGCTACGGCTGGGGGCTGGAGAACCACGGCGTCGACCCCGACGTCGAGGTGGTGCACACCCCCGCCGACCAGGACGCGGTGGACCGCCCGGGGGGCGGCGACCCGCAGCTGGACCGGGCGGTCGACGAGGCCCTGCAGCGGCTCGTCGGCACGCCCGCGCAGGTGCCGCCGGAGCTGCCGGAGCCGCGGGTGCGCCGCTCGTAGGGCTCCGGCCGGGGGTGGTCGGCGGACCCCCCGCCGGGGTGGCATGCTCGAAGGTCTCCGACTGCTGCGGCGCGCACCCGCGCCGCCGGCCGGGGCAGGAGAGGACAGCCCCGATGGTGGACGCGACGACGGACGAGAGCGACCGGTCCCGGTCGGTGCGGGCGGACTGCGCGAGCTGCGCGGGGCTGTGCTGCGTCGCGCTCGCCTTCGGCACGGAGTCCGGCTTCGGCTACGACAAGGAGGCCGGCGACCCCTGCGTCAACCTGCAGCCCGACCACCGGTGCGGCATCCACGCCGAGCTGCGGCCGCGCGGGTTCTCCGGCTGCACCGTCTTCGACTGCCAGGGCACCGGTCAGAAGGTCACCCAGGTGACGTTCGGCGGCCGGTCCTGGCAGCAGATGGATCCCGCCGGCCGGGAGCTCATGTTCATCACCTTCCAGGTGATGCGGCCCCTGCACGACCTGCTCTGGGTGCTCGACGAGGCCCTCGGCCGCCCCGAGACCCGGTCGCTGCACGCCGAGCTGGAGGCCCTCTTCGCCGAGACCGAGGCGATGACCCTGCGGGACGCCGACGGCGTGCTGGGCACCGACGTGCAGGCCCAGCGCCGCCGGGCCGCCGACGTCATCGCCCGGGCGAGCGAGCTGGTGCGGGCGCAGGCGCGCGGGCGCCGCCGCCCCTCGCGTGCCGCCCGCCGGGCCATCCCGGACGCCAGCCTGCTCGGGGCCGACCTGGCCGAGCAGGACCTGCGCGGCGTCGACCTGTCCGGCGCGCTGCTGATCAGGGCCGACCTGCGCGCGGTCGACCTCGGCGGGGCCGACCTGCGCTCCGCCGACCTCCGGGACGCCGACCTCTCCGGCGCCCACCTGGCCGACGCCCTGTTCCTCACCCAGTTCCAGGTGAACTCCGCCGACGGCGACGAGGACACCGAGCTGCCGCCCCGGCTCACCCGCCCCGACCACTGGTCGGGGCCGCGCGGCGGGCGGCGCCGGCTCACCCTGCTGCAGGTCTAGGACCACCCCGGGCCGGCGGAATCGACGGGCCCCGGCGTCGGTTGTCCCCGGCATGAGCACCCACAACCGCTACGCGTTCGAGGGCAAGGTCGTGCTGGTCACCGGCGGGGGGAGCGGCATCGGCCAGGCCATCGCACGCGCCTTCCTCGAGAACGGCGCCCGGGTGGCGGTCGTCGGTCGCCGGCGCGACCGGCTGGACGAGACGCTCGCGGGGCACCCGGCCGACCGCGTCCTGGCCGTGGCCGCCGACATCGCCGACCCGGCCCAGGCGGCCGACGTCGTGCCGGCCGTCGTCGCGCACTTCGGCGGCCTGGACGTCTTCGTCAACAACGCCGCGGCCTACCTCAACAAGCCCTTCGCGGAGATGACCGGCGCGGAGTGGGAGCAGCTGCGCCGCACCAACGTCGACGCCTTCGTCCAGCTGGCCCAGGCCGCCCTGCCCGAGCTGGAGAAGACCGGCGGGAACCTGGTCGCCGTCGG
Source organism: Friedmanniella luteola (assembly GCF_900105065.1). Taxonomy (NCBI): domain Bacteria; kingdom Bacillati; phylum Actinomycetota; class Actinomycetes; order Propionibacteriales; family Nocardioidaceae; genus Friedmanniella; species Friedmanniella luteola. Next base: position 4,461,530 of record NZ_LT629749.1, read on the forward strand.
CTCGGTGTCCGGGCAGCGGGGGGACTGGGGGCAGTCCGGCTACAACGCCACCAAGGCGGCGGTGATGAACTTCGTGCAGTCCCTCGCCCTCGACTACGGGGCCCGCGGTGTGCGGGTCAACAGCGTCGCGCCCGCCTTCACCCGGACGGAGGTGACCGCCGGGATGGGCGACGACCCGGAGACCCTCGCGCCCTTCGTCAACCGGATCGCCCTCGGCCGGCCCGGCGAGCCGGACGACATCGCGCCCGCCGTGCTGTTCCTGGCCAGCCCGGACGCCGGCTACGTCACCGGGGCGACGCTCGCGGTCGACGGCGGCACCTCCGCCTCCACCGGACAGCCGCACGTCGGCTGAGCGGGTCGGCGCGCGGCCGGGTGCGGCGCACCCGGCCGACCGGCCGACGCCGCGCTAGGTCTGCTCCCGGAGGTCTGGGAGGCTGGCCGCATGCGACTTGTCCTCCGGCTGCTGGCCAACGCCGCGGCGCTGGCCGTGGCCACGTTCCTGCTCAGCGGCATCACCCTGACCGCGCCCACGACCCAGGGCCAGGTGGTGACGCTGCTGGTCGTCGCCCTGATCTTCGGGGTGCTCAACGCGGTGGTGAAGCCGATCTTCACCCTCGTCACGGTGCCGCTGCTGCTGCTCACCCTGGGTCTGTTCCTGGTGGTCATCAACGCGCTCATGCTGCTGCTCACGTCCTGGGTGTCGACCCGCGTCGACCTCGGCTGGTCGGTCGAGGGCTTCGGCACGGCCGTGCTGGGCGCGCTCATCGTGTCGGTGGTCAGCTTCTTCCTCAACGCCTTCGTCCCCGACCGCCGCTCGGACCGCCGTCGTGGCTGACCGCGGGGCCGCGGACCCGGTCAAGGTCGTCTTCGTCTGCTGGGGCAACATCTGCCGCTCCCCCATCGCCGAGCGGGTCGCCCGGCGCCAGGCCGACGAGGCCGGCCTGACCGGCGTCGAGTTCACCAGCGCGGCCACCAGCACCGAGGAGCTCGGGTCGCCGATGGACCCCCGGGCCGCGGCCGTGCTGCGCGACCGCGGCTACGACGCCGACGGCCACGTCGCCCACCAGGTCGACGCCGCCGAGATCACCGGCGCCGACCTGGTCATCGCGATGGAGGACCTGCACGTCGACCGGATGCGCAGGATCGCCCCGGACGCCGAGCTCAGCCTGCTCAGCGACTTCGACCCGGCCGCCACCCCGGGCAGCGGCGTGCCGGACCCCTGGTACGGCTCGGCCGAGGGCTTCTACGGCACCCTCGGCACGGTCGAGGCCGCCATCCCGGGCGTGCTCGACCGGGTGCGCGAGCTGCAGGCCTCCCGCTAGGCGGCCCGGCGGACCCGCTGCCCGGCCAGCCAGGCGTCCAGGGGGTGGGGGCCATCCACCTCTCCGCCCCAGGGGGTCGGCGTCGTCCTCGCGGCCGTCACCCCCGGCGGGCGTCGGCGCCGCTCCCGGGTGGGGACGGTCGTGCCGCGGGGGCGGCCGCCCGGGTCAGGGTCCAGCGCTGCGCGGCCCCGAGCGCGTCGCGCGGCTCCTCGTAGCCACCGTCGGGCGACCGCAGGATCCTGCCCGACTCCACCCCGTGGTCCACCCGGTCGCGGTCCGCCGCCCGGAGCGTGGCGCAGACCTGGCGGGTGACCAGGCCGGCGACCAGCGGCCCGACCAGCAGGGCGGCCCGCAGGGTCCAGATCACCCCCTCGAAGGAGACCCGGAACTGCGTCGCGACCAGGTCAGCGCTGCCGGCGGCCCACAGGACGACGTAGACGGTGACGCCGGCGACGCCGAGGGCGGTGCGGGTCGGCACGTCGCGGGGACGGTCCAGCAGCCGGTGGTCGCGCCGGTCCCCCGTGACCCGGCTCTCCAGGAAGGGGTAGCTCGCCAGCACGAGGGATGAGGTCCCGATGACCGCCAGCGGGACGAGCACGGCCAGGGTCCAGGTCCGGCCGAGCCAGACGACCTCCCAACCGGGCGGCACCAGCCGGAGCGCACCGTCGAGGAAGGCGGTGTACCAGTCGGGTTGGCTGCCGGCGAAGGCGTGGCCCGGCGACGAGGGTCCGTACCGCCAGACGGGGCTGACCACGAGCGTCGCCCCCATCAGCACCAGCAGCCCGACGGTGCTGACGAGCAGCCCGGCGGCCCGCACCGCCGCCGTCGGCCACGCCGGGAACCCCACCACGTCGTCCTCGGTGCGCCCGGGTCCGGGGAACTGGACCGGGCCGTGCCGGAGCGCCGACCGGGCCCGGGCCACCACCAGCAGCACGAGGAGGACGGGCGCCGCCAGGTGCAGGACGTAGAGCCGGGGGATGACCGTGCCCGGGAGCTCGCCGCCGAAGAGCAGCCAGCTCAGCCCGGTGCCGACCAGCGGGAGGCCGAGGGTGACGCCCTGCACGATCCGCAGCCCGGTGCCCGAGAGGGTGTCGTCGGGCAGCGCGTAGCCGCTCCAGCCGCTGACCAGGGCCAGCCCGAGCACCCCGACGAGCAGCACCCAGCTCCACTGCCGCGGTCGGCGGAAGGCGCCGGTGAAGAAGGTGGTCGCCAGCTGCAGGATCAGGGAGGCGGGCAGCACGAGCGCCGCCCAGTGGTGCGCCTGGCGGAGCAGCAGCCCCCCGCTGACGTCGAAGGAGAGGTGCAGGGTCGACGCGAAGGCCCGGGACATCTCGACGCCGCGCAGCAGGGAGTAGCTGCCGCCGTAGCGGACCAGCGCGCCCGACGGGTCGTAGAGGAGCGCCAGCAGCAGGCCCGTGACGACCAGCACCAGCAGGCAGCCGAAGGAGACCACCCCGGACCACGACGACCAGTGGCTCGGCACGGCCCGCTGCCGCAGCCGCGCGACCAGCGCGGCCGGCCGGCGGGCCAGGGGTCCGTCGAACGCCGGCCGGAGCGGCTCCTCGTCGGACGCCCCGCGGGCGCGGCTGCCGCTAGCGGTGGGCACGCGGGACCCCACCGTCGACGAAGGCGTCCCGGGGGTGCTGCACCGACAGCAACGAGACGATGTCCCGACCGAAGAGCAGGGCGGGCAGCCAGACCGCGAGGACCCGGACCTTGCGCTCCCAGGTGGGGACGGCCAGCACGTGGTAGCCGCGGTGCATCAGCCACGCCGGGAACCCCCGGACCACCACCGGCCCCGACTCGAAGATCCCCCGGCCCAGGCCGAGGGTGGCGACAACGCCGAGGTTGTGGTGCACGTAGTCCGCGGGCTCCCGGCCGCGCAGCGTGGCCACGATGTTGCGGGCCAGCAGCCGGCCCTGGCGGACGGCGTGCTGCGCGTTGGGGACGGTCAGCGCTCCGGGGGTGCGGGCCGCGAGGTCGGGGACGGCGGCGTCGTCGCCGGCGGCCCACGCGTCGGGCACCGGGTCCGCGGCCGTGCCCACCCGCAGGTCCGCCCGGACCAGCACGCGACCGCGCTCGTCCACCGGCAGGTCGGTGTGCTTCGCCACCACCGGGTTGGCCCCGTTGCCGGCGGTCCAGACGATCAGCCCGGCCTCGACGTCCTCGCCGTCGGACAGCACGACGTGACCGTCCTCGGCCGACTCGACGAGGGTGCGGAGGTGCACGTGCGCACCGCGCCGCTCCAGGGAGCGGACCACCCAGGCGCCGGGGCGGTCCGACACCTCGGGCAGGATCCGGTCGCTCGCCTCGACGAGGTGGAAGTGCAGGTCGGCGGCGCTCAGCTCGGGGTAGGAGGGCAGCAGCGCCGTGGCCAGCGACAGCAGCTCGCCGAAGCCCTCGACGCCGGTGAACCCGCCGCCGACGAACACGACCGTCAGCAGCCGTGCCCGCGCGGGTCCCGGCGGGAGCACCGAGGCCTGGTCGAAGGCCACGAGCAGCCGGTCGCGGACGGCGACCGCCTCCTCCACGTGCTTCAGCCCGATAGCCTGCTCGGCGATCCCCGGGACCGGCATCCGTCGGGTCACGGCCCCGGCCGTCACCACGAGGACGTCGTAGCCCAGCGCCTGCGTGGTCCCGTCGGGCAGGGCGACGGTGACCTGCCGGTCCGCGTGGTCGATGCGGGTGACCGTGCCGGCGACGAGCGTCGCGTGGCGGAGGTGCCGGCGCAGCGAGACGGCGGCGTGCCGGGCCTCGACCGAGCCGGCCGCCACCTCGGGCAGGAACGGCTGGTAGGTCATGTAGGGCCGCGGGTCGACGACGACGACCTCCGCCTCACCCGGCCGCAGCCGCCTCCCCAGGTGCCAGGCCGTGTAGAACCCCGCGTAGCCCCCGCCGACCACCACAACCCTGCGCACCTGGTCCCCCTCCGATGACGTCCGTCACCCAGAAGACAACGGAGCCACCGGATCTGTGACAGCCGGCGCCGGTCAGACCGCCGGGGCGACCACCAGCGGGGCGACCACCCGGCGCCGGGCGACGGCCAGCACCCCGGCGACCAGGCCGACCAGCAGCCAGGCCAGCAGGAGGCTGCCGCCCGCACCCGCCCCGGAGCCGTCGGTCACGAGGGCCCGCAGCCCGTCGAGGGCCGGGGTCAGCGGCAGGAACGGCCGGAGCACGTCGAAGCTGGCCGGCACCGCCGCGGTCACCGCGCCGGCGGCGCCGGCCACGAGCACGACCACGGAGACGAAGCGGCCCACCCCGCCGAACCAGGCGACCAGGGCGTGGTTGAGGGCGACGAAGGCGGCCGCGGTCAAGCCGAGGAAGGCACCCATCTGCAGCGTCCGGCCGACCGGCAGGTCCAGCAGCAGCTCGAGCACGACACCGAGCGCGACGGCCTGCACGAGGCCGACCACCAGCGCCGGCAGCAGGCCCTCGAGCGCCAGCCGCCAGGACGGCTTCATCGACGCGAGCACCCGTGCGGTGAAGGGCCGCAGCACCAAGAAGCTGGCCAGCGCGCCCACCCAGAGGGCGAGCACCGCGAGGAAGGTGGTGGTCGTGACGTCGGAGAAGGCCGAGGTCGGCGCCTCGGTCTGCACCGGCCGCGACGCGACGTCGGACAGCTTCTCCCGCGTCTGCGCGTCGTAGGTCGGCACGGCGTCCGCGCCCTTGGCGAGACCGTCGGAGAGCTCGCGGCTGCCGTCGGCGAGCTGCTCGCCGGCGTCGGCCAGCTTGACCGTGCCCTTGGCCAGCTCGTCGGCGCCGGTGGCCGACTGCGCGGTGCCGGACGCCAGCCCGGTGACGCCGGTGCCGAACTCGCGGACGCCGGTGGCCAGCTGGTCGGCGCCGTCCGCGCTGGACGCGATGCCCTGGGTCAGCGGTACCAGGCCCTGCGCGAACTGGTCGGTGCCGTCGGCGAGCTGGTCGAGCCCGTCGGCCAGCTCCGACGCCCCGCCGGCCAGGCCGGAGGTGCCGGTCGACAGGCTCTTGGCCCCGGTGGCCACGCCGCCGGCCCCGTTGGCCACCTGGGTCGCGCCGCTGAGCAGGCTCTGGCCCGTCTTCGGGTCCTTCGTGCTGATGCCGTCCGCGGCGCCTCGAAGAGCCTGCGCCGCGCCCTGAGCACCGGCGTAAGCCGCTGCCGTCCTGACCTGGGCGGTCGCTTGCTCAGCCACCTGCTCGACGGTGGCGTCGAGCGTCGCCTGGACCACCGCGCACTGAGCCTCCGTGAGCGCGGGCTCGGTGGTCGGGCAGGGCAGCTGAGGCTGGCCGCCGGACGGCGGGCTCGGCGCCTTGACCGAAGCGGCCGTCTGGGCGGCCTGCCTGCGGAGCTCCTGCTGGTAGGTCGACAGTCCCTGGGAGATGCCCTTGGTGCCGGTGGCGAGCTGCGTGGCCCCGGTGGACAGCTGGGACGCCCCGCCCGAGAGCTGCTTCGCGCCGTCGGCCAGCTCACCGGCCCCGTCCGCGGAGGCGGCGGTGCCCGTGGCCAGGGTCCGCGCGCCGGCCGGCAGCGCCGAGGCGCCGTCGCTGAGCTTCTGCAGGCCGGCGGCCAGGCCCGCGGTGCCGGTGGTCAGCCCGGCACTGCCCGTGGCCAGCTGCTGGGCGCCGTCGTCGAGCTGCTGCAGGCCCTCGGCCAGACCGCTGGTGCCGGTCGAGACCCCGTCGATGCCGGTGGCGAGCTCGTCGGTGCCGTCGGCGAGCTTGTCCGAGGCGTCGGCCACGGTCTTGAACTGCTTCCCGAGGTCGTTGAAGCCGACGTAGATGCCGTCGAGGTACTGCTGCGTGAGCGTCGTGTTGAGCGCCGACGTCGCGGCCGCGGTGATGGCCTGGCCGACGACCGGGTCGGCGATGCCGCTGGACTCCGAGGTGCGGACGTCGATCGTCGCCGGCCGGATCTTGTCGGGGTCGGTCTTCGAGAACGAGGTGGCGCGGGCGGAGAACGTCTTCGGGATCGTCACCACGGCGGCGTAGTCCCCGGACGCCAGCCCGGCCGTCGCGTCGGCCTGGTCGGTCAGCACCCAGTCGAAGTTGGTGTCGACCTTCTCCTCACCGGAGCCCCCGGTGACCAGCCCGCCCGCGAGCTGACGGCCCAGCGGGACGGTCTGGCCGTCCAGCTCGACCGGCTCGTCGAGGTTGACCACGGCGGCCTGCACCCGGTCCAGCCGGTCGGTGGAGTCCCAGGTGGCCCAGAGGAAGCCGGCCGCCACCACGAGGGGGACGAGGACCAGGCCGACCAGGGACCAGAGTCCGACGCGGCGGCTGCTGGTGGCACGTTCGAGCGGGTACATCGGTGGGATCTCCAAGGCGGGTCGGGCGTTCCGGGTTCAGGCGTTCGGGGCGGGGACGAGCTCGGTGGGCCGGCCCAGGGTGAGGGCGGAGGCGTGCGCGGGCAGCAGGTCCGCGACGGCGTCGCGGTCCCGGACGGCCAGCAGGACGGCGACCTCGCGGCTGCCGACGGCGAGGTCGTCCAGCAGGCTGGCCAGCGCCGCCCGGTCGTCGTGGGCGGTGAGCAGGTCGGCGTGGTCGACCAGCACCAGGGCGGGTCGGCGGGCGAGCACCGCCGCCAGCTCGCGGCGGAGGTCCGGCGTCTGGTCGCAGTCGACGTAGCCGACGACCGCGCGGACGGCGCCGGCCTGCTCGGGCAGCACCCGGCCGGCCACCTTGACCTGCCCCGCGGTCAGCCGCATGCGGCCGCCCAGGGTGAGCAGCAGGGCCGTCTTGCCGCTGTGCGGCGGGCCGTCGACGACGACGACCTCCCGGGGCATCGCCGACAGCGCCACCGCCTGGCCGGCGACCTCCAGCCCGGCGTAGACGACGTGGGGGTCGTCGGGGCCCGGCCAGTCGGCGAGCGAGGTCTGGTGCTCCAGGCCCTCGCCCTCGACGTCGAAGGAGGGCAGCAGCCGGTCCAGCCAGCGCGGCAGCCACCACGCCGAGCGGCCCAGCAGCGCCAGCACCGCCGGCACCAGGGTCATCCGGACGAGGAACGCGTCGACGAAGACGCCGACGGCCAGGCCGAAGGCGATCGTCTTGATCGGCCCCTCACCCTCGGGCACGAAGGCCGCGAAGACGGCGAACATGATGACCGCGGCCGCGACGACCACGCGGGAGGAGGAGACGAAGCCCTCCTCGATGGCCGCGGAGGCGTCGGCGCGGGTGGCGGTGCCGGAGCGGCGGCTCCGGTGCACGAACTCCTCCCGGATCCGGGAGACGAGGAACACCTCGTAGTCCATCGCCAGCCCGAAGAGGATGCCCATCAACAAGATGGGCAGGAAGCTGATCACGGGCGCGGTCTGGTCGACGTTGAGCAGCGACCCGAACCACCCCCACTCGAAGACGGCGGCGGTGGCGCCGAACGCGGCGCCGACGCTGAGCAGGAAGCCGATGGTCGCCTTGAGCGGCACCGCGACCGAGCGGAACACCATGGCCAGCAGGACCAGCGACAGGCCGACGACGAGGACGCCGAACGGCAGCAGCGCACCGCCGAGCCGGTCGGAGACGTCGATGCCGACGGCGGTGAAGCCGGTGACGGCGAGGGGGACGTCGTACTTGGCCTCCAGCGCGGGGGCAGCGTCCCGGATCGCCCGGACCAGGTCCTTGGTCTCGGTGCTGTCCGGGGCGCCCTCGGGGATCACCTGGACGATGCCCGCCGAGGCGTCGGCGTTGGGGGTGGCCAGCGGCACGCTCGCGACGCCGGGGATGGCGCGCAGGTCGTCGGCGAGGTCGTCCATCAGGCCCAGCGGGTCGTCGGAGCCGACGATGGTGGCCGAGACGACGAGCGGGCCGTTGTAGCCCGGCCCGTAGTGCTCGGCGATCAGGTCGTAGGTGGTGCGCGCCGGGGTTCCGGGGGCGGCGGTGCCGTTGCTGGGCAGCGCCAGCCGCAGGTCGAGGGCCGGGTAGCTGACCACGCCCAGCCCGGCGACGACCACCAGCACGGTGAGCACCGGCACCCGGGTGACCAGCCGGACCCAGCCCCGGCCGAGGCCGGTCCTCGCCCGCGGCGCCGTCGGGCGGGCCGGCGGGGTCGTCGCCGGCTCGGCGGTCGAGGCCCGGGCCGCCCGCGCCCCCGCCCCCCGGACCTTCGGCCGCAGCCGCTCCCCGGCGAACCCGAGCAGGGCGGGCAGCAGGGTGAGGGCGATGAGGACGGCGATGGCCACGCCGACCGCGGCGGCCACGCCCATGGTGGTGAGGAAGGGGATGCCGGCGACGGCCAGGCCGCACAGGGCGATCATCACCGTCATGCCGGCGAAGACGACGGCCGAGCCGGAGGTGGCGACGGCGCGGGCGACGGACTCCTCGGGGTCCATGCCGTCGCGCAGCTGGTCGCGGTGCCGCGAGGTGATGAAGAGGGCGTAGTCGATGCCCACGGCGAGGCCCAGCATCAGGGCCAGCAGCGGGGTGGTGGAGGAGATGGTGGCGACGCCGGTGGCCCCGAAGATCAACGCCATGGTGAGCGCGACGCCGAGCAGGGCGGTGAGCAGCGGCATCCCGGCCGCCCGCAGCGAGCCGAGGGTGAAGAACAGCACGACCAGCGCCACCAGCACGCCGATCCCCTCCGACAGGCTGACCCCGGGCGTCGAGCCGCCGAAGGCCTGGCCGCCCACCGACGCCTCGGAGCCGGGCAGCGACGCCTGCAGCGCGGCGGCCTCGTCCTGCAGGCCCTGCAGGGTGGCGGGGGTGATGGCGGTGGCGGCGACGTCGAACCGGACGGAGATGATCGCAGCGCTGTCGTCCTCGGCGATGACGCCCTCGGCGTACTGGTCGAACGGCGAGGTGACGCCGTCGACCTGCGGGAGGTCCTCCAGCCGGTCGACCGCGGCCTCGATCGCGTCCTCAGCCGCCGCCGAGCGGACGCTCTGACCGTCCCGGGGGACGACGACCAGGTCGGCGGTGGTGCCGCCGGCCTGCGGGAAGGTCCGGTCCAGCGCGTCCAGGGCGACCTGCGACTCGGTGCCCGGCAGGGTGAACGACTCGTCGAACTCGTCGCTGATGGCCAGGGCGAGACCGCCGACCACGAGGAGGGCGGCCAGCCAGGCCAGCAGCACCCGCATCCGGCGTCGGAACGCCGTCCGGCCGAGGCCGTACAGGAACGAGGACACGGGTCTCCCCCAGGTGGTGCGACGGGTCGTCGGTGGTGGTTCCGGTGCAGCGCCGTACCGGAGGCAGTTCGATGCAGAACTGTATCCGATCCATCCCTGTATTCGATACGGGTCTGCATCCCATCCGTTACCGTAGGCTCCGCCACCGCACCCCGACCCCGAGGAGGCCGCGCGTGAGCAGCACCGCCACCCCGTCGCGGACGGCCGCCCCCGTCAGCGCGCGCCGCGCCCAGACCCGCGAGCGCCTGATGGCCGCCGCCACCACCGTCTTCGCCGAGCGCGGCGTCAACGGCGCCAGCGTCGAGGAGGTCTGCGAGACCGCCGGCTTCACCCGCGGCGCGTTCTACTCCAACTTCGCCGACAAGGACGAGCTGGTGCTGGCCCTCATCCAGGCCGACGTCGCCGCCCAGTATGCGGCCGCCGCGTCGGCGCTGGAGGAGGCCGAGTGCGCCCTGGGCACCAGCACCGTCGCCACCGTCGTCGCCTCCACCCTCGAGCGGTTCGACGCCTTCGGCGCGACCACCCGCGAGGGCGTGCTCGCCCAGCGCGAGCTGCTGCTGCACGCGGCCCGGGTGCCGGCGCTGCACGGCCCCTACCGCGACTTCCTCGCCACCAGCAGCGCGCAGCTGCGGACCCTCCTCGCGGACGCGCTGGAGCGGGTCGGCCTGGAGTTCACCCTGCCCGTCGACCTCGCCGTGGAGATGCTGCTGGCCACTCACGCCCGGGTGCAGAACCAGGCGCTGTTCGACGAGGGCGTCGACACCACGGCCATGCAGGCCGTCGTGCTGGCCATCACCCGACCCCGCCCGGACGGCCGGGCTGGCGCAGGGATGGGCGGCGGACCCGCGACCCGCTCGGCCTGACCGCACCGCCGGGCCGCGCCGGGCGCTGACCCTAGGCTGGACCCATGCACATCCTTGTCGTCGACGACGACCAAGCCGTCCGGGACTCCCTGAAGCGGTCGCTGGAGTACAACGGCTACGAGGTGAGCGCCGCGGAGGACGGGGTGCAGGCGTTGGCCCGGCTGGCGGCGGTCCGGCCCGACGCCGTCGTGATGGACGTGATGATGCCCCGGCTCGACGGGCTGGAGACCACCCGGATGCTGCGGGCGGCGGGCAACGACGTGCCGATCCTCGTGCTGACGGCCCGGGACGCCGTCGGCGACCGGGTGGACGGCCTCGACGCCGGCGCCGACGACTACATGGCCAAGCCCTTCGCCCTCGACGAGCTGCTGGCCCGGCTGCGTGCGCTGGTCCGGCGCGCCGGCACCGTCGCCGACTCCACCGACCCCTCGACCTCCAGCCTGGCCTTCGCCGACCTGGTGCTGAACACCCAGACCCGCGAGGTGCTGCGGGGCTCCCGCTCGATCAGCCTGACCCGGACCGAGTTCGCCCTCCTCGAGGCGTTCCTGCGGCACCCCCGGCGGGTGCTGGAGCGCAGCTGGCTGCTCAACGAGGTGTGGGGCTTCGACTTCCCGACCACCGCCAACTCCCTCGAGGTCTACATCGGCTACCTGCGCCGCAAGACCGAGGTGGGCGAGGAGCCGCGGCTGATCCACACCGTGCGCGGCGTCGGCTACGTGCTGCGCGAGACCCCGCCGTGAGCCCCACCCGCCCCGCCGCGGTGGACGGACGTCCCGCCGTCGGAGGGGTCCGGGGTTGCCCCGCCGGCTGAGGTCGTGGCTGCGCGGTTTCCCGCTGGAGCGCCGCGTCTTCCTGCTGACCACCCTCGCGGTGGCGGTCGCGGTGGCCGCCACCGGCCTGGCCGCCTTCGTCACCCTCCGCGTCTCGCTCTACAACGCCCTCGACGACGAGCTGATCGAGGTGGCCAGCACGCTGGCCGTCCCGGTGGCGCAGGACATCACCCGGCTGGGCGGGCTGACCGAGAGCGCGCTGCGGGCCGGTGACGTCAGCGTCGCCGCCTACCGCGCCGACGGCACGCCGTTCTTCGTCCCCGACGAGCGGGAGCACCTGGTGCTCACCCACGACGAGCTGGCGGTCGCCCGGCTGCAGCGCGGGGCCTCGGCCCGCACCGGCGTCGCGACCGACGGCGAGCAGTACCGGATCGTCGCCGTCCCCATCACCCAGCTCGGCAACTACGCGCTGGTCCTCGGCCGGCCGCTGGAGCCCACCAACAACACGCTCCGCTCGGTGTCGGTCGTCCTCGTCGTCTTCGGGGCGCTCGGGGTGGGGCTGGCCGCGGTGGTCGGCGCCACCGTCGCCCGGTCCGGGCTGCGACCGGTCCGCCAGCTGTCGGTCGCCGTCGAGCACGTCACCGCGACCGACGACCTCGAGCCGATCAGCATCGCCGCGAGCGGTGACCTGGCCCTGCTGGCCGACACCTTCAACCGGATGCTCACCTCGCTGGCCTCCTCCCGGGAGCGGCAGCGCCAGCTGATCGCCGACGCGGGCCACGAGCTGCGGACCCCGCTGACCAGCCTGCGCACGAACATCGAGCTGCTGACCGCCGACGCCAGCACCGGCATGCTCAAGCCGGCCGACCGGACGGCGATCCTGGCCGACGTCAACGCCCAGCTCGCGGAGTTCACCAGCCTGATCGGCGACCTCGTCCAGCTGGCCCGCGAGGACGGGGTGGCGGCCTCGCCGGAGCCGATCGACCTGCGCGACGTCATCCGCTCGGCCCTGGAGCGGGTCCGCCGGCGGGCCCACGGGGTGGACTTCGACGTCGAGCTCAACCCCTACTACGTCATCGGCGAGGCCGAGACCCTGGAGCGGGCGTTCACGAACCTGCTCGACAACGCGGTGAAGTGGAGCCCGGCCGGTGGCACCGTCCGGGTGCAGCTGGAGGGTGGCCGGTTCCGCGTCGCCGACCAGGGCCCCGGCATCGACGAGGCCGACCTGCCCTTCGTGTTCGACCGGTTCTTCCGCGCCGAGGCGGCCCGCAACACCCCGGGCACCGGCCTCGGCCTGTCGATCGTCGCCCAGGCCGTCGACCGGCACGGCGGGTGGGTGCGGGCCAGCCGCTCGGCGCAGGGCGGGGCCGAGTTCACCGTGCAGCTGCCCGGCGCGACGACGTTCGAGGCGCTGTCCGAGGTGCGCCCCAGCGGGTCCGGAGCGTCGCCGGCCCGCCGGCCCTGAGCCCCGGCCGGGAGGTCGCCGGGACGCGACCCATCCGATCCCACGACCGCGCCGAACAGGCAGCAGAGCGACAAGTGCTCCGGGGAAGCCGGCCGGCAGTTCCACACCCCGCAGCAGCTCCACGTGCCCCGCGGTTCGGGCCGGCGCCGTCTCGAGGTCGTCCGGCTCGCTCTCCTGCCCTCCTTGTGTGCTCCGCGCACCGAGGGCGCCGCGGCCACGCTCCTGCGGAGCACCACCCCTCATCGAGGAGCCAGCATGTTCGGAAAAGATGTCGTCGTCGACATGATCAACCGCAGTGCCGAGAACGAGGCGGACCGCCGCAACTTCCTCCGCACCGCCGGCCTGACCGGCCTGGGCGTCGTCGGCGCGGCCGCCCTCTCCGGCGCGGGCGGGCTCACCGCCTCCGCCGCCCCCACCACCAAGGCCGCCGGCGCGCCCAGCGACAGCGCCGTGCTCAACTTCGCCCTCAACCTGGAGTACCTCGAGGCGGAGTTCTACCTGCACGCGTACTACGGCTGGGGCGTCAGCTCCTCCCTGACGGGCGGCAAGGGCACCCGCGGCAGCGTGACCGGCGGCCACAAGGTCCCGTTCAAGAGCAAGGCCATCGCGGAGTACGCCCGCGAGATCGCCGAGGACGAGCTCAACCACGTCACGTTCCTGCGCGGCGCCCTCGGCTCCAGCGCGGTCGCGCGTCCGAAGATCGACCTGAAGGCCAGCTTCACCGCGGCCGCCCGGGCCGCGGGCCTGATCACCTCCAAGCAGACCTTCGACCCGTTCGCCAACGAGAACAACTTCCTGCTCGGCGCCTTCATCTTCGAAGACGTCGGCGTCACCGCCTACAAGGGCGCCGCCCCGCTCATCGACAACAAGACCTACCTCGAGGCGGCGGCCGGCATCCTCGCCGTCGAGGCCTACCACGCGGGCATCGTCCGCACCTCGCTCTACGCGAAGGGCCTCCAGGCGGCGGTGCAGAAGATCTCCGACGCCCGGGACAGCCTGGACGGCAAGTCGAACCTCGACCAGGGCATCGGCGGCAAGAAGCGCGGCAACCTGGTGCCGACCAACGGCAACAGCATCGCCTACTCCCGCAGCCCGGGCCAGGTGCTGAACATCGTCTACCTCAACCCGAAGTCGGTCGACCGCGGCGGGTTCTTCCCGGCCGGTCTGAACGGCGAGGTCAAGGTCAGCGCGGACAACGCCTGACGGACGGACTGACCGACGGCCGGCGCCCCCCTCCCGCGAGGTGGGCGCCGGTCGTCCTGTTCCCCGCCGCCCCGCTCGACGGGGGTGGCACGATGAGACCGACCCCGAGGAGGGCCGACGATGGTGCTGCAGACACTGACTGCGCCGACTTCCCGAACGGCTCTGCTGGGCCGCACCCGCCTGCTCGGCCCGGCCTTCGTGGCGGCCGTCGCCTACGTCGACCCGGGCAACGTCGCGACCAACACCACCGCCGGGGCCACCTACCAGTACCTGCTGCTCTGGGTCCTGGTCGGCGCCACCTTGATGGCCGGGCTCATCCAGTACCTGTCGGCCAAGGTCGGCTGGCTGACCGGGGAGTCGCTGCCCGCCCTCGTCGGCGCCCGCACCCGCCGTCCGGTGCGGCTCGCCTACTGGGTGCAGGCCGAGCTGGTCGCCGTCGCCACCGACATCGCCGAGATCGTCGGCGGCGCCCTGGCCCTGCAGCTGCTCTTCGACCTGCCGCTGGTGGCCGGCGCTCTGGTCACCACGACCGTCTCCACCGCCCTGCTCTACGTCCAGCGGCACGGCCAGCCCACCTTCGAGAAGGTCATCACCGCCCTGCTGGCCGTGGTCACCGTCGGCTTCCTCGCCGGGCTGGTCGTCGACCCGCCGGCGGCGGGCGAGGCCGCCCGCGGGCTCGTGCCCCGCCTCGCCGGCGTCGACAGCGCCCTGCTGGCCGTCGGCATGCTGGGCGCCACCGTGATGCCGCACGCGGTCTACCTGCACTCGGCGCTGGTCCGTGACCGGCACGGCCGGGCCGACGCGACCAACGCCCGCCCGGTGCTCGGCGCGGTCAAGGCCGACGTGGTGCTGGCCATGGTCGTCGCCGGCAGCGTGAACATCGGGATGCTGCTGCTGTCCGGCAGCGCGCTGTTCGGCCTGCAGCTGGACGGGCTGAGCGAGGTGCACGCGGCGATCGGGGCCGGGCTCGGCCCGCTGGTGGCGGTCCTGTTCGCCCTCGCGCTGCTGGCGTCCGGACTGGCCTCCACCTCAGTCGGCGGCTACGCCGGTGCGGTGATCATGGACGGCCTGCTGCACCGCCGGATCCCGCTGCTCTGGCGCCGCCTCGCCACCGCCATCCCGGCCCTGGTGCTGCTCGCCCTCGGCGCCGACCCCACCCAGCTGCTGATCCTGTCCCAGGTGGTGCTGTCCTTCGGCATCCCCTTCGCCCTGGTCCCGCTGGTCCGGATCGCCCGTGACCGCCGGCTGATGGCCCTGGTCCCCACCCGGGGCGCGACGATCGTCCTCACCTGGGCCGTCGTCGCGGCCATCGTCGCCCTCAACGCCCTGCTGGTGGTCCTGCTCGTCCTGGCCTGAGGTGGGGTCCGTGGTCACCCCGCACCCAGTGGTCAGACCTGAGTTGACCCCGGGGTCAACGGGGTTTGACTAGTCGAGGGAGGCACCTCAGGAGCGGCCGCGGGTCGCGTACGGGGTGTGGGTCGGCAGCGTCATCCGCGGGGCGCGGCGCGGCCGGCGGGCGACGCCCCCCATCAGGCCCAGCAGCGCCTGGACGCGGAAGCGGTGGCCGCGGTAGGGCTCCAGCAGCTCGGTGGCCGCGGCGTCGTCGAGCGCCTCCCCGGTCAGGGCGTAGGTGATGTTCTTGCCCACGTGGTAGTCCCCGATGCTCCACGCGTCGGCGTCGCCGTGGGCCCGCTGCCGCACCTCGGCCGAGGTCCACGGCCCCACCCCGGGCAGGCTGCGGAGCGCCCGGTCGGCCTCCGCCCCGCCCAGCGCCAGCGTCCGCTCCAGGGCGGCGGCCCGACCGGCGGTCCGCACCAGGGTCCGGCTGCGCCGCTCCTCCACCCCGGCGGCCAGGAAGGTCCAGCTGGGCACCCGGGCCCACACCGCCGGCGTCGGCGGGATCCGCATCCCGTACGCCGCCGACGCCGGGTCGGTGGCCGGCCCCGGGCCGGGCTCGCCGAACTCGGTGACCAGCAGGTGCCAGGCCCGGAAGGCCTCCTTGCCGGTGACGACCTGCTCCAGGCAGGCAGGCGCCATGGCCTCGTAGACCGCGTCCGTGCGGCCGACGCGGTAGTGCCCGTACCGCCGCACCGCCTCGACGAGGACGGGGTGCACCGGGACGAAGCCGTCGACGTCGTCCTCCTCGCCGACCAGCCGCGGCAGCTGGTCCAGCACCCAGGCCGCACCCTCGCCCCAGGCGCGCGCCGCGACCTCGCCCCCGTTCGCCACCACCTTGAGCAGCGCGGGCCCGACCGGCGTCCGCGTGGTCCGGAGGTGGACGTCGCCGAGCACCCGGTGGGTCGGGTCGCCGGCCCCCCGGCGGTGCAGGCCCAGCACGGGGGCGAGCAGCACCGCGCGGTCGAGGACGAGCCGCCGGGTCAGCCCGGTCGGCCCGCTCACGGCGCCACCGGCCGGCGGACGGCCCAGTCCCCGGCGAGCCGGCGGCGGAAGCCCGTGCGGCGCAGCACGCCCTGGGAGGCGACGTCGTCGTCGTCGGTGCCGGCCAGCACCTGGTCGGCACCGTCGGCCCAGGCGACGTCGAGGAGCTGCGCGACGGCCCGGCTGGCCACCCCGCGGCGGCGGAGCGGGGGGACGACGGCGTAGCCGATCTCGACCACGGCCGGCCCCTCCGCGGCGGGCGGGCCGTGGAAGCCGACGTCACCCACCACCGCGCCGTCGACCCGGATCTCGTGCACCCACCAGCGCGGCAGCCCGGCCAGGGTGCCCATGGCGGCGTGGGCGGCCAGCAGCATCGCCAGCACGTCGACGGTCTCGGGCAGCGGGTAGTCGGGGTGCCAGCCGGCCGCGTCGGCGGGCGCGGGCGCGACGCCCTCGACCAGCCGGCGGGCGGCGGCGACCGGCCACGGCCGGAGGGTGACGGGGCCGGTCGGCCCGCTCGTCCCGGGCACCGTCGCGCTCATCCGCGGGTCCGCCGGGGCCAGGGGTTGGCGTCGCACCCACCCAGGCCCTTGGTCTGCTGCAGCATCACCGGGGCCGGCGCGCCGCGGCGGGGGCAGCCGACGTGCTGGCGGCCCAGCGCGTGGCCGAACTCGTGGTTGACCAGGTAGCGCCGGTAACCGTCGCGGTCCGCGCCGTAGGAGCGTGCGCCGTCCACCCACCGACGCGCGTTGAGCACCACCCGGTCGCCGTTCTGGCAGGAGACCCGGCCGCGGGTCAGCAGCGGGGCGCAGAGCCGGTCGGTGGTCGTCGGGGTGGCGATGGTGGCGTGCAGGTCGGCGCGCTCGCCGCGGCCGACCAGCCGGAACCGCACCCGGGTGGCCCCGGAGGTGCCCCGCCAGCTGCGGTCGTCGTCGAGCGTCGACGCCACCAGCCGCGCGGCCGCGTCGACGTCGACGGGGACGCCCCGCTCCACCCGCAGGTCGAAGCGCAGCACCCGGCCGGGCCCGGACCGCGGCGCCCGCTCGACGTCGGCGACGGTGTAGCGGCCGGGTCCCGACGCCGGCACGGGCAGCCGCCGGCCGTCGGCGGCCCGGCCGGTGGCCCGCTCGGCGGTGGACCGGACGGGCCGCGCGGACGGGCGCGGGGAGGGCGTGGTCGACGGCCGCGCGGACGGGGCGGGGACGGGGCCGGTCGTCGGGTCGGGCGACGGACCGGCGGCCGGTCGCACCACGGCGCCGCTGGGGGCGTCCGGCGCCACCTGGAACCCGACGACGGCGAGGACGGCGGCCACCCCGACGGCCGCCAGGGCCAGCGCACGGAACCGGGGGGCACGGCGGACTCGGCTAGATTGTGATCCGCTCGCGTCCGCGACGGGTCGGCCCCCGGCGGGCCGGCGGGGCCCGGGGCGGCGCGGCCGGTCGGGCGGGGACCCTGCCGGCGGAGCACTCACGACGACCAAGACTAGGCGGAGAACGTGGCCCACACCCATTCCCGACCGGCGCGCCCGGGGGGCGGGCAGCTCGCGATGGTGGACGCGGACGAGCTGCGGCGGCACCGCCGTGCCCTGCGGATGCTCGTGGTCGTGCTCATCCCGCTCGCCGTCTGGACCCTGGTGGGCCTCATCGCGCTCTGGCCGGGCGACATCTCCGAGGAGGTGAACTCTGACGTCGCCGGCTACAGCGTGCCCGGTGTCACCTACCCGACGGCGCGGATCACCGCCGTCCAGGAGATCTCCTGCGAGGGCCTCTCGGGCTCGACGCCGGGGGTCAGCGACAGCCGCTGCGCCAACATCACCGCCCAGCTGCTCGAGGGCGAGGACGAGGGCCTGTCCGCGACCGTCCCGCTGACCGACGCCCTCTACTCCTCCGGCGTCGAGGTCGGCCAGCAGGTCAAGCTGATCCGCATCCCGCCGGCCGACGGGCAGCCGTCGCAGTTCCAGTTCTCCGACTTCGAGCGCCGCACGCCGCTCATCCTGCTGACGCTGGCCTTCGTCGCCGTGGTCGTGGCGGTCGCGCGCTGGCGCGGCTTCGCCTCGCTGCTCGGCCTCGGCTTCGCGGGCGTCATCCTGGTCAAGTTCATGTTCCCGGCCCTCGTGGCGGGCGAGAACCCGGTCCTGATCGGCCTGATCGGCTCGTCGGCCATCATGTTCGTGGTCCTCTACGCCGCCCACGGGTTCAGCGCCCGGACGACGACAGCCCTCGTCGGGACGCTGTTCGGGCTGATCCTCATCGCCCTGCTGGGCTGGGGGGCGACCCGTTGGGCGCACCTGACCGGCGTCGCCGCCGAGGACGACTACGTGCTCGCCGCGGCCGCCCCGAACCTGTCGCTGACCTCGGTCGTGACGTGCGGCATCATCCTGGCCGGGCTCGGCGTGCTCAACGACGTGACGATCACCCAGGCCTCGGCCGTCTGGGAGCTGGCGGACGGCCAGGACCCCGACGGCGAGGGCCGGAGCCAGCGCCGGCTGTTCTCCCGCGCCATGCGGATCGGCCGCGACCACATCGCCTCGACCATCTACACGATCGCCTTCGCCACCGCCGGCGCCTCGCTCTCGGTGCTGCTGCTCATCGCGGTCTACAACCGCCCGCTGCTGGAGGTGCTGCAGACCGAGCAGTTCGCCGGCGAGGTCATCCGCACCCTGGTCGGCTCGATCGGCCTGGTGCTCGCCGTCCCGCTGACCACCGCCATCGGGGTGGCCGTGGTCCGGGCCAGCGACCGCGGCAGCGCGCTCGGCTCCCGGCCGCGCAGCAGCGCCGCGGAGGAGTTCGAGGACCTCGAGCCGGTCCCCGCCGCCGACCGCTCCCGCGACCGGGACGACGACGACGAGGGCGCCGGCCCGGCCGTGGCCGACCGCCCGGTCCGCGACGGGCAGGACCGCGACGGGGCCGGTGCCACCCCCGCCAAGGCGGTCCGGGAGCGGGACGACGTGCCCGCGACGGGCTCCGCCGGCTCCGGCCGGGCGACGAGGAGCGAGGCCGAGACCGAGGCCAAGTGGCGACGCTGGCGCCGCCAGAAGCCGGCGGACGACTTCGGCTTCTCCGACCTCCGCGACCCCGACGAGAAGAGCAGCGGCCCCGGCCCCCGGCCGGGGCGCTGACGACGTGCGCGCCGTCGTCTACGACGCCGTGGGCGCCGTCCCGGTGGTGCGCGACGTCCCGCCGCCGGCCTGCCCCGCCGACGGCGTCCTGGTGGCCGTCGCCGCCACCGGCGTCTGCCGCTCCGACTGGCACGCCTGGCGGGGCCACGACCCGGTCGCCCTGCCGCACGTCCCGGGCCACGAGCTGGCGGGCACGGTGGTCGCCGTCGGGCCGGCGGTGACCCGCGCGGCCGTCGGTGACCGGGTGACCACGCCCTTCGTCAACGGCTGCGGCCGCTGCGACGTCTGCCGCGGCGGCGACCCGCAGGTGTGCCCCCAGCAGACCCAGCCGGGCTTCACCGGACCGGGCTCGTTCGCCGAGCTGGTGGCCCTGCACGCCGCGGACACCAACCTGGTCCGGCTGCCCGACGCGGTCGGCTTCGTCGAGGCCGCCGCGCTCGGCTGCCGGTTCGCCACCGCGTACCGGGCTCTCACCGCGCACGCCCGCCTGCAGCCCGGGCAGTGGCTGGCCGTGCACGGCTGCGGCGGCGTCGGGCTGTCGGCCGTGGCCATCGGGGCGGCCCTCGGGGCACGGGTGGTGGCTGTCGACCTCTCCGCCGACGCCCTCGACCGGGCCCGACGGCTGGGCGCGGAGGCCGTCGTCCGGTCGGACCACGCCGTCGAGGCCGTGCGGGAGGTCACCGGCGGCGGGGCGCACGCCTCCGTCGACGCCCTCGGCTCACCGGTGACGGCCGCCGCGTCGGTCCGGTCCCTGCGCCGTCGCGGCCGGCACGTCCAGGTGGGCCTGCTGCTGGACCCGGCCGGCACCGCGCTGCCGATGGACCTCGTGGTCGCCCACGAGCTGGAGCTGTACGGCTCGCACGGCCTCGCCGCCGCCGACTACCCGGCCATGCTCGCGCTGGTCGCCAGCGGCGCCGTCCGGCTGGCCGACCTGGTCGGTGCGGTGATCGGCCTCGACGAGGCCCCCGCCGCCCTGATGGCGATGGACCAGCTGACCGGCGCCTCCAGCGGGATCACGGTGGTCGACCTCGGCCGCTGACGGCCGGGCCCGGCGGGTGCGCGCCACGCCGTCCAGTGCGGCCGCACGGGCCGAGCGGGACGACAGTCCGACGGCGCAGCGGCGCTAGGGGTGCTCCCTCCGGCGGAGCCTCTCGAGCTGCCGCTCCACCGCCGCCATCTCCCAGACCATCGCGCGCAGGAGCGGCAGGTCGTCCCCGTAGTCCGGGGGCGTCGCCCCCTCCACGGCCCAGGTGTCGACGCACGGGCAGTCCTGCCGGCAGACGACCAGCCCGCCCTCGACGTCGAGGTCGTCCATGCGCACGCGCTGGTGCTCCTCGAGGGGGTGGTCGCACCCGGTGTGCTCGGCCACGCCTCAGCCCCGCGGCGGCGGCAGCAGGGCGGCGATGGCGGCCCGCTCGAAGAACGCCGCCGAGGCCCGGGCCGTGGGCGAGCCGAGGTCGGGGTCGGCGCCGGCGGCGAGGAGCACCTCGACGACGTCGGTGTAGCCCTTGAACACCGCGCCGGCCATCGGCGTCTGACCGCGGTCGTTGACGGCGTCGACGTCGGCGCCCCGCTCGGCCAGCACCCGGACCGTCGCCGCGTGGCCGTGGTAGGCGGCCAGCATCAGCAGGGTGTTGCCTCCCGCGTCGGTGAGGTCGACGGGCATCCCGTGGTCGGCGTAGTCGGCCAGCCGCTCCGCCTCGCCCACCCGGGCCCGGTCCAGCAGCCAGTGCGCCAGCTCGACGGGGTCGTCCCCGCCCGGAACGCCGTCGGAGGGGGCGTCGCTCACTCGCCCGCCCCGGGCTTCAGCAGCGGGAACAGGATCGTCTCGCGGATGCCGGCCCCGGTGAACAGCATCACCAGCCGGTCGATGCCCAGCCCGACGCCGCCCATCGGCGGGGCGCCGAACTCGAGCGCGGCCAGGAAGTCCTCGTCCAGCTGCATGGCCTCCGGGTCCCCGGCGGCCGCGGCCAGCGACTGCGCGGTGAGCCGCTCCCGCTGGACGACGGGGTCGACCAGCTCCGAGAACCCGGTCCCCCGCTCGGTGCCCCCGATGATCAGGTCCCACGCCTCGATCAGGTGCGGGTCGCTGCGGTGCGGGCGGGCCAGCGGCTGCGCCGAGGGCGGGTAGTCGCAGACGAAGGTCGGCTGCAGCAGCGTCGGCTCCACCAGCTCGCCGAACAGCTCCAGCACCAGCTTCTCCGCGCCCCAGGCCGGGTCCACCTCGACGCCGCGCTCGGCCGCGACCGCGCGCAGCCGGTCGGCCCCGGTCTCCCAGGTGACCTCCTCGCCGAGCACCTGCGACAGCCCGGGGTAGACGCCCAGCCAGGGCCAGGCGCCGTCCAGGTCGACCGTGCCGGCCGACGTCTCGACCTGCCGGGAGCCGAGGGCGGCGTCCGCCGCGTCGACGACGACCCGCTGCAGCAACGCGGCCACCGTGCGCTGGTCGCCCCAGGCCTCGTAGAACTCGAGCATCGTGAACTCGGGGCTGTGGCTGGAGTCGACGCCCTCGTTGCGGAAGATGCGGCCCATCTCGTAGACCTTCTCGACCCCGCCGACGACGGCGCGCTTGAGGAACAGCTCCAGCGCGATCCGCAGCGTCATGTCGGTGTCGAAGGCGTTGAGGTGGGTGCCGAAGGGCCGCGCGTGGGCTCCACCGTGCACCAGCTGGAGGACCGGCGTCTCGATCTCGAGGTACCCCTCCCGGTGCAGCGTCTCCCGGATGCTGCGGGTGACCGCGGCGCGGGTGCGGACCATCTCCCGGGCGGCGTCGCGGACGGTGAGGTCGGCGTAGCGCTGCCGGACCCGGGTCTCGTCGGACAGCTCCTTGTGCAGCGTGGGCATCGGCCGCAGGGCCTTGGACGCCAGCGTCCAGGAGGTCGCGAGCACCGACAGCTCACCGCGGCGGGAGGAGATGACCCGCCCGGTGACGGCGACGAAGTCCCCGAGGTCGACGTCGGCCTTCCAGGCCCCCAGCGCGTCCTCGCCCACCTCGTCGCGGGACAGCATCACCTGCAGGCGGGTGCCGGTGTCGGTCTGCGACAGGCCCTCCTGCAGGGTCGCGAAGCAGAGCTTGCCGGTGTTCCGGACGAACACCACCCGGCCGGCGACGGAGACGACGTCGTCGGTCTCCTCGCCGGTCTCCAGGTGCCCCCAGCGCTCCCGGACCTCGCGCAGCGCGTGGGTCCGGGGGACCGTCACCGGGTAGGGCTCGCGGCCCTCGGCCAGCAGCCGCTCGCGCTTCTCCTGCCGCACGCGGATCTGCTCCGGGACGTTCTCCCCACCGGGCGGGCTGGTCTCCTCAGGCACCGCGTCAGCCTACCGAGACCGGCGGCGCCTCCCGACCGCGTTCACACCGGGGTAACAAGGCTCTGAGTAGGGTGCCGTCATGGCGGACGTCCTCGCGCAGTACCAGCCGGGAGCGGCCTTCGACGAGATGATGGACCTCGACGGCGAGGTCCGGCCCTCCTACCGCGCCCTGCACGCCACGCTCGACCGCTCCTCTCCGGCCGAGCTGCGGACGATCGCCGAGTCACTGGCCAACAACTACGTCCAGGCGGGCGTCACCTTCGACGTCGGCGGGGTCGAACGGCCCTTCCCGCTGGACCTCGTGCCGCGGGTGATCGCGTCCTCGGAGTGGGAGACGATCGAGACGGGGGTCGCCCAGCGGGTGCGCGCCCTGGAGGCCTTCCTGGCCGACGTCTACTCCGACGCCCGGGTGATCTCCGACGGCGTCATCCCCAGCCAGCTGATCACCAGCTCCAACCACTACCACCGCGCGGTGTGGGGGGTGCAGCCCGGCAACGGGGTGCGCATCCACGTCGCCGGCGTCGACCTGATCCGCACCCCCGAGGGTGACGTGCGGGTGCTCGAGGACAACGTCCGGGTGCCCAGCGGCGTCTCCTACGTGATGACCAACCGCAGCGCGATGATCACCGCCCTGCCCGACGCGTTCGCCAACCAGCGGATCCGGCCCGTGGCCGGCTACCCGCAGCGGCTGCTCGCGGCGCTGCGGCTGGCCGCGACGCCGGCCGTCGACAACCCGACCGTCGTCGTCCTCACCCCGGGGGTCTACAACTCCGCCTACTTCGAGCACACGCTGCTGGCCCGGACGATGGGCGTCGAGCTGGTCGAGGGCCGCGACCTGGAGTGCCGGCGCGGCAAGGTCTTCATGCGCACGACGGGCGGCCTCCAGCGCGTCGACGTCATCTACCGCCGCATCGACGACGAGTACATCGACCCTGTGCACTTCCGCAGCAACTCGATGCTGGGCGTGCCCGGCCTGGTCAACGCCGTCCGCACGGGCGGGGTGGTGCTGGCCAACGCCATCGGCAACGGCGTCGCCGACGACAAGCTCATCTACACCTACGTCCCCGACCTCATCCGCTACTACCTGGGCGAGCAGCCGGTGATCGCCAACGTCGACACCTGGCGGCTGGAGGACGACACGGCCCGCGAGGAGGTCCTCGACCGGCTGGACGAGCTGGTGGTCAAGCCCGTCGACGGCTCCGGCGGCAAGGGCATCGTGATCGGGCCGCGCGCCACGAAGGAGGAGCTCGACGCCCTCCGCGCCCGCGTCATCGCCGACCCGCGCGGCTGGATCGCCCAGCCCGTCGTCCAGCTGTCCACGGTCCCGACCCTGGTCGACGACGAGCTGAAGCCGCGGCACGTCGACCTGCGGCCCTTCGCGGTGAACAGCGGCGACGAGGTGTGGGTGCTGCCCGGCGGCCTGACCCGCGTCGCGCTGCCCGAGGGCGAGCTGGTCGTGAACTCCAGCCAGGGCGGTGGCAGCAAGGACACCTGGGTGCTGAGCCCGCCGGCGCACCGGCCCTCGGTCACCCTCGCCGCGGAGGAGCCCCCCGTCGCCGAGCCGGAGCCGCAGGCCGAGGAGGTCCCCGCGCGACCGGCCGGTCCGCCGCGGATGCGTCGGGTGCCCGCCCTGCTGATGAAGCCCAAGGTGATCCAGCGCCAGCAGGAGGAGCAGCAGCAGCAGGGCGGCCCGGCCGGAGGGGACGCGCCGTGCTGAGCCGGATCGCGGAGTCGATGTTCTGGATCGGCCGCTACGTGGAGCGCGCCGAGGACACCTCGCGGCTGCTGCAGACCCACCTGCGGCTGATCACCGAGGGCACCACGTCGGAGAGCGAGCTGTGCCGCAACCTGCTGGCCCTGATGAGCGTCGAGCACGTCGAGAACCCCACGCACGAGGACCTGGTGCGGGTGCTCGGGTACGACGGCCAGGAGCCGACCTCCATCTTCGCCTGCTGGGCGGCCGCCCGGGACAACGCCCGGCGGGCCCGGGAGGTGATCCCGCTGGACCTGTGGGAGTGCATCAACACCACCTGGCACCAGCTGCCGTCCGGCCGGTTCCGCACGGCCCGCGCGCACACCTTCCTCAGCTGGGCGCAGGAGCGCAGCGCCCTGTTCACCGGGATCGCCCGCGGGACGATGGTCCGCGACGACGGCTGGGAGTTCATGATGCTCGGCCGCTCGCTGGAACAGGTGGACATGACGTCGCGGCTGGTGGCGTCGGCGTCGCTGCGCAGCGGCAGCACGCAGTGGCCGTCGGTGCTCCGCGGCTGCGGCGGGCACGACGCCTTCCTGCGCACCTACCGCGGGATGCAGACCGACCGGGAGGCCGCGCAGTTCCTCATCTCCGACGCCCGGTTCCCGCGCTCGCTGATGCACGGTCTGCTCGCCGCCGCCGACTGCCTCCGCCGGCTCAGCATGGTCGACGGCCAGGGCGTCCGGCAGGCCGAGTTCCCGGCCCGCGCGCTCGGCCAGCTGCAGGCCCGGCTCGAGTACGCCGACGTCGGCGAGCTGCTGGAGGACCTGGACGAGGAGATGACCTGGGTGCAGGACGTGGTCGCCCAGGTGACGGCGGCCGTCGCCAACAACTACTTCGTGGCCGAGGACGCGACGGCCTGGATCACCGAGGGGACGCGCTGACGTGCGGCTGAGCATCGACCACCAGACCGGCTTCCGGTACAGCTCACCGGTCAAGTCCTCCTACAACGAGGCGCGGATGACACCGGCGGCCAGCGAGCACCAGACGATCTGGAGCAGCCGGGTCAGCATCGAGCCGGCCGCCTGGAGCTTCAGCTACACCGACTACTGGGGCACCCGGGTCACCACCTTCGAGCTGCACGAGGCGCACGAGCGGCTCACCGTGCACGCGCAGGCCGTCGTGGACACCCGCGGCGACGAGCCGGCCTGGGACACCGAGCGGCGGGTCGCCCCCAGCGACCTCGGCTGGTCGGCCCTGCACGACCGCGGCGTGATCGACCGGATGGCGGAGTACCTGACGGTGAACCGGCGCACGGCACCGGCGCCCGAGCTCGCCGCGCTGGCCGCCGAGGTGGCCGACCAGCCGCCGCGGCTGGCCGCGCTCGACGTCTGCCGCATCCTCGACGAGCGGCTGCGCTACGAGCGGGGCTCCACCGAGGTGACCAGCGCGGCCGCCGACGTGTGGGCGCTGGGAGCGGGCGTCTGCCAGGACTACAGCCACGTCGCCCTCGGGGCGCTGCGCTCGATCGGGCTGCCCGCCCGCTACGTCTCGGGCTACCTGCACCCCGGCCCGCGGGAGCCCAACACCACGGTCACCGGCGAGAGCCACTCCTGGATCGAGTGGTGGTGCGGCACCTGGGTGCCCTACGACCCGACGATGGGCCGACGGCTCACCGACAGCTACGTCCGGGTCGGCCACGGCCGTGACTACGGCGACGTCGCCCCGCTGCGCGGCACCTACTCCGGCGGCGCCTCCGACATGTTCGTCACCGTCGCGATGACCGAGCTGGGCTGAGGGCGGCGACGCCTGACGGGACGCGCGGCGCTCACGAGGGTGAGCGCATGAGCAGCTACGGGCAGCAGCCCGGCCCTACGTCACGATGCTCACCGAGTCGCGCCAGGACGCGGTGGCCCGGCTGGTCGCCATGGCCGAGGCGGCCGGTGCGCACGCCGTCGTCGGGCTCCGGTTCGACTGCAGCGAGATCACCCAGTCGCTCAGCGAGGTCTGCGCCTACGGCACCGCCGTCCAGCTGGCCGGCGGCCCGGTCGGCGCGGCGGCCGGTCCCGAGCCCGGCCCGGGAACCCCCTAGGCAGAGGGCGGGGGCCCGGGGCAGGATGGCGCCATGACCGCCGACGACCGCACCCCGCCCGCCGACGACGACGTGAAGGCCAAGTTCCGCGAGGCCCTCGAGGCGAAGAAGGGCCGGCGCGGGGAGGACCACCTCGACGCCGGGCAGCAGCCCGTGCACGCGCACGGCCCGGTGGAGGCGAAGCGGACCTTCCGCCGCAAGACCGGCTAGGCCCCGCCTGAGCCCGACCACGGCCCCCTGAGCCTGACGACCGCGCCCTGAGCCTGTCGAAGGGCCACCCGCCGAGCCGGACCACCGCGCCCTGAGCCTGTCGAAGGGCCTCGAGCTCAGGCCGCGGCGATCGGTTCAGGCCACGGACTCCACCTCACGCCGCGGAAGCGGCGGCGGCCCGCAGCCGGACCCGGATGCCGTCCGCGCCGGGGATGAACTCGACCTCCGAGAGGTCGCCGACGACGGCGTCGGCGTCGAGGTCTTCGCGCCTGGTCGTGGTGACCACGGCGAGGGTCGCGCAGCCCGCGGCGTGCGCGGCCTCGAGCCCCTTGGGCGCGTCCTCGACCACCAGGCAACGGGTCGGGTCGACGCCCAGCCGCCGGGCCGCCTCCAGGAACGGGTCGGGGGCCGGCTTGCCGTGCGCGACGTCGTCGACGGTGACCAGCACCGACGGCGGCTGCAGACCGGCCGCGGCGATCCGGGCCTGCGCGAGCGGGACGGTGCAGGAGGTGGCGATCGCGCTCTTGGCCGCCCGCAGGGCCTCGAGGGCCTCCGCGGCACCCGGCAGCACGACGATGTCGTGCACGTCGGCCAGCTCCAGCTCGTCGATCCGCCGGATGGCCTCCACGTGGCGGTCCTCGGCCAGCAGGGCGCGGACCACCTGGGCCGAGGGCATGCCGTGGTGGCGGCCCATCTGCTCCGGGGTGAGCCCGAACTCGTGCATCCACGTCGTCCAGGCGCGCATCACCGCCGGGGTGGAGTCGACCAGCGTCCCGTCCATGTCGAAGAGGACGGCCTCGAAGACCTCGTCGGACAACCTGCCCAGACCCACCGGGAACTCCTTCGCGTCGGGCGCGCCGGGTGCGCGCTCGGACCTCATCCTCCCCGACCGCGCCCCACCCGCCGGTCCCGGTCCCGGAAACCTCTTGTTGAGTGAGCGCTCACTCAGTAGGCTGCTCCCCGTGCCCCGCGCCACCCCGCTCCCGCTCGACGAGCGCCGCGCCGCCCTCATGGCGGCCACCGAACCGCTGCTGCAGCGCTACGGCCGCGACGTCTCCACCCGCCAGATCGCCGAGGCGGCCGGCGTCGCCGAGGGGACGATCTTCCGGGCCTTCGCCACCAAGGAGGCGCTGATCGACGCGTGCCTGGCGGACGCCTTCGACGTCGGCCCGACCTGCGCCGAGCTCGACGCCGTCGACCCGGACCTGGACCTGGAGGCCGCCGTCACCGCGGCCGTCGGGCTGCTCCAGGACCGGCTCCGCCGGGTGATCGCCCTCTTCCACACCCTCCGCTTCGCGCCGCAGACGCCCGAGGACGTCAGCGACCTGCGCCGGCGGCAGGACCAGGACAACGCCGCGCTCAACGCGGCGACGGCGGGCGTGCTGATCCCGTTCAAGGACCAGCTCAGCCGGCCCGCGGAGGAGGCGGCCGCCCTGCTCCGCACGGTCACCTTCGCCCTCACCCACCCGATGCTCGGCGACAGCTCCACCAGCACCCCGGAGCAGATCACCGACCTCCTCCTGCACGGCCTCGTCCGCCGCGCCGACCCCGCCCGCCCGCTCCCACCGGAGGACGCACCATGCTGATCCGTCTCCTGCGCCGCCACCTGCGGCCCTACCGCCGCGTGCTGGCCTGGGTGGTCGTGCTGCAGCTGGTCGGCACCATGGCCGCGCTGTACCTGCCCAGCCTCAACGCGTCGATCATCGACGAGGGGGTCGCCAAGGGGGACACCGACTTCATCTGGCGGACCGGCGGGGTGATGCTGGCCGTCAGCCTGCTGCAGATCGTCTGCGCCATCGCCGCCACGTACCTCGGGGCGCGGACGGCGATGGGCTTCGGCCGCGACGTCCGCGGGGCGCTCTTCGACCGCGTGCTCGGCTTCTCGGCCCGCGAGCTCAACAGCTTCGGCGCGCCGTCGCTGATCACCCGGAACACCAACGACGTCCAGCAGGTCCAGATGCTGGTGCTGCTCTCGACGACGATGTTCGTCGCGGCCCCGATCACCATGGTGGGCGGCATCGTGATGGCGCTCCGCGAGGACGTCGGCCTCTCGTGGCTCGTCGTCGTCGCCGTCCCGCTGCTGGCGGTGTCGATCTGGCTGGTGGTGCGCAAGATGGGCCCGCTGTTCCGGGTCATGCAGACCCGCATCGACACCCTCAACCGGGTGCTCCGCGAGCAGATCAGCGGCATCCGGGTGGTCCGGGCGTTCGTCCGCGAGCCCTACGAGACCGCCCGGTTCTCCGCGGCCAACGCCGAGCTGACCCAGACGGCCACCTCGGTCGGCCGGCTGGTGGCGTCGATCTTCCCGATCGTCATGTTCATCCTCAACATCTCCAGCGTCGCCGTGCTGTGGTTCGGCGCGCAGCGGGTCGACAGCGGTCAGATGCAGATCGGCTCGCTGACGGCGTTCCTCAGCTACCTGGTGCAGATCCTCATGTCGGTGATGATGGCGACGTTCCTGCTGATGATCGCCCCGCGCGCCATGGTCTGCGCCGAGCGGATCGGCGAGGTCCTGGGCACCGACTCCTCGGTGGTCACGGCCGAGCGCCCGGTCACCGCCCTCCGCACCACCTCCGAGGTCGCCTTCGACGGCGCCTCGTTCACCTACCCCGGCGCCGACGCGCCGGTGCTGCGCGGCGTCACCTTCACCGCCGGCCCGGGTCGGACGACGGCGATCATCGGCTCGACCGGCGCCGGCAAGTCGACGCTGGTCTCGCTCATCCCCCGGCTGATCGACGTCACCGCCGGCTCGGTCACCGTCGACGGCGTGGAGGTCCGCGAGCTCGACCCCGACCTGCTGTGGAGCCGGATCGGGCTGGTGCCCCAGAAGCCGTTCCTGTTCTCGGGCACCGTGGCCAGCAACCTGCGCTACGGGAAGCCCGACGCGACCGAGGACGAGCTGTGGCGCGCGCTGCGCGTCGCCCAGGCCGAGGACTTCGTCCGCGCCATGCCCGGCCAGCTCGAGGCGACGATCGCCCAGGGCGGCACCAACGTCTCCGGCGGCCAGCGGCAACGGCTCTCCATCGCCCGCGCCCTGGTGAAGCGTCCGGAGATCTACGTCTTCGACGACTCGTTCTCGGCCCTCGACGTCACCACCGACGCCCGCCTCCGGGCCGCCCTGGCCCGTGAGACGGCCTCGGCCTGCGTGATCATCGTCGGCCAGCGCGTCGCCACCATCCGCGAGGCCGACCAGATCATCGTGCTGGAGCACGGTGAGGTGGTCGGCACCGGCACCCACGAGGAGCTGCTGGAGACATGCCCGACCTACGCCGAGATCGTCAGCTCCCAGCTGAGCGCCGAGGAGGTGGCGGCATGAGCGAGGACACCCGCATCGACACCGCTGCGGCGCCCGACGCCGAGCCGGCCGTGGTGGCCAAGGCCCCCGAGCGGCCCAGGTACGCGCCGGCGACCCGCAGCGGCGGCCCCTTCGGCGGCCCGGCCCCGGCGGAGAAGTCGCTGAACTTCTGGCCGTCGCTGAAGCGGCTGCTCGGCCACCTCGCGCCCGAGCGGGTGGTCCTGGTCGCCGTCGTCGCCCTGGCCGTGGTGGGCATCGTGATGAACGTCTACGGTCCCCGGATCCTCGGCTACGCGACCGACGTGATCTTCACCGGTCTCGTCGGGCGCAGCCTGCCCGCCGGCGCCAGCAAGGCCGAGGTGGTCGCCCAGCTGCGGGCCTCCGGACAGGGCACCTACGCCGACCTCGTCGAGCGGCTCGCCGTCGTGCCCGGGCAGGGCATCGACTTCGACCTGCTGGGCCGGTGGCTGCTGCTGGCGCTCGGCCTGTACCTGGCCTCGTCGCTGTTCCTGTGGCTGCAGGGCTACCTGCTCAACGGGGCGGTGCAGCGCTCGATCTTCACGCTGCGCAACGAGGTGGAGACCAAGATCAACAAGCTGCCGCTCAGCTACTTCGACAAGCAGACGCGGGGCGAGCTGCTCAGCCGGGTGACGAACGACATCGACAACGTGGCGCAGGCGCTGCAGCAGACCCTCAGCCAGCTGCTGACCTCGCTGCTGACGGTCATCGGCGTCGTCGTGATGATGTTCGTGGTCTCGCCCCTGCTGGCCCTGATCGCCCTGGTGACGATCCCGATCTCGGTGCTGATCACCGGCGTGATCGGCAAGCGGTCGCAGAAGCTGTTCACCGCGCAGTGGAAGGCGACCGGGGAGCTCAACGGGCACATCGAGGAGGCCTTCACCGGGCACGCGCTGGTCAAGGTCTTCGGCCGGCAGAAGGAGGTCGCGGCGGTCTTCGCCGAGCGCAACGAGGGCTTGTTCGGCTCCAGCTTCGGCGCGCAGTTCATCAGCGGCCTGATCATGCCGGCGATGATGTTCATCGGGAACCTCAACTACGTGGCCATCGCCGTCGTCGGCGGCCTGCGGGTGGCCAGCGGCACGACGAGCCTCGGCGACGTGCAGGCCTTCATCCAGTACACCCGGATGTTCACCCAGCCGCTCACCCAGGTGGCCTCGATGGCCAACCTGCTGCAGTCGGGCATCGCGTCCGCCGAGCGCGTGTTCGAGGTGCTCGACGCCGAGGAGCAGAGCCCGGAGCCGGCGAGCTCGGCGGGCGCCGGCGCGCCGACGCGCGGCCGGGTCGAGTTCCAGCACATCGCCTTCTCCTACACGAAGGCGCAGCCGCTCATCACCGACCTGTCCCTGGTCGCCGAGCCGGGCAGCACCGTGGCCATCGTCGGGCCGACGGGCGCCGGCAAGACCACGCTGGTCAACCTGATCCTGCGCTTCTACGAGCTGGACGGCGGCAAGATCACCGTCGACGGCGTCGACGTGGCCACCATCCCGCGGGCCGAGCTGCGCTCGAAGGTCGGCATGGTGCTGCAGGACACCTGGCTGTTCCACGGCACCATCCGCGCCAACATCGCCTACGGCCGCCCGGACGCGACGGAGGCCGAGATCCTGGCCGCCGCGGAGGCCACCTACGTCGACCGCTTCGTGCACGCCCTGCCCGAGGGCTACGACACGGTGATCGACGAGGAGGGCAGCAACATCAGCGCGGGCGAGAAGCAGCTGATCACGATCGCCCGGGCCTTCCTGGCGAACCCGGCGCTGCTCATCCTCGACGAGGCGACCAGCTCGGTCGACACCCGGACCGAGGTCCTGGTGCAGCACGCGATGGCCGCCCTGCGCAGCGACCGGACCAGCTTCGTGATCGCGCACCGGCTGTCCACCATCCGCGACGCCGACCTGATCCTGGTCATGCAGGCGGGCCAGATCGTCGAGCAGGGCAGCCACACCGCGCTGCTCGCGGCCGGCGGCGCCTACGCCGACCTGTACCGCTCGCAGTTCGCGGGAGCGGTGACCGACGACGAGCAGCAGGCCGAGCCGGTCCCGGCCGGCTGACCCGGGCCCCCGGGGGGAGGGGCGAGGTCGACCGGGCGCGACCTCCTCCCCTGCTCCACGACCTGTACGGCACCGGCGAGGGCTTCGGCGTCCGCCGGTCGGCGAGCCCGACCAGCGGCTGCACCCCGGTGGCGAGCTCGATGCCGTAGCGCCCCGCCCGGGTGGTCCCGAGGTCCTCGCGCCTCGCCCCCGAGCTCTGCGCACCGCCCGTCGTCGGACCGGGCGGCCGGGGCGGCCGGCCGACGAGGCCGTCGACCCGCCGTCTACCGGGCGGCCGACGGCAAGCGCCACCTCGTCTCCGAGGTGGACCACCGCAACCGGTCCGGGTTCGACGTCCGCGCGGTGCGGATGGACGACGCGCCGGGGTGGGGACGCTGCGCGGGGCCGCCCGGGGTCCGCTGCTCGCCTGACCGACCGCGCACGGCCCGCCCCGGTCCTCCGGGGCGGGCCGTGCCACGATCGGGCCATGCGCCCGCCCGTGCCCCCGTTCACCGCCGCGACCGCCGCCCAGAAGGTGCAGGCGGCCGAGGACGCCTGGAACACCCGCGACCCGCAGAAGGTCGCCGCGGCCTACACCCCGGACACCCGGTGGCGGAACCGGTCGGAGTTCCTCACCGGCCGGGCCGAGGTCGAGGCCTTCCTCACCCGGAAGTGGGCGACCGAGCAGGACTACGCCCTGCGGAAGGCGCTGTGGGCGTTCACCGACGACCGGATCGCCGTCCGCTTCCAGTACGAGTGGCGCGACGCGTCGGGCCAGTGGTGGCGCAGCCACGGCAACGAGAACTGGGAGTTCGACGCCGAGGGCTACATGCGGCGCCGCGAGGCGAGCATCAACGACGTGCCGATCCGCGAGGACGAGCGCCGGATCTTCGGCCCGCGACCGGAGTCGGAGCGGGGCGCCGACCTGCCGCTGCGCTGAGCCGTGACTTCTGGCGATCTGACCCCCGCTGCGGTGGTCCAGCCGCCAGAAGTCCGCTCAGTACAGGTCCGGCCGCCGGTCGGTGAACGCGTGGTTGTACGGCCCCACATCCTTGGCCAGGGCCCGGCCGAGGTCGAGCTCGGCCAGCAGCGTCGTCTCCTCGCCCTGGGCCGGCCCGGCGACGGGGTAGCCCTCGACGTCGCAGATGACGCTGCCGCCGATCCACACGACCCCCCGCTCGGTGCCGACCCGGTCGGTGACCACCACGAAGACCCGGTTGACCGCGGCGCTGGCCTGCGCCTTGACCACCTCGGGCGCCCGCTCGCCGGGCGGCGGGGAGTTGCTGGGCCAGTTCGACGGCGCGACCACGATCTGCGCGCCGCGGAGTGCCACGTCGCGGACCATCTCGGGGAACTCGAGGTCGTAGCAGATCATCGCCGCGACGACGCCGACGCGGGTCTCCACGACCGGGGCCAGCGCGTCGCCGACGGCGAAGACCGCCTTCTCGGTGCCCCACAGGTGCGTCTTCCGGTAGACGGCCAGCAGCCGGCCGGAGTCGAGGACGGCGAGGCTGTTGAACGGCCGCTCCCCGTCGGAGCGCTCGCAGAACCCGGCGACCAGGACGATGCCGTGGCGGGCGGACAGCTCGGTCAGCAGCGTCACGGTCGGACCGTCGACCGGCTCGGACCGCTCCCGGGCCTCGGCCAGGTCGGCGAAGACGTACCCCGAGGTCACCAGCTCGGGCAGCACCACCAGCCCGGCGCCGCGCGCCACCGCGTCGTCGACGGCGGTGACCACCCGGCGGCGGTTGCCCTCGGGGTCGTCGATGTCGATCCGCAGCTGGCAGGCGGCGACGGTCGTGGTGGGGCCGCTCGGGCGGGCGAGGTCGGTCATGGTCGCCATCCTGCCCGTCGGACCTCCAGCACGCCGGCCGGTCCGGGAGGCGGCGGGCTGAAGGCCCGCGGCGGCACCCGGTCCAGGGCGCTGCCCGCGTACTCCGGCCCCAGCCCCCGCCGCCGGGACCCGGCCGCCTGCTGGACCAGCCCGCGCGGCAGCACCAGGTGGGCGGTGAGCAGGGCGCTGCGCCGGGCCGTCAACGTCCGGAGCAGCGGCAGCCCGAGC
Source organism: Friedmanniella luteola (assembly GCF_900105065.1). Lineage (NCBI taxonomy): Bacteria > Bacillati > Actinomycetota > Actinomycetes > Propionibacteriales > Nocardioidaceae > Friedmanniella > Friedmanniella luteola. Next base: position 4,495,446 of record NZ_LT629749.1, read on the forward strand.
GTCCAGGGCGGGTTCGCCACCACCCGGAACGGGCGGGTCGGCCACCGGAACTCCTCCAGGTCGGCCTCCACCACGGTCACCGTGCCGGCCTCGCGGCCGGGCACGGCGGCGAACCGGGCACGGAGCCGGGCGGCCCGGCCGGGGTGCAGCTCGACGGCCAGCACCCGCGCCCCGGCGGCCCGCAACGGCTCGGTCAGCGCACCGTCGCCCGCCCCCAGGTCCAGCACCAGGTCACCGGGCCGGATCTGCGCCGCCTCGACCAGCCGCCGAGCCCGGTCAGCGTGCAGCCGGTGCCACCCCCAGCGCCGCTCCGGCCCGCCGTGGGCCCCGGGCACGCGCGACCGTCCAGATCATGACCATGGTCGGGGACGCTAGCCCGCGCCGTCGGCGGGGGCACCTGCTTTTCGCCGGTCCACCGCCGTCGGCGCCGAGCTCAGCGGGCGTCCGTGGCCGTCAGTAGAGGTCGGTCCGCCGGTCGCCGAAGACGTGGTTGCGCGTGCTGATCTGCTTGTCGAGCGCCGCCTCCACCGCGAGGTCGGCCACCAGCACGGTCGTGGCGCCGAACTCGGGCCCGGCCGCCCGGAAGCCGTCCACGTCGCAGATCACGCTGCCGCCCACCCAGCGGACCCCCCGCTCGGGGCCGACGCGGTCCGCCACCACCACGACCACGTGGTAGGTCGCGGCCATCGCCATGGCCTTGCTGACCTCGGGGGGACGGGTGTTCGGGTTGTCGGAGTCCGGCCAGTTCGCCGGCGAGGCGACCACCTGTGCTCCCCGGCGTGCGACGTCCAGCAGGACCTCCGGGAAGGCGAGGTCGTAGCAGATCAGCGGCGCCACCGCCCCGACCCGGGTGGGCACGACGGGCGGCAGCGCGTCGCCCGGGGTGAAGTGCAGCTTCTCGGTGTCCCACAGGTGCGTCTTGCGGTAGACGGCCAGCACCTCGCCGTCGTCGACGACCACGGCGCTGTTGTAGGGCCTGTCCAGCCCCGAGACCTCGCAGAACCCGCCGACCACCACCACCCCGTGCTCCCGGGACAGGGCCCGGAAGAACGCGACCGACGGTCCGGTCACGGGCTCGGCGCGGGCCGAGGACTCGGCGACGTCGCGCCAGATGGAGCCGCAGAGCGTCAGCTCCGGCAGCACCACCAGCTGGGCCCCGCGCGCGGCCGCCTCCGCGACCGCCTCGGCGACGACGCGGTTGGTCTTGACCGGGTCGTCGATGTCGACGGGCACCTGGCAGGCGGCGAGGACGGCCATGTCGGTCCCCGTCCCCGGCTCAGTCGTCCTCGGTGGCGGTGACCATCACCGCGACCGGGGCGAGGTAGCCGTTGGGGTCGAGCATCCAGCCGGCGTCGAAGGCGGCCTCGACGACCTCGGGAGCCCACTCCAGCCGGACCCGGCCGTCACCGGCGTTGACGACGATCAGCTCCCCGGTGCCCTCGGTGGCGGCGTCCTCGCCCGCCTCGAGCAGCTCGAAGCGCCGCCAGCTGCCCGGCAGCACCGACAGCATGTCCTGCGGCTCCAGGACGACGGTCTCCTCCGCGGCGCCCGCGTTCAGCGTGACCTGCCAGCGCCCAGACTTCACCAGCAACGTCTGGGTGGCGTCGTGACGGTGCCGCAGCAGGCCCTCCCCCGGGGTCGCCCGCACCCACGCCAGGTTGAAGCTGTGCGGCTCGTGCAGCCGGGGCACCTGGCGACGGTCCTCGCTCATCCCGTACCCGATCACCAGCGCCAGCTCACCCGCGCCGCCCGGCAGGGCGTGGCCGAGCGTCGCGCGGGCGCTGTAGCGGCGGTCGCCGGCCTGGGTCACGCGCCCGCGCATCTCCTCGACGCTGTAGGTGGTCAGCTCGTCGATGGCGGACTGCTTCATCGGCTTGATCAGCGGCACGTCGGTGGGCAGCTCGTCGCCGGCGACGGTGTCGATCAGCCGGTTGTCGGCAGTGAGGTGCAGGCCGTAGGACTCGGCCTCCTTGAGCACCGACGGGCCCCAGATGATGCCGCCCGTGACGTCCTGCCCCAGCACCGTCAGCAGCAGGCCCTCGTCGGGGCCCTCGTTGGTGAAGCCGCGGAAGATCCAGCTGGGCACCGAGATGATGTCGCCGTCGTGGCTGACGTACTCGCCCTGCTTGCCGTCGACGCCCCAGCGGATCCGGAAGGTGCCGCCGAAGTTGATGAACACCTCGGCGGTGAAGTGCAGGTGCAGGTTGTTGTTGACGCCGTTCGGCATCCCCGCGGCGCCCACGTTGTAGCCGTGCGGCTCGCTGAGGTTGATGAACTGCTTCGCGTTCTGCGAGACGCCCGGGCCGATGAAGGCGTAGTTGGACTTGCGGTCCGAGCCCGGGGTCCGGCAGTCGATGAAGGCGGCGTTCTCGGCGACCCAGTCGGCGCGTCGGATCGTGCGCCGGGTCACCTCGGTGGAGGGGACGACCACGTCGGTCATGGCAGGTTCCTTTCGGCAGGAGCGGGGGACGGCGGGCGGCGGCAGCCGGGCGCGCGTCAGTAGATGTTGGTGCTGTCGTAGGGGGTGTCGCCGCGGCGGACGGCGATCTGGGTGCGCACGGAGATCTCGTCGTAGACCCGCACCTCGCGGACGATCCGGCCGTCCTGCACGAGGAACTGCGAGACGCCGAGGATCTCGACCGGCGTCCCGGTCAGCGGGCCGAAGTCGGCGACCCCGTTGTAGAGGCCCTTGTAGACCCAGGTGACGGCGACCCGGAGGCCGGCGTACCGGTCCGCGTGGTGGGTGGCCACGTCGCGGACCTCGAACTGCCCGGCCGGGAAGGCGCGGAGCATCCGCAGCAGCTCCCGGCGGTAGTTCTCGGGCCGGATGACCGTGCGGTAGCCCACGGTGTGCAGCGTGAGGTCACGGACGAAGTAGTCCTCGACGGCCTTGAGGTCCCGGCCGTTCCAGACCTGCTCCACCATCTCCAGCACCCGGGTGACCTCGGGGCGGTGGTCGTCGGGCCGGGGGCCCGAGTCGCCGACCGCCAGCACGTCGGTCGGGGGCGCCTCGGTCATGCTGCCCGAGAAGCCGAGGTAGCCCTTCTCGCGGGCCACCGCGTCCGGGTCCTGGCCCAGCTGCAGGGCGATGGCCAGGGAGTCCCGGACCACCCACTCCTCCACCATCCGGCCGCGCCGGTAGAGGCAGTTGGCGATGGTCCGGTGCACGAACCCGTTCGCCGGGTCGGCGGAGAAGACGAGGTGGGAGCTGAGGAACGCGTCGTCCCCGCGGGCCTCCCAGACCACGTCCTCGGCCTGGCCCACCCGGTCCGGGGTCGCGGCGATCCGCATCAGCGTGCCGGCCACCACCTCCTCGACGCCGACGGAGGTCCCGTACGCCCCGTGCACGATGGAGTCGGGCTCGTAGTTCTCCCGGATGTGGCCGATCGAGCGGTTGACCCAGATGAGGTCGGTCACCTCCCGGATGAAGTCGTCCGGGTCGGCGTAGGGCTGGTACGCGACGGGGTCCAACGGCATGGGTCCTCCTGGTCGGTGCTGGGCTCGCCCGTTCAGTGTATGCGTATGCACTCGAGGACGTCGAGAGGCGGGGCCCCAGCGCGGGTCAGGGGCAGGCGGCCAGCGTCCCGCGCTCCACCAGCCGGCTCGGGAAGTGCTCGTGCCGGAAGGGCCCGGTCGGGTCCTCGATCCGGGCGACCAGCAGGCTCGCGGCGCGGCGCGCCATCGCGTCCAGGTCGAAGGCGACGGTGGTGAGCTGCAGCAGCGGCCAGCGGGCGGCGGGCAGGTCGTCGAAGCCGACGATCGAGACGTCGGCCGGCACGCGCAGGTCCAGCTCCCGTGCCGCGTTCAGCGCGCCGTAGGCCACCACGTCGTTGCCGCAGACGACGACGGTCGGCGGGTCGTCGCGCTGCAGGAGGTGGCGGGCGCCGGCGTGACCGGTCTCGAAGTCGAAGGGCCCGCGGTAGCTGAGGGCGGCGCTGATGCTCACCCCGCCGGCGGCCAGCGCCTCGCGCAGCGCGGTCTCCCGCTGCTCGGCGGTGCTGGTGTTGCGCGGCCCGAAGACGGCCCCGACCCGGCGGTGTCCCAGCGCGAGGATCCGGGCCGCCAGCTGGCTCAGCCCGATCTGGGCGTCGACCTCGGCGGAGTCGGCCTCCACCGACTCCGACGTCCGGTTGAAGTAGACGAACGGGACCCCGCGGTCGCGGAGCCGGACCGGCAGCACCGAGTCGACGGTCGTGGTGGCCAGCAGCACGCCGTCGAGCCCGTTGGCGAGCAGCCGCTCGGCCACCCGGCCCGTGTCGGAGGACTCCGTCTGCAGCACCAGCTGGTAGTCCAGCGCCTCCAGCTCGCGGTGGATGGGGGCGATGACGTGGGGGTAGAACTGGTTCTCGAGGTCGGTCAGCAGCAGCCCGATCCGCCGCGTCCGGCCGCTGGAGAGGGCGCGCCCCGTCTCGCTGGGCACGTAGCCCAGCGCGGCCGCGGCCTGGCGCACCCGCCGCTTCGTCTCCTCGGAGACCTTGGGGCTGTCCCGCAGCGCCCGCGACACCGTGGGCTGGCTGACCCCGGCCAGGCGCGCGACGTCGTGGCTGGTGACCACCATGCGGAGCTCCCCTTCCGGCGGGCAGGAGGGCAGCATAACCGGCCCCCGCGCGCCCTTGACCCGACGCGCCGAGTCGGGGTCTACTGTCGGCATACGTATGTAGATGGCGTCGCTCACGACGTCGCCGCCGACTCGAGGAGCCCCGCGTGCCCACCCACCTGAAGACCGGCCGGTCGAAGTCCTTCGCCGACACCAGCCAGGACGACGTGCGCGAGCGCGTGCAGGGGATCATCGCCGACATCCGCACCCGGGGCGACGAGGCCGTCTCCGCGTACGCGGAGACCTTCGACCGCTGGACCGGGGACCTCCGGCTGTCGGCCGAACGGGTCCAGGAGATCATCGCGACGCTGCCGCAGCAGGTCATCGACGACATCGTCTTCGTGCAGTCGCAGGTGCGGCACTTCGCCGAGGTCCAGCGCGCCTCGATGACCGACGTCGAGGTCGAGACGCTGCCCGGCGTCTTCCTCGGCCACCGGCACGTCCCCGTCCAGGCGGCCGGCGCCTACATCCCGGGCGGGAAGTACCCGCTCACCGCGTCCGCCCACATGACCATCGTCACGGCGAAGGTGGCCGGGGTCCCCCGCGTCGTGGCGTGCACGCCGCCGATCCGGGGCGAGATCCCCGCGGCGACGGTCGCCGCCATGCACCTCGCGGGCGCCGACGAGATCTGGATCCTCGGCGGCGTCCAGGCCGTGGCCGCGATGGCCGTCGGCACCGCGTCGATGGCCCGCGTCGACCTGATCGCCGGACCCGGCAACGCCTACGTCGCCGAGGCGAAGCGGCAGCTGTTCGGCGAGGTCGGCATCGACCTGTTCGCCGGACCCACCGAGATCCTCGTCGTCGCCGACGAGGAGGCCGACCCGTTCCTGGTCGCCGTCGACCTGCTGTCCCAGGCCGAGCACGGGCCCGAGTCCCCGGCCGTGCTGGTGACGAGCAGCGAGCGCGTCGCCCGCGAGGCGATGGCGCACGTCGAGCGGATCCTGCCCGGCATGCCGACCGCCGACTACGCCGGCCCCGCCTGGCGCGACTACGGCCAGGTGATCGTGACCGAGGACCTCGACGAGGCCTACGCCGTCGCGGACTCCTTCGCCTCGGAGCACGTGCAGATCTTCACCGCCGAGCCGCGGGTCGCGCTCGAGAAGATGGTCCACTACGGCGCCCTCTTCCTCGGCGAGAACACCTGCGTCTCCTACGGCGACAAGGTGATCGGCACCAACCACGTGCTGCCGACGCTCGGCGCCGCCCGCTACACCGGCGGTCTGTGGGTGGGCAAGTACCTCCGCACCGCCACCTACCAGGAGATCCGCGACACCACCTCCAGCGGCGAGCTGGGCCGGGTCTGCGGTCGCGCCTCGCGCGTCGAGCTGTTCGAGGGCCACGCCCGCTCCGGCGACGCCCGCGCCGCCCGGCACCTGGGCGACCGGTTCGACTGGATCGACGCGGCGCTGGCGCACGAGCCCGCCGGGCAGGCATGACCGGAGCTGGCGAGGCCCCGACCGGACCGCTCGCGGGGCGGACCGCCCTGGTGACGGGGGGCGGGAACGGACTCGGGGCCGCCATCGCCCGGGCCCTGCACGCGCAGGGGGCGGCCGTCGTGCTGGCCGGACGCCGGAGCGAGCCGCTGCAGCAGGTCTGCGCCGAGCTCGGCGCGCGGGCGTCCTGGCACGCCTGCGACGTGGCCGACCCGGCCTCGGTCGCCGCGCTGGCGGAGGCCCTGGCCGACGTCGAGGTCGACGTGGTCGTCAACAACGCCGGCGTGGCCGGCCCGGTCGCGCCGCTGACCGAGGTCAGCGTCGAGGAGTGGGACGAGGTCTTCGACGTCAACGTCCGCGGGGTCTTCCTGGTCTGCCGGGCGTTCCTGCCGGCCATGGTCGCGCGGGGCCGCGGCGACGTCGTCAACGTGGCGTCGGTCTCCGGCAAGCGGCCGCTGGTCCGCCGGACCCCCTACGCGGCCTCGAAGATGGCGGTGATCGGGCTGACCTCGACGCTGGCCTTCGAGGTCGGGCCGGCCGGCGTCAACGTCAACACCCTCTCCCCCGGCCCGGTCGCGGGCCCCCGGATGGAGCGGAACTTCCGGCTGGAGGCCGAGCGGACGGGTGTCACCGAGGCCGCGGCCGAAGAAGCGTTCGTCTCCCGGTCCGCCCTGGGCCGGATGGTCACCGAGGAGGAGGTCGGGGCCGCCGTGGTCGCGATGCTGGCGATGCCCGGGCTCTGCGGAGCCGACGTCGACCTGTCGGCGGGGATGGTGGCCTGATGGGCGCCTCCCTGAAGTCCCGGCTGGCCGACGGCGAGAAGCTGCTCGGCGCCCTGCTGCGGCTGGGCACCGAGGAGCTCGTCGAGATGGTCGCGGTCAGCGGCTTCGACTTCGTGCTGCTGGACACCGAGCACGGCGCGGCCGACGTCGGCGAGCTGCGCCGGCACCTGGTGCTGGCCGAGACCCACGGCGTCCCCGTGCTGGTCCGGGTCGGCGGGCACGAACCGGCCCTGGTGCTGCGGGTCCTGGACGCCGGCGCCGAGGGCGTCGTCGCCCCGCACGTCGACACCCCCGAGCAGGCCGCGGCCCTGGTGGCGTCGGCGCACTACCCGCCCAGCGGCCTGCGCGGGTTCGCGACCTACGGCCGGTCCGGCCGCTTCGGCCTGGTGGGCCCGGCCGAGCACGCGCAGGCCGCCGCGGAGCGCACCCTGGTGCTCGGCATGATCGAGTCCCCGGCCGGCGTGCGCGCGGCCGACGCCATCGCCGCCACCCCGGGCCTGGACGGGATCATGGTCGGCACCGCCGACCTGCGGGCGTCCAGCACGGCCGACGACCCCGACCCTGCGGAGGGCCTGGCGACGGTCCACCGCGCGCTCGCCGCCGCCGGCCGGCACCGGATGGACATCGTCAACGGCCGCGCCCAGGCCGAGGCCTCCTTCGCCGACGGCGCCGCCCTGGTGGTCTACAACCTCACGGCGACGGTGATGTCCCACCTCGCCGACCTCCGCGGAGCCCGCCCGACCTGAACCGTTCCGCGCCCTGAGCCTGTCGAAGGGCCGAACCCGACCCGCGCCCGGAGCCTGTCGAAGGGCCGAACCCGACCCCGCGCCCTGAGCCTCTCGAAGGGCCTTCGACTCAGGCAACGGAAGTGCAAAGCCTGAGCCATCCACCGCACCTGTCGACGGGCTCAACGACGAGCACGGGCAACGAGATCCTCCGGCTGAGCTGTCCACAGCCGCCCTGAGCCTGCGGCGGGGCTGTCCCCAGATCAGCGAGAACCCTCGACCTGAGGTGGGCGATCGTCGAGGCTCACCCCATGCCCTGGACCTCCATGCTCCGCTGCCCGGACGGCTCGTCCTTACGTCGGCAGCGCTCGGAACCTGGACGCGCGGATGACCCAGCACGCGCTGGGGACTGACGGGTCGTGCACGGCCGAGCGTCGCCCGGTCGAGCTCGTCTGGACGCACGAGTCGGACCGCATCGACGAGGCGTACGGGCTCGAGCGCAAGATCCAGGGTTGACGCAGGGAGAAGCGGATCGCCCTGATCGAGGGCCGCTTCGGCGACCTGCCCGGGCTCTCACGCAGCGGTTCTCACAGCGAGCAGCGCCCTTCGACGAGCTCAGGGGACGACGACGACTGACGCCCTTCGACAAGCTCAGGGAGCGGGGGTCGCCAGCCAACGGCGGAGGTGGGCGCTGACGACGGCCGGCTGCTCGAGCGGGGAGAGGTGGCCGGAGTTCTCGACGACGGCGAGGGTGACGCGGGGGACCAGTCGGGCGATCTCCGCGTGCCGCTCCAGACCGCAGAGCCGGTCGTCGCGGGCCGCGAGCACCAGCGCGGGGCAGCGGACCCGGACCAGGCCCGGCCGTTCGTCGACACGGGTGCCCTGCAGCCGGAGCTGCGCGTCGTAGGTGGCGGCGCCCAGGTCGTCGGCCATGGCCAGGGTCGTCGCCACCACGTCGGCGCGGCGCGCCAGGACGCCGGGCGAGAGCAGCAGCGGCAGCAGGCCCTCCTGCAGCGCGCGCGGGGAGCCGGCGGCCAACCGCGCCCGCTGGTCGTCCCAGCCCTGCCGCTGCGCGGCCGTCGGGGCGTGCGGGTTGGTGGACAGCAGGGCCAGCCGGGTCACCCGCTGCGGCGCCCGCCGGACCAGGGCCATGGCGACGACCGCCCCGAGCGACAGCCCGGCCAGCGCGAACCGCTCGGGGAGCCGGTCCAGCAGCCGGTCCACCTCGGCGTCGAGCGCGGGCTCCTCCAGCACCGCGGTCAGCGGGGCGTCCGGCAGGTCGAGGGCCGACCAGAGCGCCGCCGTGCAGCCCATCCCCGGCAGCAGCACCAGAGGGTCGGGCGCGGCGCTCACCCCTTGACGGCGCCGGAGGCGAGACCGGCCACCAGGTACTTCTGGGCGATGAACGCGATGCCGATCACCGGCAGCGTCAGCAGCACCGTGGCCGCCGAGGCCTGCTGCAGCAGGGGCAGGTTCTGCCCGATCTGGGTGGCGATGAACACCGGCACGGTCTTGGCGCTGACGTCGGTCAGCACCGCCGCGGTCAGGTACTCCTGGAACGCGAACAGGAACACGAAGATGCCGGCCGTCAGGATGCCCGGCCCCATCAGCGGGATCATGATCCGGCGCAGCACGCCGAAGCGCGTGCAGCCGTCGACCATCGCCGCCTCGTCCAGCTCGCGCGGGATCTCGGCGAAGAAGTTGCGCAGCAGCCAGATGGTGAAGGGCTGGTTGATCGCGATCAGCGCCGCCGCCAGGGCGTAGGTGGTGTCGTAGATCCCGAGGGACTTGCTGATCTCGTACATGGGCAGCACGACGGCGAACCGCGGCAGCGCCCGGAAGACCAGCGCGAGCACCAGCAGCACGATGGACGCCACCCCGCCGTAGCGGGACAGGGCGTAGGCGCACGGCAGCCCGATGACCAGCGCCACCAGCGTGCTGATCACCGCGACGATGACGGTGTTGGTCAGGTACAGGTAGAAGTTCGTCGTCTGCCACAGGTCGACGTAGGGCTGGAACGTCGGCGCGAACGAGAAGACCGGCGGGTTCGAGAACGCCACGTCGGTCGGCTTCAACGAGGACAGCAGGGCCCACACGAAGGGGAAGACCATCAGGATGCAGGTCGCGGCCAGCACCAGCGCCGAGATCACGGCGACGGTGCGGCGACGCGAGCGGTTGCGCCCGACCTGGTCGCGTCGGCCGGTCACCGCCGAGGCGGCGCCGAGGGGGCTGCGGCTGGGGGCGTCGTCACCCGCCGGCTTGAGGTCGATGCTCATGCGGCCTGCGCCTCCTTGATGATGCTCCGGATCGAGGGGTACAGCAGGACCAGGATGAGCAGGATCGTCAGCACGCTGATCGCGCTGCCGAGGCCCAGGTTCACCGCGCCCTCGCGGAACGCGATGTTGTAGATGTACAACATGATCGACTCGTTGCCGAGCCCGACGGCCTGCGGGGACAGGGCGATCAGCGAGTCGAAGATGCGGACCACGTCCATGGTGAAGATCAGCAGGACGAAGCCGAGCACCCCGCGGATGCTCGGGATGATCACGTAGAGGTGGCGCTGCAGCGGGCCGGCGCCGTCGATCTCCGCCGCCTCCAGCGTCTCCTCCGAGACGCCCTGCAGGCCGGCCAGGATCATCAGCATGGCGAACGGCAGCATGAACCAGATGACGTTCGCGGCGACGATCAGCCGGTTCGGCCACACCTCGGTGAACCAGAGCGGCTGACCGAACGCCCCGCCGGTGACGGCGTTGGCGAGGTAGTTGACGATGCCGCCGAAGTTGGAGTCGAACAGCCAGCTGAACGCGACGGCCCCCACGACGTGCGGCAGCACGTAGGAGATCAGCATGATCCCCAGCACGAAGGGCCGCCAGCGGCCGAGCTTGTTGATCAGGCTCGCCAGGACGTAGCCGAACACCAGGCAGAAGGCGGTGACCACCACGGTCAGCCCCAGAGTGAACAGCACGGCCTTGCCGAGCCGGGGGTCCGAGACCGCCGCGGCGAAGTTGGCGAACCCGACCCCCGTCCCGGGGGCGCCGTACTCCACGTCCTGGAAGCTCCACCGCACCGTCCGGTAGAGGGGGACCAGCATGAATCCGAACATCACGATCACGCTGGGCGTGACGAGCAGCCAGAACTCGCGGCGCTTCATGCTGGTCCCTCTCGACGGCGGTGCGGGGCGGGTGGTGCGGCCTACTTCTGCTCGGCCAGCACCTTCTCCGCGGCCGCCTGCATCTGCTTCGTGCCCTCCTCGACCGAGGTCTTGCCCGAGATCACCGAGGCGATGATCTCGGTGTTCGCCGAGGTGATCGGCGGCACCCACGGCTGGGCCTCGGCCGGCGGCGCGCCGGCGATGGCGGCCTCCGCGGCCTCCGCGTAGGGCGAGGCGCTCTGGTCCAGGCCCTTGCGCGCCGGGTAGGCGGCCGGGATGGAGGCCTTGGAGGCGTCCTCGCTGACCGAGGCGGCGAGCAGCTGGAACAGCAGGTCGTGGTCGATCTTGGTGTTGAACGGGATCGACCAGCCGTCGACGGAGAGCGCGCCGTACTGGGTGCCACCCTCCTCGACCGCCGGCGGGGCGGCGAACGCGAACTGGTCGTAGAGCTTGGTGTTCTTCTGCTGCACGAGGTCGTTCATCCGGCCGGAGAACATGATGCCGATGGCCGCGGAGCCGTTGTACAGCTGCTGCTGCACCTTGGGCTGGTCGAACGTCGTCACCTGCGGGTCCATGTAGGGCAGCAGGGACTTGAGCTCCTCGAACGCCTTGACCGACTCGGCGCTGGTGAACTCCGGCGTCGTCCCGTCCTCGGCGACGAAGTTCTTGCCGAGGGAGTTGAGCGCGGCCTTGTACGCGGTGGAGATGTCACCGCTGGCCAGCCACGGCAAGGCCAGCGGGTACTTCAGGTCCCCGGAGTCCTGCAGCTTCTTCGACACGTCGCGCAGCTCGGCGAAGGTGGTCGGCGGCTCCAGGTTGTTCTTCTCGAACAGGTCCTTGCGGTAGACCATGGTCAGCACCTGGGTCTGCATCGGCAGCGCGTACAGCTTGCCCTCGTAGCTCATGGCCTTGCGCAGGTTCTCGTCGATGTCGTCGAGCGCGTAGGTGTCCTTGTACTTGGCGAACAGGTCGTCCAGCGGGACGAGCTTGTCGCGCGACGCCAGGTCGGGGACCACGAAGGAGTAGGTCTCGACGACGTCGTACGTGCCGGTGTCCCCCGCCAGCGTGGCGGTCGTCTTCTGCACCTGGCCGGCGAAGTCGATCGGGTCGTGCTTCACCGTGACGTTGTCGTGGGTGCAGCTCGAGACCATGGTGTTGGAGTACGGGTCGACGGCCGAGGAGTTGTAGGCGAGGACGTTGATCGTCGTCGCCTCGGCCGGGTTCTCGAAGTCGCAGGCCACCTTGGTGGCGGTCTCGGCCCCGGTGCGGGAGCCGGCGCCGCACGCCGTCAGGCCGACGAGCGTGGCGGAGAGCAGGCCGACGGCCAGTGCTCGGGACAAGCGGGATGCACGCATGGGTCCTCTTCTTCGATCATGGGCGGAACGGGTCACGAACGGGCCGAGCACTTCGACGAATACGTATTCAGTTGTGGGTTCACCGGCCGCTCCGGGGAGGGGGCTGCGGCCGGCGCGTCGGGGGCCGTCAGGAGCCGGCGACGAGGTCCAGCCGCAGCTGGGCGCTGTCCCGGTGCCCGGGCATGCCCTCGAAGTCGGAGATGGTGACGACGGGTCCGGCCTGGGCCTCGGTGGCCGCCCGGGTGGCCTTCTGGTAGGTCAGCTGCTTCAGGTAGCCGGTCACCGAGAGCCCCGCGGTGTAGCGGGCGCCGCGGGCCGTGGGCAGCACGTGGTTGGTGCCCGACATGCCCTTGTCGGCGTAGGCCACCGTCGACCACTCCCCCAGGAACAGCGACCCGTAGTTGCGCAGGTTGTCCAGGTAAAAGTCGGTGTCGGCGGCCAGGATCTCGAGGTGCTCCGGGGCCAGCAGGTCCATGATCTCGATCGCGGTCTTGGCCGAGTCGGCGACGTAGATGGAGCCCCAGTCCCGCCAGGCCGCCCCCGCGATGTCCCGGGTGGCCAGGCCCTCGAGCTGGCGGGCGATCTCCACCTCGACGGCGGCGGCCAGCTCGGCCGACGTCGTCACCAGGCAGGCCGGGGAGCTGGGGCCGTGCTCGGCCTGGGCCAGCAGGTCGGCCGCCACCATGGTGGCGGTGGCGGTCTCGTCGGCGATCACGGCCACCTCGGACGGGCCGGCCAGCACGTCGATCCCCACCTTGCCGTACAGCTGGCGCTTCGCCTCCGCCACGAAGGCGTTGCCGGCGCCGACGATCATGTCGGCGGCGACGCCGTCCAGCAGGCCGAAGGCCATCGCGGCCAACGCCTGCACGCCGCCGAGGGCGAAGATCCGCTCGGCACCCGAGGCACGGGCGGCGTAGAGCACGGCCGGGTGCGCGGTGCCGTGGTGGGACGGCGGGGTGGCCGAGACGACGTTCGGGACGCCGGCGGCGCGCGCCACGCCGATGGTCATGAAGGCGCTGGCCAGCAGGGGGAACCGGCCGGCGGGCAGGTAGGCGCCGACGTTGCCGACCGGCACGTACTTCTGGCCGCAGACCACGCCGGGCACGACCTCGTCCTCGAAGTCGGTGAGGTGCGCCCGCTGCATCCCGGCGAAGCGGCGGGTGCGCTCGGCACCGGCGTCCAGGGCGTCGCGGAGGTCCTGCGGCAGCGACGCGGTCAGCGCGCCCACCTGGTGCGCCGGGATCTCGAAGTCCTCGCCGCCGGTCCAGCCGTCCAGCTGCTCGGCGTAGCGGCGGACGGCCGCCAGCCCGTTCTGCTCGATGTCGGAGAGCATCGACGACACCGTCGCGATGACGGCCGGGTCGGACTGCGCGGCCACGTCGGGGCGGGCGGGCTCGCGGACCACGGTGAAGGTGCCGGTGATGCGGAGCCGGTCGGCGGGCGTCAAGTGCATACGTATAACATAGGGATGCACGGGCGGGTTGGCAACCACTGCGGGGTCAGTCGTGTGACGACCGCGTTGCGGTTGCGCGGCAGCCCCCTCCCGGTGGGTGCGCGGCCCCGCCCGACCGCCGTCGCCGAGCCCTGGGAGCCGCCCTCAGCCGTCGAGGGCGTCGTCGGCGAAGCCGTGGCCGGCGAGCCGGGTCAGCCGCCGCCCGCGGACCCGGTAGAGGACCTGCGCGAACAGCCAGGCCGGCAGCGTGAGCAGCCCGGCCCGGATCTCCGCGACGTCGGTGCAGCGGGTCATCCCGTGCACCGCCTCGACCACGACGCGGTGGTCCCACGTCCGCACCAGGGCGCTGTGGCCGGCGTCGTGCCAGATCTCGGTCGGGCCGTCGGCGAGGGGGTCCCCGGCGTCGAGGACCCGGCGGACGACGAGGGTGTGCTGCCCGAGGGGCAGCCGGCCGCCGACCCGCAGTCCCACCCGGTAGTCCGCGGTCCGCCAGCGCTCGGGGAAGGTCGGCGGGTCGAGCGGGTCGAACCGCAGGACGGGTGCGTCCAGCCGGTTGAGCCACCGGGTCCGCGCCAGCTCGGCGACCAGCCGCTCGGGCGGGCACGGCAGCAGGACGGTGAGGCGCAGGCGCATGGCCGGACCGTACCCGTCGCGTCACCCGCCCGGCGGGACGTCGATCCGCCGCACCGGCTTCGTCGGCAGCGCACTATGGAGCCATGCACCAACGCGCCGCGACCACCGCCGGCACCGGCACCCGACCCCTGCGGTGGGAGGCCCGGCTGGCCGGGCTGGTCGCCGGCGTGGCCGGTCTGGCCGCGGCCGACCTGGGGGCCTGGTTGCTGGCCCCGGTCGGCGCGCCCATCTCGGCCGTCGGCGAGCTCGTCATCGACCTGCTGCCGGCCCCTCTGGTGAACTTCGGGAAGGACACCCTCGGCACCGCCGACAAGCCGGTGCTCGTCGCGATCATCACCGTCGCGGTGCTGGTGGTCTGCGCCTTCGCCGGGCAGGCCGAGCTGCGCCGCCGCTTCGGGGGCGCGGCCGTCTTCGCCGTCGTCGCGGTGCTGGGCCTCGCCGGTGTCGCCGCGCGGGCCGGCGCGCAGCCGATGGCCTACCTGCCCACCGTCGTCGGGCTGTCCCTCGGCTACCTGCTGCTGCGCACCATGGTCGACCGGCTGGAGACGTGGCGTGACGCCGCCGCGGCCGCCCAGCCCACCTCGACCGCCCGCCGCGGCTTCCTGCGGCTGGCGCTGGTGACCGGGGGGCTGGCCGCCGTCGGCGCCGTCGCCGGCGAGGTGCTCCTCGGGGCGGCCACCCGGGTCAACCAGGCCCGGCTGCGGCTGCGGCTGCCCGGTGCCGCCCGTCCGGCTCCGGCCGTGCCCGCGGCGGCGGACCTCCGCGTGCCGGGGCTGAGCCCGTACGTCACCCCGAACGCCGACTTCTACCGGATCGACACCGCCCTCCAGGTGCCCGTCATCGACCCCGACGACTGGTCGCTGACCATCGGCGGGATGGTCGAGCAGGAGGTGACCCTCAGCTACGCCGAGCTGGCGGCGCTCCCGCTCGTCGAGCACGTCGCCACCCTCACCTGCGTCTCGAACCCGGTGGGCGGTGAGCTGGTGGGGAACGCGCTCTGGCTGGGCTACCCGATCCGTGACCTGCTGGCGCGGGCCCGGCCGACCGCGGGCGCCGACATGGTGCTCTCCACCAGCCAGGACGGCTTCACCGCCGGCACGCCGCTGGACGCGCTCACCGATCCCGGCCGGCAGGCCCTGCTGGCGATCGGGATGAACGGCGAGCCGCTGCCCCTGCAGCACGGCTTCCCGGTGCGGATGGTGGTGCCCGGTCTCTACGGCTACGTCTCCGCCACCAAGTGGGTGACCGAGCTGAAGGTGACGACCTTCGAGGCCGACCGCGGCTACTGGACCCCGCTCGGCTGGGCCGCCCGCGGCCCGATCAAGCTCGCCTCACGCATCGACGTCCCCCGCCGTACCGTCGACGCCGGCCGGGTGGTCGTCGCCGGGGTGGCCTGGGCGCAGCACACCGGCCTGGCGGCCGTCGAGGTCCAGGTGGACGGCGGCGCCTGGCAGCCCGCCGAGCTGGCCGCGACCACCGGCCCCGACACCTGGCGGCAGTGGAGCTACGCCTGGGACGCCACGAGCGGCGAGCACAGCCTGACCGTCCGCGCGACCGACGCCGACGGCACCGTCCAGGACCCGGCCGAGGCGCCGCCCGCTCCGGACGGCGCCTCGGGCTACCACCAGGTCTCGGTCACCGTCCGGTAGACCGCGCCGGCCCGGCCGGCCCGCGGCTCAGCAGAACCGGCTCAGAAGAACCGGTACGGATTGGTGGTGGTGGCCGCGAACACGTACCAGGACGTCGCCGCGATGTGCAGGTTCGGGTAGTAGCCGAACCCGAAGCCGGTATCCATCGGGCTGGACGCGGCGACGATGCCGCCCTCGACCCGCTTCGTCCCGAAGGTCTGGCCCTGCCCCAGCCGGTTCTGGGCCCAGCGCAGCTGCTCGAGCAGGTCCTCGGCGCGGTCGGCGTCCCCGGCGGCGCTGCGGTCGCGCAGGGCGATCGCCAGCTGGCCGGTGCCCTCGAACCAGACGGCGCCGTCGTCGGGCTTCGGGTTGTAGTCCTGCCCGCCGATCCGGGCACCGGTGTCGGTGACCAGCGAGCCGCTGGCGAAGACGACGCCGTGCGCCGTCTGGCGGCCGGTCAGGGCCGAGTTCGCCCGCAGCGGGGTGTCGGTGCTCGCCAGGTTCGTCCGCGCCCAGTCGAGGGCCTCGGCGTGGCGGCGGTCGCGGACGGCCAGCCAGGACCACGTCTGCACGTCCAACGGCAGCTGGGTGGCCTTCGTGTTGACGGTCGCCCCGTCGTCGGAGCCGGTCCAGAAGAAGCCGTCGTCGGCGTTCCAGACGCGCTCGACGAAGGCCCACGCGTGGTCGGCGCGGTCGCGCCAGACGGTGTCCCCGGTGAGCCGGGCGAGCAGCCGGAAGTAGGCCGTGAGGTCGATGTTGTGCTCGCTGGACTTGTGGCCCTCGAGGCCGGCGGTCTCCCCGAAGGTGTAGCCGCCCAGCCCGGTGGTCGAGTACGTGTTCTGCTGGATCCAGCGGCCGATCGCCACGGTGCCGTCGAGGTAGGCCTTGACGCCGGTCCGGTGGGCCAGGTGCGCGAGGGCGATGCCCGACCAGGCCATGTCGCCGACGGCGGTGCCGACGAGGCCGAACTCGTAGCCGGAGTGGGCCCACGTCCGGGTCCCGTCCCCGACGACGAAGGTGTCGGCGTGGTACGCCTGCCGCAGCCGTCGGTCGGTGAGGGTCTCGTCGTTGGCCTGGGCGTAGAGCAGGGCGTCGCCGATGGCGCGGGCGTGCTTGACGTCGCCACCGGCCAGCAGCGCGATGACCGTCAGCGCGTTGTCGTAGACGAAGGCGATGTCGGTGAGGCCGGACGCGTCCTGGTAGCTCTGCGCCAGCCGGGGCCCGGTCGTGCGGTAGGCGTCGGTGACGCCGCCGAGGAAGGCCAGGGCGCTGCGGACGGAGCCGGCGTGGCGGCCGCGCAGAGCGCTCGTCCGCTCGTCGGCGGACGCGGTCAGGGCTCCGGCCCCGGCCAGCGGGGCGGCGAGGCCGAAGGCGGCCCCCGCTCCCAGGAAGGTGCGGCGACGGACTCCAGCGGGACGGTCGGGACTCATGTCTCTCCTTCGAGAACAGGGGTGTGGGAGCGCTCTCAGAAAGTACCGCCGGTGTCAACGCCGGGCCGGGAGGGCATGCTCGGGGCGTGGCGGTGTCGGAGCGGCGAGCGGGTCGGGTGCTGGCGGTGCACGGCGGCGCGGTGCTGCTGCTGCGCGGCAGCGACCCGGCGCGACCCGAGGACGGGACCTGGTGGTTCACCGTCGGCGGCGGCTGCGAGGGCGGCGAGAGCACGGCCGAGGCCGCGCGTCGTGAGGCGTTCGAGGAGGCAGGCCTGGTGCTGCCCGACGACCTCGGGCCCGTGGTGCTGCACCGGGTCGCGGAGTTCTCGTTCGAGGGCCAGGACTACCGGCAGACCGAGGACTTCTACTTCTGCCGGGTCGACTCGGACGCGGTCGTCACGACGGGCTGGACGGAGCTGGAGCGCCGCTCGATGACCGAGCACCGCTGGTGGAGCGCCGCGGAGCTGGCCGGCACCGCCGACGTCGTGCACCCCGAGCAGCTCGCCGGGCTGCTCGCGACCCTGCTCGCGGCGGAGCGCCCCAGGCCCGGACCAGCGGCGGGAGCATGATCAGCACCCGCGCGTCCTCGGTCGACCGGGTGGTCAGCACCGGCGGTCCCGGCCGCCACCGCGTCTGACCGCCCGGCTGGGAGGATGGCCCGGTGCGCATCGCGACCTGGAACGTGAACTCCGTCGGCGCCCGGCTGCCCCGGCTCCTGGACTGGCTCGAGACCCGGCAGCCCGACGTGGCTGCCCTGCAGGAGACCAAGTGCGCCGACGCGGGCTTCCCGTTCGCCGAGGTCGAGGCGCTGGGGTACCAGGCCATGCACGTCGGCGACGGCCGCTGGAACGGCGTGGCCATCCTGTCGAAGGTCGGGCTGACCCCGGTGGCCGACGCCCTCCCCGGCATGACCGAGCCGCGCTACGCCACGGCCGACTGCGGCGGGCTGCGGGTGACCAGCGTCTACGTCCCCAACGGCCGTGCGGTCGACGACGCGCAGTACCCCTACAAGCTCGCGTGGTTCGCCGCGCTCCGCGCGACCCTCGACGACCTGGACCCGGCCGCGCCGCAGGTGATCATGGGCGACTTCAACGTCGCCCGCACCGACGCCGACCTCTGGGACCCGGCCCTGTTCGTCGGGTCGACCCACGTCACGCCGCAGGAGCGCGCGGCGATGGACGCCCTGGTCGACTGGGGCCTCACCGACGTCGTGGCCCGGCCGGGGAAGAACGACCGGCCCTACACCTACTGGGACTACCGGGCCGGCCGCTTCCACCAGGACCAGGGCATGCGGATCGACTACGTGCTGGCCAGCGCCGGCGTCGCCGTCGACGACGCCTACGTCGACCGGGAGGCCCGCAAGGGCAAGCTGCCCTCCGACCACGCCCCGGTCGTCGCCGACGTCAGCCTGACGACCGCCTGACCTCCGCCTCCGGGTTCAGGCCCGGCGCCGACCGCGGCCCAGCAGCAGGACGCCCGCGACCGCCAGGGCGAGGGCGCCGGCCGGCCCGACGAGACCGCCGGCCGGCCCGCCCGTGTCGGCCAGTCCGGGACCGGTGCCCGGAGCGCTGACCGGGTCGGCCCCGCCGCCGGTGCCGGCGCAGTCCTGGGCGACGGTGACGTCGGCCCGGCCGGCGGACTCGGTGATGCCCGCCGGGTCGCTGGCGTCGGCGACCCAGCGGAAGGTGTCCTGGGCCCACGGCACGCGCTGGGAGGCGCCCGGGGCGAGGGTGGTGTGACCGGTGCTGCTGGTCTGGTCGGGGGCGCCGGAGAAGACCTCGACCTCGGGATTCCGGGCGGGGTTCGTCAGCACCACGACGCCGCAGCCGACCTCGACGTCGAGGCAGTCCAGCACCGTCAGGTCGAAGCTCTCGTACGGCAGCTGGGCCCCGTCGAAGGTGAGCGCGTAGGTGTAGGTGCCGCGGCCGGGCAGCCGCTCGGCGACGGAGGTGTTGCTGCCGTCGGCGGACTCGACGCTGCGCCGGGCGACGGCCCGGCCGTCGGCGTCGGTGATGACGTAGGCGTAGTCCTCCTGGGCGCCGAGCTCCACGTCGAGCTCCAGCCGCGCGGTGCCCCCGCCGGTCACGCAGCCGACCTGGCCGGTGGTGGCCCGGTTCGCGCCGCAGCCCTGCCCGACGTCGAGGACCCCGTCCCCGACGAGGGCGACCGGCTCGTCCTCGTCCTCCTCGTCGTCGTCCTCCTCGTCGGTCAGGCCCTGGCCGGAGAAGGCAGCCCACTGGAGCTCGGCGTAGGCCACCCGGACGGTGCGGCTGGAGCCGGGGGTGAGGAACAGGACGTTGTCGACGGCGTCCTCCTCCTCCGCCCCGGTGGGGCCGTGGACGACGCCGATCGCCGGGTTCCCGGCCGGGTTGGTGAAGGTGGTGCCGGTGCAGTCCGTGGTCGGCGTGAGGCAGCTGGCGACGGGGACGTCGGCCTCGGTGCTGGGCTCGGTCGCGCCGTCGACGTAGGTGGTGAGCAGGTAGCGGCCGGCGGCGAGCGAGTCGACGTCGGCCCCCAGCTCGGAGTCGAGGTCCAGCGGGCCCTCCGCGATCACGTCGCCGTCGAGGGTCAGCCGGAAGGTGAGGGAACCGTCGAAGCCGTCCCCGCGCGGCGCCGCCACGAGGTTGGCCGACCCGGGCTCGTCCGCCGTCGCGCACGCGGAGACCACGCTGACCTCGTAGCGCGGGTCCACGAGGATCGCGGCCGCCGGGGCCACCCGGGACAGCCGGTGCCCGTCGGCCGCGCGGCGGAGCAGGACCGGCACCTCCGGCGCGGGAGCGGTGGGGACCGCCGTCGTCCGCTGCGCGGTGGGTGACGCCGAGGGGCTCGCCGCACGCGGGCCGGCGGCCGGCGTCGGCGTGGCGCTGGCGCTCGCGGCGGCGGCGGCCGCCGGGGTGGACCCAGGCGTCGGGGTGGCCACGGGCGTCGGGTCCGAGGTGGCCGCGGGCGTCGAGGACGCGCTCGGGCCGGGCGTCGGCGTCGCGGTCGGGGCGGCCGCGGCCGTGACCGGGCCCAGCGCCGTGGCCAGGGTGAGCAGCGCGACGGCCAGCGCCCCGGCGGGGGCGCGGCGGAGCGTCGGGCGGGAGCGGGGCGGGCGCATGGGGGAGCTTCCGGTTCGGCGGACCGCGGCGGGGGGACGCGGGCGAGCACGAGCGCGCTCATCCAAGCAGGGGCGGACCACGGTCACAACCACCGCCGGGATCGGGGCGGGTCCGCGGCGCCCGCGTACGGCAGACTGGGCGGGTGATCGAGTACCGCACCCCCGCCGAGATCGAGCAGATGCGACCCGCGGGCCGTTTCGTCGCCGAGGTGCTGACGGCCCTCCGCGAGCGCGCCGACGTCGGGGTGAACCTGCTGGAGCTCGACGAGCTGGCCCACCAGATGATCACCGACCGTGGTGCCGTCAGCTGCTACATCGACTACCACCCCTCGTTCGGCGCCAGCCCGTTCGGGAAGGTGCTGTGCACCTCGGTGAACGACGCCGTGCTGCACGGACTGCCGCACGACTACGTGCTCGCCGACGGCGACCTGGTCAGCCTCGACTTCGCCGTCGCCGTCGACGGCTGGGTCTCCGACTCCGCGATCACCGTGGCGGTGGGCGTCCCGCGCGTGCAGGACCTCAAGCTGATCGCCACCACCGAGGCCGCGCTCGTCGCGGGCATCGAGGCCGCGCAGCCGGGCGCGAAGATCGGCGACATCTCCTTCGCGATCGCCCGAGTGGCCTCGCACGCCGGCTACAAGATCAACACCGACTTCGGCGGCCACGGCGTCGGCCGCACCATGCACGGCGACCCGCACGTCCCCAACGACGGCCGCCGCGGGCGGGGCCTGCCGCTGAAGCCTGGCCTGGTGATCGCCATCGAGCCCTGGTTCCTCGAGACGACCGACAAGATCTACACCGACGCCGACGGCTGGACCCTGCGCAGCCGGGACGGCTCGCGCGGGGCGCACTCCGAGCACACCATCGCCATCACCCCGGACGGGCCCCTCGTCCTGACGGCCCCCTGACCGCGACGCGCCCGGGCCCTGCCGCCGGGCCGGGCCGCGTGCTCGGCGTCGACGGCTGCCCGGACGGCTGGGTGGCGGTCGCGCCGGACCCCGACCGGGCCCGGGTCTACAGCGCGGCCAGCCTCGCCGCCGTCATCGCGCAGGCGGAGCAGGACGGCCCGGTCGTCGGCGTCGGCGTCGACATCCCGATCGGCCTGCCGGAGCGCGGTCCGCGGCAGGCGGACCTGCTGGCCCGCGACCGGCTGGGCCCGCGGCGCTCCTCGCTGTTCCTCACCCCGGTCCGCGCCGCGCTCGAGCTGGGGGACTACGCGGCCGCTGTCGCCGTGCAGCGGGCGGTGACCGGGCAGGGCTTCTCCCGTCAGGCGTTCGGCCTGCGCGCCAAGGTCCTCGAGGTCGACCGCCTCCTCCGGGCCGGCGGGCGGCCGCTGCACGAGGTGCACCCCGAGCTCGCGTTCGCCACGCTGGCGGGCGCACCGCTCGCGACCGGCAAGAAGACCTGGGCCGGCGCCGTCGAGCGCCGGCGGCTGCTGGCCGCCGCGGGCATCGTCCTCGAGGGCGACCTGGGGCCGGCGCCCGGCCGGGCGGGCGTCGACGACGTCCTCGACGCGGGCGCCGCGGCCTGGACCGCCCTCCGCATCCGGGACGGCCGGGCCGCGTCGCTGCCCGACCCTCCCGAGCCCCTCCCGTACGGGCTCACCGGGGCGATCTGGGTCTGAGCAGGAGTTCTGGCGCTCTGTCCACCGGTGCGGTGGTCCAGCCGCCAGGATCCACAGCGGCGCTCCGCGAGCACGTCGTCCCGACCGTGGTCCTGAGGATCCCCGGCATGGGAGTCCCGAACGAGATCCGCCGTGTCCTGCTCCGCCAGGCCGGGGTGATCAGCCGCGCCCAGGCCCTCGCCGGTGGCCTCACCCCGCGTCAGCTGGACCGCCTGCTGGCCGACGGCAGCTGGGTCCGCGTCCACCCGGCCGTCTACCGGCTCCACGCGGTCGTCCCGACCGTCGAGGCCGACGTGCGCTCGGCCGCACTCTGGCTGGGTGGCAGCGCGGTCCTCACCGGTCTCGGAGCCGCCTGGTGGTGGGGCTGCCTGCCCGAGGCCCCCAGCCGCTGGACGTTCAGCCGCTCGACCGCCGGCTGCCCCCCGCGCTCCACGAGGGTCGCGGTCGACCGCGCCTTCGTCGACCGCAGGGTCGCCCTCGAGCTCGACGGCCACGCCTACCACTCCGGACCCGACGCGCACCGCGCCGACGTCCGCCGCGCCAACGACGTGATGGCGGCCGGCTGGACGGTCCGCCGCTTCACCTGGAGCGACCTGCTGACCGATCCGGACGGCTTCATCGCCACCGTGCGCGACGTTCTGGCGATCTGACCACCGCCCGGGTGGTCCAGCCGCCAGAAGTTCAGCGGTGGACGATCACCTTGTCGCCCACCCGGGCCTGCGCGAACAGCGACTGGATGCCGGCGAGGTCGCGGACGTTGACGCAGCCGTGCGAGGCCCCGTTGTAGCCGCGCGCGGCGAAGTCGGGTGAGTAGTGCACGGCCTGGCCGCCGGAGAAGAACATCGCGTAGGGCATCTTCGTGTGGTAGATCGTCGAGACGTGGTCGCGGGACTTCCAGCCCACCGCGAAGGCGCCCTCGCGGGTCGGCAGCTCCGCGGAGCCGAAGCGCACGTCGAACCGCATCTGCGGCTTGCCGTCGATCACCCAGACCAGGCTGTTCGTGCTCTTGCTGATGCACATCGCCCGGCCGGTGAGGCACCGGGAGTCCAACCCGGCGGCCGACGGCCTCGGCGTCCGGTTGTGCTTCTCGTCGCTGCTCGGCGTCCGGGTCATCGCGGTGAGCCGGTCCCAGGTGCGCTGGTCCACCTCGCCGGTGACGGGGATCTGCCGCTTGCCCTGGAAGCCCTCGACCGCACGGGCCGTCGCCGCCGCGTAGGTGCCCGTCACCGGGCCGGAGAACCAGGCGATCTGCTTCAGCCGGGCCTGCAGGTCGCGCACCCGGTCACCGCTGGCCCCCCTCGCCATCAGCGCAGGGCCGGGGGTGAGCGTGTTGTGCATCTCGTCGTGGGTGGGCTTGCGGGTCCGGCTGGTGAGTGAGGTCCAGGTCTTCTGGTCGACGGCGCCCGTGGCCGTCAGCGCGCGCTTCTCCTGGAAGCCCTCGACGGCGGTGACGGTGGACGCGGCGTAGCGGCCGGTGATGTCGCCGGAGAACCAGTCGAGCTGGCGCAGCCGGTGCTGCAGCTCGCGGACCCGGGTGCCGCGGTCGCCCTGCGTGAGCAGGGCGGCGGTGCCGGCGCGGGCGCTCGGTCTCGCGGTGGCGCGGGGCGAGGCCGAGGGGCCAGCGCTGCTGGTCGACGGTGCGGCGCTGCGGGTGGCGCTGGTGGGCTCGTCCGCCGGGCTGCTCCCCGTCGGGCTGGCGGCGGACACGGCGGGCTGCGGGGCGGTGTCGTCCACGGCCGCGCCCGGCAGGCCGGCGCAGCCCGCTGTGCCGAGCAGGAGGGCCACGGCGACCGCGCCGAGTCGTCGAGGTCGGAAGATCATCGAGGGCTGTCCTTCCGTCCGCCTCCGGTCGTCCCAGAGGCATCAGGCGTCACAACCTAGGCGACGTCACCCCCTCCCGTCACGGGTCGAGGGTGAACCGTCGCTCAAGAGTTGTCGCCGCCGGCGGCCCGCGGGATGAGCCCGGGACGGCGGTGCGTTGGTAGCCTGCGGGGCGTCAACGCCGACCTCCTTCGTCGGCGTCCTGACCCCGGGACCGGCGTCCGCGCTCCACCCGGAGGTCTCGTGCCACCCCTCTCCCCCACCCGTCGCTGGCTCGCGCTGCTCGCGCTCGCGCTCGGCGGCTTCGGCATCGGGGCCACCGAGTTCGTGGCCATGGGCCTGCTGCCCGATCTCGCCCGCGACCTGCTCCCCGGCCTCACGGCCGCCGACCCCGAGGCCGCGATCGCCCGCTCCGGCTGGCTCATCAGCGCCTACGCGCTCGGGGTCGTCGTGGGGGCGCCCGTCTTCGCGGCGCTGTCGGTGACGGTGCCGCGCAAGCTGCTCATCCTGCTGCTCGTCGGGGTGCTGGCGCTGGGCACCGTCGCCTCGGCGGTGCTGCCCACGTTCGGCTGGGTGGTGGCGGCCCGCTTCGTCGCCGCCCTGCCGCACGGCGCCTACTTCGGGACCGCGGCCCTGGTGGCGGGGAGGATCCTCGGTCCCGGCAAGCAGGGCCAGGGGATCGCCTTCGTGCTCACCGGGCTGACCGTCGCCAACGTCGTCGGGGTCCCGCTGATCACCCGGGTCGGCCAGCTCGCCGGCTGGCGGGCCGCCTACCTCGTCGTGGCCGGGCTGTTCCTGCTCACCCTCCTCGCGGTCGCGCTGGCCGTCCCCCGCCAGCCGGCGTCGGTCGGCGCCTCGGTCCGCCGCGAGCTCCGGGTCCTCCGGCTGCCGCAGCTCTGGCTGATGATGGCCGTCGGCGCCATCGGCTTCGGCGGCTTCTTCGCCGTCTACTCCTACATCGCCGAGGTCGTCCGGGTGGAGGCCGGCCTGTCGACGTCGGCGGTGCCGTGGGTGCTGGCCGCGATCGGCGTCGGGATGACCCTCGGCACGCTGTTCGGCGGCTGGGCCGCCGACCGCGACCTGCGCCGGACGGTGCTGGTCGGCTTCCCGTTCTTCCTCGCCTCGATGGTGGCGATGGCCCTCACCGGCGGGCACCCCGTCGGCGTCTTCGTCAGCGCCTTCGCCGTCGGCCTCACCAACATGGTGATCATCCCGGGCGTCCAGGCCCGGCTGATCGCGGTGTCGGGCGAGGCCCAGCTGCTCGGCGCGGCGCTCGTCCACTCCGCGCTCAACATCGCCAACAGCATCGGGGCCGCGCTCGGCGGGCTGGTCATCGCCGCCGGCTTCGGCTACCTGGCGCCCAGCTGGGTCGGGGTCGGGCTCGGGGTGCTGGGCCTCGGTCTGGCGCTGCTCAGCTTCGCCCACGAGGACCGGGCCCGGGCGCAGGTGGTAGGCAGCAGCCATGAGCTCGCTGCGCCTGGACACGCTGACCCTGCTGACGTCGCCGCTCGGGCCGCCGGACCCGCTGCCGCCGCTCCGCTCGCCCGCTGACCTGCACGCGTCGGCCGCACCCGGGGCCGCCGACGAGGAGATGCGCCGCGGGATGGCGTACGGCGCCGTGCCGTCCGTGCTGCCCTACCTGGTGCAGTCCGACTACGACCGCCGGCGCCGGCCGGTCGAGCACCCGGTCGCGGTGCTGGAGAACGACCGGCTGCGGGCCACCTTCCTGCTCGGGCAGGGCGGCCGGCTGTGGTCGCTGCTGGACCTGCGCACCGGCCGTGAGCTGCTGTTCAGCCCGCCCACCCTGCAGCGGGCCGACCTGGCCCTCCGCGACGCCTGGTTCGCCGGCGGCGTCGAGTGGAACCTGGGGCTGACCGGGCACACCGCGCTCACCTGCAGCCCGCTGCACGCCTCCCGCGTGCGGGCCGACGACGGGACGCCGGTCCTCCGGCTGCACGAGTACGAGCGGATGCGCGGCCTGGTCCAGCAGGTCGACGCGAGCCTGCCGGACGGGGCCGAGCACCTGCTCGTGCACGTCACGGTGACCAACCCGACCGACGCGACGGTGCCGCTCTACTGGTGGTCGAACGCAGCGGTCCCGCAGGCCGACGACGTCCGGGTGCTCACGCCGGCCCACGCCGCCTGGACGTTCGACGACGCCCGGGTGGTCAGCCAGGTGCCGATGCCGGTGGTCGAGGGCGTGGACCGCAGCTACCCGACCCGCTCGCCCGCGGCCGTCGACTACTTCTTCGACCTCGCCGCGAGCCCGCGACCCTGGGTGGCCGCGCTGGACGGTCAGGGCGCCGGGCTGGTGCAGTCCTCGACGCCGCGGCTGCGCGGGCGGAAGCTCTTCGTCTGGGGGACCGGGCCGGGCGGGCGGCACTGGCAGGAGTGGCTGTCGCCCGACGGCGGCGCCTACCTCGAGATCCAGGCCGGCGTCGCGCGCACCCAGCTGGAGCACGTCCCGCTGCCCGCCCGGACCCGCTGGTCGTGGCTGGAGACCTACGGCCCGCTGCAGGTCGACGCGGCGGCGGCGCACGCGCCCGACTGGTCCGTGGGGGCGGCGGCGGTGGAGCGCGCGCTCGAGGCGTCGGCGCCGCAGGCCTGGCTGGACGCGGCGGCGGCGGGCGCGGCGGCGCTGGTGGACCGGCCGCCCGTCGAGGTGCTGCACACCGGCTCGGGCTGGGGAGCGCTCGAACGACACCGGCGGGTGGCCGACGGCGAGCCGCCGCTGGACCTGCCGGGCACCCCCTTCCCCGACGCCACCCTCGGCCCGGAGCAGCGGCCCTGGCTCCGGCTGCTGGAGACCGGGCGGGTCGACCTGGACCTGGGCCAGCCGCCGCCGTCCTACCAGGTGGCGCCCGCCTGGCTCGCTCGGCTGCGGACGACCGGCGGACCGGCCGCCGACCTGCTGCGCGGGGTCGCCGAGGGCTACGCGGGCGAGGAGGACGCGGCCCAGTCGGCGTGGCGGCGGTCGCTGGCGGTCGAGCCGACGGCGTGGGCGTGGCGCAACCTGGCCGTGCTGGTGGCCGAGGACGACGTCGACGCCGGCCTGGCCGCCTACGCGGAGGCCCGGGCGCTCGCGCCGGACGTGCTGGCGCTGGTGCTCGAGGAGCTGGCGCTGCTGCTGGAGGCGGACCGGGCCGCCGCGGTGCTGGACCGGGTGGACGCCCTCGGCGCCGGCGTCCGCGCGGAACCGCGGGTGCAGCTGGCCGAGGCGCGGGCGGCGGTGGCGGTGGGGGACGCGGACCGGGCGGGCGGACTGCTCGAGCCCGGGCTGGTGGTGCCGCAGCTGCGCGAGGGCGCCCGGCTGCTGGAGGACCTCTGGTACGGGTACCGGGCCCTGCGGTTGCGGGCCACGGGGTCGAGGGCGGCGGGGCCGACCCCGGAGGAGGCGGCCAGCGCCGCCCGCCGGGAGCCGCTGCCGGCCGTCTACGACTTCTCGATGGCCGCGCCGACGACGTGAGTCAGGCGGCGCGGCTCATCGGGAGCGATCAGTGCTTCTTGCGGGTGGACTGGGAGAGCTTGCCCAGTCCCTCCTTGATCTTGCGCTGGTTCTGCGGCTTGGACAGCTCGCGCTGCGCGACCTGGATCACCTTCGCGACCACGGCGCCCTTGAGCAGACCTCTGAGCATTCCCATCGTGTTCTCCTTTACGCACCGTCTCCGGTGCAGCTCGTAGGCCTCAAATCTACCGGGGTCGCAGCAGCCCCCACCCCGAGGTCGGGGCTGCGGGGCACCAGACGGGGGAAGAACCGGGGCCATCCCCGGGTTGTCACCGGGTGAACGAGCACGTCCACGCACCTGAAGGAGCACCCCGTGACCGACACCCTGACCCCCTCCGCCCAGGCCTCCGGCACCTTCGCCCTCGGCGGCGACCTGCCCGTCGTCCGCCTCGGCTACGGCAGCATGCAGCTGACCGGCGACGGTGTGTGGGGCGACCCGAAGAACCCCGACGAGGCCGTCCGCGTCCTCCAGCGCGCCGTCGAGCTGGGCGTGACCTTCATCGACACCGCCGACTCCTACGGTCCCGTCGTCGCCGAGCAGCTGATCAAGAAGGCGCTGCACCCCTACGCCGACGACCTGGTGATCGCGACCAAGGCCGGCCTGACCCGCCCCGGCCCCGGTGACTGGCAGCCCGTCGGCCGCCCCGAGTACCTCCGCCAGCAGGTCGAGCTGAGCCTGCGCAACCTGGGCCTGGAGCGCATCGACCTCCACCAGCTGCACCGCATCGACCCGCAGGTCCCCCTCGCCGACCAGGTCGGCACGCTCAAGGAGCTGCAGGACGAGGGCAAGATCCGCCACATCGGTCTCTCCGAGGTCAGCGTCGAGGAGCTGAAGGAGGCGCAGCAGACCGCGACCATCGTCTCGGTGCAGAACCTGTTCAACCTCGCCGACCGCTCGGCGGAGCCGCTGCTCGACCACGCCGAGGCCGAGGGCATCGCCTTCATCCCGTGGTTCCCCCTGGCCACCGGCCAGCTGTCCCGCCCGGGCGGCCCGCTCGACGCCCTGGCGCAGGAGCACGGGGCCACCCCGTCGCAGCTGGCGCTGGCGTGGCTGCTGCGCCGCTCGCCGGTCATGCTGCCGATCCCCGGCACCTCGACCGTCGCGCACCTGGAGGACAACCTGGCCGCGGCCAGCCTGCAGCTCAGCGACGACGAGTTCGGCCGGCTCACCGACGCCGTCCGCTGACTCCCGGCGGGCGCCGACCAACCGGTCGGCGCCCGCTCTCGGGCCCGCGGGCAGACTGAGGGCATGAGCGATGGCACCGTGGCCGGCGACGGCCCCACCACCCCGGCCCGGGAGACCCCCGACCACACCGTCGACGTGCTGGTGATCGGGGCCGGGTTGTCCGGCGTCGGGGCGGCCTACCGTCTGCAGACCGAGTGCCCGGACCGCACCTACGCGGTGCTCGAGGCGCGCGAGCGGATCGGCGGCACCTGGGACCTGTTCCGCTACCCCGGCGTCCGGTCGGACTCCGACGTCTTCACGTTCAGCTACCTCTTCCGCCCCTGGGAGGGCGAGCAGACGCTGGCCGACGGCGAGAGCATCCGCACCTACATCGCCGACGTCGCGGCCGAGAACGGGATCGACCGGCGGATCCGGTTCGGCACCACGGTGGTGCACGCGTCCTGGTCGTCGGAGGCCGCACGCTGGACGGTCACGGCGCAGCGGTCGGACGGGCCGACGGAGACCTGGTCCTGCGGCTTCCTCTACGCGTGCTCCGGCTACTACGACTACACGGGGGGCCACACCCCCGACTTCCCCGGCCTCGACGACTTCGCCGGCCAGGTGGTGCACCCGCAGTTCTGGCCCGAGGACCTCGTGGTCGCCGGCCGGCGGGTCGTCGTCATCGGCTCGGGGGCCACGGCGGTCACGCTGGTCCCCGCGCTCGCCCGGGAGGGGGCGCACCCGGTCATGCTCCAGCGGACGCCCACCTGGGTGGTCTCCCAGCGCCAGGACGACCCGGTGACCCGCCGGCTGAAGCGGCGGCTGCCGCCGAAGGTGGCGCACCGGGTGGTCCGGGCCCGCAACCTGGCCCTCGGCCAGGCCTTCTACCAGCTGAGCCGGCGCCGTCCCGACCTGGCGCGCAGCTACCTGAGCAAGCCGATCGTCGGCCGGATGGGACCGGAGTTCGCGGCCGAGCACTTCACCCCCAGCTACGACCCCTGGGACCAGCGGCTCTGCGTCATCCCCGACAGCGACCTGCTCAAGATCGTCGAGCGGGGCGAGGCCGAGGTGGTCACCGACCGCGTCGACCGCTTCGTGCCCGAGGGCATCCGCCTGGTGTCGGGCCGCGTCCTGGAGGCCGACGTCGTGGTCACCGCCACGGGCCTGCAGATGAAGCTGCTGAGCGGCTTCTCCCTCGACGTCGACGGCGTCCCGGTCGTGCTGCCGGAGCGGGCCGTCTACCGCGGGCTGATGCTGGACGGCGTCCCGAACTTCGCGCTGGCGATCGGCTACGTCAACGCCTCCTGGTCGTTGCGGGCCGACCTGTCGAGCCGCTACGTCTGCCGCTACCTCAACCACCTGCGCCGACGACGCCGGGGCTTCGGCTACCCGGTCCGGCCGGCGGACCTCGAGGAGCGACCGGTGATGCCGCTCCGGTCGGGCTACGTCCAGCGGGCCCTGACGACGCTGCCCGTCCAGGGCTCGCGCGACCCGTGGACCGTCCCGCAGAACTACGTGCTGGACAGCCTGCGGATGCGCCTCGGGCGGGTGGACGAGGGACTGCGCTTCGACGTCGCCCCCGCTCCCGCTGCTGCGACGGCGCAGCGCCCGGCCGTCCCGACGCCCGCGGGGGTGACCGCATGAGCCGGCTGGAGCCCTTCGTCTTCGCCGGCGCGACGGCCGTGCTGACGGGCGCCGCCAGCGGGATGGGCGAGCAGCTGGCGCACCAGCTCGCCGACCGCGGCACCGCGCTGGTCCTGCTGGACCGCGACGCCGACCGGCTGGACCGGGTGGCCGCGGCCGTGCGGGTCGCCCACCCGGGCCTGGGCGTGGAGGTGCACGTCGTCGACCTCGCCGAGACCGCCCGGATCGCCTCGCTGGTCGCCGAGATCCTCGCCGCGCACCCCCGCGTGGACCTGCTGGTCAACAACGCCGGCATCGCCCTGGCGGGCCGCTTCGACCAGATCAGCCTCGAGGACTTCGACGCCGTCCTGCGGGTCAACCTGACCGCCCCGGTCACCCTCACCCACCACCTGCTGCCGACGCTGCTCGCCTCCCCCGGCAGCCACGTCGTCAACGTCTCCAGCCTGTACGGGCTGATCGCGCCTCCCGGGCAGAGCGCCTACGCGACGAGCAAGTTCGGCCTCCGCGGCTTCAGCCAGGTGCTGCAGGCCGAGCTGGGGGGCCGCGGCGTCGGGGTCACGACCGTGCACCCCGGCGGCATCCGGACCCGCATCGCCGAGACGGCCCGGGTGGGCCAGGGGGTCGACCCGCAGCAGGCGGCCGTCGGCAAGGCGCGTGCAGCGCGCGTGCTCACCTACCCGGCGGAGCGCGCCGCGGCGGACATCCTCGAGGCGGTCGAGCACCGCCGGGTGCGGCTGCTCATCGCCCCCAGCGCCAAGGTGCCGGACGCCCTCGCCCGGCTGCTGCCGGTCGGGCACGTCAGGGCGCTGAGCTGGCTGATGGGCGGTGGTGGGCGGCGCCGCTGACGCCGGCCCTGACCCGTCGGATCAGTGCTGCATGTCCGTGAAGCGGGAGTAGTGGCCCTGGAAGGCCACGGTCAGGGTCTTGGTGGGGCCGTTGCGGTGCTTGGCCAGGTCGATGTCGGCCTCCCCGGCCCGCTCGGACTCCTTGTCGTGGATGTCCGGCCGGTTCAGCAGGATGACCATGTCGGCGTCCTGCTCCAGCGAGCCGGACTCACGCAGGTCCGACAGCATCGGCTTCTTGTCCGTGCGCTGCTCGGGACCACGGTTCAGCTGGGACAGCGCCACGACGGGCACCTCCAGCTCCTTGGCCAGCAGCTTGAGCTGGCGGGAGAACTCCGAGACCTCCAGCTGGCGGGACTCGACCTTCTTGCCCGAGGTCATCAGCTGGATGTAGTCGATGACCACGAGCTTGAGGTCCTGGCGCTGCTTGAGCCGGCGGGCCTTCGCCCGGATCTCCACCATGGTCAGGTTCGGGGAGTCGTCGATGTACATCGGCGCCTCGGACACCTGGCCCATCTTGGTGGCGACCCGGCTCCAGTCGTCGTCGCTCATCCGGCCGCCGCGGATGTGGGACAGCGGGATGCTCGCCTCCGCCGACAGCAGCCGCATGGTGATCTCGATCTGGCTCATCTCCAGGCTGAAGATCACCGAGGTGAGGCCGTGCTTGATCGACGCCGAGCGGGCCAGGTCCAACGCCAGGGTCGACTTCCCCATGCCGGGGCGGGCGGCGACGATGATCATCTGGCCGGGGTGCAGGCCGTTGGTGAGGTCGTCGAGCTCGGCGAAGCCGGTGGGCACACCGCCAAGGTTGCCGCCGCGGGAGGAGATGGCCTCCATCTCGTCGAGGGTCGGCTGCATGAGCTCCGACAGCGGCTTGTAGTCCTCCGACGCGCTGCGGTCGGTGACCGCGTAGACCTCGGCCTGGGCGCGGTCGACGATGCCGTCGACGTCCCCCTCGCCGGCGTAGGACATCTGGCCGATCTTGATGGAGGCGTTGACCAGCCGGCGCAGGATCGCCTTCTCGCGGACGATCTCGGCGTAGTAGCCGGCGTTGGCGGCGACGGGGACGCTGGAGAGCAGGGTGTGCAGGTACGGCGCCCCGCCCACCCGGACCAGCTCGCCGCGCTTGCCCAGCTCGGCGGAGACCGTGATGGCGTCGGCGGGCTCGCCGCGGCCGTAGAGGTCGACGACGGCGTCGTAGACCTGCTCGTGGGCCGGCCGGTAGAAGTCGACGCCTCGGAGGACCTCGACCACGTCGGCGATGGCGTCCTTGGACATGAGCATCGCGCCGAGCACGCACTGCTCGGCGTCCATGTCCTGGGGCGGCGTCCGGTCCGGCGTCCGCGGCGCCTCGTCCCGGTACGGCGTCATCACCTCGGCCAGGCTCACGCGCACTCCCCTCTCGGCCGGGACGTCCCTTCCCGGCGGTCGGCGACGGCGGGTGGTCAGCCACCCGTTCCCGCCCTCGAATGTAAGTTGCACCGCTGACATTTCTGCCCGCGGCCGCCGCCCCCCGGCGCGACCAGGGGACAACGTACGCCGTCTGGTGACCACCCGGAAGCCAGTTGTCCACAGGCCTTGTGGACAACCGGGGAGATCCTGTGGGGGACACGCACCCGTCCTGTGCGCAGCGCGGGGGACGCCTGGGGACGACGGCCCGGTTGAGCCCGCGATGTGGCCCTGACCAGGGAAGATGCTGTCCCCCGCCCGTGGACGACAACTGCTCTGCAGAAATCTGCCGACACTCCCGGAGCCGTCTCGGCCGGTTGACAAGCAGCTCGTGCCGGGTTAGTACCCACAGGCTGCTGGTGAGTCTGTGGACAAATCTCCCACGGTCGGCGGACCGAAGGTGCCTCTCGTCAGGAGGAACATGACCACGGGTCGTGCATTAGTACCCTAGGGGGGTACCGTAGTCACATGACCACCGAGCACGCCCCCGGAGCCGAGACCCACCACGGCTACATCAGCAGCAAGGACGAGTACCTCAAACGCCTCCGGCGCATCGAGGGCCAGGCGCGCGGGCTGCAGAAGATGGTCGAGGACGAGAAGTACTGCATCGACATCCTCACCCAGGTGTCGGCGATGACCAGCGCCCTGCAGTCGGTCGCGCTCGGTCTGCTCGACGACCACCTGTCGCACTGCGTCGTCCGGGCGGCCGCCGAGGGCGGCCCCGAGGCCGACGAGAAGATCCGCGAGGCGTCGGCGGCCATCGCCCGCCTCGTCCGTTCCTGACCGGGAGGACCCCATGACCAGCGCGAGCACCCCCAGCACCCAGACCTACCAGGTCAGCGGCATGACCTGCCAGCACTGCGTCGACGCGGTGACCGAGGAGGTCGGCGCCCTCCCCGGCGTGACCGGCGTCCGCGTCGACCTCGAGCGCGGCGAGGTGGCCGTGACCAGCAGCACCGCCGTCGACCGCGCGGACGTCGCCGCCGCCGTCGACGAGGCCGGCTACGCGCTCGTCTGAGGCGCGCCCCGCTCCGTCGCGTCGACCCAGCCCGCCTCGAGGAGGTGCCCCCGTGACCACGCCCACCACACCCACCGCGCTCACCGCGCTGACCACCGTCCAGCTGGACGTGCAGGGGATGACCTGCGCCTCCTGCGCCGCACGGATCGAGAAGAAGCTCAACCGGCTCGACGGCGTGCACGCCACGGTCAACTACGCGACCGAGCGGGCGACGGTGCAGGCCCCGCCGTCGGTGGGGACGGACGCCCTGATCGCCACCATCGAGAAGACCGGGTACGGCGCCTCGGTGCCCGCGCCCGACCGGCACGGCCACGACGACGACCCGGCCGCCCTCCGTCGCCGGGTGCTGGTCGCGACGGCGCTCGGTCTCCCGGTGGTGCTGCTGGCCATGGTCGAGCCGCTGCAGTTCCCGGGCTGGCAGTGGCTGAGCCTGGTGCTCACCCTGCCGGTGGTGCTGTGGGCCGGCTGGCCGTTCCACCGGGCCGCCGCCGTCAACCTGCGGCACGGCGCCGCCACCATGGACACCCTGATCTCGGTCGGCACCCTGGCCGCGCTCGGCTGGTCGCTGTTCGCCCTGCTCACCGGACCGGCCGGGGCCTGGGGCTTCACCCACGCCGCCGCCCTGCGGCTGGAGCGCAACCCGATGGGCGGCACGGCGAACCTCTACCTCGAGGTCGCCGTCGGCGTCACGGCGCTGATCCTGCTCGGTCGCTGGTTCGAGGCGCGGGCCAAGCGCCGGTCCGGCGCGGCGCTGAAGGCCCTGCTGGAGCTCGGCGCGTCCGACGCCACCCTGCTGGTCGACGGCGTGGAGCGCACAGTCCCGGTGCAGCAGCTGCGGGTGGGCGACCAGTTCGTCGTCCGGCCGGGCGAGACGTTCGCCACCGACGGCGTGGTCGTCGCCGGCCGCAGCGCGGTCGACACGTCACTGGTCACCGGCGAACCGGTCCCCGTCGAGCGCGAGCCGGGCGACGACGTGGTCGGCGGCTGCCTCAACACCTCCGGCCGGCTGGTGGTCGAGGCCACCCGGATCGGCGCGGACACCCAGCTGGCGCAGATCGCCCGGCTGGTCGAGGCGGCGCAGACCGGCAAGGCCGCCGTCCAGCGGCTGGCCGACTGCGTCTCCGGCGTCTTCGTGCCCGTCGTCCTCGTGCTGGCCGCGGCGACCCTGGGCTGCTGGCTGCTCGCGGGCGCCGACGCCTCGTTCGCCTTCACGGCCGCCGTCGCGGTGCTGATCATCGCGTGCCCGTGCGCCCTCGGCCTGGCCACGCCGACCGCCCTGATGGTCGGCACCGGCCGCGGCGCCCAGCTGGGCATCCTCATCAGGGGTCCCGAGGTGCTGGAGCAGACGCGCCGCGTCGACACGGTCGTCCTGGACAAGACCGGCACCGTCACCGAGGGCCGGATGGCCGTCGTCGCGGTCAACGCGTTCGACGCGACGGAGCCGGAGCTGCTGCGGCTCGCCGGCGCGGCGGAGTCAGGCTCCGAGCACCCGATCGCCCGGGCGGTCGCCGAGCACGCGGCCACCGTCGCCGGACCGCTGCCCGCCGTCAGCACGGTGACCAACCGCCCCGGGCTGGGCGTGCTGGCCCAGCTGACCGACGGGCCGGTGGTCGTGGTGGGCCAGCCGGAGCTGCTGGCGGCCGAGGGCTTGACCGTCGGCGTCGACGTGCAGGCCGCGCACGACGCCGCGCAGGCGGCGGGACGGACGGCGGTCGTCGCCGGCTGGGACGGCCGCGCCCGCGGGGTGCTGTCCGTGGCCGACACCGTCAAGCCGACCTCGGCGGACGCGGTCCGCGCCTTCCGGGCGCTGGGGCTGCGCCCGGTGCTGCTGACCGGCGACCACGAGATCGCCGCCCGCGCCGTCGCCGCGGCCGTGGGGATCGACGACGTGATCGCCGGGGTGCGCCCGCAGGGGAAGGTGGCCGTCGTCCAGCGGCTGCAGACCGAGGGCCGGCGGGTGGCCATGGTGGGCGACGGCGTCAACGACGCGGCGGCGCTGGCCCAGTCCGACCTGGGCATCGCGATGGGCACGGGGACGGACGCCGCCATCCAGGCGAGCGACCTGACCCTGGTCCGCGGCGACCTGCGGGTGGCGGCCGACGCGATCCGGCTGGCCCGGGCGACGCTGCGCACCATCCAGGGCAACCTGTTCTGGGCCTTCGCCTACAACGTGGCCGCCATCCCGCTCGCTGCCGCCGGCTTCCTCAACCCGCTGTTCGCCGGGGCGGCGATGGCGCTCAGCTCGGTCTTCGTGGTCACCAACAGCCTGCGGCTGCGCCGTTTCCGGGCCCGCTTCTCCTGATGCATCGCGAGCCTGGCGCCGCACCGCGCCTGGCCCTCGCGCCCTGAGCCCGTCGAAGGGCCCTCAGGCCGGGACCGGCGGGGCACCGCGACGGATGCCGAACGACACCGCGGCGGCGACGACGCAGAGCCCGGCGGCGCCGAACCAGGCGAGGGTGTACTGGCCGGTGACGTCACGGACCACCCCGGCCACCGACGCGGCGATGGCGGCGCCGACCTGGTGGGAGGCGAACACCCAGCCGAAGACGATGGTGCCGTCCGCGCCGAACGCGCGCCGGCACAGCGCGGCCGTCGGCGGCACGGTGGCCACCCAGTCCAAGCCGTAGATGACGATGAACACGAGCATGCTCGGGTGGATCTGCGCCGACAGCAGCCACGGCAGCACGGCCAGGCCGAGGCCCCGGAAGGCGTAGTAGGCGACGAGCAGCAGGCGCGGGTCGATGCGGTCGGTGAGCGCGCCGGAGACGATCGTCCCGACGATGTCGAAGATCCCGACCAGGGCCAGCAGCCCGGCCGCGGTGGTCTCGGCCATGCCGTGGTCGTGGGCCGAGGGCACGAAGTGGGTACCGATCAGCCCGTTGGTCGTCGCCCCGCAGATGGCGAAGCCGCCGGCGAGCGCCCAGAACGTCGGGACCCGCGACGCCCGGCGCAGGGCCGCGAGGGTGCGCCGGACGGCGCCCGCCGGGTCGGGACGGGGCGGCTCCGGGACGTCGGCGGGTGCACCGTAGGCCCGGACGCCCCGGTCGGCCGGGTGGTCGCGCAGCACCAGGAGGACCAGCGGGACGACGGCGAGCGACGCCACCGTGACCACCAGGGACGCGGCCCGCCACGACGACCTCTCGACCAGGCCGGCCATCACCGGCAGGAAGACGAGCTGCCCGGTCGCGCCCGCGGCGGTGAGGATGCCCATCACCAGACCGCGACGGGCCACGAACCACCGGTTGGCGATCGTGGCGGCGAACACCATGGCCATCGAGCCGGTGCCGACGCCGATGAGCAGCCCCCAGGTGAGCACCAGCTGCCAGCCCTCGCGGAGGAACACCGTCAACCCGCTGCCCGCGGCGACGAGCAGCAGGGCCGCACTCGTCACCCGGCGCAACCCGAACCGGTCCATCAGCGCCGCGGCGAACGGGGCCATCAGCCCGTAGAGGACGAGGTTGACGCTGACCGCGAAGGACATCAGGCTGCGGGACCAGCCGAACTCCTCCTCCAGCGGCACCATCAGCACCCCCGGGGCGGACCGGAAGCCGGCCGCGCCGAGCAGGGCGACGAAGGCCACCACGGCGACCCACCAGGCCGGGTGCAGGCGCGGGCGGCGGCCCCCTGCCGCCGGGCCGGGCCCGGGGTCGGTCGAGGTCGGGTCGGCGGAGGTCGGGATCGAGGTCATGGCTCTCTCGCGCAGAGGTCAGGGGCAGCGGCGGCGGCCGCTGCGCGCACACGGTAGGCACCGTGGCTGGTGGCCCACCAGCGCTTTCCCGGCCAACCGCCGAAGCCTGCCTGCCAGCCGGTGCCCACCCCGGCGAGGGGTGGTCAGGACCGCGGAGGAGGTGCTGCGATGGGCGGGCGGGCGGACCCGTCCGCAGCAGCCACCGCCGAGGAGCGCCATGATCGTCGAGTACATCCGCTACCGGATCCCGGGCGAGGGCGGCCCGGAGTTCGAGGCCGCCTACGCGAAGGCCGCCGCGGTGCTGGACCGTTCGCCCTACTGCGTCGACTACGAGCTGACGCGCCGGACGGAGGAGCAGACGGGGCCGGCCGCGGTCGAGCCCGACGGGGCGGAGCACTACGTCCTGCGGATCCGCTGGACGTCGAGCGCGGACCACCTGGGCGGCTTCCGGCAGGGACCGGACTTCCGGGCGTTCTTCGCCGCCATCCGGCCCTACCTCACCGACATCGAGGAGATGCGGCACTACGCGCTCACCACCGTGGTGGGGACCGGGGCCGCCCCCGGCTGACGGTCAGCCGTGCGGCACGCGGTACCGCAGGCTGACGAAGGTGCTCCCGTACCGGCGCACCTCGGTGAGCTCGAGGGGCGGGGTGGTGATCCGCCGCGGCAGCAACGGTGCGCCGGAGCCGAGGACCACCGACGCCAGGCCGAGGATCACCTCGTCGAGCAGGCCGGCGTCGTGGAACTGCCCGACCAGCTCACCGCCGCCGACCAGCCACACGTTCCGGCCCGCCGCCGCCTCGACCATGGCGGCGTGCACGGGCCGGACGTCCCCGGAGACGAGCCGGATGTCCAGCCCGTCGGGGACCGGGAGGTCGCGGCTGGAGAAGACCCAGGTGGGCAGGGTGTACTCCCACTTGCCGGGGTCCTCCAGGAAGCCGGTGTGGTCGGCGAGCCACTGGTAGGTCGTCGAACCCATGGCGAGGGCGCCGACGGCGGCGAGGAAGCGCGGGTACTCCTGCTGCATCTCCGCGGCCTCGGGGTCCTCGAGCTGGAAGAGCCAGTCGAGGGAGTTGTCGGCGTCGGCGATGAAGCCGTCGATGCTCGTCGCGGTGTAGTACTGCGTCGTCATGGCCGCACGTTCCCACCGACCACTGACAGTTCCGACGTCACGCCATCCGGGCCCGGACCTGGCCCTCCACCACCTCCTGGAGCAGCGTCACCGTCGCCGGGTCCAGGTCGACGCCGAGCCGTCGCGCCTGCCCGGCCAGCTGGAGGGTGAGCCGCTCCGTCTCGGCCCCGTTGCCGGCCCGGTGCTCGGTGCGGATGCGCGCCGCGAGCAGCAGCTCGTCCCCCGGTGCGGCCGCCAGGGCGCGGGCGGCGGCCCAGCGCGCCAGCCCGACGTCGCCGGCCTCCAGGGCGCGTCCCGCCAGCTCGACCCCGACGTCGCGGACGCAGGAGATCAGGTCGGTCCGCAGCTCCTCGGCCCAGTGCCACTGACCGGGGGCGGCGTCGGCGAGCGGGGCGCCGCGGAGCAGCTGGAGCACGGCGCGGAGGGCCTCGTCACCGGCCCGGTCCACCCCGCCGGCGGTGAGGATCTGCACCTGCTGCCAGTCGGAGCTGACGGCGGGGTGCAGCGCGATCCGACCCGTGTAGGCGTCGGGCAGGTAGGGCTCGCCCGCGGCGTCGGCACCCAGCCAGCTGCGCAGCCGGCTCACGTTGGAGCGCCGGGTCCCCTCGGCGACCGCCAGTGCCGACGCCATGTCGCGCGCGGTCCGGCCGGGGTGCTCGAGCAGCCACCCGCAGTACTCCAGACACTGCCGGGCGGCCCGCGGCGGCGGGGTGCCCGTCGCCCCCAGCAGCTCGACGGGCCCGAGGACCAGCAGGGTCGGGTGGTCGACGCGCGCGTCGGCGGCGAGGGCCGTCGCCGTCCGGATCGCCGCCACCTCGTCCCCCTCCCCCCGTGTCTCTGCCGACCAGCCACCGAACCGCCTGCCCAGGTAGGTCACGTTGTCGGGTGGCGGCTCGGGCTCGGCGACCTCGACGTTCCACCACGGCGCCGGCCCGGTGCTGGTGCGACCGGTCGCGGCGACCAGCTCCAGGACGCCGTCCGTCTCCGCCCCGCTCAGTGCCTGCGGGACGAGGTCGAGGCCGGCCGGCTCCAGCCGGCTGGTCGTCGCCGCCCCGCCCGCGCGGTCGCCGGCGCCGAGCCGCCAGGGAGCGTCGACGTCACCGACGACCACGACCGCCGTGGTGACGTGTGGCTGGTCGCCCACCAGGGAGCGCAGCCGGTCCGTCTGCGCCGCGGTCAGCGGGTGGTCGACCAGGACGACCTCCGGAGCCCACGGCTCGGCCAGGTCGGGGTCGAGACGGTGCTGGCCGAGCACCGCCTGCGGCTGGTGCCGTCGCTGCACCGCGGCCCGGCGCTCCAGGCGGTCCAGCAGACCGTCGACGTCGACGGTCTGCTCGACCGTGTGCGCCCCGAGGGCGTCCGGGAGCCGGGCGTCGCGCCCCAGCAGCGTCAGCCGCATCTCCTCGGCCCAGGGCGAGAAGGACAGCTCGACCGCCAACGCGGCCAGCACGGCCCGCGCGGCGGCGGGCTGGTCCACCAGCTGCAGCAGCCGCAGGGACTCGAGGTCGGCGAGCACGGTCCGGTTCTCCGCGTCCCTCCCGAGCGTCACCAGCGTCGGCCAGGGCCGCAGCAGCTCGTCGCTGGCAGGCACCGCGGCGAGGTGGTCCGCCCCCGGCCGGTCCAGCACCCAGACGTCGGCCGCGCCCGCGACCTCGAAGCCGACCGGCGCGTGCGGGGCGGGGGCGGCGAGCCGCAGCTCGATCCGGTCCGGCGCGAGCAGCACCAGCTGGAGCGCCGGGAGGGGTAGCCGCCGGTCCCGGCACCCGGCCGCGACAGCCCTCAGGGCCTGGTCCAGGGTCCGCAGGGTGAGCGGCCGCTGGGTGCGGCCGAGCGCCGCCTCGAGCGGGACCGTCGCCGGGTCGGGGTGGACGATCCGGCGGCCGACCGGCCGGGCCGCAAGCTGACGGCGTCGACGCGCGGCCAGACCCGCCAGCAGCCCGGCGGCGAGCAGGCCGCCGACCGCGGCCAGGGGCAGGGCGGCCTCCACCGCGGTCTCCGGTGTCGGGGTCTCGGGTGTCGGGGTCTCGGCTGTCGGGGCCTCGGGTGTCGGCGGTGCGGGCGCGGGCCGGGTGGTCGGTGCGGCCGGCGGCGCCCCGTCCGCGGCCGGCGGGAGCGGGCGTGGGTGCGCCGGCGCGACGGCGGGCTCCTCCGGCTCGGGCTCCGGGCGGGTGACCCCCGGTCCGCCCTCGAGCGGCAGGACCAGGCGCGTCCCGACGTCGAGCTCGTCGGGGTCGTCCAGGACGGCGCGGTTGGCGTCGAACAGCTCGGGCCAGCGGCGGTCGTCGCCCAGCTCCTGCTCCGCGAGAGCACTGAGGGTGTCCCCGGCTCGCACCGTGACCGTCTCCGGCGTCCCGGCCGCGGCGGTGACCACCGGGAGCGCGCCCGGGACCTGCAGGCGCCAGCCGACCTCGAGCCGGTCGGGCCCGCCGGTGAGCCGGTCCGGGTTGGCCGCGGCGATGCGGCGCCAGTCGCGGCCCTGGCCGTAGTAGCGCTCGGCCAGGGTCCAGAGGTCGTCGCCGCGCTGCACCTCGTGCACGACGGTGGACGGGTCCACCG
Source organism: Friedmanniella luteola (assembly GCF_900105065.1). NCBI lineage: Bacteria > Bacillati > Actinomycetota > Actinomycetes > Propionibacteriales > Nocardioidaceae > Friedmanniella > Friedmanniella luteola. Next base: position 4,536,177 of record NZ_LT629749.1, read on the forward strand.
GTGGGTCGGCAGCGCGGGTCGCGGTGGGCCCGGCCGCCCGCGGTCCGACCGCCGGGGGTGCTGGGGCGGGCCGTGGCTGCGCCTCCGCCGCCGGGGGCGGGAGCCCGACGTGCGGGACCGCGGGCGCGGCGGCCAGCGCCAGCACCGCGACGACCAGCCCGGCGACCAGGCGCTGGGGGCCGGCGAGCCCCGGCAGCCGGATGCGCACCCGCGCCCTGGTCGCCACCGTCAGCAGCTCGGCGAGCACCGAGACCACCAGCACCGCCCACGCCGACCAGGCGGCAGCGGTGATCAGCGCGAGCAGGACCGTCCCGTCGTCGGGCTGCAGCAGCACCCGCGGGCTCCAGGTCGTGGGCCAGCGCGCTCCGACGGCGAGGAGCAGCAGCGGAACTCCGCCCAGCAGCGCGAGCAGGAGCAGCAGGGCGCCGACGCCGCGCAGCCACCGCGTCATCCGGCTCCCCCTCTCCCCCACCCGACCAGCCTGGCGGTGCGGCGGCCGCGGGGGAACGGCCGAGTGTTGTCCGTCCGGGGACGGTGTTGTCCGTGCTCAGGCACCGAAGATCTTGAGCATCGCGGCGACCAGGAAGATCAAGCCGAAGACGAGGGCGGGCAGGGTCATGTAGAGCGTCATCCCCTCAGCCTCGGCGCCGGCCTTGATCTGCTCCTGGGTGAGGTGGGCGTCGCGCAGCTCCTTGACGCGGGCCCGCAGAGCGCCGGACAGGGCGGCGCCGGTCTCGTCGAGCTGCATGACGTCGGCGACGTCGGCCAGCTCCGGCAGGTCGAGCTGGCCGGCCAGCCGCCGCAGCTCGGGGTAGGGCGGCTGCTGCTCCAGCCGGGCCCGTTCCAGCGCGGAGCGGACCTGCAGGAACAGGGGCACCTCGCTGAGCTGGGCCGCGTTCCACAGCGCCTGCGGGGCCGAGGCGTTGGTGAGCCGCTCGAGCGTGACCAGCTCGATGTAGAGCAGCAGGGCCTCCACCGCGTGGGAGCGGACCACCACCGCCGTCCGGCGGAGCAGCAGGTCGGGGACGAAGAACCCGACGACGGCGCCGGCCAGGGCGGCGACCGCCGGCAGCGGACCGACGGAGCCCGTCAGCCAGCCGACCGTCAGGCCGACCACCGCCGGCAGCACCGCGCCGACCAGGGCCATCACCGCCTTGTCGGCGGAGAACTCGGCGATCGACGTGTCCTGCAGCTCGAGGGCCCGGCGCTGCCGCTCCGAGAGCGGGACGGGCGCCCGTCGGTACAGGGCCGCCCCGAGCCGTTCCGAGCGGCTGGTGACCGGACCGGCGTCCCGACGTCGCCCCGACCCCCGGCCCGCTTCGCCGGCCCGATCCAACGCCGCCTCCAGCTGCGGCGCGGTGGGCACCACCGCCGCCACGAGCGCGACCAGCCCGGCCGCCAGCAGCGCCCCGGCGAGCAGCACGAGGGCGGAGGTCATCGCTCGGCCCCGACGAGGATGCGCGGGCGCTCGCGCTGCTGGGCCTTGCGGCGCATCAGCAGCAGGGACCCCAGGTAGGCCAGCAGCAGCACGCTGAGCACCAGCTGGCCGAGTCCACTGCGGTAGGCGGCGAAGAAGTCCGGGGAGACGGCGAGAGCCACCAGCAGCGTGCCGAGGGAGATCACGGTGACCTGCCGGACGACGACGTAGGGCTTCGACCGTTCGACCTCGATCGCCCGCCGGCCCTGCAGGGTCGCCTGCAGCGAGTCGGCCAGCGCCGACAGGGTGACGGAGGCGCCGTTGGTCCCCCGGTGGGAGGCGAGGACCAGGGCCGCGAGGACGGCGTCGGCGTCCGGCGAGTCGAGGGCGTCGGCCATCCGCAGGAGCGCTTCCCGGGTGTCCCAGCGGTTGTTCAGCCGGGCGACCAGGGTGTCGACCTCGTCGGCGAGCAGCGGTGGGGAGGTCCGGCGGGAGATGCGGAGGGCGTCGGTGATCGACTTGCCCGTGGCCAGGGTGGCGCTCAACGAGCGCACCCAGCGGTCGAGGGCCTCCAGCAGGGGGACGTCGCGCGGTCGCGGCACCGTGAGCAGGTACGGCAGCCCGAGCGCGACCGCGGGCCCCAGGGGCAGCGCGATCAGCCAGCCGGTCGCGGCTGCGACCCCCGTGCCCGCCAGCAGGCTGGCGGCCAGCACGACGTCGCGACGGCGACCACGGCTCCCGGGCGGGCGCCGGGTCCACCGGGCCCACCGGGCGGCGTACGACCCTCCCGTCCCGACCCGGCCGCGCGGCACCCGCCGCTGCAGCCCGCCGGCCACCAGCCAGACCCCGCCGACCAGCAGCAGGCCCGCGAGGGCGGCGAGGGCCATCACCGCCGTCCCTCCGCTGCCCGCCGACGGGGCAGCGGCCGGCGGAACGCCAGCAGCTCGGCCTCGAAGTCCGCATCGGGGAAGAAGCCGGGCGGCTGGGGGCCGGTCCCGGTCGCGGAGTAGGTCAGGTGGGTCACCGGGCGGCCGTTCTCCGTCGCGCGGGTGACCTGCCGGATCTCGGACAGGAACCGCCGCCGGACCCCGCCCTTCCAGGTGTCGTCCTGCAGCCGGACGTGGACCAGGAGGTGGATGTTGTGGGCGATCTGCCGGTAGGCCTCGTCGATGGTGAGGACCCCGCCCTGCGCGACCCGGGACGCGAGCCGGTCGATGGTCGACTCGGCGGAGTGGGAGTGGGTCGTCGACAAGGTGCCGGTGCCGGCCTGCATCGCCTCGAACATCGCGGCCGCCTCGCCGCCGCGCACCTCGCCGACGACGAGGCGCGACAGGTTCTGCCGGAGCGCCTCCGGCATGAGGTCGGCGATGGTCACCTCGCCGACCCGGGTCCCGCCGGAGGTCTCCCCGTGGCCCGTGCGCGCCTGCAGGGCGAGGATGTTCTCCCGCCCGGGCTGCCGGTGGGTCATCAGCTCGTAGTCCGTCTCCAGCGTGCCGAAGCGCTCGTCGGCCGGGATGGCGTGGACCAGCGCCCGCAGCAGGGTCGTCTTGCCGGCGCCCTGGTCGCCGGAGATGACGACGGACTTGCGGGCCAGGATCGCGGCGTCGAGGAAGCGCGCCACCTCGAGCGGCATCAGCCCGCCGTCGGCCAGCTCGGCGAGCGAGACGTCGGTGAGCGTGTGCTGCCGGATCACCACGCTCGGCCGGTAGGACAGGCCGAAGCCGATCGCGTGCAGCCGGAACCGCTCCCCCAGCGCCAGGGTCATCGAGGGGTGGGTGTCGTCGAACGGCCGGGACGGCTGCCCGTTCTGCCCCAGGAACCGGATGGCCTCCACCAGCTCGTCGTCGCTGTCGGCGACGGGCGGCATCCGCTCGCGCCGGCCGTCGCCGTACTGCACGACGACGGAGTCCCAGCCGTGGATCTCGATGTTCTCCACCTCGCCCATCTCCAGCAGCGGCTGCAGCCGCCCGTAGCCGAAGACGGCGTCCTCGACGGCGGTGACGTAGTTCTGCTCCTGGGCCGGCGACCACAGCTCGGCCCCGGCCCGGTGGAGGGCGCGGACGTGGTCGCCGACGACCCGCCGGATCAGGGCCCGACCCAGCAGCAGCCGGTCGTCGCCCTGGAGTGCCCGCCCGCCCGACCGCTGCTGCGCGGTGCTCTCCGCGGTGATGAGCTCCGACGCCCGGCGACGGAGCTCGCCGACCTGGCCCCAGTCGAGCTCCGCCGCGAACAGGTCCGGGCGCGCGGCGGCCTCGGTCCGCGTCAGGTGCCCGACGCCGGGACGCGGCGGGGCGCTCGCGGCGGAGGCGGGACCCCAGCCGGGCTCGTCGGCGAGCTCGCGGAGGGCCGGGACCGCGTCGAGGTCCGGGACGGCGCCCGTGCGCTCGTCCACGTCAGCTCCTCACCAGGGCGGTCGACTGCTGCAGCACGCCGGCGAAGGTCGACGCGGTGCTCCGGAGCGCCGTGACCAGCGGCGCGGCCGCGAACTTGCGGTGCTGCGGGGCGCCGTCGGAGAAGTGGGCCGCCGACGACGGGTCGTGCGGCAGCCGGGCCACGACCTCGACGCCCAGGGCCCTGCCGATCTCGGCGGCCCGGTAGGGGTGCCCCTCGTCGACGACGACCAGGCCGGTGCGCCCGCGGGCCCCGTGACCGGCCCGCTGCGCCTCGGCCAGCACCGGCAGCTGCACCCGGGCCGCGAGCACGGCCCGGAGGCTGGAGCCGAGCAGGACGACGGTGAGCGCGCTCCGCTCGAGCAGGGCCGGCGGCAGCCCCAGCGGGCCCAGCCGGCCGGCGTCGACCACCACGTCGAGGTCGACGTCACCGAGCCGGTCGAAGGTGTCCGCGAGGTCGTCCCACACGCCGGCGAAGTGGCCGGCGCTGCCGGGGCGGGTGAAGCCGGGGAGGAACAGCCGGCGGTCGCCGTCGGTCTCGGCCAGGGTGAGGCACTGGTCGACGACGGCTTCGCGGAGGTCCCGCCGGTCGCGGTGCGCCTCGGCGACGCGCAGCAGCCCCTTGCCGCCGGCGGATCGCCCGGTCAGGTAGCCGGCGAGCACGGCCTGCGGGGCGCCCGGGTCGGCGTCGACGAGCAGCACCGGCCGCGGCCAGGTGAGGGCCAGTCCGACGGCCAGCGTCGTCACGCCCGGCGAGCCGCTGCACGAGGTCAGGACGAGGACGGCCATCTCAGCGGCCCGCGTCCCGGACGACGGTCATCCGCTCCTGCGCGGCCAGCAGGGCGACGGTCGGCGCCTGCTGCTGGTCGACGTCGACGGTGAGCACGATCGACGCGCCGTCCACGCCCGGCACCTGTTCGACGACCCGGGCCCGGTAGGTCTTCCCGGCGAGCCGGTCGGCGGCACCGCCCTGGGTCGAGGCGGCCGGCAGGGCGACCAGCCGGACCGGGGAGCCGGGCGGTAGCAGACCCTCCGGCGCCCGGCCCGTGACCAGCTTGAGGGCGACGGCAGCCCGTCCGTCGGCCGGGACCGCGACCGGAGCGACCGCGGCGGCCGGGAGCACCGAGCCGACCGGCAGGTCGAACACCGCCCGCTGGCCCACCAGGCTCTCCAACCGGTCCGCCGGCACCGTGTCGGGGAGGGTGCCGTCGCGCAACCGCACCGTCGTCAGGTCGTCGCGCTGGATGGCCTCGCCGCGGTAGACGGTGCCGGCCAGCGCGACCACCGTCGTCTCCGACGCCAACCGGGCGTAGACGACGGCCGACAGCAGGGCGCCCAGGCACAGCGCCAGCACCCCGAGGGCGATCCAGCGCGGGTTGCGGCGGCCGGGGAGCCGGGGCAGGTCGGGCGGGGCCGGCGCCGTCGTGTGCACCGCCTGCTCGGCCGGCGGGCGGCGGGCCGATCGGGCGCGCGGACGGAGGTCGATGCTCACGGCGTTCTCCCGCTTCGACGGTTCTCGAGGGTCACCGGACCCCTCCGGTCGGCACGACGACGGCCTCGGCGGAGCCCGTGCCGGTCACGGTGGCCAGGCCGACCACGGACAGGAAGATCGTCGGAGCGCTCGATCGCGTCTCCACCCGGACGACGCCCTGGCGCAGGCTCACCGTGCCCTGCACGGTCGGGTCGCCCGCGAGGTAGGCCTTCGCGGCCAGCACGGCGGCGCCCGCCGGCTCCGCTCCCCCGAGCTGCCGGGTGGCCGCCGCGTTGCCCGCGGCCCGGCTGGCCCCGGCCGCCGCCGCTTCGGCCCGCCCGGCGGCGGCGACCTTCTGGCCGCCGTCGACCACCAGCCCGGCCACGAGGACCAGGGCGCCCATCACCAGCAGCACGAAGAGGCTCACGCTCTGCCCGCGCTCGTCGCGGACGGGACAGGTCACCGCCGAGCCCGGTAGGTGTCGAGCGCTGCGGCTCCCTCGCCGGTCAGCCGGATGGACCCGGGCAGGCCGGGCAGCACGACGTCGCCCAGCGGCACGGTGCAGCCGATCGTCGAGCGGACGGTGGCCGGTGTGCCGACCGGCACCCCGAAGCCGGCGGTCTGCACCTCGACCCTGGTGTCTAAGCAGACGAGCCCGGCCGTGCCGAGCGACGCCCGACCCGCCGCGCGCCCGTCGGCACCGGCCGCGCCGGCGCTGCGGGCGAGCGAGGCGGCACGAGCAGCGCTCTGCGCCGCCTCCACCACCGTCGCCCGAGCGAACCAGAGCCGCCCGCCGGCCACCAGCAGCCCCAGGACCAGCACGAGAGCCGGCACCACCAGGGTCAGCTCGACCGCCACCGAACCGCGGTCCGCGCGGCGGGCGGTCACGGTGGCGTCACCCGTTCCAGCGGTGCCGCGGCGGTCTCGTGCAGCTCGCCGAGCCCGAGGTCGAGCAGCAGGGGCGAGGCGGCGGTCACGGTCGCGCGGACGTCGACCGCGCCCCGCACCACGTCCACCGAGACGACGTCCAGGCCGCCGCTGCGCGCGAGCTCGACGGCCGCCTCCCGGGCCGCCGCCTCCGAGCCGCTGCTGCCGCGCGCGGCGTCGACCGCGGCAGACGCGGCGCGCAGGGCGACGTTGCGGCCGTGCAGCCACAGGCCCGCCTGCAGGACGCCGAGCGTCACCAGCACCAGCACCGGCCAGACGACGGCGAACTGCACGCTCTCGCTGAGCCCGCGCTCGTCACGTCGGGGCACCGCTCGGCTACTTCGGCATCTTGCCGGAGACGTAGGTGGTGATCGCCCCGATGACGATGAGCGCGACCGTCACCGCCCCGGCCAGCAGGATCGCGTTCTCCGCCGACTGGCTGAGTCCGCGCTCGTCGCGCCGTCCCGGGTCGCGGAGCAGCACGAGCAGACCGACGACCGAGAGGACGAGGCTCTTCGCGTTCATGGGTGGTCCTTCCGAGTGCGGGCCCGGCCGACGCGGAGCCCCCGAGTGGTGAGGCGGCGGACGACGTCCGGCGCGGAGAACGAGGGGTGCGGGTGCGGGCAGCGGTCGTCCAGAGAGCGCCGGCCTCGACGCACGTCGACCCAGTCCTGCTGCACGTCCACCCCCGAACGCGGACCGGGCGGGGCACAGCGCCGTCGACCGGTCGTGGAGTTGCCCACTATGGCCGTCCGAGCGCTGCACGGGGAGGGGTCGCAGCAGAAATGGTGGTGGCGAACAGCGCCAGGTGGTGTCCGATCGGTCCGTCCTGTCGCTGGCGTCCCAAGCGCCGCAGAAGCACCAGCTCACGCCGCCTCCGCCAGCTCGTCGGCGTGCGCGGCCAGCCGGTGGACGGCCCGGCTGCAGCGCACCCGGAGCGACCCGGGCGTCGTCGCGCACCGCACCGCCGCCTCGCGTCCGCTGAGCCCGTCGACGTACACCGCGTGCAGCAGCCGGCCCGTCGGCCGGTCGATGAGCCGCAGCCGCTCCCCGGCCCGGATCAGGTCCCCCGCCGCGGCTTCCGGCTCCTCGCTCGGCGGGCGAGCACGGTCGAGGATCGGCTCCAGGTCGTCCCCCGCCACGAGCACGGCCACCGGGCTCCGGCCCATCCACCGCCGGTCGCGGTGCACCTGCTTCAGGGTGTCCAGCGCCAGGTTCGCCGCGACCCGCACCGGCCGGCGCTGCAGCGGGTAGGCCGCCAGGACGCACCAGAAGGCGCTGACGTAGTCGTCCACGGGAGCGACGGGGTCCCGCGCCGCCATCCGCACCAGCCGGCCCAGCTGGGACTGCAGCACCACCCGGCCGGCCAGCCGGTCGCCGTCCAGGGTTGCGGCGACCAGCCGGTGCAGGACCCCGTCGTCACCCCGCCGGGCCGCCGTGACGGCCACGTCCAGGTCGGCCCGGCCGAGCGCCGCCCACTCCCGGTTGAGGGCGTCGACCAGGGCGAAGGGGGACCGGAGGACGGGGACGGCGAGGGCTCTCTCCACGTCGCCGAGCCTCGCGAGCGCGTGTTGGCCGCGCTGTTGGCCGACACGCCGCCGGTGTTGTCCGCTGCGGCGCGGTGTTGGCGGCTCAGCTCCCCCGGTAGGTGGAGAACGCGAACGGGCTCAGCAGCAGCGGCACGTGGTAGTGCGCCGCGGCGTCGGCGAGGGTGAAGGGGATGACCACCTCGGGGTAGAACGCCGCCACCCCGGCGGCCGCGAACCAGGGCCCGGTGGCGAAGCGGACCCGGTAGGTGCCCGGCTCGAGGTCGGCCGGCCCCAGGTCGCCGACGCGGCCGTCGTCGTCGGTCCGGCCCTCCGCGACCGGGCGCCACCCCGTCCGGGCCGCCACCTCCAGCGCCACCCCGATCCCGCTCGCCGGTCGCCCGGCCACGGCGTCGAGCACGTGCGTCGTCACGCGACTGGTCACTCGGCCGCTTCGGGGTCGTTGAAGCCGGAGTGGTGGTCGAGGTGGCCGAACAGCTGCGGGATGCGCAGCAGGGCGATGTCGCGGAGCTCGCTGGCCACGATGGCCGCCTCCGCCGCGTCGTCCAGGGCCAGCCGCCGCCGCAGCTCGGTGAGGATCGTCGGGCGGTCGCGGCCGGCGGCCCGGATCAGGAAGACCCGGCCGAAGCGCTCCTCGTAGGCCCGGTTCCCCTCGGCGAGGGCGGCGGCCAGGGCCTCGTCGTCGGACTGGCTGGCCGACTGCTCCGACCGGGAGAAGCCCTGCGCCGCGCCGTCGCCGCGGGCCTTCTCCCCGATCCGCGGGTGGGAGGCGAGCGCCTGGTCCACCTCCTCGGGGCTCAGCGGCGTGGCGGCCGCCGCGGCGGCGTCCATCAGGTCCAGGAGCGAGGCGAAGGGGGCGCGGGCGACGACGTCGTCGACCCAGCGGGGCACGGCGAGACAGGCCGTCAGGCCCTCGCGCAGCTCGGCCTCGGTCAGCTCGACCCTGGGCGTCGTCATGGGCTTCGTCTCCTCGTGCCGGGGCGCGGGCGGGCGGTCTGCCGGCCCGCAACGGATAGATTCTCGTCCGTGGTTCTCACCGTACGGACGATCTCCCCCGACCGGCATGTCCTGTTCAACGCCTCCCAGCCCTCGGTCAGCTTTCTGCAGACCCCGGCGTGGGGGCAGGTGAAGAGCGAGTGGAAGAACGAGTCGCTCGGCTGGTTCGACGAGCAGGACCGGCTCGTCGGCGCGGGCCTCGTGCTCTACCGGCAGCTGCCGAAGGTGAAGAAGTACCTGGCCTACCTACCCGAGGGCCCGACCATCGACTGGGAGGCCGAGGACATCGGCGTCTGGCTGCGCCCGCTGGCCGAGCACGTCAAGGCCGCCGGCGCCTTCGGGATCCGGGTGGGCGCGCCCGTCGTCGTCCGCCGCTGGGGTCCCGACACCATCAAGGCCGCCATCGCGGACGAGCGCATCCCGCGGCTCAGCGAGGCCATCCCCGACGAGGTCAACCACACCCACACCCACCTCCGCGACAGCATGCGCGAGCTGGGGTGGCGGCCGCCGGACGAGGACGAGGGCTTCGCCGCGGGCCAGCCGCGGTTCGTCTTCCAGCTGCCGATCGCCGGCCGCACCCCCGAGGAGCTGCTGGCCGGGATGAACCAGCTGTGGCGGCGCAACATCAAGAAGGCCGCCAAGCTGGGCGTCACCGTCCGGCAGGGCGACCGGGACGACCTGGCCCGCTTCCACCCGCTCTACGTCGAGACGGCCGAGCGGGACCACTTCACCCCGCGACCGCTGAGCTACTTCGAGACGATGTGGGACGCGCTGCGCGCCGAGGACCCCGACCGGATCCGGCTCTACCTGTCCGAGCACGAGGGCGACCTCGTCGCCGCCACGACCTGGGTCCGCGTCGGCCAGCACGCCTGGTACTCCTACGGCGCCAGCTCCACGGCCAAGCGCGAGGTCCGCGGCTCCAACGCCGTCCAGTGGCAGATGATCCAGGACGCGGTGACGGCCGGCTGCACCGTCTACGACCTGCGCGGCATCACCGAGGGGCTGGAGGCCGACGACCCCCACCTCGGGCTGATCCAGTTCAAGGTCGGCACCGGCGGTGAGGCCGTGGAGTACCTGGGCGAGTGGGACCTGCCGCTCAACCCGCTGCTCTACAAGGCCTTCGACGTCTACATGAAGCGGCGCGGCTGACCGGTCCGCTCGGCTGCGGTCTCCGGGCCGAGCGCGGCGCCGTCGGGGTTCGGTAGCCTCGCCGGATGAGCGGTCTCACCCTGCACCTCGACGTCGAGCGCTGGCGGCGCCATCTGCGCAGCGAGGCCGCGGCGACCCCCGGACTGGTGCCGGTGGTCAAGGGCAACGGCTACGGCTTCGGGCTGCGGCGGCTGGCCGAGGAGGCCGCGCTGCTCGGCGTCGACGCCCTCGCCGTCGGGGTCGCGGACGAGGTCGCCGAGGTCCGCGACGTCTTCCCGGGCACGGTCGTCGTCCTGAACCCCTGGGACGCGGCGAACCCGACGGCGGTCGAGCTGGCCGAGGACCCGAAGGTGCTCACCACCGTCTCCCGGCTCGAGGACCTGGCCGCGCTGGCCGACCTCGAGACCCGGCCCCGGGTGCTGGTCGAGGTGCTCACCTCGATGCGCCGGCACGGGATCGACCCGAGCCAGCTGGACCGCGTCGCGCTGCTGCTCGACCGGGTGAAGTTCGAGGGCTGGTCGATCCACCTGCCCCTCGACGAGCAGGGCCGGCGCGCCGAGACCGAGGGGCTCGCGCGGGCCGCCCTGACGGCCGCAGCAGGACCGCTGTGGATCTCCCACCTGCCGCCCGCCGACGCCCAGGACGTCGTCGCCGGGCTGGCCGCGCCGGGCGAGGCCCCGGCCCCGCTGCGCCTGCGGAGCGGCACCCGGCTGTGGCTGGGCGACCCCGGCAGCCGTCGGACCACCGCCACGGTGATGGACGTGCACGCCGTCGAGCGCGGGCAGCGGGTCGGCTACCGGCAGCGCAAGGCCCCGACCTCCGGCTACGTCGTCGTGGTCGCCGGCGGCACCTCCCAGGGCGTGGGGATGGAGGCCCCGACGTCGGCCAGCACGCTGCGCCAGCGAGCCGTCGCGCTGGCCGGGGGCGGGCTGGAGGCGTCCGGTCGGGCCCTCAGCCCCTACACCGTCGACGGCCGCAAGCGCTGGTTCCTCGAGCCGCCGCACATGCAGTCCAGCCAGCTGTTCCTGCCCGCCGGGGTGACCCCGCCCGAGCGCGGTGACGAGGTGCCGGTCGAGCTGCGGCTCACCACCGCGACGGTGGACCGGATCGTCGACTCCGCCGCTCCCTGAGGAGAACCGCCCCCTGAGCCGGCCCGCCCCTCTGAGCCGGCCCGACCCCTGAGCCTGTCGAAGGGCCGTCGGCAGGCGGTCGGGCTTCCCGGCCGTGCACGGGCATCTCAGCCGCGGAGCTTGGCCACCAGCCGCTGCTGGTCCTCGTCGGTCCAGCCCAGCCGCTCGACCAGGCCGGCGACCCCGCCGTACTCGGCGTCGACGTGCTCGAGCAGCACCCGCATGGTCTCGGCGTGGGTGAGGTGCGTGCTGAGCGGCCGGTCGCGCAGGTTGGCGGCGTAGGTCTTGGTGGCCAGCAGCCGGTCGAGGATCTGGGGCACGCGCTCGGAGCTGGCGGCGTAGTCCGCGATGACCGCCTCGCGGTCGGCGCCGACCAGCGACAGGGCCAGCGCGACGATGGTGCCCGTCCGGTCCTTCCCCGCGGCGCAGTGCACGAGGGCGGCGCCGTCGGCGCGGGAGATCACCCGGAGCGCCTCGACGACCGAGTCGGGCCGGTCGGCCAGGTAGCTGAGGTAGACCGAGGCGACCCGGTTGTCCAGCTCGACCGACGGCTGGAGGTCGACCCAGGGCAGCGCCTTCTCGGGCAGCACCTCGGGGCGCTCGTCCGGCTTGTCCTCGCCGACCCCCTCTCGCCACTCCCGGAACAGCGACAGCTGGTGGATCTCCACCTCGGGATGGCCGACCAGGGGGCCAGGACCCTCGTTCTCGGCCTCGTACTCGCTGCGCAGGTCGACGACGTCGGTCAGCCCGAGCCCGAGCAGCGCGTCGACGTCGGACGGCGTCAGGCTCTGCAGGTTGTCCGAGCGCAGCAGCTGCCCCGGCTTGATCGCGGCGCCGTCGGTGGTGGGGATCCCTCCGACGTCTCGCAGGTTGGCCAGTCCGTCGAGCTCGATCCACATCCGCTGCACGAGCCCAGTCTAGGGAGCCGCTCAGCTGGCCCAGTGACCGGTGAAGAACAGCCAGCTCCACCACAGCAGGAGCACGACGCCGAGCGCCCAGGCGCCGAGCACCAGCACCCGGTGCACCCGGGCGGCGACCGGTCGCGCCGGCTGCCAGGTGCCCCAGCGGGCCAGCATGATCCACAGCGGGAACCAGAGCAGCGTCGCGCGGTTGACCGAGAAGAACCAGTAGGACAGCGAGAAGGCGAGCACCTGGACCCCGACCCAGCTGGCCTCGGCCCACAGCCGCCGGGTGAGGCACCAGACCGTCACGCCGAGCCCGAGCACCATCGACACCACCTCGGCGCGGAACACCGCGGCCCACCACGGGTGGTCGGCGTAGGCGCCGGGGACGATGGCGGGGATGGTGTTGAGGAACGACTGCCACGGGGTCGTCAGCTCGCGCACCCAGCCGGTGGACTGGGCGGTGTACCAGGCCGTCCAGCTGCCGGTCAGGCCGTGCAGGTAGCCGGCGAAGGCGACGATCACGGCGGCGGGCAGCAGCAGCCAGGCGAGCCGCCGGACCCGGCCGGGCAGGTCGACGCCGCGCGAGGTCAGGATCATCACGGCCAGCGCGCCGAGCAGGAACAGCCCCGACACCCGGACGGTGCACGCGGCGGCGGCGAGCACGGCCGCGGCGCCCCAGCGGTCGGCGCGCGCCCGCTCCCAGGCCCAGAAGGCGGCGGCGCAGAAGAGCGACTCGGTGTAGGGGACGGTGGTGAACACCGCGGACGGGGCGAACAGCCAGGCGACGGCCGCCCAGGGGCCGCCGAGCCGGAGCAGCGCGCCGGCCGCGACGGCGGAGCAGACCAGCGCCAGCACCACCCCGCCGACGGCGATCGGGATCCCCAGCGCGACGAAGCCCCTCAGCAGGGTGGGCAGGCCGGGGAAGAAGGCCATCAGGATGCCGTCGGGCTCGGCGAAGTAGCCGCCCTCGGCCAGCGCGGTGAAGTGCTGGACGTCCCAGTTGCTCACCATGTCGGTGAAGCTGCGGCCCTCGCGCAGGGCCAGCAGCACCGCGACCAGGGCGATCAGCCCGCGGCTCGCCAGCCAGGCCTGGACGACGAGCCGCCCGCCGCCGGGCGCGGCCCGACCGTCGTCGGGGGCGCGGAGCCGGGCGGGTGCCAGCTCGGCCAGCTGCATCACGCGGCGGCCCCGAGGGTGCGGCGGAACCGGGTCAGCCAGGATGCGTCGACGGCCCGGTCGAGGGAGCCGCCCCCGGGGTCGTCGGCCCCGCCCCGGCGGACCGGGTCGTGCGCCGGCCGCAGGACGTCGCGGACGACGACGCCGACCACCCACGCCTGGGTGCCGAGCCGGAGCAGCACGGCGAGCCAGTAGACCCGGTCGGCGGAGCCGTCGCCGGGGCTGAGCAGCCCGCCGAGGTGCCACCAGATGGCGACGAAGTAGAGCAGCTCGCCGACGGTGAACACCAGCCAGTCGCGCCACCGCGGCCGCGCCAGCACGAGCAGCGGCAGCAGCCACAGCACGTACTGCGGCGAGTAGACCTTGTTGGTCAGCAGGAACGCCGCGACGACGAGGAACGCCACCTGGCCGAGCCGCGGCCGGCGGGGCGCCAGCAGGATCAGCAGCCCGATGGCCAGGCAGCCGGCGGCGAACAGCCCACCGCTGACCGCGTTGAGCTGCGGCACCGGACGGCCGGCGAGGGAGAACACGTACCAGAGCGAGCCGAAGTCACCGGAGCGGTCGGAGTTGAAGCGCCAGAAGCTCAGCCAGGCGTCGGGCGCCAGCAGCAGGACCGGCAGGTTGACCGCCGCCCAGGCGACCGCGAAGCCGGCGAACGCCACGCCGAAGTCCCGCAGCCGCCGGGCCCGCAGGCAGAGCAGCAGCAACGGTCCGAGGATCAGCAGCGGGTACAGCTTGGCCGCCATCCCCAGGCCGAGCAGGACCCCGGCCAGCGCGGGGTGCCGCCGTGACCAGGCCAGCAGCGCCGTGGCGGTGAGGGCGACCGGCAGCAGGTCCCAGTTGATCAGCGCGGTCGCGGCGACGCAGGGCGAGGCCGCCACCATCATCGCGTCCCACGGCCGGCCCGGGACGGTGCGCGCCTGCGCCCAGATCGTGACGAGCAGCAGGGCGCCGAGCAGGACGGCGTTGACGTCGACGAAGCGGAGGGTGGCGTCGACGGCCTGCTGGTCGGTCAGCCCGACGCCCGTGGGCGCGCCGAGCAGCACGGCGACCCGCCGTTCCAGCTCGAGGAACCAGCCGGTGAGGACGGGGTACTCGAGCACCGGGTAGTCGCCCGCGTCGAGGTAGGGCGTGTTCCCCTGCAGCAGCCCCCGGCCGCTGTAGAGCAGGCCGATGTCGGAGTAGCAGAGGTTGCGGTACTGGTCGATGGACTGCCCGGCGACGGTGATCCGGCACGGCAGCCGGAACACCATGCCGGCCAGGTGGACCAGGGTGCCGACGACCAGCGCCACCCGGACCGGGCTCCACCAGCGCGGCGGCCGGGTGTGCCGGCCCGTGGGGCCGCCGATCCGGCGGGTGAGGTCGGCGACGAGCGGGTCGGTGCGGGACGGCGCGTCCACCGCCGGCGGACGCGGGGTCGGGCGGTCCACCGGCAGGGCGGACGCCACGCTCAGCCGCCGCCGCCCGGGGTGGCGTCCCCGCCGGCGTTCTCCTCACCGGTCCCGGCGCCGCCGGTCCCGTCGCCCGTGCCGTCTCCGCCGCCCCCGGTCTCGCTGCTCTGGCTGGGCTCGGGGTCCGCCTCGGCCGTCCGGCTCGGCTCCTGGCTGGGCTCGGGCTGCTGCGTCGACGGCTCCTCGCTCGGCTCGCGGGTCGGCTCGTCGGAGGGCTCCTCCGACGGCTCCTCGGTCGGCTCCTGCGTGGCGGTCGGCTGCTGGGTGGGCTGCGGCTGCTGGTAGGTCGGCGTCGGCTGGGGGGCGGAGTCGGCGTTGACGTAGGCCGGCGGGTCGAACTGGCGGACCGCCTGGTCCTCGGTGGCGACCTTCATGTACTCGCCCCAGGTCTGCGCCGGGTAGGTGCCCCCGAAGAAGGTGCTGTCGCCGGGCCGCCGGTAGTCGTCCAGGCTCTCGCTGCCACTGTTCCCTGCCACGTACATGACGGCGGTGGAGATCTGCTTGGTGTAACCGACGAACCAGGACGAGTTGACGATGTTCTTCCCGTTGTCCAGGTCGACACCGTTGGTGCCGGTCTTGCCGGCCACGGGCCGGTTGAGGGCCTGCACCGTGGTGCCGGTGCCGTTCTCGACCACGTTGGAGAGCGCGAAGGTGACGTCGTGCGCGATGTCCTCGCTGACCGCCCGCTTCTTCTTCGGCTCGGCCTTGTAGATCACCTTGCCGTCGGCGTCCCGCACCTCCTTGACCACGTGGTTGTCCACGGCGGTGCCGTCGTTGGCGAAGGTGGCGTACCCGCTGGCCTGGTTGAGCGGGCTGACCTCCGGGGTGCCGATCGGGATGTTGCGCGGGGCGGCGTCCCAGCCGGTCGCCTTGGGGGCGCCGGCGTCCTTGGCCAGGTCGAGGACCTTGTCCTTGCCGTCCTTCATCGTCGTGACGAGGTCGACGAACGCGGTGTTGATCGAGTAGGTCGTCGCGTTCAGCAGGCTGGTCTGGTACCCGTAGCTCTGGTTGTACTCGTTGCGGACGATGGTCGGGTCGCCGGGCAGGTTGAAGCTGCTGCCGCGGAAGGGCGAGCGGAGGCTGTAGCCGTCCTTGAGCCCGGCGGCCAGCGCGTAGGTCTTGAACGTCGACGCCGTCGGCCGGGCGGTGGTGGCCCAGTTCCGGGAGTTCTTCACGTAGTTCGGACCGCCGTAGAGGGCGATCACCTCACCGGTGTTGACGTCCACCGACGCGATGGCGGCGTGCAGCTTCGAGGCCTTCTGCCCCGACGCGTCGGCCGCCCGCTCGGTGACGTCCTGCGCCGCCTTGACCGCGGCGTTCTGCGCCGCCTTGTCGAAGGTGGTGGTGATCTTCAGCCCGCCGCCGTTGATCTGCTCGGAGGTGAAGCCGGCGTCGGTCAGCTCCTTCTCGACCATCTTCAGCAGGAAGCCCTTGGGGCCCCCGTAGCGCTCGTTGGTCTTGATCTCGGGGAACTTCGGCAGCTTCTTCGCGTACTTGTCGGCCTGGGCCTGGGTGATCGCGCCGGTGTCGGCCATCGACTGCAGGACGTAGCGGTAGCGGTCGCGGAGCCGGTCGAGGTTGTCCTCGTCGTCGGGGTCGAACGCGGACGGGTTGTTGATGACGCTGGCCAGCACCGCCGCCTGCGGCACGGTCAGCTTCTTGGCGTCGACGTCGAAGAAGTTCTGCGACGCCGCCTCGATGCCGTAGGCCCCGTGGCCGAAGTAGATCGTGTTGAGGTAGCCCTCGAGGATCTGCTCCTTGCTCAGCTGCTTGTTGATCTTGTAGGCGAGGAACAGCTCCTTGAACTTCCGGGTGGCCGTCTGCTCGGAGTACAGGTACTTGATCTTGATGTACTGCTGGGTGATCGTGGACCCGCCCTGCAGCGTGCCGCCCCGGGCGATCACGTAGGCGGCGCGGGCCATGCCGCGCAGCGAGATGCCGCGGTCGGTCCAGAACGAGCGGTTCTCGGCGGCGACGACGGCGTCCTTGATGCTCTGCGGCATCTCGTCCAGGGTCAGCGGCTGCCGGTTCTGGATGGCGAAGCTGCCCAGCTCGGCCTTGCCGTCGTCGTAGTAGACGAAGGTGGTCGCGGTCTCGAAGTCGGCGTTGGCGTCGGGCAGGTTCGTCGTCGCGTACCCCACGCCGACGACGGCCGTGCCCCCCACCAGGCCCAGGAGGACGACGGAGACGAGCCCGATCAGGATCCGGCGCGCCCACAGCTGGCCGCGCGTGCGCTGCTTCTTCGACGTGGCGCCCACCGGACGCTTCGCGACGGGCCCCCACTGGGGGTCAGCCATAGATGTCCTCAACTGTCTGCTGGCGGCGCGGGGGTTTCCTCTTCACCCCGTCGCCGAGGAGGTAGCTCAAGATCATGTGGTTCCAGTGGCAGGTCTGGCACACCTCGACGACGACGACCTTGAACTCTCCGAACTCGTGCGCCATCTCCTCGAGCTCCGGGGTCCGCTTGATGCGGCCGGAGTACTGACCGAGCTGGTCGCCGAAGACGTAGCTCAGGGTGGTCAGGTTCGGGGTCTGGCACACCGGGCAGGGGATCTCCGTCGACTCCCCGTGGTGCTTGGCGGCGCGCAGCAGCATCGGGTCGGCGTCGCATGCGTCGAGACGCGCCAGAGCCTTCCCGGGACGGCGCAGCTTCTCCAGCGTGGAGCGTCGCTGCAGCGCGTAATCGATGACCTCCCGCTGCGACCACATGGGCCCCAGGCTACGTCGTCGGACCAGGCAGGACGAGGAGCTCCGAGTGGCGCGAGGTCACCTTTCGGATCGGAACCCGGTCCCTTCCGGTGACCCGGGGGCGGGTTGGTCGCCTGGTGGGGCGGCGGTTGGATGCCGTAGCATCATGCGTCGGTCCGGCCGCCGCGCTCGTGGCGGTCTGGCACGGGGCCATGGCGCAATTGGTAGCGCACCTGCTTTGCAAGCAGGGGGTTAGGGGTTCGAGTCCCCTTGGCTCCACGCGTCGTGCGCGGGGCGGAGGGTCGCTGTCAGCCGCGAGGCGACGAGCGCAGCAGCCCGGTTCTCCCCGCTCTGCCACGTGGTGGACCGACGGGCAGCCTCGGTGACGATGGTCAGGACGCGGTCGTCGACGACACGGCCGCGGCTCACGAGCCAGGGGACGAGCCGCTCGCGCGGGATCACGGCCACCTGAGAAGGCGCGGTCTTGACCGTCACACGCCGAGCGTTGACCGGCACGATGACGGCCTCGACGCGGAGAGCGAGCCCCGATGCACCCGTCAGCAGTCGAGCAGCTCGGGCGGCCTCGTGGCGGCTGTTCCGGACGTACGGCTGCCGCTCCCCGTTCACCAGGAAGGTGTCACCGCCCACCCAGAGCGAACCAGCTGGGTGGTGCTTCGTGTTGAGGGTGAAGATCCCACCCGGCCCCATCACCAGATGATCGATGTCGGCGCCCGCAGCACCGACGGGGACAGCGTGGAGCACACGCCAGCGCGGGTCGGAGCGAACCAGCCGGGCAAGCTCAGCTCCGACCAGCTCCTCCCCGTCGGCACCGATGCGCCAGGCGCGCTCCGGCGTTCGCAGGTTGAGCATCCGGGCGACGAAGGTGCGGACCGGGGCCGCGTCCCGGAGTGCTCTCGCTCGTGCTCGCGCCGCAGCACCAGGGGCCGTCGACGCCAGATCCGACCAGGGCCGCTCCGGCTCCGACGGGGTCACCGGGACAGCAGCCTGCACGGGGGACATCGACGGCGGCGGTGACCAGTCAGCGTCCCGGGCCAGCGGTTCGCTCGCGGCGCGCGACGAGGTGAGGACACCGGGCTCGCTCGGCTCGTGCGCAGCCTCAGGGACGGTGGGCGCCAGAGGCGCACTCGGATCGCTGGTGGAGCCGGTCCGCCAGTCGGCGGTCGCCTGGCTCAGTTCGGCCAGGTGCTCGGGCAGTTCCGGATGCATCGAGCCGGTCTTGAGATCCGCCCAGCCCAGGATCTCTCCGGCAGGCCCGGTCACGTACAACCGGTCATGGCCGAACCGCTGCCAGTGCTTGACGACCACCGGAGTTCCGGGCATCCCACCATCCTTCCGGCCCTGCTGGGCCGCACCAGAGCCAGAAGTCCCTCGGCGAGCGGCCTTTCGACCCTCACCCTGAGCCCTCGACTCGTGCCGTCGGGCGCCGCGATGAGGATCGCCCACGGGAGGCGAAGCGGCAGCCGAGCGCGGGATCGGGCCGCACCGTGCCCGCCTCAGCACCGGTGGCTCGTGCTCACGCCCAACTCCTGCGTCGGAGCGGCGGTGGCCCGTCCCGTCTGGCCACGGTCTGGATCGGCCCCGGGATGGCCGGCCTGTCCCGGCACACGTCCAGACCGCGCTACTCCCAGAAGCTCCGACGACAGAGACAGCACCGAGCCGTCAGCACGAGGGGCTCAGGCCTCGATCCGCTGCCCGACCACCGCCCCGGGCACCCGCGGAGCGCCCTTCCCCTTCCGCCGCCCGAACCACACCGTCGGCAGCAGCAGCAGGAGCCCCCACAGCTGCACCCAGGGCACGAAGAGCGCCAAGGCCGTCGCCGCGCACAGCGCGGCGACCGCCGCGACGGAGGCACCGAGGTGCGCGGAGTACTCGGGGTCCCCCTCCTCCGCCTTGGCCCTGGCCACCAGGACCTTCAGCGCGAGAGCGGCCAGGCTGGTCACCGTCATGGTGCCGATGTAGAGCGCGCAGCTCGGCGGGTCGTCGGTGCGGCCGCTCAGCACGGCGGTCGGGTAGGGCAGGAAGACGATGCTGAACAGCCACAGCAGGTTGAACCAGTAGAGCGGCTGCGTGATCACCCGGACCGACTTGAACAGCCGCCGGTGCAGCAGCCAGAAGTGCCCGATCACCACGAAGCTGACCGCGAAGGCGAGCAGCTGCTCGCTGGTGCTCGCCAGCAGGTTGAGCAGGGGCTGCTGGTCGCCGGCCTGGGCCGCCGCGTCGATCGGCTCCAGGATGAGCAGGGTCGCCGCGATGGCCACGATGGCGTCGGTGAAGTTGATGATGCGCGTGGTCGTCGCGTCTTCGTACGTCTGCTCGGTCATGAGCTCCCTCTCGCGGTGGACGAGGGCGTCAGCCCTCGACGGCCAGGCCGGTGCGGGCGCGGACTGCGGACAGGAACGACGCGTAGCTCCAGGTGAGGTCGCGGACGCTCTTCTCGTAGCCGGACTCCCCGTCGAACTGCTCGCTCAGCTCCAGGTGGTCGCTGTGGTAGACCACGGCGCGCAGCATCGCGTCGCCGGCGACCTGCAGGGCCTCGACCGCCACGTCCAGCGGGGTGTCGGCGGTGACGCCGATCTGGGCGAAGAACGGCGCCGACAGGTCGTCGAGCGGCAGGGCGCTCCCGCCGGTGATGGCGTTGGCCAGCTCGTAGTAGAGCTGCGCGAAGTTCGCCGTGCAGAGCGGCCACGGGTGCCGGCCCAGGCTGTCGGACCCGCCGTCGTAGATGTCGCCCGGGTAGCGGCCCAGCAGCGGACCGAGGCCGAGCTGGGCGTCGGCGACGTTGACCGGGTACACCTCCGGGGAGTCGGGGTCCGCCCACTGGGCGATCAGCAGGCCCGCGGTGGCGAGCAGCTTCGGGTCGGTGCAGGACACCGCGCCGTAGACGCAGGCCTGGACGATGTCGATGTTGGGGTCGTAGCCGGGCGGCACGATCGGCTGGTCCAGCTGACCGGGGGACTCGCCGCCGAGCATCGTCGCGTAGTGGGTCCCGGTCCAGTGCGCCGCCAGCGCGTCCTCCAGCCAGCTGATCGCCTCGGCGGTGCCGGCCGGGACGTCGATGCCGTAGGGGTTGGTGCTCACCTCGCGGAAGCAGCGGAGCTGGATCGAGCGGGCGAAGAAGGAGAACCCGCGGTGCTCCTCCCACAGGTTGGTGGTGGCGTCCTGGTAGCAGGTCAGCAGGTACTCCACGTTCCGGCCGACGAGCCCGCGGGCCACGTCCTGCGCCTGCGCGTCGAGCTTCGGGAAGGCCGCGAGGACGGCGCTGGTCTGGATGGCCGGCCCGTCGTTCTGCTCCGACCACGGCCGGGCGTACCCGTTCACGGTGTAGCAGGCGTGCCCCATCGTCGGGGTGGCGTTGGACTGGCAGAGCTGCGCGAAGTTGACGTAGTCGACCAGCTCCTGGACCGCCTCCTCGGGGCCCGAGGAGGTGGCGGCCACGATCTCGAAGGCCGTGATGGCCGCGTCGCGGACCCAGTTGAAGACGTAGTCCTGGCTGATCCCGGGGGCGTTCGCCGGGTAGGACGGCGCGGCGATCACGCAGCCGGGCACCGACACCGCCGTGTGCGTCGAGTCGACGAAGGGGAAGCCGTCGGTGGCGACGTTGCGCAGCATCAGCGCGTACATGTGCTGGGCGACGGACTGCAGCACGATGTGGTCGACCGCGAGGTCGGGGCGGGTGCGGGTCTGGTCGGCGGGCGTGCTGCTGGCGCGGGTCTGGGTGAGGACGGACAAGGCAACCTCTTTCAACGGGAGCGGGGGTGACGGGTCGGTGCTGACCAGAGCCCCCGCTCGAGTCGTGGAGAGGTGTCAGGCGGTGCCGGCGCGCTGCCAGGCCAGCTCGTTGACCGGGCTGCCCGGCTGGTCCGGCGTCAGCAGGACGAGCTGGCCGTCGCGCTGGACGATGGTGCGCGGCTGGACGGTGTCCGACCAGTTCGGGTAGAGGCTGCCGCCCACCCGGTGGACGACGACGTCGCCCTGCCGCTCGTAGGTGCCGGTGTAGGCCAGGCAGCTGGAGTAGGCCGCGGCCCGCTCCTCCACCGGCCCGCCCAGCGGGTCACCGCCGGTGATGGCCGTGCGGTCGGCGCCGGTCATCACGACCGACATCCGGCCGTCGGCGGTGTAGACCAACAGGCCTTCCGCGTCGGT
The DNA here is from genome assembly GCF_900105065.1 of Friedmanniella luteola. Lineage (NCBI taxonomy): Bacteria > Bacillati > Actinomycetota > Actinomycetes > Propionibacteriales > Nocardioidaceae > Friedmanniella > Friedmanniella luteola. The sequence goes on from NZ_LT629749.1 coordinate 4,557,588, forward strand.
CCCCAGGGGGTAGCTGACGGTCCCGTCGGGCGCGATGCGGCGCCACTGCACCAGCTGCCACGACCCTTCGAGATCCACGCCGGTGAAGGTGCCACAGTTCCCTGCCACTGTCCAGCAGTTCCGAGGCATCGATACGCCGCCGACATCTACGCGAGGAGCATTTCCCGCCACTTCGGACGTAGATCGCAGAAATCTTGCCGAGCCGTCGCGGAGCGTGTCACACTCGCCGCGAGGCGTGGTCGCCTCACGGCTCGGGGTCCCCCATCATCCGCGTTCCTGACGCGGGTCGAGAGGATCTCCATGCCCCCCCGGCACCAGGTGTTCGTCGACATGTCGGCGGCTCTCACGGGCTTCCCCCCGGTCCAGCTCCGCGGCACGGGGATGGCCGCGGCCTACCTCGCCGAGCTCGACGCGATCCTCACCCCGGCCTTCGTCGACGCGCTGCTGGCCGCCTTCCCCCGACCGGCCGACGGGGCCGACGCCCTCGAACCGGGCGCCGTCGACAGCCTGCTGGACCACCCGGCCTGGGGTCCGCCCGCCCGCGCGATCACGCTGATGTGGTACCGCGGCACCTGGACCCAGCTGCCCGACGCGTGGCGGGCCGAGCACGGCGCCGCCCCCCGGGACACCGACCACGTCGTGTCGTCCGCCGCCTACCAGGCGGGTCTGCAGTGGGTCGCCGCCGGGGCGCACCCGATCGGCGCCCGCCAGCAGGGCTTCGGCTCCTGGTCCTTCCCCGTCGAGGACCTCGCCTCGTGAGCGCGGCGAGCACCGACGCGGCCGGCGAGGTCACGCACGACGTCGTGGTCGTGGGCGCGGGCGTCGCCGGGGCCCTGGTGGCCAAGCGGCTGACCCGCTCCGGTCTGCGGGTGCTGCTGCTGGAGGCCGGCCCGGCCACCGCGTCCACCTTCGACGGCTACCTGCGCCACCTCGAGACCTTCTTCGAGACCAGCAACAAGGGCCCGGAGTCCCCCTGGCCGACCGCGCTGGGCGCGCCGCAGCCGGACACCCACGACGTCAGGTCCGGCGACGGCTACTTCGTCCAGCAGGGACCCCACCCGTACGGCAGCACGTACACCCGGCTGCAGGGGGGCTCGACGCTGCACTGGCTGGGCGTCGCTCTGCGGATGCTGCCCGAGGACTTCGCCATGCGGACCCGCTACGGCGTCGGCCGCGACTGGCCGCTGGACTACGCGACCCTCGAGCCCTACTACCGGCAGGCGGAGAACGAGCTCGGCGTCGCCGCCGACGTCGCGGACCAGGCGCACCTCGGCGTCGAGTTCGCCGACGGCTACGACTACCCGATGGAGCGGGTGCCGCCCAGCTACTCCGACCAGATGTGGGCCGGCGCGGTCGACGGCATGGAGGTGACGGTCGGCGACTCCGCGATCCCGCTCAAGATCCGCAGCTACCCCGCCGCCCGCAACTCCGTCCCGCGCGGGGACTACGAGCCGGTGGGGGCGGTCGACGAGCGCGCCGACGGCCAGGCGCTGGCCCGCGACCTCGGCCAGCGCTGCGCCGGCAACACCGCGTGCACCCCCATCTGCCCCATCCAGGCCAAGTACAACGCGAACAAGTCCCTCGCCCAGGCCGACCGGGACCACCTGGAGATCCGCGCGCAGGCGGTCGCCTCGAAGATCCTGGTCGACCCGGTCACCGGCGCGGTCACGGGCGTGGAGTACCAGCGCTACGACGACCCGTCCTCGGCCCGGCACCAGGTGCAGGTGGCCCGCGGCCGCTCCTACGTGCTCGCCGCCCACGCGATCGAGAACGCCAAGCTGCTGCTGGCCTCGGGGCTGGCCGGGCGCAGCGGGATGCTGGGCCGCAACCTCATGGACCACCCCTCCATCTACGGCTGGGGGCTGGCCCCGCAGCCGATCGGCTCCTTCCGCGGGCCGCTGTCCACCTCCGGCATCGACGACCTCCGCGGCGGACCCTTCCGCGCCCGGCAGGCGGCGTTCCGGGTCGACGTCGGCAACGACGGCTGGCGGGCCACCACCGGCGCCCCGGACACCACCGTCGCCGAGGCGGTCACGCACGGGAAGCTGCACGGCGCCGCGCTGCGGGAGCACCTGACCTCCGTGCTGCGACGCCAGGTCCGGTTCTCCCTCAACGTCGAGCAGCTGCCCTCCCCCAGCAACCGGATCACCGTCGACCCGGCGCACGTGGACGGCTTCGGCAACCCGCGGCCGGTGATCTCCTACGACATCGACGAGTACACCCTCGCCGGCATGGCGGCGGCGCACCGCACCTACCAGGCGGTGTTCGAGCGGGCCGGGATCGAGGACTGCTCGGACCCGGAGACCGGCGTGTGGTTCCCGTCGGTCGCCTACGAGGGGCAGGAGTTCCGCTACCACGGGATGGGCCACTTCGCGGGCACCCACGTGATGGGCGACGACCCCACCAACTCGGTGGTCGACGCCGACCAGCGCAGCTGGGAGCACCCGAACCTGTTCGTGCTCGGCTCGGGGAGCTTCCCGACCATGGGCACCTCCAACCCCACGCTGACCCTGGCCGCTCTCGCCCTCCGGGCCGCCGACCGCCTGACGACGGAGCTGCGATGAGCGGAGCACAGGGTCGCGCTCCGCGCTCCGGGGTGCTGAGCTCCGCCCGGTCTCACTCGTTCGTCACGATCCCGGACGACGACGGACTGCGTCGGCCCAGCCGAGCAGGTCGCCCGCAATCCCTCCGCACTCCCGAGAGGCTCCGCTCATGACCAGCACCGACACCGAGACGGAGCCCCGCACGCGGATGACCACCGAGCGGCTCCACGAGATGCTCGAGGCGGCGGTCCAGCTGGAGCTGGCGACGATCCCGCCCTACCTCTGCGCGCTGTACTCCATCCACCCGGGCACCAACACCGAGGCCGCGCTGGTGATCCGCTCGGTGGTGGTCGAGGAGATGCTCCACATGGTGCTCTCGGCCAACGTGCTGAACGCGATCGGCGGCCGTCCGCGGGTCTCCGGGGCGGACCACGCGCCGCACTACCCGCACGAGCTGCCCGACGGCGTCGTCGTCGACCTGCTGCCGTTCTCGGCGGCGGCGATCGAGGAGTTCCTGACCGTCGAGAACCCCGAGTACACCCCGGAGCCCGCGGCCGTCGACGCCGCGGTCGCCGACCAGCGCCCCGGCCTGCACACCTCGGCCGCCGTCCGCGTCGCCACGGGCCCGACGACCATCGGCGCGTTCTACGACGAGATCGTGGCCGGCCTGAAGGAGGTCGCGGCCGAGATCGGGGAGGACGCCCTGTTCTGCGGCGACCCGGCCCGGCAGGTCGACCGTGACTACTACTACGCGGGCGGCGGCGGCGCGATCACCGTCACCGACCTCGCGTCGGCCTGCGCCGCGCTCGCGGAGGTGGTCGAGCAGGGTGAGGGCGAGATGACCTCGCCCTACGACGGCGACGGCGACCTGGCGCACTACTACCGGTTCCAGCAGGTGAAGTACAACCGCAGCTACCGGCCCGAGGACGCGGTCGGGCTGCCCACCGGACCCGAGGTCGGGGTCGACTTCACGGCGGCCTACCCGATGCTGCCCAACCCGAAGCTGGCCGACCTCACCGACCCGGCGCTGCGCAGCGCCGGCGAGACCGCCAACCGGATGTGGTCGCGGCTGCTGGTCCAGATCGACGAGGCCTTCGACGGCCGGCCGGAGCTGCTGCTGCCCGCCGTCCACACGATGTTCAAGCTCCGCGACGCGATGCTCGTGCTGCTGGCCAACCCGCTGCCCGGGCACGACGGCTACCACGCCGGACCGACCTTCGAGTGGCTGGACCCGACGCCGTGACCGCGCCCCACCGGCCCGCCGACCCCGCCCGGCTCGACCTCCCCCACCGCAGAGATCACGAGGCACGCCAGTGACGTTCCCCATCGGCGCCACGAAGCGCACCAGCCACCAGACCGCGTCGGAGACGCTGTACGACGCCCTCGTCGTCGGCGGCGGGGTGACCGGGTCGATCATCGCGAACCAGCTGAGCCGGGCGGGCCAGCGGGTGCTGGTCGTCGAGGCGGGGATCGGCCAGGACCACTCGCTGCAGGGCTACGAGGGCTACCTCGACCGCTTCTACACCGCCGCCAGCAAGGACAACCAGTCGCCGTACCCCGGCAACGCGAACGCGCCGATGCCCCGCAGCACCGACGCGAAGCGCATCCGGCCCGGGGAGCCCGACGCGTCCGGCTACCTCGTGCAGAACGGCCCCTTCTCCAGCGACACCACCTACACGCGGGTGCTCGGCGGCACGACGATGCACTGGGAGGGCAAGACCCCGCGGATGCTGCCGGAGGACTTCCGGATGCACAGCACCTTCGGCGTCGGGCGGGACTGGCCGCTGAGCTACGACGACCTGTCCTCGGACTACATCGAGGCCGAGCGCGAGCTGGGCGTGGCCGCCGACGTCGAGCACCAGACGCTCTTCGGGGCCACCTTCCCGCCCGGGTACGTGTTCCCGATGCAGGAGCTGCCGACCAGCTACCTCGACCAGGTGGTGGGCCGCGGCATCGACGGCACCTGCGTGGAGGTGGCCGGGACGTCCGTCGAGCTGAGCGTGCGGGCGTTCCCCCAGGCGCGCAACGGCATCCCCAACCCGGCGTACGACGGCGGCCGCGGCTTCGTCCCCGTCGGCGCCGTCAGCACCAGCCAGGTGGAGGAGGGGCAGCGCTGCCAGGGCAACATCAACTGCGTCCCGCTGTGCCCGGTGCAGGCGAAGTACAACGCCGGCAAGACCCTGGCCAAGGCGCTGGAGACCGGCCGGGTGGACCTGCTGGCCCAGACCGTCGCCTCCCGGGTGGTGGTCGACCCCGAGACCGGCCGGGTGAGCGGCGTCGAGGTCAAGGCCTACGCCGACCCCGACTCCCCCGAGCACACCTGCTGGACCCTGCGCGGCCGGGTGGTCGTGCTCGCCGCCAACGCCATCGAGAACCCGCGGCTGATGCTCGCCTCCGGGCTGCCGAGCAGCAGCGGGCTGATGGGGCGCAACCTCATGGACCACGCCTACCTGCTGAACTGGGCGCTGCTGCCCGAGATCGCCGGCACCTACCGCGGCACCGTGTGCACGAGCGGGATCATCGACCTGCGGGCCGGCGACTTCCGCCGCCAGCAGGCCGGGTTCGCCGTGGACATCCACAACGACGGCTGGGGCTGGGCGACCGGATCGCCGTACAGCGACCTGATCTCGATGGTGGACGACGAGAACCTCTTCGGGGCCGGCCTGCGCAACGCCCTGCCCGAGCGGCTCAGCCGCCAGCTGCTGCTCGCGACCATGATCGACGTGCTGCCCGACCCCAGCAACCGGGTGTCGGTCGACCCGCGCTACACCGACCAGCTCGGTAACATGCGCCCGGTCATCTCCTTCACCGTGCCGGAGTACTCGATGCGCGGGGCGGCGTACGCCCGCCAGCTCGCGCGGCAGGTCTTCCAGCGGCTGGGGGCGTCCGACCACACCCACTACGACCCGGACGACCCGGCCTACGTGACCTACGAGGGTGAGGGGTACGTCATCCACGGCGGCAACCACCTGGGCGGCACCCACGTCATGGGCACGTCCCCGAGCAACTCCGTGGTGGACCACCACCAGCGCTCCTGGGACCACCCGAACCTGTACCTCGCCGGCGGCGGCAGCATGCCGAGCATCGGCACCTCGAACGTGACCCTGACCATGGCCGCGCTGTGCTTCCGCACCGCCCGGCACATCCTCCACCAGCTGCGCGGGGAGACGTCGGCGCACTGAGGCCTGTCCCCACCAGCAACGGAAGAAGACGAAGTGCGCTCATCCAAGATCACCACCGTCGACCAGCTGCACCAGTACCTGCACGCGGCGATGCAGCTGGAGCACGCCACCATCCCGCCGTACCTCACCGCGCTCTACTCCATCCGGCCCGGCACCAACTCCGACGCCTACCACGTGCTGCGGGTCACCGCCGTCGAGGAGATGCTGCACCTGACGCTGGCGGGGAACCTGCTGAACGCGGTCGGCGGCACGCCCGACCTGACCGCGCCCGGGTTCGTCGCCGACTACCCGGCGCACCTGCCCGACGGCGAGGAGGACTTCGAGGTCAACCGCGAGCGCTTCTCCAAGTCGGCGCTGGAGACGTTCCTCAGCATCGAGCGGCCGAGGCAGGCCCCGAGCGAGGAGAAGCGGCTGGTCGACCGAGGTGCGCACAAGCGCAACCGGCTCGGCGTGGTGCCGGGCGCCCCGGAGATGCAGTTCTACAGCATCGGCGAGTTCTACCACGAGATCTGGACGGGCCTGCGGCACCTGCACGCCGAGCTCGGCGAGGCCCTGTTCTGCGGCGATCCCGGGAAGCAGATCACCCCTGAGTACTTCTACTCCGGGGGCGGGGAGATCGTCTGCGTCACCGACCTCGCCTCGGCCAAGGCGGCGATCGACCTGATCTCAGAACAGGGCGAGGGCTTCGGCGGCCGGATCTACGACGCCGAGCACGAGCTCGCCCACTACTACCGGTTCCAGCAGCTGGTGCTGGGCCGCTACTACCAGGACGGCGACGAGGCCGGCCACCCGACCGGGCCGGAGCTCCTCGTCGACTGGGACGCCGCCTACCCGGTCAAGACCGACGCCCACCTGGCCGACTACCCGGCCGGCTCCGAGCTGCACGAGGCGGCGGTCGCGTTCAACCGGTCCTACGCCGACTTCCTCGCCCTGCTCACCCGGGCCTTCGCCGGCGAGCCCACGCTGTTCCCCGAGGCGGTCAGCGGGATGTTCCGGCTGCGGGACCTGATGACCCAGCTGATGCACCACCCGATCCCCGGGCAGCACGGCCTGAACGCCGCCCCCACCTTCGAGATGCCGGTCCGCGTCGCGGAGGCGGTCGCGTGACCAGCGTCGTCAACCGCTCCGCCGCCGGCGCGGCCCCCGCCGACGACCGCACCAGCGCCGGCACGAGCGACACGGCGGGCCCGACCACGCCGGCCGCGGGTGCGCCCACCCGGCTCGACCGGTTCCTCGCCTTCTCCGTCGAGGCGACGGCCTTCACCCGCTACGAGCTGGTCGGGACCGGCCAGGCCGAGGCCTACCTGGCCGCCGTCGACGGGGTCGTGGGTCCCGCGCTGGTCGACGACCTGCTGGACCGGTACGACCTCGTGCTCGCCCGCGCCGCCGCCGGTGAGGCGGGGACCAGCGCCCTGCTGCGCCGCCACCTCCTCGGCGACGCCCGGCTCGGCCCGGTCGCGCGCAACCTGGCCAAGATGTGGTTCGTCGGGACCTGGTACGAGCTCCCCCGCACCTGGACCGAGGCCTACCCGCTCCAGACCCGGAACGAGACCTTCGTGGTGTCGGCCGGCGCCTACGTCGAGGGCCTGCTCTGGCCGGCGATCGGCGCCAACCCGCCCGGGGCCAAGCCGCCCGGCTTCGGGTCGTGGAGCCAGCCACCCCGGATCCCCGCGCCCCGATGACCACCGCACCCGAGCCCCGCCTGCTGCCCGCCCCACCGACGTCGTCCCGGAGGACCCCGTGAGCTCACCCGTCTCGTTCGACCGCCAGCACATCCGGCTCGGGGTCACCCCGACGCTCTGGTGGAACGACGACTTCCCCAGCATCGACATCGGGGTGTCCTTCGAGCAGTGCGTCAGCGAGATGGCGCTGGCCGGCTTCGAGGGCTGCAGCGTCGGGCACAAGTACCCCACCGACCCGGCCGTGCTCCGCGCCGCGCTGACCCTGCGCGGCCTCAGCGTGTCGGAGCCGTGGACCAGCACCTACTTCACGAGCGCCGACATGCGGGCCACGACGGTGCAGCGCTTCCGCGAGACGCTGGAGTTCATCAAGGTTATGGGCGGCACCGACATGGTGGTCGCCGAGCTGGGCGGCGCCGTCCACCCGCTGCCCGTCGCCGTGTTCGCCAACCGGCCGCTCTGGGACGACCAGCAGTGGGAGGCGCTCTGCGCCGGCCTGGACGAGCTGGGCGGCATCGCGAACGCCGAGGGCATCCGGATGTCCTACCACCACCACATGGGCACCGGGGTGATGACCCGGGACGAGACGGACCGGCTGATGGCCGGCACGAACCCGGAGCTGGTGCACCTGTGCCTGGACACCGGGCACGCCGTCTTCGCCGGCGACGACCCGCTCTCGCTGGCCCGGACCTACGCCGACCGGGTCGGGCACGTGCACCTCAAGGACGTCCGGCCGGACGTGATCACCACGGTCAGGGAGCAGGGCCTGTCCTTCCAGGAGGCGGTCGAGGCGGGCGTGTTCACGGTGCCCGGGGACGGGGTGATCGACTTCGTGCCGATCCTGCAGACGCTGGCCGACAGCGACTACCGGGGCTGGTTGGTGGTGGAGGCCGAGCAGGACCCGGCCAAGGCCCTCCCGCTCGAGTACGCGCTGAAGGCCCGCGCGTACCTGCGCGAGGTGCTCGGGTGGTGACCGGGAGCCCGACGCCGCGGGAGGTGTTCTTCAGCTTCTTCATGTTCACCGCGGACCTCCACCCGGACGACCGCAGCTACACCGAGGTGATCGCCCGGCACGTCAAGGAGCTGACGGCGCTCGGCTACGACGGCTTCGACCTGCCGGTCCCGCCGCCGGCCGCGGCGCTCGACCCCGACGCCGAGCTGGCCGGCTACGTCGGGCTGAAGCGGGCGCTGGACGACCTGGGCCTGGGCGACGTGCGGTTCTCCACCAACGTCGCGGTGACCAGGACCTTCGACCCGTCCTCGCCCTACCGTGAGCAGCGCGACGCGGCCTCGGCCTACCTGCGCTCCCGGGTGGACATCACCGCCGCGCTCGGCGGCACGCTGATGGCCGGTCCGGTGATCTTCCCGTACAACGTCTACCCGACCACCGACGCCGGGGAGCCGCTCTGGTCCGACGCGCTCCAGGCCTGGGCCCGGCCGCGCTACGGGTGGGCCCGCGAGGTGCTCGAGCAGCTCGGCGACTACGCCGGGGAGCGGGGCGTCACGATCGGGATCGAGCCGGTCGACCACTGGGAGCAGGCCGCCTGCAACCTGGTCGGCGACGTCGCCGACTTCCTGGAGGGCTACGACAGCCCGAACGTCGGAGCGTGCATCGACGGAGCGCACGTGGTGCTGGGGAGCGAGGGTCCGGAGGCGTTCCGCCGGGCGGTCGCGCGGCTGGCGCCGCAGGGCCAGATCAGCACGATCCACGTCTCCGCACCGGACCGCGGGCAGCTCGCCGACAGCTGGATCCCCTGGGCCGGTTTCCTGGAGCCGCTGCTGCCGGTGTACGACGGCCCCCTGCTGATCGAGGTGTTCAACGCGATCCCGGCGTTCGTGAACTCCTTCCGGCTGACCCGGCCCCTGTTCTGGGTGCCCGGACAGGACGAACCCGTCGCCGGGGTCCCCGACGCGTACACGGTGGCGGGCGAGGCGGTCGAGCGTCTGCACGCCGAGCTGGTGGCGCTCGGCGACCGGCCCGCCGCCCCCCTCGCCGGCTGACCGCACCGACCACCGCCCCCCCAGGAGAAGAGAACGATGAGCACCGATGTCGCCGCCGAGACCAACCTCGGCACCGCCCTGACCCCGCGCGCGGACCACCCGCGCAACACGAACACGGTCAGCTCGTACCGCGCCGTCCCCTCCCACGCCACCACGGCGGTCAACCTGGGGCCGCTGGCGGAGCTGCCCGGCTACTGGGAGGGCACCGGCTTCAGCCTCATCGCCCGGCCGGACTTCGACCCCGACAACGCCGACGGGTTCTTCCTGCAGCTCAACCTGCTGCGGGAGACGATCGAGTTCAGCTCCATCGGCTCCCCGGTGCCCAACCGGGGCAGCCAGCAGGAGGACGTCAACCTCTTCGGCGTGACCTACCTCCACCGGGTCACCGACGCCGCCACCGGCGGTGCGCTGCACATCGAACCCGGCATCTGGATGAACATCCCCGGGACCGCGGCGGACGGGTCCGACGGCAGCGTCACGCGGCTGTCCACGGTCCCGCACGGCAACGCGGTCTGCGCCGTGGGCTTCGCCCAGACCGCGGACCTGGACGGCATCCCCGACATCCCGTCGCTCAGCACCGTGCCCTACGCCGTCGGCGCCCCGCCGCCCCCGCCCGGGACGCCGAACCCCTACGCCGCCTACGACCTCGGCGTCGACACCCCGTACCGGACCAACCCGCTCCCGTCGACCATCACCCAGGCCCTGGTCGACGACCCGATCACCATGCTCCGCGACGCCCTCCGGGGCCAGACGATGACCCACGTCACCCGGCTCATCCTGGACACCGCAGGCGGTGGCGGCGTGAGCAACATCCCCTTCATCACCCGCAACGCCGACGCCACCGACCTCGAGTGCGTGTTCGCCGTCGAGCGGGTGCGGCTGCCCGGGGGCAACGAGGTGATGCAGCTGCAGTACCAGCAGGTGGCCCTGCTGAGCTTCCGCGGGATGGTCTACCCGCACGTGACCGTGGGGACGCTGATCCGCGCGTTCTGAACGCCCGGCCGGCGAGGCCGGCGAGGCGTCGTGAGCACCATCGCCCCTGGCCAGGGCGGTGGCGCAGGAGTAACGTCGGGAGGCAGGCAGAACCTCGAGGGGGAGGTGGTCGTCATGCTGACGCACGGTGAGGTGCACGCCAACGTGCCCGCGGCCGACCTGCAGCGGGCACGCCGGTTCTACGTCGACAAGCTCGGCCTCACGCCTGTCGCGGAGGACGAGTGGAGCCTCCGGTTCCCGACGCCGTCGGGTTCCTGGTTCCAGGTGTACGCGACCTCCTACGCCGGCACCGGGAAGCACACGATCGCCCAGTGGGACGTCGAGGACCTCCCGGCGGCCGTGGCCCAGCTGAGCCAGGTCGGGGTGAGCTTCGAGCACTACGACCTGCCCGGCGTGACGTGGGACGGGGACATCGCTGACCTCGGCGGGCAGCGCGCCGCGTGGTTCACCGACAGCGAGGGCAACGTCCTGTGCCTCGACGAGCGACCGCCGGGCTGACAGCCCACCACGCGCCGACAGCTGGGTCCGTCCGGGGTCGATCGCCCGCGGCACGGCCATCTTCACGGCCTTCTGCGCCGTGACCGTCCACCCCGGGCTGGAGATCCAGAGAGCGCCCGGACCAGCGGCGAGGCGGTCGTCTGCTGCAACGCCGGGCAGCCGCCCGCCGGCAGCTCGCGCGGGCGCCGATCCGGGTCACGAGGACGCATCGTCCAGACACCCCTTCGGTAACGCTTCGGAGCGACCCCTTCCCGTCGGGGCCCGAGCAGGAGTAGACCGCGATCAGGGGACGAGGGCGTCCTCGCGAGGTGAGGCATGACGCTCGGACGAGGCAGGAGCGCCGCCGGGGTCGCGCTCGTGGCGGGAGCGCTGTGGCTCGCGCTCGGCGTCACCCACCCCACCCCGGCGGCGGCGGTGGGGGTCAGCCGGTTGACCGCGCGGACGAACACCCCGACCAGCACGCTGAACCTGCGCACCTGCGCGGCCACCACCTGCCCGGCGGTCAGGAGCATCCCCCACCGCACGGTGCTGACCCTGACCGCCGCGACCGGCGACTGGTTCAAGACCAGCTACGGGGGGCGGACCGGCTGGGTGCACTCCCGCTACACGGTCCTGCGGGGCACCCCCGCCCGGACGGTGAGCCGGGGCCCGACCAGTCGCCGGATGGTGTCCTACACGTTCGACGCCGGGTCCGACCTGGGTCACACCGGAGCGATCCTCGACTTCCTGGCCGCCGAGGGGATCCCCGCCAGCTTCGGGCTGACCGGCCGGTGGGCCGAGGCCCACCCCACCACCGTCCGGCGGATCGCGGACGACGGCCACCACCTGGTCAACCACACGTGGGACCACGGCTCCTTCACGGGCTTCTCCACCGGCCGGGCGGCGCTGACCCCCGCGCGCCGGACCGAGCAGCTGGTGCGGACCAACAACCTGGTCCTCAGGCTGACCGGCACGTCCACCCGGCCCTACTTCCGCCCCCCGTACGGCGACCACGACCGCGGTGTCCTCCGTGACGTCGGCGCCAACCGCTTCGGCACGAACGTGATGTGGAGCGTCGACTCGCTCGGCTGGAAGGGGTTGACCGCCGCCAAGATCTGCAGCCGGGTGGTCGGCTCCATGGCCGCCGCGAGCAGCGGCGGCAACGGCTACATCATCTTGTTCCACGTCGGCTCCGCCTCCGCCGACGCCCAGGCCCTGCCCTGCATCACCGACACCCTGCGGGACCGGGGCTTCACCTTCGGCACCGTCCCGCAGGTCCTCTCCCCCTGATCGCGGCCGGCACCGGGACCGTCCCGGCCGGCGGGGACGGACGCGGCGCACGGCGGTGCCGCCGTGGTCACCCCAGACCCGACCGGGCGTGAGAGAGTCGCAGCAGCCGCCGCCCGACTGCCGGACGGCGGTTCGTCCGCAGGAGGGGCATGAACCTCGAGAAGGTCATCTTCGGCTTCTTCGTGCTGCTCGCCGCGACGCTCAACTTCGGCTTCTTCCTGGGCGACATCGGCAACCCGGAGCTGCACAGCGTCTACGAGCTGTTCGCGGCGCTCGCGGTCAGCCTGATCGCCACCGTGCTGAAGTTCGGCGACCGCACCCAGATCGGGGCCGTGCACCTGGCGACCAGCCTGGTGGCCGACCTGCAGCTGATCGCGGCCAGCCTGGTGTGGATCTGGGCCTCGGAGATCTCCGCGGCCGGCATCACCGCGGAGTCGACGGCCAGCGTGGTCTCGCTGTCCGGGGGCGCGCTGCTGGCCAACCTGGTCTCGGTCGTGCTGCTCGTCGTCGAGACCGTCACCTTCCACCGCGGTTGACACCGGACCCCCGGTGAGCAACCCGCTGCTGGTCTTCTGGTCCCAGCTGTTCCCCAACCGGGACCCCGTCCTGCGCGCCCCCGCCCGGGCGCACATCGGCACCTCCAGCCAGGCGTCCTCCACGATCTTCCTGGTGATGCGGCGGATGCGCACCCCGCTCATCACGCTGATCGTCATCTTCTCGATCAGCGTCGTCGGTCTCAGCCTCATCCCCGGCGTCGACCCCGACGGCCGGGTGGCGCGCCTCAGCCTGTTCGAGTCGTTCTACTTCATGAGCTACACCGCGACGACCATCGGCTTCGGCGAGCTCCCGTGGCCGTTCACCGCCGCCCAACGGCTCTGGGTCACCTTCGCGATCTACCTCTCGGTGATCGGCTGGGCGTACGCGATCGGCTCGCTGCTGACCCTGGTCCAGGACCGGTCGTTCCGGCAGGCGCTGGCGCTGCAGCGGTTCACCCGCCGGGTGGCGCGGCTGCGCGAGCCGTTCCTGCTGCTGGCGGGCTACGGGCGGGCGGGCGAGCTGCTCGCCACGTCCTTCGACGCGCTCGGGCAGCAGCTGGTGGTGGTCGACGAGGCGTCCGACCGGGTCGACGCGCTCGAGCTGGGCTCCTTCCACGCGGACATCCCCGGGCTGGTGGCCGACGCCGCCAACCCGCACCACCTGGCGGCGGCCGGCCTGGACCACCCCTTCTGCGCCGGCGTGCTGGCCCTCACCAACGACGACGAGGTCAACCTGGCCGTCACGATGACCGCGTCCCTGCTGCGCCCCGACCTCCCCGTCATCGCGCGCACCGTCTCCGCGCCCATCGCCGAGCGGATGCACGCCTTCGGGACCCCCGTGGTGGTCAACCCGTTCGACCGGTTCGGCGAGCACCTGCGGCTCGCCCTCAACGCGCCGGCGTCCTACCAGCTGCTCAGCTGGCTGGAGGCAGGTCCCGGGGCGGCCCTGCCCGAGCGGGGCTCCCCGCCGACCGACGGCCGCTGGGTCGTGTGCGGGTACGGCCGCTTCGGGCGCGAGGTCACCGCCGACCTGCGGGCGGCGGGCCTCGAGGTCAGCGTCATCGAACCGGCCGAGCAGGGCGACCCCGAGGCGGGGGTCATCGTCGGCGACGCCTCCGAGCCCGCGGTGCTGGCCCGGGCCGACCTCCCGGGCGCCGTCGGGCTGGTCGCGGGCACCGACAACGACACGACGAACCTGTCGATGCTGGCCGCGGCCCGCCACGCCAACCCCCGTCTGTTCCTCGCCGCCCGCCAGAACAAGCCCACCAGCGCGGCCCTGTTCAAGGCCATGGCGGTGGACGCCCTGCTGGTGCCGACCGAGATGGTCGCCCACGAGGTGTACGCGCAGCTCAGCACGCCGATGCTCTGGCGCCTCATCCAGGAGCTGCCCGCGCGCGGGGACGCCTGGGCCGCCGACCTCGTCGCGCGGCTCCGGGACAGCTGCGGCCGGCAGCTGCCCACGCTCTGGAAGATCAGGCTGGACGGCGAGCAGGCGCCCGCGCTCGGCGGCTGGCTGGCGGACGGTCGGATCGCCCTGGGCGACCTGCTGCGGAGCCCGGAGGACCGGGACCGCCGGCTCGAGGTCGTCCCGCTGCTGCTGCTCCACGACGGCGAGGCCGTCCTGACCCCCGACGACGACACCCTCCTGGCGCCCGACGACCAGCTGCTCTTCGCCGGCCACAGCTCCGAGCGCCGGGAGCTCGAGAGCACGCTCGTGCTCGACTCCAGCGCCGCCTACGTGCTGTTCGACCGGCACATCCCGTCCAGCTGGGTGTGGCGCAAGCTCTCCCGGAAGGCGCCGGATCCCGAGCAGGCCTCCACCCTCGACCGCTGATACTCGGACCCAGCAGCGGCCCGGGGCCGAGCCAGGGCGCGGGCGAAGATCTGACCCGCGACGGGGTCGACGTGGCAGAATCCCGACTGCCGGGGGGTGTCGCCTGAAGGGGGCGTTTCCTGTGCAGAGGTTCCAGCGGTTCGTCGGCCTGCTCCTGGTGGGCCTCGCCGCCCTCGGCGCGGTCCTGGTCGGGGTGTCCGCGGCGGTGGTCTTCCGGACCCCGCGCGTCGACGAGGCGACCTCGACCACCGTCGGCTTCTGGCACCTGCTCTACAACACCACCGCCCCCTCACCCGTGGTGATCCTCGGCGCGACCGGACTGGGCCTGCTGCTGGCCGCCGCGGTGGCGCTGGTCGAGCGGCGGGTGAGCACGCGGGCGCGGCGCAGCGAGGACGCCCAGCGCATGCCGCTGGCCCCCAAGCTCGTCATGGCCGAGACGCGCGGGGTCGACGCCGGGCCGGTGACCATCACCGTGCTCATCCCCGCGCACGACGAGGCCGGCTGCATCGCCGCCACGATCGCGTCGCTGCGCTCCCAGTCGCACCCGCCCGAGCGGATCATCGTCGTGGCCGACAACTGCAGCGACGAGACGGTGCCGATCGCCCGGGCCGCCGGGGTGGAGGTGATCGAGACCGTCGGCAACACGAAGAAGAAGGCCGGCGGGCTCAACCAGGTGCTGACCGTGGTGCTGCCCGAGCAGGGTGACAACGACACCGTCATGATCATGGACGCCGACACGACCCTCGACCAGGGCTTCCTCGCCGCCGCCGTCCGACGGCTCACCGACGACCGGGCGCTGATGGCCGTCGGCGGCCTCTTCTACGGCGAGGACGGCGCCGGGCTGATCGGGCAGTTCCAGCGGAACGAGTACACCCGCTACGCCCGGGACGTGAGCCGTCGCCGGGGCCGCGTCTTCGTGCTGACGGGGACCGCGTCCATCTTCCGGCCGCGCGCCCTGCGCACCGTGGCCGCCGAGCGCGGGCGCGCCATCCCCGGCCTCGCCGGGGACGTCTACGACACCCTCGTGCTCACCGAGGACAACGAGCTCACCCTGGCGATCAAGTCGCTCGGCGGGCTGATGATCTCGCCGTCGCAGTGCACGGTGGTGACCGAGGTGATGGAGACCTGGGCTGCGCTGTGGGCCCAGCGGCTGCGGTGGCAGCGCGGCGCCGTGGAGAACCTCGGCGACTACGGGCTGCGTCCCTCCGTCATGCGCTACTGGGCCCAGCAGCTGGGGATCGGGTACGGCGTGATCGCCCTCGTCGGCTACCTCCTGCTGATCCTGGTGATGCTGCTGGCCCTCGACCAGTGGGTGTGGTTCCCGTTCTGGGTCGGCGTCGGCGGCCTGTTCATGCTGGAACGGGTCGTCACGGTCTGGCGCGGCGGCTGGAGAGCCCGCGTCCTCGCCCTCACGCTGTTCCCCGAGCTCGCGTACTCCCTCGTCCTCAACGCCGTGTTCGTCAAGGGCGTCCTCGACATCGCGTTCCGCCGCCAGGCCAGCTGGAAGCACGTCGTGCAGAGCGCCGCACCGAGCACGTCCGGGACGCCGGCATGACGGGGGTGCGGCTGGGCCTGCTCGTCCCGCTGGGGATCCTCTTCTCCCAGGACGTCCTGCGGTCCCACGCGTTCCAGTTCCTCGCCGCGTTCGTCGCCGTGAACACGATCATGTACGTCACCCTGGCCGTCGCCAAGATGCTGCCGAAGGTCTACCCGGGCGACTGGAGACGCGGACGTCACCGTCGGGGTGAGACGCGCAGCATCCACCCGGACGACGGCGCGGGCCGCTGACGGGCGGTCGCCGGGACGACGAGGGCGGGGCCGGAGAGCCCGCACGCCTCCGGTCACCGCGCGCTGAGGCCCGCGTGCTCCCGGGTCTGCGCGAGCGTCGGCACCAGCCCGGTCCCGCCCCGCCCGCCGACGACCAGCGACGACGCGGCGACGGCCAGCCGGGTGGCGGTGGCCAGGTCGTCGCCCAGCACCAGCCGGGCGGTCAGCGTCCCGACGAAGGCGTCCCCGGCGCCCGTCTGGTCGACCACGGCGGGCGCGGGGACGGCGTCGACCCAGACCTCGCCCGCCTCCGCGACCAGCTGCACACCCCGCGCGCCGCAGGTCACCGCGACGGCGCCGGCCCCGAGCGCACGCAGCCGCCGCCCGGCCTCGAGCGCGGTGCCGACGCCGAGCAGCGCCGACGTCTCCGCGGGGTGCGACGGCGTCACCAGCGCGGCGGACGGCGCCAGCTCCGCCAGCACCGCCGCCGCCTCCGGCGCCGTCGCCAGCCGCGGCCGGAAGTTCGGGTCGTAGACGAAGCGGGACGCCTGCTGGGCCGCCGTCCGGACGGCCCGGGCCGCCGACGCCGAGATGGCGCAGGTGATCCCGCTCGTCACCACGGCACCCGCCGCGGCCAGCACCGCCGCGTCGAGGTCGTCCACCGCCAGCGAGGACCCCACGGAGCCCGACCGCGCGTAGGCGAACTCCCGCTCGCCCTCGGGGTCGCCGTGCACCAGGTACATGCCCTGCTGGCCGCGCCGGCGGCGCAGCAGCGCGGTGCCCACGCCGAGGGCGGCGACCCGCGCCAGGATCGCGTCGCCCAGCTCGTCGTCGGTCAGCACGCTGACCAGCCCGACCCGGGCCCCGGCCGCCGCGGCGGAGGCGGCCACGTTCAGCGCGTCGCCGGACACCTGCAGCTGCGCCGGCACCCCGTGCCCGAACGGCTGCTCGGTCCCGACCTCCAGCAGCACCTCCCCGAGCACGACCACGTCGTACGGGGCCGACGACCCCTGCCCCTCACCAGTCATGCATGGACCCGTCCAGCCGCCGGTTCACCGGCAGGTACCTCGGCGCGTACGGGTACCGGGCGGCCGCCGCCTCGTCGAACCGGACCCCCAGTCCGGGGGCCTCGCCCGGGTGCATGAAGCCGTCCGCGAAGGTGTACGACGTCTGGAAGACCTCCTCGGCCGGCGACCGGTGGCCCATGTACTCCTGGATGCCGAAGTTGGGGATGCTCAGGTCGACGTGCAGCGCCGCGGCCATGGCCACGGGCGACAGGTCGCCCGGGCCGTGGGAGCCGGACCGCACCCCGTACAGGTCGGCGAGGGCGAAGATCCGCCGCAGGTGGGTGATCCCGCCGGCATGGGACACCGACGTCCGGATGTAGTCGATCAGCCGCTCGGTGATCAGCTGCTGGCAGTCCCAGATCGAGTTGAACACCTCGCCGACGGCCAGCGGCGTCGTCGTGTGGCTCCGGATCAGCCGGAAGGCGGCCTGGTCCTCCGCCGGCGTCGGGTCCTCGATCCAGAACGGCCGGTAGGGCTCCAGCGCCCTCCCCAGCCGGCCCGCCTCGATCGGGGTCAGCCGGTGGTGCACGTCGTGCAGGAGGTGCACGCCGAACCCGAACTCCTCGCGGACGTGGGCCAGCAGCGCGGGCGCGAAGTCCAGGTAGGACGTCGTCTCCCAGACGTCCTCCTGCGGCCGCTCCCCCGACGCCGGCTCGTACATCAGCCCGTCGGCGGGCGGCACGCCGTAGGTCGCGTCGATGCCCGGGACGGCCGCCTGCACCCGGACGGCGCGGTACCCCTGCGCGAGGTGCGCCTCGACGTCGGCCGCGAGGTCCGCGAGCGTGGCGCCGCTGGCGTGGCCGTAGACCATGACGCCGTCCCGGGCTGCGCCGCCGAGCAGCTGGTGGACCGGCATCCCGGCGGCCTGGCCGAGCAGGTCCCACAGCGCGACGTCGACGGCGGCGATGGACGTCATGGTCACCGGGCCCCGCCGCCAGTAGGCGCCCCGGTAGAGGTACTGCCAGGTGTCCTCGATCCGCCGGGCGTCCCGGCCGACCAGCAGGGGGCAGACGTGGTCGCGGAGGTACGCGGCGACGGCCAGCTCGCGGCCGTTCAGGGTCGCGTCGCCCACCCCGGTCAGGCCGTCCTCGGTCTCGACCACCAGGGTGACGTAGTTGCGGCCCGGGGAGCAAACGACGACGCGGGCCTCGGTGATGCGCACGGAGCTTCCTCTCGGTCGGGGACGGCGGGCGGGGTCAGGCGAGCTGGAGCATCACCTTGCTGCTGCCGGTGCTGCGGTCGGCGGCGACCCGCAGGGCCTCGGCGGCGTCGGCGAGCGGGAACCGGTGGGTGATCAGCGGGGACACGTCCAGGCCTGCCGCCAGGGCCGCCACCGCGTCGCTGATCTCGTCGACGAAGCGATAGCTGCCCACCCAGGTGATCTCGCGGGTGACCAGGTCGCCGAGCGCGGCCGGCGTCGGCGCGCCGGGCAGGTTGCCGACCTGGACCAGCGTCCCGCCCCGCGCGACGGCGTGCAGCACCGCACCCAGGGCGCCAGGGGACCCGGAGGCTTCGATCACCAGCTCGACGTCGCCCGGCAGGTCCTCCCCGGCCCCGACGTCGACGCAGACGTCGGCCCCCAGGGCGCGGGCGATGCCGAGGGCGGCCGGGCTGACGTCGGCGGCGGTCACGGTCCGGGCCCCGGCGAACCGGAGCGCGGCCACGACGAGGGCGCCGATGGGTCCGGCCCCGTTCACCAGGACGTCCCGCCCGCGCACCTCCCCCGCCCGGCGGACGGCGTGCATCGCCACCCCCAGCGGCTCGGCCAGCGCTCCGTGCAGCGTGTCGACGCCCGCGGGCAGCGGTCGCAGCTGGTCGACCCGGACGGTCTTCTGCTCGGCGAACGCACCGTCGGTGTGGGGCAGCAGCGCGGCGGAGCCGAGGTAGCGGACCTCCCGGTGGAGGTTGGTCCGGCCGGCGATCCGGTCGGGCAGCGCCAGGTCGCCGACCGGGGTCGCCGGGTGCACGGTCACGGGGAGGCCGACCTCGACCCCGGTGACGCCAGGGCCGAGGGACCGGACCCGACCGGCCACCTCGTGGCCGAGCACCAGCGGCGCGCGGACCACGGCCGTCCCGGTCGCGCCGTGCCGGTAGTAGGAGAGGTCGGAGCCGCAGATGCCGCCCCACTCGAGGTCGAGGACCACCTCGCCGGGACCGGCGACGGGCTCCGGCCGCTCCTCGACGCGCAGGTCACCCGCGCCGTGCACCACCACTGCCCGCATCGCCGCTCCTGGTCTGGTCCTGCCCCAGCCGATCACGTCGCGCCGACCCGGCCACCGGCGGGGTCCCGGACGCCTCCACCGCCTCCGACCCGCCCCGGTCAGCCCTGTTATGTTCGGACCCTTCGACGAGGGGAGCCTGGCGTGCAGCTCGGAATGATCGGTCTGGGGCGGATGGGCGCCAACATCGTCCGGCGCCTGATGCGGGACGGCCACGAGTGCGTGGTCTACGACGTGAGCGCCGACTCGATCGCCGCCCTGGAGAAGGAGGGGGCCGTCGGCGCCCCCACCCTCGAGGAGTTCGTGGCCAAGCTGGAGCAGCCCCGCGTCGCCTGGGTGATGATCCCGGCCGGCATCACCGGCCAGACGGTCGAGAAGCTCGCCCCCCTGCTCGACGAGGGCGACGTCATCATCGACGGCGGCAACTCGAACTACCACGACGACGTCCGGCGGGCCAAGGCGCTGCGCGAGCAGGGCATCCACTACGTCGACATCGGCACCAGCGGCGGCGTCTTCGGCCTCGAGCGCGGCTACTGCCTGATGGTCGGCGGCGACGAGGAGGCGGTCGGCCTCATCGACCCGATCCTCAAGACCATCGCCCCCGGGCCCGGCGAGATCGAGCGCACCCCGGGCCGGACCGGCGAGCTGGGCGCGGAGGAGCAGGGCTACCTGCACTGCGGCCCCTCCGGCGCCGGGCACTTCGTCAAGATGGTCCACAACGGCATCGAGTACGGCATCATGGCCGCCTTCGCCGAGGG
This sequence comes from Friedmanniella luteola, assembly GCF_900105065.1. Taxonomy (NCBI): domain Bacteria; kingdom Bacillati; phylum Actinomycetota; class Actinomycetes; order Propionibacteriales; family Nocardioidaceae; genus Friedmanniella; species Friedmanniella luteola. The sequence goes on from NZ_LT629749.1 coordinate 4,577,934, forward strand.
CCTCAACATCCTGCACAACGCCGACGCGGGCATCAAGGCCGGCGAGCACTCCGCGGAGATCGCGCCGCTGGAGGAACCCGAGTACTACCAGTTCGACATCGACACGGCGAAGGTCACCGAGCTGTGGCGCCGCGGGTCGGTCATCTCGTCCTGGCTGCTGGACCTGACCGCCGCGGCCCTGGCGGCCAACCCGACGCTGGACGGCCTGGCCGGCCGCGTCTCGGACTCCGGCGAGGGCCGCTGGACGGTCAAGGCGGCCATCGACGTCGGCGTCCCGGTCCCGGTGCTGGCGGCGTCACTGTTCGAGCGGTTCGCCTCCCGCGACGAGGACAAGTTCGCCAACCAGGTGCTCTCCGCCATGCGCCAGCAGTTCGGCGGCCACCACGAGCTGCCCGCCGGCAGCTCGCTCGAGGCCGGTGGGGAGAAGGCCGACCAGGTCGGCGGCACCCACACCACGGGCGGCGAGGAGACCGCGCCCAGCTGAGGGGAGCGCCGGCCGCGCCGCTCAGCGGTGCAGCCGGTGGTCCTTGGCCCGCTCGTGCTCCTCGATCGTCGCGGCGTAGGTGCGGCGCTCCTTGAGCAGCCACGGCGGCGGGTCGGCCAGCAGGACGCCGATCTGCTCGGCGTCGAGGCTCTCGGTGATCCCGTTGCGGGCCAGGCCGGCGCGGGAGATGCCCAGCTTCTGGGCCACGACGTCGCGCGGGAACGGGCCGTTGCGGCGCAGCTCGACCAGCCACGGCGGCGGGTCGGCCTTCAGCTGCTCCACCTCGTTGCGGGTCAGTTCCGCGCGCTGGAACTCCTCGGGCGTGGCGGGCAGGTGGACACCGAGCTTCTGGGCTGCGGTGAGGGGCTTCAGGGTCTGGCTCACCGTCCCAGGCTAGCGAGGCCCGGCCCGACGCCCCGAACGCCCGCGCGCGGTCCGGACTAGCCTGCCAGGGTGAGCCCCTCCCCCGCCGACGACGGACCCCGCGCCGTCCCCACGCTGCGGGTCGGTCACGTGCCCGGCGTGACGGTGTCGAAGTGGCGGCGGATCTGGGCCGAGCGGTTCCCGCGCCTCGGGCTCGACGTCGTCGCCGTCGACGAGGCCGACCAGCACGCGGCGCTGACCGGGGAGGTCGTCGACCTCTGCTTCGTCCGGCTGCCGCTGGAGGACCCGGGGCTGCACCTCATCCCGCTGTGGACCGAGCAACGCGTCGTCGTGGCGCCGAAGGACCACCCCGTCGCCGTCTTCGACGCCGTCACCCTCGCCGACCTGGCCGACGAGGACGTGCTGGAGGGGTTCGCGGGCGACGAGGCGCTCGACCTGGTGGCCGGCGGGGCCGGCGTCGTCTACCTGCCGCAGGCCGTCGCCCGCGCCGCGAGCCGCAAGGACCTGGTGCACCGGCCGGTCACCGACGCCGCCCCCACCCAGATCGGGCTCGCCTGGCTGCGCGAGAACCCGCACGAGATGATCGAGGAGTTCGTCGGCATCGTCCGCGGCCGGACCGCCAACAGCTCACGGTCGTCGCAGGCCTCCGCCGCCGCGCCGGAGAAGAAGCCACCGGTCACGAAGCCGCCGAAGCCGCGGACGGCGGCCCGGTCGGAGTCGGCGCCCGGGCGGACCCGCGGCGCCCGCCGACCCGGCCGCGGCCGCGGCCGCTGACCTCAGGCCAGCCGCTCCGCCAGCGCCCGGCCCAGCGCGACCCCGGACAGGTAGGCCGACTCGACCCGCGGCTTGTCCGACCAGGCGTCGCCGCACACGCCGATCAGGTCCTCGCCGAGGAAGAAGCGCTCCTGGCGCGTCCGGCTGGGCTTGGCGAACGTCCACCGGTGCACGTGCCGGGAGACCGCCTCGGTGCCGATGCCCAGGGCGTCCCGGACCGCCAGCTCCAGCAGCGGGGCGGCCTCCTGCGGCGCCTCGAGGTGCTCGGCGGCGAACTCCGGCGTCGAGTGGGCGACCAGCACGGGGGCGAAGTCGTCGCGGCGGCGACCGTCGTCGGCGATCCAGGCGACGACCGGGTCGTCGGCCACGAACGCGCCGTCCATCGCCGGCCACACCGCCTCCGCCCAGCGCGCGGTCAGGGCCAGCACCGGCTGGAACGGGTCGTGCAGCACGGCGGAGACGGCGGTGAGGGCCGGGTCGAGCAGCCGCTGGGCCTGCGGGTCGGGCATGGCCAGCACGACGGCGTCGGCCGGCTGGCCGTCGACCTGCGGCCCCGGCGTGACGGCGCGGACGTTCTGCTCGCGCACGTCGAGGCCGGTGGCCAGGTCCTCGACCAGGGAGCGAAGCCCTTCGGCCGCCGCCCAGCGCATCGGCCCCGGCTTGGGGGTGAGGTCGCCGTCGTCCGCGACGTGGAAGGTGTCGGTCCACGGGCGGGCCAGCCCGCGGGCGTGCCAGTCCTCGGCCACCACCTCGAACGCCGGATCGGAGACGGTGAAGTAGGAGGCACCCGTGTCGACGACGCGGTCGTCGGTGCGCCGGCTGGCCATCCGGCCGCCGATCCGCTGGCCGCGGTCGAGCACGACGACGTCGACGCCCGCCGCCCGCAGGGTGCGGGCGGCCGCGATCCCCGAGATCCCGGCACCGACCACGACGACGCTCACCGGAGCATCCCGTAGGCGCGGCCGGGGCGGAGCCGGATGACGGTGCGGCGGTCGGCGACCATGGCCGCCCGGTACTCGTCCCAGTCGGGGTGCTCGCCCGACAGGGCCCGGTAGAGCTCGACCAGCTCGGTGACCGTCGCGTCGTCCGGCGACGCGCACACCGGCGCCAGCTCGACCTCACCCTCCAGCACGGCGTAGGACCAGAACGAGCCGGCGTCGAGCTTGATCGCCGCCCAGGGTCGGCGCTGCAGGTTCTTGTACTTGGCGCGGCGGGCGGTGGTCGAGATGCGCACCAGGCCGTCGGCGTCGACGGCGTGGATCACGTTCGACAGCTGGGGCAGGCCGTCGGACCGGAGCGTCACCAGGGTGGACTCGCGGTGCCGTCGGGCCGCGTCGAGGGCGTCGCTGAGCTCCATGCCGGTGAGCCTATGCCCCCAGCCCGCCGTCCTCGGCTCGTGCGCCGCTGGCACGCAGCCCTGACCACGGGCGACCGGCCGACCGGCTTCCGAGCCACAATGCGCATTTCTGCCGAGCTCGGACAAATACTGGTCAGACATCTACCCCTCATTGGTGGGAATGGTGGTGTTCACCCATTCGTCCCAAGATGTTCATCACCAGGACACCGGTCCTGGGGTCGAAGCTCTTCTCCCCGTGTCGGCCGGACGGGTGGAGACGCTTCGTGACCCGAGTGAACTCAAGGAGGAGTCATGACTTTCAAGGGCTACCACGTCAAGGGCAAGAAGAACAAGAAGCACGACACCAAGAGCAAGAGCCACAGCAAGTCGTACTCGAAGAGCTACAGCCGGAGCAAGTCCTACAGCAAGAGCCACGGCTACTGAGGGTTCGGCTCTGAGCGGGCTTCTCCAGCTCCGCTCCAGCGCACGGTGGGCGGCCGTCGGCCGCCCGCCGTGCGCACTTCTTCCCCTTCCCGAACAGGACCCGACATGCGCGCTGCACCCCGCGAGATCGCGCTCCGCGCCATCGTGGGCCGGTTCTGGCCCTTCGCCGCCCCGCGTCGCGGCTGGTTGCTCGTCGCCCTGCTGCTCTCGCTCCTGCCGCCCCTCGTCAACACCGCGGAGATCTGGCTGTTCAAGGTGCTCGTGGACGACGTCCTGCTGCCGCGCGAGTTCGCCCTGTTCCCCACCGTGGCTGCCGCCTACGTCGGGCTCACCGTCCTCGAAGCCCTGATCTCGGGCAGTCGTCGAATGCTGTCGACCTGGCTCAGCCAACGATTCCTGGTCGATCTGCGCACCCATCTGCTGCGGCACTTCCAGCGCTTGTCTCCCACGTTCTTCCACCAGAGCAAGCTCGGCGACCTGCTCGCCCGGATGTCCGGCGACGTCGCGGCCATCGAGGCCTTCGTGGTCTCGGCCGTCACCTCGTTCACGTCGGCCACCGTGCAGATCGTCGTCTACGTCGGCGCGTTGTTCTACCTGCAATGGCAGCTGGCCCTGGTGGCGCTCGTCGTCACCCCGTTGTTCTGGTACACCGCCCGGCGCTTCTCCGGGCGCACCAAGAGCCTCTCCCGGGAGAAGCAGCGCCTCTCCGGCACCATCGGCAGCGTCGTGGAGCAGACGCTGAGCAACATCACCCTCGTGCAGGCCTACGGACAAGAGGAACGTCAGGTCGCCCGCTTCTCGGACGAAGCCGAACGCAAGTACCGCGTCGAGATGGCGTCGGCCCGGCTCAAGAGCGTCTACACCCCCGTGGTCGACCTCATCGAGCTCCTGGGCGTGCTGACCGTGCTCGGCACCGGAGCGTGGCTGTTGTCGCGTGGCCAGCTCAGCGTCGGTGAGCTGCTCGCCTTCCTCACCTTCCTCGGCGGTCTCTACGGCCCGGTCCGCCGGCTCGGATCCCTCGCCAACACCGCCTACGCCGCCTCCGCCGGCGCCGAGCGGGTGATCCAGGTCCTCGACCAGCCGCCCGCCGTGCAGGACGCTCCGGACGCGGTCGACGTCGGGGTCACCCGCGGGCACCTGGAGGTCCGCGACCTGACGTTCCGCTACCCGGGCAGCGCGCGACTCGCCCTCGACGCGGTGTCCTTCAGCGTCGGCCCCGGGGAGACCGTCGCCGTCGTCGGGGCGAGCGGCGCCGGCAAGTCGACGCTCGCGAAACTGCTGGTCCGGTTCTTCGACCCCGAGGGCGGGCAGGTGCTGCTCGACGGCCACGACATCACGTCGATCACCCTCGGATCGCTGCGCCGCAACGTCACCGTGCTGCTGCAGGAGACCCTGCTGCTGGATGGCACGATCCACGACAACATCACCTACGGACGCAGTGACGCGAGCACCGAGGCGGACGTCGAGGGCGCCGCGGTCGCCGCCGACGCGGACGGCTTCATCGGGGCGCTCCCGCAGGGCTACGACACCGAGATCGGCGAGCGTGGCCGCCGGCTGAGCGGCGGTCAGGGCCAGCGGCTGGCGATCGCCCGGGCCATGCTGCGGAACGCCCCGGTGCTGCTGCTCGACGAGCCGACGACGGGGCTCGACGCGCAGTCGACGGCACGCCTCGTCCAACCGATGCGGCGCCTGATGACCGGCCGGGCGACGGTGATCATCTCCCACAACCTGACCACGGTCCGGGAAGCCACCAGCATCGTCGTGCTCGACCAGGGCCGCGTCGTCGAACGCGGGACGCACGACGAGCTGCTGCGACTCCAGGGGCGCTACGCGGAGCTGTGGCGGCAGAGCGGTCTCGACCAGCCTCCGCCCCCGCCGACCGCCCGTCGCGCCGCGGCCGACGGCGAGCACGGCCGGGCCCGCCGTGCCCTCATCGGCCCCGAGCTCGAGCTTCAGCTGGCGGCCACCGATGGCTGAGCAGGCCGCGGTCCTCGAGGACCGGGCCGAGCACGACCGCGACGACGACGTCGCGGTCGTCGCGGTCGGGGCGGAGATCGCCCCCGGGTACCGGGTCGCGGAGCACCTGCGCCGCGGCGACGCGCTCGACGTCTACGCCGTCTTCAGCGACGAGCGGTTGTGCAGCTGCGTGGCCAAGGTGGTCCGTCCCGACCGTGCCGCCGTCGAGCGGGTGCGTCGGCGCCTCGCGCAGGAAGGCTTCCTGCTGCAGACGCTCACCCACCCGTTGCTGGTGCGTGGGCTCGCGACGTTCACCCAGCCCGAAGTGGTGGTCATCATGGAGACGATCCCCGGACCCACGCTGGAGGAGATCATCGAAGACCGCGCGAGCCGGCTGGCCGCCGCGGAGCTGTGCCACCTCGGCAGCCAGGTCGCCGCTGCCGCGCACTACCTGCACCAGAGCGGCTACCTGCACCTGGACGTCCGACCGTCCAACATCGTGAGTCACGGGGGGATCGCCAAGCTGATCGACCTCAGCCTCGCCCGCCCGGCCGGCCCGGTGCCTCGCGGCTTCGGCAGCCACCTGTACATGTCGCCCGAGCAGGCCACGGGCAGCCACGTCACCGAGGCCGCCGACACCTGGGCCATCGGGGCCACGCTCTACGAGGCGGCCGCGGGCATCGGCCCGTTCGACGCCCACGACGCCGCCGACGCCGCGGTCCTGGACCGGGACGACTACCTGCAGCTCCGCCGCCCGGCGCCACCGCTCCGCCGTTTCGGCCGCCGGCTGCCGTCCGGTCTGGCCGCTCTGATCGAGGCCTGCCTGCACCCGGACCCGCAGCTGCGACCGTCCGCCCGCGCCGTCTGGCAAGGCCTGCAGGAGGTCCTCACCCACCTCGGGCCCGCCGAGCCAGCCGCTCCGGGCCTGGCGCCGGGCCAGCCGGTCGACGGCCCCGCGTCGCCCTGAGGAGCGAGGGCTCACCCACGGCTCCCGGTCAGGAGCGGGCCGTGACGTGGTCGCGGAGGGCCGGCATGACCGTCTCGCCGTAGACCCGGAGGGTCTCCTCCTTGTTGTCGTGCTGGAGGTAGCCGGCGAACTGGTCGCAGCCGATCGCCTTGAGCTGCTCGAGCTTGGCGATGTGGTCCTCGGCGGTGCCCAGCAGGCAGAACCGGTCGATGATCGCGTCCGGCACGAAGGCCGTGTGGGTGTTCCCCGCCCGACCGTGCTCGTTGTAGTCGTAGTCCTGCCGGCCGTGGATGTAGTCGGTGAGGGCCTGCGGCACCGCCCCGGACTCGCCGTACTTCGCGACGATGTCGGCGACGTGGTTGCCCACCATGCCGCCGAACCAGCGGCACTGGTCGCGCTGGTGGTCCAGGTCGTCCCCGATGTACATCGGGGCGGCGACGCAGAAGGTGATCGCGTCCGGGTCCCGGCCCGCGTTGCTGGCCGCGGTCCGGACGCTCTCGATCATCCAGGCCGCGATGTCGACGTCGGCCAGCTGCAGGATGAAGCCGTCGCCCACCTCGCCGGCCGCCTTGAGCGCGAGCGGCCCGTAGGCCGCCACCCACACCTCGAGCGACGAGGTCCGGGCCCACGGGAACTGCAGCGTCGTGCCCTTGTGGTCCACCGGGCGGCAGTTCGCGAGCTCGCGGATGACGTGCGTCGCCTCCCGGACCTCCTTGAGCGTGGACGGCTTGCCGTTGGTCACCCGGACGGCGGAGTCCCCGCGGCCGATCCCGCACACCGTCCGGTTGCCGTACATCTCGTTGAGGGTGGCGAAGACCGAGGCCGTCACCGTCCAGTCCCGGGTGGCCGGGTTGGTGACCATCGGGCCGACCTTGATCCGGTGGGTCCGGTCGAGGATCTGGCTGTAGATGACGTACGGCTCCTGCCAGAGCAGGTGGCTGTCGAACGTCCACAGGTAGTCGAAGCCGTGCGCCTCGGACAGCTGGGCGAGCTGCACCGTGCGCTGGGCGGGCGGGTTGGTCTGCAGGACCACGCCGAAGTCCATGTCTACTGCCCTCGCTTCGCCCGGGTCATCAGAGGAGGTACTGACTCAGGCCGCGCTTGAGGTAGCGCCCGTGCCCCTTCGCGCCCACGTAGTCCCCGCCGTCCACGACGATCCGGCCCCGCGACAGCACCGTGTCGACGTGGCCGTCGACCTCGAAGCCCTCCCAGGCCGAGTAGTCCATGTTCATGTGGTGGGTCTTCCCGACCCCGATCGAGGTGTGGCCCCGCGGGTCGTAGACGACCACGTCGGCGTCAGCCCCCGGCTGGATGACCCCCTTGCGGCCGTGGAGCCCGAACATCCGGGCCGGTGTCGTCGAGGTCAGCTCGACCCACCGCGGCAGCGAGATCTGCCCCGTGACCACGCCCTGGTACATCAGGTCCATCCGGTGCTCGACCGAGCCGATGCCGTTGGGGATCTTGGCGAAGCTGCCGATCCCGAGGTCCTTCTGGTCCTTCATGCAGAACGGGCAGTGGTCGGTGGAGACCATCTGGATGTCGTTGGTCCGCAGGGCCTGCCACATGTGGTCCTGGTGGCCCTCCGCCCGGGCGCGCAGCGGCGTCGAGCAGACCCACTTGGCGCCCTCGAAGCTGCCCCACTCCGGCCCGCTGGCGCCCAGCTGCTCCTCCAGCGACAGGTAGAGGTACTGCGGGCAGGTCTCGCCGAAGACGTTCTGGCCGGCGTCCCGGGCCGCGGCGATCTGCTGCACCGCCTGCTTGGCGCTGACGTGCACCACGTAGAGCGGGGCCCCCGTCAGGTTGGCGATCATGATCGCCCGGTGCGTCGCCTCCTCCTCCGCCTGCCAGGGCCGGGAGATGCCGTGCCAGTAGGGATCGGTCTTGCCCTCCGCCAGCAGCTGCTGCACCAGCACGTCGATCATGCCGCCGTTCTCGGCGTGCATCATGATCATCGAACCGTTCTCGGCGGCCTTCTGCATGGCCCGCAGGATCTGGCCGTCGTCGGACAGGAGCACGCCCTGGTAGGCCATGAAGAGCTTGAAGCTCGTGACCCCCTCGATGACCAGCTGGTCCATCGCCTTCAGCGAGTCGTCGTCGACGTCGGACAGGATCTGGTGGAAGCCGTAGTCGACGGCGCAGTTGCCGGCGGCCTTCTCGTGCCACAGGTGGTACTGGTCGAGCACGTTCTCCCCGGCGTACTGGACGACGAAGTCGACGATGGTCGTGGTGCCGCCCCACGCCGCGGCGCGGGTGCCGGTCTCGAAGGTGTCGCTGGCGAACGTCCCGCCGAACGGCATCTCCATGTGGGTGTGCGCGTCGATCCCGCCCGGGATGACGTACTTGCCCGCGGCGTCGACGACGGTGTCGACGGAGCGCTCGAGGTCGTGGCCCAGCAGGACCGAGCCGGGCGCGAGGACGGCGGCGATCGTCTCGCCGTCGACCAGCACGTCGGCGCTGGCGGTGCCGGTCGCGTTCACGACCGTGCCGTTCTTGATCAGCGTTGTCGCCATGGTCAGCCGGCCGGTCTCAGGGCTTCGGGATCGACGTGTAGGACTCGGGCCGGCGGTCGCGGTAGAACTGCCAGGCGTTGCGGACCTCGCGGATCATGCCCAGGTCGAGGTCGCGGACCAGCACCTCCTCGGTCTCGCTGCTGCCCATCGGGCCGACGAGGTTGCCCTGGGGGTCCACGAACTGGCTGGAGCCGTAGAAGGACACGGCCGCGTCGCCGTACTCGTTGTCCTCGCGGCCCACCCGGTTGGGTGCGGCGACGAAGTAGCCGTTGGCCGCGGCGGCGGCGGGCTGCTCGATCTCCCACAGCCGGTTGGACAGCCCGGGCTTGGTGGCGTTGGGGTTGAAGACGATCTGGGCCCCGTTCAGACCGAGCTCGCGCCAGCCCTCCGGGAAGTGCCGGTCGTAGCAGATGTAGACCCCGATCGGTCCGACGGCGGTCTTGAACACCGGGTACCCGAGGTTGCCGGGGCGGAAGTAGAACTTCTCCCAGAACTTGTCGAGGTGCGGGATGTGGTGCTTGCGGTACCTGCCGAGGACGCTGCCGTCGGCGTCGACCACCACCGCGGTGTTGTAGTAGACGCCCGGCTGCTCCTCCTCGTAGATGGGCAGCACCATCACCATCGCGAGCTCCGCGGCCAGCGCGGCGAACCGCTGCACGACGGGACCGTCGGCCGGTTCGGCGTAGTCGTAGTACTGCGGGTCCTCGGTGATGCCGAAGTAGGGGCCGTAGAACAGCTCCTGGAAGCAGATGACCTGCGCACCCTGGTCCTTGGCCTGCCGGGCGAACTGCTCGTGCTTGTCCAGCATCGAGGCCTTGTCGCCGGTCCAGGTGGTCTGGGTGATCGCTGCCCGCACTGTGCTCACGTGGTCCCGTCCTCGCGGTCGCACGGGTCACGTCACCCGTGGCCCGTCGACGGGCCCTCACCGGCCCGTTCGAGCATTGAACGTCCACCCTGTTCCAGGGGTGTGTCAATGCCTGACGGCCGGATGACGCGTCGGCCCCGCCGATCGCGGCTGCGCCGGGTCGGACCGGCGGATCAGGAGGGCGCGATCGGGTCGGTGACCTGCGCCCAGCGGTCGGTCCCGATCGACGGGCGGGTGCGCCGCCGCTCGACGTACCAGACCACGCCGCCCACGGCGGCTCCGATGGCGGCCATCATCTTCCACTGCACGAGGCCAGCCTAGTGGCCGCCGGACGACCGGGCCGGGCGGCCGACGGCCCCGGAGGGTCAGACCGTGGACCGATGGGCGTGGGCGGCGCCGCCCGTAGGCTGACCGGGCCATGAGCTCTCGCCTCGACCTGCAGGTCCGCGACCGCCGGTTCGTCTGGGACTTCGTCCTGGCCTGCGTCGTCGCGGTGGTGGTCAGCCTGCCCTACGCGACGGGCGGCGAGCCGGCCGCGGCCGCCGCCAGCGTCATCCTGGCCTCGGCGCTGCTGATGCGCCGGCTGGTCCCCGCGGCGGCCCTGGCCGTCGGCGCCGTGGGCGCGCTCGGGCAGCTGCTGACGCTGTCGCAGCCGATGATCGGCATCGTCGTGGTGCCCATGCTCGTCTACGCCGCCGCCCGGTGGGGCAGCAGGAGCGTCAGCCACGCGGGGCTGGCGCTGGGCCTCGCCGGGGCGCTGCTCGGTCCGGCCCGCTGGGCGCTGCCGGTGTACTCCTCCAGCACCGCGATGGTCTACTTCGCGATGGGCGTGACCGGCTGCGCCGGCGTCGTGCTGGCGGCCTACCTGGTGGGCCGGCGGGGTCGGGAGAGCGTCGAGAACCGGCGCGAGCGGCAGCTCTCGGAGCTGGAGCGCTCCCGGCTGCGGCTGGCCGAGCAGGAGCAGCGGGCCGCCGTCGCGGCCGTCGACGAGCGCAACCGGATCGCCCGCGAGCTGCACGACATCGTCGCCCACTCGCTGTCGGTCATCGTCGTCCAGGCCGAGGGCGGCCGGGCCCTGGCCGCCAAGCGGCCCGAGAAGGGCCCGGAGGTGCTCGGCACCATCGCGGAGACCAGCCGCGAGGCGCTGGAGGAGATGCGGCGGATGGTCGGTCTGCTCCGCAGCGGCGGCCCCGGCGCCGAGCCCACGTCCTACGTGCCCACCCCAGGGCTGGACGACATCCCCGACCTGGTCCGCAAGACCAGCGCCACCGCCCGGCTCGCCACGTTCGGCACCGCGCCACCCGTGAGCCAGGCCCTCGGCCTGACCGCCTACCGCATCGTCCAGGAAGCCATGACCAACACCCTCAAGCACGCCGGCCCCGCCGCCACCGCTCAGGTCACCCTCGCGTTCACCGGGAGCGCCCTCGAGATCGAGGTGTCCGACGACGGCCGGGGCGCTGCGGCGACCGGCGACGGCCGGGGCCACGGCCTGCGGGGCATGCACGAGCGCGTCGCTCTGCACGGCGGCACCCTGACCGCCGGGCCGCGGCCGACCGGCGGGTACAGCGTCCGCGTCTCGCTCCCCCTCACCGCCGCGCCGGCCGCGCAGCCGGGTCCGTCCGCGTGGACCGGCCGCTGATGCCGGTCCGCGTCTTCCTGGTCGACGACCAGGCGCTGGTGCGCAGCGGCTTCCGGATGCTCATCGAGGCCGAGGACGACCTGGTGGTCGTGGGCGAGGCGGCCGACGGCCAGGCGGCGGTGCAGGCCCTGGCCAAGGTGTCGGCCGACGTCGTGCTGATGGACATCCGGATGCCCGTCGTCGACGGCGTGGAGGCCACCCAGCGGCTGACCGCGGCCGGCCACCCGGCCCGCGTGCTGGTGCTGACCACCTTCGACCTCGACGAGTACGTGTTCGCCGCGCTCAAGGCCGGGGCGAGCGGCTTCCTGCTCAAGGACGCGCGCCCCGCCGAGCTGCTGAGCGCCATCCGTGACGTCGCGGCGGGGGACGCCGTCGTCGCCCCCAGCGCCACCCGCCGGCTGCTCGCGCAGGTCGTGCCGACGCTGCCCGGCCGACCGACCGAGCACACCCCGGACCCACGGCTGGCCCTGCTCACCGCCCGGGAGCTCGACGTGCTGGTGGAGATCGCGGCCGGGGCCAGCAACAGCGAGATCGGCTCGCGGCTGTACCTCGCCGAGGGCACGGTCAAGACCCACATCGGCCGGCTGCTCGCCAAGCTGGAGATCCGGGACCGGGTGGGTCTGGTGCTGTTCGCCTACGAGACCGGGGTCGCCCCGCGCTGACCGCCGGTCGGACCGCGGGCCCCTCCTGCAGGGCCCGCGCTCCGATGCGGGGGCCCGGCGCCCGTTCCTAGGTTGAAGCCGACACCTCGACCGAAGGGACTTCTCCGTGCGCACCACCCTCGAGCCGTCGACCGGCCCCGGCCCGGCGCCCCGGACCACCCGTCCGGGCGACGTCGCCGCCGTCCGGGCCGTCGACCTCGTCAAGACCTACGGCAGCGGCCGGACCGCCGTCCGGGCCCTGGACTCCGTCAGCGTCGCCATCACCCGCGGCCAGCTGACCGCGGTGATGGGCCCGTCGGGCTCGGGCAAGTCGACGCTGATGCACTGCCTGGCAGGCCTCGACACCGTCACCAGCGGGCAGGTGTTCCTCGGCGGCCGGGAGATCTCCGGCCTCGCGGACCGCGAGCTCACCACCGTCCGCCGCGACCAGGTGGGGTTCGTCTTCCAGGCGTTCAACCTGCTGCCCACCCTCACCGCCGCGCAGAACATCACCCTGCCGCTGGAGCTGGCCGGCACGGAGGTCGACCCGGGCCTGCTGCAGGCCACCGCGATCGCGCTCGGGCTGCAGGACCGGCTGGCCCACCGGCCCAGCGAGCTGTCCGGCGGCCAGCAGCAGCGGGTCGCCATCGCCCGCGCGCTCATCACCCGGCCCGACGTCGTCTTCGCCGACGAGCCGACGGGCGCGCTCGACTCCCGCACGGGGCAGCAGCTGCTCGCCCAGCTGCGCAGCGCCAGCCGGGAGCTGGGCCAGACCATCGTCCTGGTCACCCACGACCCCGCGGCCGCCGCCCACGCCGACCGGGTGCTGCTGCTGGCCGACGGCGCGCTGGTCGACGAGCTCGACGCTCCCGGCACCGACGACCTGCTTGCCGCGCTGACCCGGCTGGGTTCCTGAGGTGCGGCGCGCGTGGCGCGAGCTCCGCACCCACCCGGACCGGACGGTCTCGGTCGGCCTGGCCGTGGTGGTCAGCGTCGCCTTCGTCGTCGCCTGCCTGGTCTTCGTGGCCACCGAGACCCGCGGCGTCGGCCAACGGCTGAGCGCCCCGTCCTCCACCAGCGACGTGCTGGTCGACCTGGGCGGGGACCCCGCCCCGGTCGCCGCCGCGGCCGCGGCCCTGCCCGGCGTCGCCGCCGTCTCCACCTCCGCCCGCACCTACGCCGCCTTCAGCACCGCCGCCGGGCCCGGGCCGATCGAGCTGCAGACCCTGCCCGACCGGCCGGAGTTCCGCTGGTCGGAGCTGGGCACCGGCCGCTGGCCGACCACCGCCGACCAGGTGGTGCTCAGCCCCGGGACCGCGCGGTCCTACGCGGTGGGCCCCGGGGACGTGCTGACCCTGGAGCCCCTGGGCGACCGTCCGGCCCGGCGGCTGGTGGTGACCGGGCTGCTGGACGAGGGCCGCGCGCTGTTCGCGGACCTCGGCGACTCCGGCGTCGTGGCCCCGGCCTTCGCCGCCGCCACCGCCCCCGGGGACCGCTCCGGGACGGTCCTGGTCCGGGTGCAGCCCGGGACCGAGCCCGGCGCGGTGGCCGCCGCCCTGCAGCCCGTCGTCGGCGAGGCGGGCACCGTCCAGACCTCGGCGGAGGCCGGCGCCGCCGCCCTCCACGAGGCCACCGGGGTCGCCGACCTGTTCGGCTACCTGGTGCTCGTCTTCGGCTCGATCGCGGTGCTCGTCGGCTCGATGACCGTCCTCAACACGCTGGTGATCATCCTGACCCAGCGGCGCCGGGAGATCGGCCTGCTGCGGGCCGTCGGCGCCTCCACCCGCCAGGTCCGGCGGATGCTGCTCGCCGAGGCGCTGCTCACCGGCCTGCTCGGGTCCGCCGCGGGCGTCGTGCTCGGCACCGGCGTGGCGGCGCTGGTCGCGACGGTGACCGGCGGGATCGGCGCCGGCCTGGCCGTGCCGCCGCTGGCGGTCGGGCTGGGCTTCGTCGGCGGGGTCGTGGTCACCGTGCTGGCGTCGCTGGTCCCGGTCGGCCGGGCCAGCCGGGTCGCCCCGCTCGAGGCGCTGCGGCCGGTCGCGCCCGAGGCGGACCGCCACCGCCACGGCCGGCTGCGGGTCGTCGCCGGCGGGCTCGGCACGCTGCTCGGGGTGGCGGTGATCGTCGTGGCGCTCACCGCCGATGCGCACAACGTCGTGCTGGCCGTGGCCGGCGCGGCCATCACGGCGGTCGGCGTCCTGGCCCTCGCCGTGGTGGTGGTCCCCGCGCTGCTGCGCGGGGTCGGCCTGCTCGCCCGCCGCGGCGGTCCCACCGCCCGGCTGGCGGCGGCCAACCTGGTCCGCAACCCGGGCCGGTCGGCGGCGACCTGCACCGCGCTGATGCTGGCCGTGGGGTTGATCGTCACCCTCCAGGTGGGCTCCGCCACGGTCGGCGCGACGCTCGACGACGCCCTGGACGCGAAGTTCCCGGTCGACCTGGTGGTCGTCAACCCCGACGGCCCGCTCTCGACCACGGTGACGACGGCGGTCGCCGGCGTCCCGGGTGTCACGGCGACGGTGCCCGTGCGCAGCGTCCGGGCCGGCCTCCCGGGAGCCGGTGACGACGGCGTGGCCGAGCTCACCGTCTCGGCGCCGGGGGCCGGCGTGGAGCGGGTCGTCCCGACCGGGCTGGACCAGCTCACCGGACGCAACGCCCTGGTGGACGACTTCACCCTGGAGATGCTCGGCGCCCGGTCGGGGGACCCGCTGGAGCTGTCGTACCAGGGACGGCGGGGCACCTTCGTGCTCCGGTCGAGCGAGATCCCGCGCTCGGGCGGGGTGGCGGTGACCGACGCCGCGCTGGCCGCGCTGGCCCCGACCGCCCCCACCTCGGAGCTGTGGGCGGCCGCCGCGGACCGCGACGAGGCCCGGGCCGTCGTCGCGGCGGTCCGGCAGGCGACCGTGAGCCAGCCCGGGCTGCGGGTCGACGGCTCGCTGACCGAGGCCGCCGAGGTCGTCCGGGTGCTCGACAGGCTGCTGGCGGTGGCCACGGGCCTGCTCGCCGTCGCTGTGCTGATCGCCCTGATCGGCGTGGGCACCACCTTGGGCCTGTCGGTGCTGGAGCGGACGCGCGAGTCCGCCCTGCTGCGGGCGCTGGGCCTGCAGCGGCGCCAGCTGCGGGGGATGCTGACCGTGGAGGCGGTGCTGCTCGCCCTGGTGGGGGCGGCCGTCGGCGTCGTGGTCGGGATCGCCTTCGGCGGGGTGGGTGCCGTAGCGCTGGCGGAGGAGACCGACATGGGGAGGCTGCACCTGGCCGTGCCCGTGCTCCAGACGCTCGGCGTGGTGGCGGTCGTCGCGCTCGCCGGGGCGCTCGCCTCCGTGCTGCCGGCCCGCCGCGCGGCGATGGCCACCCCGACGGAGGCGCTGGCCGACCGGTGACGGGCAGCCATCCACCCCTGCGGGTGGTGTGCCGCACCCCCGCGGTCGTGAAACCTGGGGGACACACAGCGCTGCTAGCGTCGGCCCTGCCCGGGTCGACCGGCCGTCCCGAGCCCGGGGCATCCCTGACGGCCACGGCGCGGGAAGGATGTCGCATGACCATCTCCTACGGGGTGCTGAGCACCTACCCGCCCACGCAGTGCGGGCTGGCGACCTTCAGCCGCGCGCTCGTCACGGCTCTGGAGTCGCCGCAGGACCTGGTGGGCGTGGTCCGGGTGGCCGATGCGGCGGAGCTGCCCGGCCGGCGCGGCGCACGCAGCAGCACCGGCCAGCCCGCCGACGGCACCTGGGTGCGGGGCGAGGCGCGCGGACCCCGCCGCGCCGCCGCCGCGCTCAACGCCTTCGACGTCGCCGTGCTCCAGCACGAGTACGGCATCTTCCCGGGTCCCGACGGGGAGGACGTCCTCGACGTGGTCCGCCGGCTCCGCGTCCCCCTCGTCACCGTCCTGCACACCGTCCTGGTGACGCCGTCGCCCAACCAGCGGCGCATCCTCGAGACCCTCGTGAGCGCCTCCAGCGCGGTGGTGACCATGACGCAGACCGGCCACGACCGGCTGCTGGAGCACTACGCCGTCGACGGCAGCAAGGTCACGGTCATCCCGCACGGCGCCGACGTCCCGCCGCCGCAGCTGCACCGCCGGCCCCGCGCGGCCGGCCGGCCGGCGACGGTGCTGACCTGGGGACTCCTGGGTGAGGGCAAGGGCATCGAGTGGGCGGTCGACGCGATGGGGCTGCTCGGTGACCTCGACCCGCGGCCGGAGTACCACGTCGTCGGTCAGACCCATCCCAAGGTGCGGGCCGAGCACGGGGAGGTCTACCGCGAGCGGCTGATCGCCCGCGCCGCCGCCGGCGGCAGCGGTGCCGTGCACTTCGACGACCGCTACCTGAGCACCGCCGAGCTGCACCGGATCGTCCAGGCCGCCGACATCGTGCTGCTGCCCTACGACTCCCGCGAGCAGGTCACCTCCGGGGTGCTGATCGAGGCCGTCGCGGCCGGCAAGCCCGTCGTCTCGACCGCCTTCCCGCACGCCGTGGAGCTGCTGTCGAGCGGCGCCGGTCTGCTGGTGGACCGGCAGGACCCGGCGGGGATCGCCGCCGCCCTGCGCCGGGTGCTCACCGAGCCCGGGTTGGGCACCGCCATGGCGGCGGAGGCGGAGCGGATCGCACCCGGCCTGCTGTGGCCCGCCGTCGCCGACCGGTACCGCGCCGTCGCCGCGGCCGTGGTGCCCCGCCGGTCGGTCCTGGCCACCGCGTGACCGCCGTCCCCGTCCTCGGTCCGGCGGTGTCCTTCGACCACCTGCTCCGCCTGACCGACGACGGCGGCCTGTTCGAGCACGCGGAGCTGACCACGCCCCGTCCGGAGCACGGCTACTGCGTCGACGACCTCGCCCGCGGACTCGTGGTGCTGGCACGGGAGCCGTCGCCCGCCGCCCCGCTCCGGCGGCTGGGCGGGGACTACCTGCGGCTGGTCGTCGACGCGCAGGCCCACGACGGCCGTTTCCACAACCGCCGGAGCCTGGAGGGCCGCTGGACCGACGCCCCGACCCTCGACGACTGCTGGGGACGGGCGCTGTGGGGGCTGGGCAGCGTGGCCGCCCGCTGGGGCGACGAGGCGCAGGCCGGGGTGGCGCTGCGCCACTTCGAGCGCGGCGCCCGGCACCGTTCCCCCCACCTGCGGGCGGACGTCTTCGCGGCGCTGGGCGCGGCCGAGGTGCTCACGGTCCGGCCCGGCCACCGCGCGGCGCGACGGCTGCTGACCGCGACGGCGGACCGCCTGCTGGCCCGACCCACCGAGCCCGGCTGGCCGTGGCCCGAGCCCCGGCTGCGGTACGCCAACGGCAGCCTCCCCGAGGTGCTGGTCGCGGCGGGGCACCTGCTGGGCGACGCCCGGCTGCTGGAGGCGGGCCTGCGGATGCTGACCTGGCTGCTGGACGTCGAGACCTCGGGCGACCAGCTCTCCCTCACCCCGGTCGGGGGCTGGGCGCGCGGCGAGCCCCGGCCGGGCTACGACCAGCAGCCGATCGAGGTCGCCGCGCTTGCCGACGCCTGTGCCCGCGCCCTCGACGTGACCGGGGACCCGCGGTGGGCCGTCGGGCTGGAGCGTTGCCGGCGGTGGTTCCACGGCGCCAACGACACGGGTGTCATGCTGCTGGACGTGATCAGCGGTGGTGGGTACGACGGGCTCGAACGGCACGGGCGCAACGAGAACCAGGGTGCGGAGTCGACGCTCGCGCTGATCTCCACCCTGCAGCGCAGTGCCGCGGTGACGGCCGCGCGGACGTGAGCGCGGGCCTGCTGGTCCGCAGCCCGCTCGTCCTCCGGCCCGACCCGGCCCGCGTCATCGCCCGCCCGTTCCTCCCGGGCGAGGAGCTGCTCGCGGACGGCCGGGCCCGCGTCGACGCCGTGGTCGACCGCGTCCAGGCCATGGCGGACGCCGACGTGACCGCCACCCTGGTCGCCACCCGCGCCGCCTTCGGCGACCGGCACGACGACCTGGACGGCGTCTTCGCCGCGCACTTCGCCGCCGTCGCCGACCGGGCCGGGACCGGCGTGCTGCCACCCGAGCGGGCCGCGCTCATCGGCGCCTACTTCACGCAGGAGTACGCCCTCGAGGCAGCGGCGCTGTTCAACCCGTCGATGGTGGTCCACCCGGACCAGGCCGGCCTGGCCCCCGGCGAGCTGCGCTTCCTGATGACGGTGCGCTCCGTCGGCGAGGGGCACGTCTCCAGCATCCAGTTCCGCTCGGGCGTGCTCGGGAGCGGTCCGGCCGACCTCCGGGTGGACGACCCGGGCCGGCCCCGGACGCCGGCGCACCGGTCGGCGACCCTGAGCCGTGACGTGCTGCTGGCCGCGGTGGCGGACCGCACCGGGAACCCGGTGGACGAGCTGGCGCGGGTGCTGCCCCCGCACGTCGACGGGGACAACCTCGAGCAGGTGCTCGAAGCCGTCCGCCGGGACTACCTCGACCGCGTCCGGGGTGCGGTGGTGGCGGAGCAGGTCCGGTGGGTCTTCCGCTGCGACTACGGCCTGGACGTCGACCCGGGTGTCCCGGCGACCGACACGGCGCTGTTCCCCGTGGCGCCCGACGAGCTCCGCGGGGTCGAGGACGCGCGGCTCACCCGGCTGGTGGAGGACGACGGGAGCGTCGCCTTCCACGCCACCTACACCGCCTACGACGGCACGGCCATCGCGTCCCACCTGGTCAGCACCACCGACTTCCGCCGGCTGGACGTCCGTCAGCTGCTCGGCCCGGCGTCCAGGAGCAAGGGCATGGCGCTGTTCCCGCGCCGGCTGGACGGCGACTACGCCGCCCTGGTCCGGTGGGACCGCGAGAGCATCGGCGTCGCCCGGTCGCGCGACCTGCGCTGGTGGGACCCGGCCGTCATCGTGCAGCAGCCCGCGGAGCCGTGGGAGCTCATCCAGCTGGGCAACTGCGGACCGCCGATCGAGACCGAGGCCGGCTGGCTGGTCCTGAACCACGGGGTGGGGCCCGTCCGCCGCTACGGGATCGGCGCCACGCTGCTGGACCGCGACGACCCGACCGTCCTCCGGGGCGTGCTGGCGGAGCCGCTCCTGCTGCCGGACGAGGACGAGCGGGTGGGCTACGTGCCCAACGTCGTCTACTCCTGCGGGGCGCTGGTGCACGGCGACCGGCTGGTCCTGCCGTACGGCTGCAGCGACTCCTCGATCCGCTTCGCCTTCGTCGACCTGCCCGCGCTGCTGGCCCGGCTGACGGCCTGACGCCTGACGGCGCGGGGCCGCGCCGCCAGACTGGGCGGCATGAGTGCCGACGCCTACCCCCCGACCGACCGGACGACGCCCAGCCGTCTGCGCGAGCGCGTCGGCTACGACCGGGCGGCGGTGCACGCCGTGCTGGACGAGGCCACCGTCTGCCACGTGGGGTTCGTCGTCGACGGTCGGCCGGTGGTGCTCCCGCAGCTGCACGTGCGGGTCGGCGACGACCTCTACCTGCACGGCTCGACGGGGGCGCGGGCGCTGCGGACCGCGGCCGAGGGCGGGCTCGAGGTGTGCGTGACCGTCACCCTGATCGACGGCCTGGTCCTGGCCCGCTCGGCGTTCAACCACTCGGTCAACTACCGCTCCGTCGTCGCCCAGGGGCGGGCGGAGCTGGTCCGCGACGAGCAGGACAAGGCGGCCGTCCTCGCGGCGCTGGTCGAGTCGGTGGTGCCGGGCCGTTCGTCCGGCTCGCGGCCCGCGGACCGTCGCGAGCTCGCGGCCACGGCGCTGCTGCGGCTGCCCCTGCGCGAGGTGTCGCTCAAGACGCGGAGCGGGCCGCCGTCGGACGACCCCGAGGACCTGGACCTGCCGCACTGGACCGGCGTGCTGCCGCTGTCCGTCCGGCGCGGCGAGCCGGTCGCCGCTCCCGGCCTGGCGGAGGCACCCGTCCCCGAGCACGTCCGGGCCTGGGCGGCCCAGGACTGAGCGCCGCCGTCCGTCCGCCCTCCGGGGTCCGGACCGGCGTCCAGCCGTATCCCCGGGTGTGGCTCGGACCGGCGTCCGCCCGTACCCCCGGGCGTGGCTCGGTCCGACCCCCCACGTCACACCCCGTCGGGGTGCTTCACACCCGGTGCAGCGGGTGTGAAGACCACCGCAGGGGTGTGAAGTGGCGGACGCACGCCGGCGCTGAGCTGACGAACGGCCGACGAGGGCGAGCACACGCGTCGCGTGGGGCGGTGACGTCGCGTGACCGCGCGGTCCATCAGGCGTGGGACGCCTCGCGCGGCCGGTCCCGCGCCAGCACCCCCACTTCACACCCCGTGGACGTGCTTCACACCCCCTGCACGGGGTGTGAAGACCACCGCAGGGGTGTGAAGTGGGGGACGGACCGGGGTGCCGGGGACGGACCGACCCCGGCCGGGACGAGCCCTCGCGAGGGCGAGCGGCGCGGGAGGCACCGACGGGGCGCGGTCCCGAGCGGCGGCGGACCACGTCGTCGCGAGGGGACGCCGGGCGGAGGGCTCGACCGGTCGTGCCGGACCGGCCCCCCGCCTCGCGACGGCCTCAGGCCGAGGCGGCCCGGAGCTTCTCCAGCAGCGGGCCGGCGGCCTGCTCGAGGAACGCGCTCTGACCCTCGTCGCCCACCTGCACCAGCGCGATGTCGGTGAAGCCGGCCTCCCAGAAGGGCTTGACCGCCTCGACGACCGCGTCGAGGTCGGGCCCGCAGGGGATCTGCTCGGCGACGTCCTCGGGTCGGACGAACTGGCTGGCCCCGGCGAAGCCGGCCGGCGTCGGCAGGTCGGCGTTGACCGCCCAGCCGCCCGCGAACCAGCGGAACTGGTCGTGCGCCTTGGCCACCGCCGCATCGCGGTCGGTGCCCCAGCAGATCGGGATCTGGCCGATCTTGCGGGACGACGTGTCCCCCTTGGCCCGGTCCCAGGCCTGCAGCAGCTCGGCGTCGGGCTCGGTGGTGATGAGGTGCTCGGCCAGCGGGCTGAAGTGCTCGATCGACTTCGGACCGGACACGGCGATGCCGATCGGCACGCCGCCCTCCGGGACGTCCCAGATGCGGGCGGAGTCGACCCGGAAGTAGTTGCCCTCCCACGTCGTCAGCTCGCCGGTGTGCAGCTCGCGGATGATCGTGGCGGCCTCCACCAGCATGTCCTGGCGCTGGTCGACCGGTGGCCAGCCCTCGCCCGTCACGTGCTCGTTGAGGTTCTCCCCCGAGCCCAGGCCGAGCGTGAAGCGGCCGTCGGAGAGCAGCTGCAGCGTCGCCGCCTTCTGCGCCACCACCGCCGGGTGGTAGCGCTGGATCGGCGAGGTCACGTAGGTCATCAGCTCGACCCGCGAGGTGGCCTGCGCCACGGCACCCAGCACGGTCCAGGCGTAGGGCGCGTGACCCTGCGACACCAGCCACGGCGAGTAGTGGTCGCTGGACACCTCGAAGTCGAAGCCGACCTGCTCGGCCGCGGTGGCGTACTGCACCAGGGCCTTCGGGCCGCTCTGCTCCGTCATCAGCGTGTAGCCGAACCGCGTCATGAGCCGCTCCTCCTCACCACCCCGGTCAGGACTGGCCGGACTGGGCCGTCTTCAGCCGGTCGATGTGCTCGGAGGCCTCGGCCTTGTTCAGGTTGGCGGGGAGCTCCTCCCCGGCCTGCTTGGCCAGGGTGTCGAGGTAGCTCTTCTGGGACGGGGTCATGGGGTCGTCGCCGCTGACCCAGTCGCTGGGGTCCTTCTCCAGGGCCGGGTTCTCGGTCTCGGCCTTGGCGCCGATGGTGCCCTCTTCCTGCGCGGCCTGGGTGGTCTCTGACTGGAATTCGCTCATGGCCACACCGTATGCGCAGCCTCCGACAGCCTTCCGCCGGTCCGCCCGTCCGTGGCGGGCGAGGAGCCTCAGCGGTGGCCGTACAGGGCGACCAGGTTCTTGATGTCGGCCTTGCTCGGGTAGCGCTCGTCGGTCACGTGCGAGGTCATGCAGGAGCCCGGGCTGTGCTGCAGACCGAGCGTGTGGCCGAGCTCGTGGCACACCACGTTCCGCCGCCGCGTCGGGCCGTTCGTCCGGCCGAAGGTCGTGTCCAGGACCACCGCGGCCGAGACGATGTCGGGACCCGACCGGCCGGTGGCGCCCGAGCCGACGACCGGGGCGGCGAGCTCGGCCTGCCGCACCACCACGCACTGCGCACCCGTCGGGCAGGCCTTGGTGGTGTAGCGGAAGTCCACGGGGTTGGCGTCGTCCCAGCGCTCGGCCGCGGCCTTGACCGGCCAGACCGGAGAACCGTCCGCCGTCCTCAGCCCGGCGGTCAGGTCCTGCACGTAGACCACGTCCTCCGGCCAGTAGACGGAGGTGATCGCCGCCTCCGCGCCCGGGGTCGTGAGGAGCGACGACGCCAGCACCGTGAGGAAGGAGGCGAGGGCGACGAGGGAGGTGCGCACGAGGGCTCCTGGGGGATCCGCAGGAGCGGGACCGCTCTGCGATCAGGAGTCTGGTGCGCCGACCTCGGGGTTCCGGGGGGCGCAGACCCCGCGGAGGGTCAGGAGTTCGCGAGGGGCGACCGACGGGTCAGGTTCTGCTCAGCGCCGGCTCGGGGCCACCGCGGACGCCGCCGCCGGACGCCGGCGCGACCCGACGAACGGGGCCGGCGGAGCCACGGCGACGACGGCCCCCCGGTCGACCCGGCCACCGAGGTGGGACGGACGAACGGGGGGCCGGCGTCGGCTGCGGTCGGGGCGGCTACTCGTGCCGACCGGCCTGAGCCCGCCGCCGGGCCACGACGAGGACGCCCGCGGCGGCCAGCACGAGGACGCCGCCGCCGAGGCCGAGCGCGGTGGTCAGGCCGCTGCTGCCCGTCTGGGCCAGTGCGCCTCCGTCGCCACCGGAGCGGCCGGAGCCGCTCACGGCCGTGGCGGTGTCGGTGGCCGACCCCTCCTGGCTCTCCCGCTCGATGGAGGTCGCGGTCGCCTCAGCGCTCGGTCCCTCGGTCTCGAACTCGGTCTGCACCGTCGTCGGCAGCGCGCTGGACGCGCTGGGACTCGGGCCGTCGCTCGCGCTGGGACCGTCGCTCGGGCTCGGGCCGTCGCTCGCGCTGGGACCGTCGCTCGCACTGGGACCGTCGCTCGGGCCGGGGCCACCGCTCGGGCTCGGGCCGTCGCTCGCGCTGGGCTCGTCGTCGGGGCTCGGGCTGGCGCTGGGCTCCAGGCAGGCCGACGAGGTGAATACGTTGTCGTCGAGGGTGACGGCACCGTTGCGAGCCAGGGCCCGGCCGTCGACGGTGGCGCCCGACTTCACCGTGATGGACGTGAGGGCGAGGATGGTCCCGACGAACTCGCTGTCCACGCCGAGGTCGGCGGAGCTGCCGACCTGGAAGAACACGTTGCAGGACTGCGCGCCGTTGACCAGGGCGATCGTGCTGTTGGTCGCCGTGGTGAGGGCGGAACCGATCTGGAAGATGAAGACGGAGTTCGGGTCGTCCTGCCCGTCCAGGGTCAGCGTGCCGGTCAGCAGTGCGGACGACGAGGCCTGGTAGACCCCGGCGACGAAGGGGGCTGAACGGTCGAGCGAGCCGGAGAGCGTCCCCGTGGGGTCCCGGCCGGCGGCGTCGTCGTAGGCGATCGTCAGATCGGACTGCGCCTGAGCGGCGGCGGCATTGCCCGCGTTGGTCGCCCCTCCGACGCGTCCGGGCGGGAAGCCGACGATCGCCAGGCCCGGGCTCACCCCGAGGTCGTCCGAGAGCTCGGTCTCCCCGGTGCTGGTCACGGTCGTCGCACCCAGGACGGAGTAGCTCTCGGTGGTGCCCAGCAGCACGGCGCCGTCGGCCGCGGCGTAGGCGCGGACCGAGCCCAGCGCCGTGGCCAGGACCACCAGGCCGACCAGCAGGCCGATCAGGGCGGTGGTGACCACGAGCTGTGGCTGGCCTGGGCTCCGACTGGTCTGCGCGCGCGAGGTGCTGGGATTCATCGGTGCCTCCGGGGCTGCTCACCGCCCCCGCGGCCCGGCATCGGACCGGACGACCGGTCTGACTGCCGGGGGCAGCGTAGCCCGTGGTCCTCCCAAACCTCGCATCGTCGCTGCCGGACCACGAGCTGGGTGGAGGCGCTCGGGTCGCCCCGGGGCAGGTCGTCCCGCCGGTGCCGCATCTTCCCGGCTCCCGCGGGTAGAAGGATGACCGTGCCACGGTTGAGAACTGTCTCCCCCCGCGACCCCGGGTGGACCCGGCGTCGGGCCGGGAAGGGCTTCATCTACCTCGACAACGACGGTCAGCGGCTGACCGCGGAGGACGCCGAGCGCTGCAAGCTGCTCGTGATCCCCCCGGCCTGGCAGCAGGTGTGGATCTGCCCCGTCCCGAACGGGCACATCCAGGCCGTGGGGACCGACGACGCGGGCCGGCGGCAGTACCTCTACCACGAGGAGTGGCGCCGCAAGCGCGACCAGTCCAAGCACGACCGCGTGCTGGAGGTGGCCGCCAAGCTGCCCATCGCCCGACGACGGGTGGCCAAGCACCTGCGGCTGCCGGGGATGCCCTACGAGCGCGCCCTCGGGACGGCGTTCCGCCTCCTCGACCTCGGCTTCTTCCGGATCGGCGGCGAGGCCTACGCCGAGGCGAACCAGAGCTACGGCCTCGCGACCATCCAGAAGGAGCACGTCTCCCTCGAGGGCCGCTCGGTCGTCTTCGACTACATCGCCAAGTCCGGCAAGGAGCGCTACATCACCCTGGGGGACGAGCTGGTGCGCGCCTCCGTCTCGGTGCTGCTCGAGCGGGAGGGCGGCGGACCCGAGCTGCTCGCCTACCAGACCGAGGACGGGGAGTGGAAGGACGTCGGCTCGACCGACATCAACAGCTACGTCAAGCAGGTGGTGGGTGGCGAGGTGTCGGCGAAGGACTTCCGGACCTGGCACGGCACGGTGATCGCCGCCGTCGCCCTGGCCCGGGCCAACGGCACCGCGACGACGGCCAGCGCGCGCAAGCGCGCGGTGTCCGCGGCCATGAAGGAGGTGTCGCTCTACCTCGGCAACACCCCGACGGTGGCCCGCGCCTCCTACGTCGACCCCCGCCTGGTGGACCTCTTCAACGACGGCGCGACGATCACCCCCTCGCTGGTCGGCAAGAACGCCGACCTCTCCGACGGCGCCACCCACGGCAAGGTCGAGAAGGCCGTCCTGGCGCTGCTCGAGACCCCGAAGAGCGAGATCAGGAAGCTCCGGAGGGCTGCCGCCGCCTGAGCCGGCGGGTCCGGGGCCGGCCCCGGCTCACCACCAGCCCTGGCGCTTCGCCCAGCGCAGCAGGATCAGGGAGAGGGACACCATCGCCGCGAGGAGGATGACCAGCGGCCACCACAGCGTGCGGTCGTTGACGATGACGTTCATGCCCACGATCGAGGAGAGCGCCGTGACCGGGAGCGTGACGGCGGCGATCACCGCGAGCCGCTCGGCCGCGATCGTCATCTTGGTGTCGGTCCGGGCCCGGTAGAACTCGGTCACGCCCGTCAGGAAGTCCAGCTGACTCTGGCTGATCCGGGACACGCGCTCGTACTGGTCGAGGAGGTCCTTCAGCAGCGCCCGTCCCTCCCTCGGCACGAAGGTCGCGAGCCTGATGGCCCGCTTGTAGATCTCAGCGCTCTGCGACGCCATCGTCCGGATGGTCAGCAGCTCGTGCCGGGCGGTGAACAGGGCGGTGAGGAAGGCCTGGGGCTCCTCGTCCGCCGCCCCCATCACCCGCTGCTCCAGCAGCCCCACCTGCCGGGCGAGGTCACCGACCAGCGCCTCCTCCCGCCGGGCGATCGCCGACACGACGGCGTAGGCCAGGGCGAACGGCGAGACGGGCCGGAGCCGGCCGGCCTCCAGGCGGGCGGTCACCTGGCGGGTCTCGGCCAGCGCGCGGTCCAGCGGCACGACCGGGTTGAGCGGCCCGTGCACGGTCACCAGCAGGTGCTCGCTGATGAACTGGTCGAGCTCGAGGTAGTGCACGTGGCCACCGGTGCCGATCTCGGGCGCGTGCAGGGCGACGAACAGGTGGTCGGGGTAGACGTGCACCCGGGGCGTGTGGTTGCGCTGCCGGGCCTCGGCGACGGCCATCGGGTGGAACCCGAGCTCGGCCAGCAGGATCCGCTCGGCGTCGTCGTCGCAGACGGGGATGTCCAGCCAGACGAAGCCGCCGTCGCGCTGCCGGAGCTCGTGGAGCTCGCCGGGGTCGCAGAGGCGGGCGCCGTCGGGACTCACCCAGCGCAGCTCCATGCGGCCATCCTGCGCCACGGGGCGTCCCGCCACCAGGGCGGCGAGGAGCGGGCACGTCCGGCTCGCGCACCGCGAGCCGGACCCGGGCCGCGGTGGTGGTCAGGACGCAGCGGGCTCCGGGGTCGGGCGTGGTCGCAGGGTCGAGAGGTCGAGCTGGTCGGCCGGCGCCGGGCGGGCGTAGAGGTAGCCCTGGGCGTGGGTGGCGCCCAGCTCGCGCAGCACGTCGGCCTGGCTCACGCGCTCCACGCCCTCGACGACCACCCGGAGGCCCAGCTCGTGGCCCATGGTCAGCAGCGCCTGCATGAACCGCCGGGTGCGCGGGTTCGTGTCGACGTCGGAGGTGAACCCGCGGTCGATCTTGACGACGTCGAGGGGGATCGTCCGCAGGTGCAGCAGGGAGGAGTAGCCCGTGCCGAAGTCGTCGAGGGCCAGCCGGAACCCCGCTGCGTGCAGCTCCTCGGCGATGACGGCCGCGGCGTCCGGGTCGTCGAGCAGGGCGTCCTCGGTGATCTCGAGGGTCAGCTGACGGGGGTGGACCCCGGCCCCGAGCACCTGAGCGGTCAGCTGACCGGGGAAGGCCGGGTCCTTCAGCAGCCCGGGCGGGACGTTGACCGCGACCCGGAGCCGGTCGTGGCCCAGCGTGCGGCGCCACTGCCGCAGCTGGGCGCACGCCCGGCCGACCATCAGC
Source organism: Friedmanniella luteola (assembly GCF_900105065.1). Classification (NCBI taxonomy): domain Bacteria; kingdom Bacillati; phylum Actinomycetota; class Actinomycetes; order Propionibacteriales; family Nocardioidaceae; genus Friedmanniella; species Friedmanniella luteola. Next base: position 4,604,746 of record NZ_LT629749.1, read on the forward strand.
GTCGTGAGCGCCGGCAGCAGCCGGCTGCGGGCGGCCAACGGGATGAAGACGTCGGGGCCCACCGGGCGTCCCTGGTGGGTCCACCGCGCCAGGCACTCGACCCCGACCACGGTCAGGGTGTCCAGGGCGACGACGGGCTGGTAGACCTCCTGGATCTCACCGTTCTCGATGGCCTCGCGCAGGGGCTCGCGGAGCTGCAGGTCGCGCGCCTCGGGCAGCCGCATCGTCGGCTGGTAGACGGTGGACTGGAACTTCCCGCCCCTCTTCGCCGTGTAGAGCGCGACGTCGGCCTGGGTGAGGAGGACCTCCGCCCCGACGCCGTGGGTCCCGGGCTCGAGGGCGGCGACGCCCACGCTGACCCCCACCTTGATCCGCTGGCCACCGACCTGGAAGGGCTCGTCGAGGGCCGCCATGACCCGCTCGGCGACCCGCTGGGCTCCCTGCAGACCTCCTCGACCGCCGCTGGGCTCCAGGAGGACGGCGAACTCGTCGCCCCCCATCCGGGCGAGCGTGTCCCCGGCCCGCACCGCCGCCTGCAGCCGCCGGGAGAGCCCGACAAGCAGCGCGTCCCCGCCGCCGTGGCCGAAGGCGTCGTTGACCGCCTTGAAGTCGTCGACGTCCAGGGTCAGGACGGCGACCGGGCGCTGGTCGCGCGCGTGCAGGGCGAGGGCGTGCTCGAGCCGGTCGTAGAACAGGGCACGGTTCGGCAGGCTCGTCAGCTCGTCGTGGAAGGCCCGCCAGCGGAGGGTGGCCTCCCGCTCCCGGGCGTCCAGCTGCAGCCGCTCACCGGTGAGGATCTGCCCCAGGAGCGTGGCCAGCAGCTGCAGGAGGGGAGCATGCCGCTCGAGGACCGCGCTCTCCTGCCGGTCCGGGTCGGACGCGCACAGCGTGCCGAAGAGCTCGCCGTCGCCCGTCCGGATCGGCACCCCGACGTAGGCGCCGACGGCCAGGCCGGCAGCGGCGCTGAGGGCGGCATACCGGGGCACCGCCCTGATGTCGGCCGCGAGCTGCGGGGCGAGCCCGGCGACCATGTACTGGCAGAAGGACTCCGACCACGCGTTGGAGTCGCCCACCGCGGCGCGGCCGCTCTGGTCGCGCAGGTGCAGGTAGACCTGTCGGTCACCCTCGGCGTCGTGGGCCGTGACCGCCCAGAAGCTCATCGGGATCAGGGTCCGCAGGTAGTCGAGCACGCGTTCCGACGCCTCGTCGAACGACATCAGGGCCGTCAGCGCCGGCGGCACCAGGGCCTGCTCGGTGGTCGCCCCTGCGGTCATCGGGTTCCGTCCGTCGACGGCCCACGGAAGTGCCGGGACCGGTCCTCGACGCACCTGGCGCGCTGGTCGAGCTGCCATCCCCCGAGGAGTGCGTCCGGCGATCATAGCCACACGGGACGGCCGACCCCGACGACCGAGGCCGGGCAGCGCGCTGCGGCGAGGTGGGACAGGAGGGGTGGGCCTCAGTGGACGTGAACCACTGACCTCTGCCTCATCAGGTCGACCTCGACGGGCGGAGCCAGCCAGTTGTGAGCGTGGTGTCGGGCCACCGTGGTCCAGGCGCGTCGGCGGTCAGGCGACCTGGTAGTCACTCACGTCGTCACGCAGCGGCTCGATGCAGTGCCTTGCGTTGCGGGCCTAGGAAGCACGGCTGAGGCATCAGCGACCGAACCGACCGGTCCTTCGCTTCGAGTCCCAGCGAGCAAGCTGGTGAAGGTCGGACTCGTCGTACCCGACCGATGCCATGGCCTGCTGGATCTGCGCTAGAGACACACCTGTGGCCTCTAGTTCCGCCAGGAGGGGAGGCAGCATCGCCTCGGTCTGACTCGTTCGAGCCCAGCCGTTGTTTCCCACCACGTCCAGGTGGTTCAGCAGAGTGGACTGCTCATCGGTGAAGCCCAGCCCTTCGACGTTCGGTGGTTTGCGAACCACGTCCACACGCTACGCGGGGCGGCGCGGCCCGCAGCGAAGCGAGGACACGCGCCGTCGGCCGAGCGTAGCGAGGCCCTTGATCTAGAAGAGCCAGACGCAGCAGTGCACGCCCTGGGCCCTGTGCCTCCAGGGTCCTGGACCGCTGCCCGGGGCCGCTTGTCCTGTGGCCGCTGAGACGCCCGCCAGGGGAGCTCGTCCCGGCTGCGCGCAACCGGGCCGGGGGTCGCCTCACGGCAACCGAGGGCCGGCAGTAGCGTTCAAGCCGACGTCGAGGCTTCAACCACGTGGTCCACATCGACGCCACAGGCCTCAAGGGGCTGCTCATGCCATGTCCGCTCTGCGCGGGACCGCTTCGTCTGGAGAATCTCGACCGTCCGTCTACGTGGGTGGTGAACAGCTCGAAGAATGCGAGCTTGCCGAAGCTTCGGCCGCCCGGGTCAGGGCCGGTCACAGTGTTCGCCAGCGACGGCGTGTCCTGGGGTGTCGACCAGATCCAGTACCGAGACAACGCAGGCCCTTGCCCGGACGCCTGCCAGGCCCGGACGGTGGCCCAGGTCGGGGACGCTTCCCGGGCGGCCGATCGGTGGCCCTGCAGGGCCCGCGTCGCCACCGAGCTTGGTGTCGGCACCAGCCTGTCCCTGCCGGTGACCGGAGCCGACGACACCTACGGGGCGCTCGACCTGGAAGCGTGCGCCGGGACCGGCGCGGGAGAACCCCCGGACGTCGCCGCGTCAGGCCCGCGACGCCCGGGGCTGGCTTACGGCCGGAGGTCGAGCCCGCGGCTTCGATCCCTCCCGATCGTCGCCGCTCCCCCGAAATCTGCTGCAAGCCCAGATCTGTGTGTCCGCAGTCCGATCGTGAGGTACCGCGGGCACCAGCAGCGATATCCAACACTCAGGCTGCACCCCGGCGCATCGGCAGAACGGCCGATCAGGCCAGGTGGCGCGGGCGGCGCGGGGTGGGGGGCCCGATGAAACCATCAGCGGACGCAGGGCGGATCGCGACCGAGGTGTCGCAGATCGCGGCGACGCCGGGCAGCCCGGCTGAACGTGCTGCAGCGCTGCTCGAGCCGCTGCACCGGCTGCTGTCGTTCGACGGGGCGTGGCTGGCGCTGCGCGACGAGCAGCGCCGCGGACACCGCCCACTGGTCAGCCTCGGCTGGGACCAGCGCACCGCCGCCTACCTGGACGGACCGGTCCTGGTCGACGAGATCGAACAACTCGGGATGACCCACTCCCGCACCCCGCTCCGGGTCGCCGACTCCCCCACTCACGTTACCGAGATGCGCGCCTGGGCCGAGTGCCTGCTGCCGGCCGGCTTCCGCGAAGGCCTGGGCCTGTGCCTGTTCTCCGCTGACGGTCGGCACCTGGGGTTGCTGGGCCTGTTCACCGGCACCCCCACCGCCCCGTCCGACGCCGCCCGCGACCTGCTCGCCGCCCTCGGCCCCACGCTGGCCCGGGCCATCGACCCCCTGCGCTCGGCCGCAGCAGCGGTGCAGCTGGTGCACGGCGCGACCGCCGCGGTGATCCTCACCCGAACAGGCGGCGTGCAGGCGCTGCCCGGGCTGCCCGATCACGCCGCGTTGCGCCCCGGCTCCCCCGTGCTGGCCGCGGCCCACGAGATGCTCGACGGGCCGCAGACCTCGTTCCTGCACCCCGCACCGGCAGAGCCCGGAGGCTATCTGCGTGTGACCGCCCTGGACGGGCCCGACAACGCCCCGCCCCACCTGAGCGCGATCGTCGTGCTCTCACCGTGCGGCGACCTGCAAGCGCTGACCCGCCGCGAGCTCGAGGTCCTCGGCCTGCTGATCGCCGGCTGCCACAACGCCGAGGCTGCTCAACGCCTCGCCGTCACCCAGCGCACCATCGCCACCCACATCGAACACATCCTCATCAAGCTCGACGCCGACACCCGAGCACTCGCCGCCGTCCGCGCCCAACGACGCGGGCTCTACATCCCACCCACACTCCTGGCATGCACGACCAGCCCACCCCAGAGCCGAGAGCGAACCCCTCGACAAACACCGAAGAACCCGGACGTCCTTGATCTGGGTGAACGGAGGAGCCTCGGGGACGTCCGGAAGGTCGCGCCTGTGCCGAGGCCCGCCGCCGGGTAGGAGGATGGCGGGATGCGGGGTCCCCGGGATGTCCCGGCCCGCGTCCCACCGCAGCACACGGAAGGAAAGGGATCGCAGATGCGACGGATCGCGCTGCCGAGCGGGGAGTCCGTCCCCGTGCTGGGCCAGGGCACCTGGGGCTGGGGGGAGGACCCCGGTCGCCGCGGCGACGAGGTCGCGGCTCTGCGCACCGGCCTGGACCTGGGCATGACCCTGGTCGACACTGCCGAGATGTACGCCGGCGGCGGCGCGGAGGAGGTGCTCGGTGAGGCACTGGCGGGTCGCCGCGACTCGGCGTTCGTGGTCAGCAAGGTGCTGCCGTCGCACGCGTCGCGTTCCGGTACGATCTCTGCCTGCGAGCGCAGCCTGGAGCGCCTGCGCACCGACCGGATCGATCTCTACCTGCTGCACTGGCAGGGCGGGCACCCGCTCGAGGACACCCTCGCGGCCTTCCAACAGCTGGTCGACGTCGGGAAGATCCGGTACTGGGGCGTCAGCAACTTCGACTACCTCGCCCTCACCGACCTCCTGGACCTGCCGGGCAGCGGCGGGCTGGCCACCGACCAGGTGCTGTACAACCTGTCGCGGCGGGGGCCGGAGTACGACCTGCTGCCCTGGTGCGCCGACCACGAGCTGCCGGTGATGGCGTACTCGCCGATCGAGCAGGGCCGCATCCTGGGCGACGCGACGCTGGGCGATGTCGCGGCCCGGCACGGCATCAGCCCGGCGGCGGCGGCCCTGGCCTGGGTGCTGCGCCGCGACTCGCTCTGCACCATCCCCAAGGCGAGCAACCCGGAGCACGTGCGCGACAACGCCACGGCCCTGGACGCGGAGCTGACCCGCGAGGACCTGGATGCTCTCGACCGTGCGTTCCCGCCGCCGAACGGACCGCGGCCACTGGAGATCTTGTGATCTGCCGGAGGGTGCAGCCCGGTCCGCACGAGGACCAGGAAGCCCCCGGCGTCAAACCCCGGGTCGGGAGATCGGGCCGAGTCAGCTCGTCACCTCTTCCTGACCCGGTACACGCCTTGACCTGGTCCACCACACCAGCACCTCGGGCGCGGTGACAACTTCAGGGCTGCCCGAGGATCACGTCGCGCGGGCCAGAAGATCCCGAACCGGGACCCGAGCCCGCTGCTCAGGACGACGGCGGCGGGTCGGTCGGCGACTTGGAACTGTTCTTCGACCTCGTGTTCGTCTACGCCATGTCGCAGGTGACCGAGCTGGTGCTGGCTGACGCTGGCAGCGAGCGCACTCCCGACCGCGTTCAGCACTGGGGTCCTCGTCTTCGGGCTTGCACTGCTCGCCGTCCGCGTCATTCACCTCGTGATGTTCGGCGTGGCAGTCCGGACAACGTCGCTTTCACGCTGACCCGTTACGGCGGTCTCTTCGAGGACGGGTCGGATGAGGCGGTCGATCGCCTGCATGCGCTGCTGAGGAGCCGGGTGAGCCGACCGCCATACGTGGTCGAGCTGCGAGAAGAAGGGTCCCGGTGAGTCCCGCACGCCCCCGAGGCCGACGGGCTGCGGAAGACCTGCCGGAAGCGGCCTAGCCCTCGCCCTGGTCAGCGAGGATTCGGGGTGGGTGGGCCTAAGTGGACTTGAACCACTGACCTCTGCCTTATCAGGGCAGCGCTCTAACCGACTGAGCTATAGGCCCGCGAGACTTCCGCGGTGCGCCCCGGGTGGCCGGTGCGACTCGCAAGGTTAGCCCATGGCCGCGGACCGCCTCAAATCGGTCCGCGGCCGGCGGGCTCAGTCCTCGGCGAGGGTGATCTCCAGCCCGCCGAGCATGGTGGCGGCGAGGTTGTAGAGGAACGACCCCAGCGTGGCCAGCGCGGTGAAGATGACGACGTCCACGCAGGCGAGCAGCGCGGCGATGCCCATCACCCGCTGGGTGTTGATGTAGTCCTCCACCCGGAACGGCGTCGTGTCCCCCGGCGTCGAGACGACGCTGGCGACGATGTCGTTGACCGAGGCGAACAGGCCCGACGCGCTGAGCACGGCCCAGACCGCGTAGACGGCGACGACCAGCATGATGCCGGCGGCGATGGAGAACAGGAAGGACGTCTTCATCACCGACCACGGGTCCAGCCGGCTCAGCCGGAGCCGGGCCTTGCGGGTCCGCCGGGCCGGGGTGGCCGCGGGCGCCGGGCCGGCGGCCAGGGTCTCGGCCGGCTTCGGGCCGCCCGCCGGCGTGGTCGTGGGCAGCAGGGCGGTGGAGCTGGTCGGGGCGACCGCGCCGGTGGTGGCCGCACCGGCCGGCACGCCCGGGCGCGACGCCGGCGCGGACGCGGGCTGGGGTCGCTCGCCGATCCGGTACTGCTGCGGACCGGGGTGGGCCGGGGCCGAGGGTGCGGCCGTGACCGGGGCCGTCGCGGTGACGCCCGGCCGCGGGCCGGCAGCCCCCGTGGAGGGCGAGGCCGGCTGAGCCGTCCGGGCCGCCGGAGCGGTGACACCGGTGGCGGCGGCGGGTGCCGACCCGTCCGCCTCGGCGCCGTCGGCCGGGGCGTGGTCGTCGGACTTCCGCTCGATCCCGAGGGCGTCGGTCAGCCGCTGCCAGAGCGGGACCTTCGGCCCGCCGGCGGTCGTCGGCGCGGCCGGCTTCGCTGCCGCGGTGGCGGCACCCGCCGCGGCGGCGGTCCGCGGGGCGGCGCTCGGGTTGGTCGCGGCCGGACCGGCCACGTCGGAACCGGGGCGTCCGCCGGCGGGGCGGGCCTGGGCGGGCCGGCCGGCCGGCGGACCCGCGGTGGTCGCGCCCGGGCCGGGGCGGGCCGAACCAGCGGGCGGGGCCGCCGGGGGCTGCGGGGTCTGCCGTCCGCCGAGAGGCGGCGGGGTCCACCCGGAGGCGCTCGGCTGGGGACCGGAGGGCCGCGTGGCGCCGGGGGCGGGCTGGGCCGGGGCGCCGGCCCGGGGGCTGCCCGGGGCGTGCGCACCCTGGCTGCCGTTCCCGCTGGTGGTGCCCGGCTCGGACTGGCTCTGGGCCGTCCGGGTCTTCGACGGGCTGGCGCTGGCCGGACCCCGGGGAGCGGGAGGGGTCGCCGCGGGGCGCTCGGCGCCGTCACCCGGCCGGACCGCCGGGATCTGGGCGGTCGGCCGGTCATCCTCGGTCACCGGAGTCCGGCGCGCGGGACCGCTGGGTCCCTGGTTGCCTTCACTCACTGCTCACTCCTCCTCGCCGTGCCTCGAGGACCGGTCACCCTCGAGGGCGGTGTCCTCGGCCGACGCGGCCGTCGGGCCCTCGTCCTCCTGCACACCAGGCTCTGTCGCCGACGCGACGGAGCCGTCCACCGGCACCTCGGTGTCGTCCACCGCGGCCGTGTCGATCACGGCAGCCTCGGCGGTCGTCTCCGGGTTGAGCGCGATCACGACCACCGAGTCGTTCCCGCCCACTCCGACGAACTTGACCCCCATGGTGTCACGGCCCTTGACCGGCACCTCGGCCACGGCGCTCCGGGTGATCTGCCCGCTGGCCTTGATGGCGATGACCTGGTCGCGCTCGGTGACCACCAGCCCGCCGACCAGGGCGCCCCGGTCGTCGTTCAGCCGCATGGCCTTGATGCCCAGGCCGCCGCGGCCCTGCTGCCGGTACTCCGCCACCGCGGTCCGCTTGGCGAACCCGCCGTCGGTGACGGTGAAGACGAAGTGGTCGTCCTCGTTCTCCCCGGCCTTGATGACCGAGAGGCTGAGGAGCTCGTCGTCGGCCCGGAACTTCATCCCGGTGACGCCGGACGTCGCCCGGCCCATCGGCCGGAGCTCCTCGTCGTGCGCCGGGAAGCGGATCGACTGGCCCTTGCGCGAGATCAGCAGGACCTCGTCGGAGGTGCTGGCCAGCTGGGCGCCGATCAGCTCGTCGTCGTCGTCGCGGAAGTTGACGGCGATGATGCCCGCCTGCCGGGGCGAGTCGTACTGGGAGAGCGCCGTCTTCTTGACCAGGCCGCGCTTGGTGGCCAGCAGCAGGTAGGGGGCGGTCTGGTAGTCCCGCACCGCCAGCACCTGGGCGATCTCCTCGTCGGGCAGGAAGGACAGCAGCCCGGCGACGTGCCCACCGCGGGCGTCCCGGTTGGCCTCGGGCAGCTGCCACACCTTCGCGCGGTAGACCCGGCCCTTGTTGGTGAAGAACAGGATCCAGTGGTGGTTCGTGGTGGCGAACAGCTGGTCCACCTCGTCGTCGCTGCGCAGCGTGGCGCCGCGGACGCCCTTGCCGCCGCGCTTCTGCACCCGGTACAGCCCGGTCGGGGTGCGCTTGGCGTAGCCGCCGCGGGTGATGGTGACGACGACGTCGGAGTCGGGGATCAGGTCCTCGTTCGACAGGTCGCCGTCGGCGGAGATGATCTGCGTGCGCCGCTCGTCGCCGTACTTGTCGACGATCTCGGCGAGCTCCTCGCTGACGATGGTCCGCTGCCGCTCGGGCCGGGCCAGGATGTCCTCGAGGTCGGCGATGATCCGCTCGTACTCGGCGAGCTGGTCGATGATCCGCTGCCGCTCCAGGGCCGCCAGCCGGCGGAGCTGCATGTCGAGGATCGCCGTCGCCTGGGGGTCGTCGATGTCCAGCAGCGTCTTGAGGCCCTCGCGCGCCTCGTCGGTGCTGGGGCTGCGCCGGATGAGGGCGATGACCTCGTCGAGGGCGTCCAGCGCCTTGACCAGGCCCCGGTAGATGTGGGCGCGGGCCTGGGTGTCGGCGAGACGGTGCCGCGTGCGCCGCTGGATCACCTCGACCTGGTGCTCGATCCAGTACGAGATGAACTGGTCGAGCCGCAGCGTGCGCGGGACGTCGTCGACGAGAGCCAGCATGTTGCAGCCGAAGGTGTCCTGCAGCTGCGTGTGCTTGTAGAGGTTGTTCAGCACCACCCGCGGCTGGGCGTCGCGCTTCAGGACGATCACCAGCTGCTGACCGGTCCGGGACGACGTGTTGTCCCGGATGTCGGAGATGCCGGAGAGCTTGCCGGTGTTCACCAGCTCGGCGATCTTCAGCGCCAGGTTGTCCGGGTTGACCATGTAGGGCAGCTCGGTGATGACGAGGTTCGTGCGCCCCGAGCGGTCCTCGTCGATGTCGACGACGGCCCGCATGGTGACGGAGCCGCGGCCGGTCCGGTAGGCGTCCTCGATGCCCTGCCGGCCGACGATGAGCGCGCCGTTGGGGAAGTCGGGACCGCTCACCCGCTCCATGGCGGCGGCGAGCAGCTCCTCGGCGGTGGCCTCGGGGTGCTCGAGCGACCACTGCACGGCCGCCGCGACCTCGCGGAGGTTGTGCGTCGGGATGTTGGTGGCCATGCCGACGGCGATGCCGGTCGAGCCGTTGACCAGCAGGTTCGGGAACCGGGCCGGGAGGACGACCGGCTCGGACTCCTTGCCGTCGTAGTTGGGCTTGAAGTCGACGGTGTCCTCGGTGATGTCGCGGACCATCTCCATGGCCAGCGGCGCCATCTTGCACTCGGTGTAGCGCATCGCCGCCGCGGGGTCGTTGCCCGGCGAGCCGAAGTTCCCCTGGCCCGAGACCAGCGGGTAGCGCATCACCCACGGCTGGGCGAGCCGGACGAGGGTGTCGTAGATCGAGGAGTCCCCGTGCGGGTGGTACTGCCCCATCACGTCGCCGACGATCCGGGCGCACTTGTTCCACCCGCGGTCGGGCCGGTACCCGCCGTCGAACATCGCGTAGAGCACCCGCCGGTGCACGGGCTTCAGCCCGTCCCGGACGTCCGGCAGCGCCCGCCCCACGATCACGCTCATGGCGTAGTCCAGGTAGGACTTCTGGATCTCCTCCTGGAGGTCCACCGGCTCCCGCCGGTCGGTCACCGGACCCTCGGGCGTCTGGTCACTCATGTGTTGCTCCTTCGGAGATGAGCACCCGGATCAGCGTCCGAGTTGGCGAGCGTCGGGAAGGTCGCGCCCGGGTCCGGTCGGGACGACGCGTGAGCGGCGGACCCGCTCTGCGTCCGTCTCGGACGAGGAGGAGGACAGGAGCTGGAGGGTGCGGCCGGGCGCGATCGGGACTGCTCAGATGTCAAGGAACCTGACGTCCTTCGCGTTGCGCTGGATGAAGTTCCTGCGCTGCTCGACGTCCTCGCCCATCAGGATCGAGAACATCTCGTCGGCGCGGGCGGCGTCGTCGAGGGTGACCTGCAGGAGCACCCGGTTGTCGGGGTCCATGGTGGTCTCCCACAGCTGGTCGGGGTTCATCTCGCCGAGGCCCTTGTAGCGCTGGATCGCGTTGTCGCGCGGCAGCCGCTTGCCCTCCTCGCCGCCGACCCGGAGCAGGGCGTCCCGCTCGGAGTCGGTGTAGGCGAGCTCGTGCGCGGAGTTGCTCCAGTTGATCTTGAACAGCGGCGGCTGCGCCAGGTAGACGTGGCCGGCCTCGATGAGCGGGCGCATGAAGCGGAACATCAGCGTCAGCAGCAGCGTGCGGATGTGGGCGCCGTCGACGTCGGCGTCGGCCATCATCACGATCTTGTGGTAGCGCAGCTTCTCGACGTCGAAGTCGTCGTGCACGCCGGTGCCGAGGGCGGAGATGATCGCCTGGACCTCGTTGTTCTGCATGATCCGGTCGATCCGCGCCTTCTCGACGTTGAGGATCTTCCCGCGGATCGGCAGGATCGCCTGGATCCGGGGGTCGCGACCGCCCTTGGCGGAGCCGCCGGCCGAGTCGCCCTCGACGATGAAGACCTCGCACTCCTCGGGGTTCGTCGACTGGCAGTCGCTGAGCTTGCCGGGGAGGCCGCTGCGGCCCAGCAGGCCCTTGCGGTCACGGGCGGCGTCGCGCGCCTTGCGGGCCGCGACCCGCGCGATGGCAGCGGCCTGGCCCTTGCGGATGATCTGCCGACCCTCGGCCGGGTTCTGCTCGAACCAGGCACCCAGCATGTCGTTGACCACGGTCTGGGTGAACGAGCGTGCCTCGGTGTTGCCGAGCTTCGTCTTGGTCTGGCCCTCGAACTGCGGCTCGGCGAGCTTGATCGAGATGATCGCCGTCAGCCCCTCCCGGATGTCCTCCCCGGACAGCCGGTCCTCCTTCTTCCGGACCAGCCCCCACGTCTCGGCCCACTTGTTGGCCGTGAGCGTCAGTGCCGCCCGGAAGCCCTCCTCGTGGGTGCCGCCCTCGTGGGTGTTGATGGCGTTGGCGAAGGTGTGCACGGACTCGTTGTAGGAGGTGTTCCACTGCATCGCCAGCTCGAGGCTCAGGCCGGCCTCGGGGCGCTCGGCCTCGACGTTGATGACCGAGCCGTGGATGGTCTCCTTGGTGCCGATCAGGTACTTCACGTAGTCGACCAGGCCGTCGGCGTAGCAGAACGTGTCGGTGAGCGGCCGCCCCTGGTCATCGACGCGGTCGGGCCGCTCGTCGGTGATGGAGATGGTCAGGCCCTTGTTGAGGAAGGCCATCTCGCGGAACCGGGTGGCCAGCGTGTCGTAGGTGTAGACCGTGGTCTCGAAGATCTCGCTGCTGGCGTAGAAGGTGACCGTGGTGCCGGTGCGGTCGGTGGCCTCGAGCTGCTCGAGAGGTCCGTCCGGGACGCCGAGGGAGAACGACTGCGTCCAGTGGTAGCCGTCGCGGTAGACGTCCACGGTGAGGTGGGTGGAGAGCGCGTTGACCACCGAGACGCCCACGCCGTGCAGGCCGCCGGACACCTTGTAGCCGCCGTCGCCGAACTTGCCGCCGGCGTGCAGCACGGTGAGGGCGACGGTGACCGCCGGGATGCCCTCCTTCGGGTGCAGCTTGACCGGGATGCCGCGGCCGTTGTCGATCACCCGGATGCCGCCGTCGGCCAGGACGCGGACGTCGATGGTGTCGCAGTAGCCGGCCATGGCCTCGTCGACCGAGTTGTCGACGACCTCCTGGACGAGGTGGTGCAGACCGCGCTCGCCCGTGGAGCCGATGTACATGCCCGGGCGCTTGCGGACGGCCTCGAGCCCCTCGAGGACGGTGATCGACTCCGAGTCGTAGGCCCCGGGGTTGTTGCTGTTGGTGTTCCGCGGCGCCTCGACCGTGCGGTCGGCCGGCAGCTCCTCGGAGGACTCCGGGCCGATCGACACGCCGTCGACCTCGCCGGTCTCGACGTCGTCGGAACGGAGGTAGCTCTCGAGGGCCTCGGCGGCCTCGGGCGCGGTCGCGTCGAGGGGGGTCTCGGGGGACTGGTCGGGCGTCTCGTCCGGCACCGGCACGGGCTCCTGTCACACAGGCGCCGCCCGGGCCGGGCCGCGCGGCAGTGAGAGCCGGGCGGGACGGGGAGCAGGCGGCACGTTGGACCGTTGCGGCCGGACCGGGCGGTCCGACCACCTCCGGCAGGCACACGTCCGTCGACGGCACGAGACCGGGGGCGGGCCGGTGCGAACCGGACCTGCCCATTCTAGCGCGCACGAGCGCAGATCCCGCATCCTGGTGGGGTGTCCGGGGACGGCCCGATGCATCTGGCTGGCCCTGGCTGGGCATCTGGACGAACCGGGAGGTCTCCGGAGACTCCCGATACGCACCCCGGGCCCGCGACGGGCTTCTGAGGGCTTCTGGCGGCCAGCACCCGGTCCCCCGCCGCGAGGTCCGGACCCGGGGCCCGGGCCGGCCCTACACTGACCGCGTGCCTGAGCCGACCGCCGTCAGCCGGGTCTGGCTGGACGAGGGGGAGGTCAGCCCGCGCTGGTCGGCACCGTCCACCCCGGTGCGAGGCCGACCCCTCCCGCCCGGAGCGGCGTGGGGGCTGGTCGCCGCGGCCCTGGCGGGCCTGCTGGTCCTCACCTGGGCGCTCGGCGGGTTCGAACGGCGCACCGACCTGCTGCGCGCGACCCCGGTCGGCACCCTGGTGAGCACCGGGCCCTACGAGCTCCGCTTCACCGGGGCCACCGCCCAGCAGCGGACGACCTACGACGACCGGGTCGTCTGGCGGGTCACCGCCGTCGGGGAGGGCCGGACCACCGGCGACGTCACCATCGCGCCCGACCACAGCGGCGACGACGGCATGTTCGTGGCCAAGGACGTGGCGAGCGGCGAGGTGCGCACCCCCGAGACCCAGTCGTTCCGCCCGGGCGGCTTCGTCAGCTCCGAGGCCTTCACGCCGGGGCTGCCGCTGCAGCCCTTCCGCGTCGAGTTCGAGTTCCCCCGCACCTACCAGCCGGGGGACACCCTCAGCTTCGTGGTGTTCGACCTCGAGTTCCGGGACAGCTCGCTGCTGGGCGACCAGGAGCCGCAGTGGCGCAACGCGGACGCCGGCAGCCGGTTCGAGCTGCCGGTCGAGGTGCTGCCGCCGGCCACCAGCTGAGCGGTGCTCAGGCCGGCGGCCGCAGCACGGGCGTCCGGGCGGCGGTCGTGCGGTCGGGCAGCGCGACGCCTACCACCTGGTCGACGAAGGCCGTGGGCACGAGGTAGACCACCTCGAAGCGGTAGGCCCGGCCCACCTCCCGGTCCTCGGAGCTGCACCCGGGGGTGTCCCGCGACGGCACGCCGGACCCGCGGTCGCCGGGCTCCCAGACCCGGCCCCCCGGACCCAGCAGCGCCGTGGTGCAGAACGCGAAGTCGGTGACCTCCACCGGGGTCCGCTCGAGCTCCGCCACGACGTAGGTGGCACCGGCGCCGGCGAGGCCCGGCTCGCCGGACGAGGCGACCAGCCGGGGCGTCCGGACCAGGCCGAGCAGCCGCCACTCGGCGGACAGCGCCCGGGCCGGGGCGCCGGGCGCGACCGCGCGGTAGCGGTCGTCCCCGGTGTGCGCGAGGGCGTAGACCGACCAGCTGAGCAGGTAGAGCAGCGTCACCAGCGCGCCGGCGGCGGTCAGCAGCCAGGCCCGGCGTCGCGCGGCCGGCCGGGGCACCGCGGCGGGCGCGGGGTCGAGCACGGCGGTCACCCGAGCGCCCTCGTGGTGCGGTTCGTGTCGATCTCCACCCGACGGCCGGCCGCGGCCTCGCGCCACTGCGCCGCGTTGTCGGCCGTGATGCCGAGGTGCACCTGCACCCGGGCCTGGTAGCCGCTGATGATCTCGACCCGCCACAGCTCCAGCGTCAGGTCCTCGACCGCGGTCGGGTCGACCTCGAAGACGTAGTCGAGCCGCTCCGCGAAGCCGGGGGCGGCCCGGACGCTCTGGGAGGTGAACGCGTCGTAGACCCGGGGCCCGCGGGTGACCAGCCGGCTGCTGCCGAAGAGCACCTCGCGGTGCCCGGTGGCCGACGCCGTCACCCCGACGACGACGAAGGCGCCCGGGGTGGTGTCCATGACCTCACCGGAGCGGGTGAGCTGGGTGCCGACCCGGACGTCGTCCACCAGCACCTCGCCGTCCTCGACGGCGACCGGGCGGCCGACCTGGCCGCGGAGGTACTCGTGGTCGGGCCGGGCCTCGCTCACCTGGACGGCGGTGGCGGCCAGGGCGACGCAGGCGATGGCGCTCAGCAGGGCGACGAGCCGGGAGCGGCGGACCCTCACCCGCCCACCCCGACCGTCGCGGGCGGCGCGAGCACGGGTGCTGCGGCGGCGTGCGAGCGCTGCTGGAACAGCTCCAGGCAGCGGCGGAAGGCCACGGCCAGCAGGCAGAGCCGGAGCGGCTCGAAGGGCAGGGTGGACGCCAGGTCGACCCACGGTCCCCAGACGGTCCAGAAGTCCACCGTGTGCCCGCCCAGCAGCGCGTCGAGCGCGGTGGAGGCGTAGTTGCGGACGGCCTCCAGGACGGCGTGGACGAGGACGAAGGAGCCGAGGAAGACCAGCCCGGCCCGCAGCACCAGCCGCAGCGAGTGGAAGGTGGGCAGGTACTTGTCGTCCACGTCGCCCAGGAAGGCCTCCTTGGCCTCGCGGGCCACCCGCTGCACGCCGCGCGGGGGAGGGCCGATGCGGCGCAGCGCCTGCTTGTCGCGGTATCGCGCGAAGGTGCCGGCGCCGGGGATCCGGTCGGCGTAGGTCTGGCCCTTGCGCCACAGCTCGGCCAGCGACAGCACCTGGGAGCCGTAGATCAGCGCGGCGACGGCGAGCCAGATGATCGGCTGCGAGACCACGTCCCAGGCCACCGGCCAGACCTGCTCGGTGACGACCCGGGTGAGGGTCTCGAGGACCGCGGGCAGGTCGATGGCGAACCGCGCCAGGAACGCGCCGACGGCGTCGCGGACGGCCGCGCCCCAGCCCATGAACGCCCGGTCGGTCAGCCAGAGCATCGCGAGCTGGAACAGCCGGATGCCGCCCAGGATGACCAGCAGCATGAAGAAGGACTCCACCAGCGCGACGAGCAGGCCCAGGACCTGACGGCCGGTGCGCTCGTGGAGGGCGTCGATGACCCGCCGCAGCACGTAGACGCCCACCACGAGGGCGAGCAGCCGCCACGGGTGCTGCTGGCTCGCGTCGTTCAGCACGCCCAGGACGCTGCCGTCGGCGCCGAAGCCGCTGCGCAGGCCCTGCTCCACCGTGAGGTCGCTCGCCGCCTCGGTCACCTGGCCGAACGCGGCGTAGAGGCCGAGGAACGGCAGCAGGGTGACGGCGAGCAGCTGACCGACGCTCTCGTCCCGGCCGTCGACGGCCGCCTCCTCCGCGGGGATCAGGGTCCGGATGCCGAGCTCGCGGCCGACCAGCTGCAGGATCAGGACGAGCGCCGTCAGCAGGCTGACGAAGTTGAACGAGAAGAGCACCAGGGCCAGCCAGGCACTGACCTCACCCGCGGCGACCGCGAGCCGCAGCGCCAGCTGCGAGCCCAGCCAGCCCAGCAGGTAGAGGCCGAGCAGCTGCGGCAGCAGCCGCCACCAGACCCGTCCGCTGTCCACGACGAGGATCCGCAGGTCGGTCAGCAGCCCGACCAGCTCGGCCCGGCCGGCGTCCGCCGCGGTCAGTCGGGGGGCCGGCGGACGGGACGTGGTCGGGGCGGCCGGCTCAGCCATAGGTGTCCCGCGGGCCCCGTCCGTCGCGGACGGACAACCGACCCTTCTTCCAGGTCGGCCCGTCCGGGCCCCGCACGTCCACGCGCGTCACCGTACCGTCGCCGAGGGCCCCGTTCAGCAGCGCGACGAGCTGCGGCGCGAGCATCCGCAGCTGGGTCGCCCACGCCGTCGAGTCGGTGCGCACGGTGAGGACGGTGTCGGCGAACGCCTCCGGGTGCGAGTGGGCGGCGTTGGTCGGCCCGACGAGGCTGGGCCAGCGGGCCAGCAGGCTGCGGGCGTCGACCTCCGTCGTCCAGCCCTTGCTGTCGACGAGCCGCTCCACCGCGGCGCCGAGCCGCTGCGGGTCGCGGTCGTCGGGGTGCGCGCCGGAGACCTGCGGGCCGGGTCCCACGACCCGCTCGGTGCGGGGACGGGTCCGGCGACGGGGCCGGTTGCGGGCGGTCGCGCCCAGGGACGCGGCGACGGAGCGGGCCAGGCCCAGCCCGCTCGGGTCGTGCGGCTCGGCGGGAGCCGGCCGCTGCTCGGCGGCGGCCGCGGGCTCGACGTCGGCTGCCTCGCCGTCGCCACCCTCGGCCGGCCCGCCCTGCGGGGGCTCACTCATCCGGGGTCACCTCCCCGGCCCGGACGGCGTAGCGCCGTCCCTGCAGCACCGCCGGGACGTCGGCCGGTACGGCGGCCGTGATCAGGACCTGCTCGGCGGCGCTCACCCCGCCGGCCAGCCGTTCCCGGCGGGTGACGTCGAGCTCGGCGAACACGTCGTCGAGCACCAGCACCGGCTCGATGCCGTCCGAGCGCAGCAGGTGGAAGCTGCCCAGCCGCAGCGCCAGGGCGAACGACCACGACTCGCCGTGGCTGGCGTAGCCCTTGGCCGGCAGCACACCGAGGCTGAGCACGAGGTCGTCGCGGTGCGGGCCGACCAGGGAGATCCCCCGCTGGACCTCCTCCAGGCGACGCTCGGCCATGGCGTCGCGGAGCGCCTCGGCCAGCTCGTCGCGGCTGAGCCGGCCCGCGAGGTCGACGGAGGACCGGTACTCGGCCGCGGCCTCGTTGTTGGTGGGCGCGATGTCGGCGTAGGCCTTCGCCATGTGCGGGCCGAGGTCGGCGAGCGTGCTCAGCCGGGCGGCGAGCAGCTCGCCACCGGCCGCCGCCAGGTGGGTGTCCCACACCTCCAGGGTCGAGGCGGCCTCCGGTGGGGGCGGGCCGACGCGGCTGCGCCCGCTGAGGGACTTGAGCAGGGTGTTGCGCTGCCGCAGCACCCGGTCGTAGTCCGCGCGGACGCCGGCCATCCGGGGCCACCGGGTGACCAGCAGGTCGTCCAGGAACCGGCGCCGCTCGCCCGGGTCGCCCTTGATGACGGCGAGGTCCTCGGGGGAGAAGACGACGGTGCGCAGCACCCCGACCAGCTCGCGGGGCCGGCGCAGCGGCGAGCGGTTGAGCTGGGCCCGGTTGGCCTTGCCGGGGGTGATCTCCACCTCGAGCTGCAGCTGGCGGGTGTCCTCGAGACCGGCCTGCACCCGGGCCCGGACCACCGCCCGCTCGGCGCCGAAGCGGACCAGCGGCTGGTCGGTGGAGACCCGGTGCGAGCTCAACGTCGAGAGGTACTCGATGGCCTCGACGAGGTTGGTCTTGCCCTGCCCGTTGGCGCCGACGAAGGTCGTGACCCCCGCGCCGAGCGGCACGTCGACAGCGGTGTAGGAGCGGAAGTCGGCCAGCTGGAGGTGGTCGACGAACACGGGGGTGAGCCTACCGGCCGCAGACCGGCTCATCGGCGGCGCGCCTTCGTCGAGAGCCCTTCGACGAGCTCAGGGCGCGGTGGCTGGTCGGGGTGTCGATGCCCCCGACCAGGCACCCGGAGCGGGCGGCCAGGAGCACGCTCCGCGCCCGAGGGAGCGAGGGCAGATCAGCCCGGCAGGCGCATCAGCATGATGACGTGGCGGTAGTCGGTGCGGATCTCGCCGTCGAGCTCGGGCACGCCGGTCAGCTGGCAGGGCTTGCTGGGGGCGGTGAAGGCGAAGTTGACGTAGGGCGTGTCGAAGGCGCCCAGGGCGTCGAGCAGGTAGGTCGGGTTGAAGCCGGCCGCGGTGACCGCCAGCTCCCCGCCGCCGGGCTGGTCGACGGTCGCCTCGATGCTCTCGGAGGCCTGGGCCTGGTCGCCGGTGGCGGCCTCGAGGGTGACGACGCCGTCGCCGATCAGCATCCGCAGCGAGGTGTTGCGCTCGGCGACCAGGGCGACGCGCTTGGCGGCGGCGATCGCCTCGGCGGTGCTGACCCGGACGTTCATCACCGCCGCGGTGTTCATGATGTGCCGCACCTTCGGGAACTCGCCGTCCAGCAGCCGGGTGGTGGTCTGCCGCTCGCCCGAGGCGCCGTGGCCCTCGAACCCGATGATCCCGTCCCCCGAGCCGCCGGCCAGGCTGAGGGTGACCTCCTCGCCCGCCGTCATCGACTTGGAGGTCTCGTTGAGCACCTTGGCCGGCACCAGTGCGGTGGCCGAGATCTGGGTGGAGCTGGGGTTCCAGCTGAGCTCCTTGAGCGCCATCCGGTACCGGTCGGTGGCCAGCAGCGAGATGGTGTCGCCCTCGATCTCGACCCGGACGCCGGTGAAGACCGGCAGCAGCTCGTCGCGGCCGGCGGCCACGACCACCTGCGAGACCGCCTGGGCGAAGACCGTGCTGGGCACCGTGCCGGTGGCCTCCGGCATGCTCGGCAGCGAGGGGTAGTCCGCGACGGGCAGGGTCTGCAGGGTGAAGCGGGCGCTGCCGCAGACCAGCTCCATCTTGGAGTCGTCGGCGGTGATGTCGACCGGCTTGGCCGGCAGGCTGCGGGAGATGTCGGCGAGCAGCCGGCCCGAGATGAGCACGGTCCCCTCGTCGGTGACCGTCGCCGCGACCGTGATCCGGGCGGAGGTCTCGTAGTCGAAGCTGGAGAAGGTGACCCCCTCGGCGTCCGCCCGGACCAGCAGCCCGGCCAGGATCGGCACGCTCGGCCGCATCGGCAGGCTGCGCGCAGCCCACTGGACGGCTTCGGCCAAGGTGTCGCGCTCGAGTCGGATCTTCACAGCTGTTCCCTCACCCCTGACGAGGTCGGTCAGGACGGGCTCGGGGCAGCCCGCCCTAGGACGTGCCCTGGACGGGCTCGACGATCATACCGACGCGTGGCCCCGCCGCCAGGCCATCGTCGGACCGTCGCCGACGGCCGGTCTCCGCCACTCAGCCGCGCTCCTGCGGCAGCAGCTCGCGGAGGTCCTCGGCGGCCGCGACGACCTGGTCCTGCAGCGGGACCAGGCTCTCCAGCCCGGGCGGCACCGGTCCGGTGAAGACGGGACGGATCTCGAACACCAGGTCGAGCAGCTGCTCGCGGGTCGGCACGCCCTGGCGCAACGTCGCAGCCTCCCCCGCCAGCCGGCTGTACTCGTTGACCCGACCGCGCCAACCGGGGTTGTCGACGCTCTGGGCGACCCGCATCTGCTCCGCCAGCGCGTCGAGGGCCGTCTCCAGCCGCTGCAGCTGCGGGCGCCGTACCGCGAGGTCGAGCGAGACGGGCGCGTCGAACCCCTCGTCGTCGTCGCGGTCCCGTCCGAACAGCTTCCCCAGAAATCCCACGAGCTCCTCCTACCGGTCGACAGCCTCTCTGCGGCTCCGTCGATCATGCCTGCTGCTCCCCCACCGTCCTGACGGGGCGTCCGACCCGTTGTGCACAGGTCCACCCCCGCACAGACTTAGGCCTCTTGTCATTCGATAGTTCAGTTCGTCGTAGTCGTAGGTGGTGTGGATCCTGTGGACAACCGCCATCGCCCCCCGTGGGAATGACAAAAGACACGCGGCCGGGCTGTGGAGCACTCGAAACCACACGGGGAGTATTTGCGGACGAGCAGCAGCCCTCCGGGTGACCCCCACACCACCATCCCCGCCGTCCCCCGCGACGTCCACAGTTGTCCACAAGGTTCTCCCCAGCTGTGCACGTCTCGACATCGGAACGTGACACCGGGGGAAGAAGACCTCGAGGAGGGTGCTGGACCCTCTTCTCCGCGCCCTTCGACGAGGTCGGGGAACGGGGAGCTGGGCGTCCGATCGAGGACACGGAGGGAACCGAGGCGCCGGACGGGGACGGGCCTGGCGGGAGGAGCACGCGCACGGCCGGCCGAGCACGCGGACAGCCGGCGCGGGCGGAGGTTGCCCGGCGCCCAGGATCCCACCCTGCCCGGGTCCGACCGCAGCGACCCTTCGACGAGCTCAGGGCACGGCGACGAGCTCAGGGAGCGGAGGAGCGCTCAGGCGAGGCGGGGGATCAGCGCTGCGACGCCTGCTGCTTGATCCGGTTCGTGAGCTCGGTGACCTGGTTGAACACGCTGCGGCGCTCGCCCATGAGCGTGCGGATCTTCCGGTCCGCGTGCATCACGGTGGTGTGGTCGCGGCCGCCGAACTGCTGGCCGATCTTGGGCAGCGACAGGTCGGTGAGCTCGCGCACGAGGTACATGGCGATCTGCCGGGCCGTGACCAGGACGTGGGTGCGGCTCTGCCCGCAGAGGTCGTCGATCGTCAGGCCGAAGTAGGCGGCGGTCTGGGCCATGATCATGCCGGTGTTGATCTGGGTCTCCCCGCCCTCGGGGATGAGGTCCTTGAGGACGACCTCGGCCAGGCTCATGTCGACCTGCTGCCGGTTGAGGCTGGCGAAGGCGGTGACGCGGATCAGCGCCCCCTCGAGCTCGCGGATGTTGGTCTGGATCTTGCTGGCGATGAACTCCAGCACGTCGGGGCCGGCGGTGAGCCGCTCCTGCGCGGCCTTCTTCCGCAGGATGGCGATCCGGGTCTCGAGGTCGGGCGGCTGGACGTCGGTGATGAGTCCCCAGCCGAACCGGCTGCGGAGCCGGGGCTCGAGGTTCTCCAGCAGCTTCGGCGGCCGGTCCGAGGTCATGACGATCTGCTTCTGGGCGTTGTGCAGCGTGTTGAAGGTGTGGAAGAACTCCTCCTGCGTCTGCTCCTTGCCCTCCAGGAACTGGATGTCGTCGATGAGCAGCACGTCGATGTCGCGGTAACGACGGCGGAACTCGGCACCCTTGTTCTGGCTGATCGCGTTGATGAAGTCGTTGGTCAGCTCTTCGGTGGAGACGTAGCGGACGCGGACCCGGTCGAAGTAGTTGCGCACGTAGTGACCGAGCGCGTGCAGCAGGTGGGTCTTGCCCAGCCCGGACTCCCCGTAGATGGTCAGCGGGTTGTAGGACTTGCCCGGGTTCTCGGCGACGGCGATCGCAGCGGCGTGGGCGAAGCGGTTGGAGCTGCCGATGACGAAGGTCTCGAAGGAGTACTTCGGGTTGAGGCGCGCGTCGGTCTCGCGCCGAGGCCGGTTGGGGTCACCGCTGTGGGCGGCGAAGCCGTCGACGGGTGCGCCCGGCGGCAGGTGCGGGCCGGCGTCCCCGGTCCGGAAGCTGCTGGCCCCGAACTCCCCCGGCTCGAAGCCGTTGCGGTCGCGGCCGTGCTGGTCGTACCCGTCCGCGTCGAACTCCGGGGGCGAGCGGAAGTCCGGGCTCTCGTAGTGGTCGGTGCGGGCGAACTCGTCCCGACTCAGCGGGGGGTGGCCGCCCTCGCCCGGGGCCGCGAAGCCGTCCCGACGCTCGAACTCCCCGGTCGGCTCGTCGGACGACTCGTCGGCCGGGACCAGGGTCTCGTCGACGATGACCGCGAGCTGGACCGGACGGGCGAAGAAGGTGTGCAGCTCGGTCTCGATCACACCGCGGAAGCGGCCCTCGAGGAGGTTGCGGGTGAAGTTGCTGGCCACCGCGACCATCATCAGGTCCTGGTGCAGAGCCACCGGCTTCCCGGTGCCCAGCCAGCGCCGGAGCTCGGGGGGCGCGGAGGAGTAGATGTGCTCCCAGGCCCTGCGGGTCTCGTCGTCTGCGCCGTCAGCAGGTTCGCTCACTCGTTCTCCGCTGCGTCTCGTGCAGGCCAACCGGCGCTGTGGACGACGGGCCGGGAAGGCCCGCTGACCACGCGGCACGGCGTGTCTTGCGGTTCGGGGGTATGGCTACACCTTAGCCATTCCACATAGTTATCCACACCTTGTGCAGAAAGTGGTGGACGAGAGGCCGGGCCGGGCCGCGCGACCCCGGGGGTCGGCAGCGGCAGCCTGGCTCAGATCAGTCGTCTCAGATGCTCGTCGGGCCACCCGTGGAACCTCGTGGCCTGCGGGACGCTAGCAACCCGTCCGGACCGGCGCAAGCGGATCGGCAACATTCGCGCCGGCGGTCGGCGTGTCGGCTGGACGGGCCCACGTACTCTGGTGCACACGTCTCCGACGGGCGTGGGACACCGCTGGTTTGACCCCTCCGGTACGCCCCCGTACCGTTGGCAGGTCGCTGTGCACCAGCGACCGCTGTCGGCTGCGCCCGCGTCACCTCGTGGAGCAGCACCAGAGTCAACCGAACGCCTTCGAAGATCTAGGGAGCTCTCCCGTGAGCAAGCGCACTTTCCAGCCCAGCCTCCGGCGTCGCAGCCGTACCCACGGCTTCCGTCACCGCATGGCCACCCGCGCAGGTCGCGCGATCCTGGCGGCTCGTCGCCGCAAGGGTCGCAACGAGCTGTCGGCCTGAGCCTGCGGCTGAGCGTCAGCGGTGCTGCCGCGCGGGTCCCGGCTGAACGCCTCGGGGGACTTCCGCTCGACCATCCGGCGGGGCGTCCGTGTCGGACGACCCACGCTGGTGGTGCACGTCGGCCCCTCGGGGTCTGACGGCGTGCGGGTCGGGATGGTGGTCTCGAAGGCGGTCGGGAACGCGGTGACCCGCAACCGCGTCAAGCGTCGCCTGCGGCACCTGGCGGCGGCGGAGATCGGTCGCACCCCGGCCGGCACCGACGTGGTGGTCCGTGCCCTGCCCCCGGCGGGCAGCGCGGGGACGGGTCTCGGTCAGGACCTGGCGTCGGCGTGGACCGCGGCGCTCCGCAGGTTGGGCGACCGCTCGTGAAGTACCTGCTGATCGGGCTGCTCAAGGTCTACCGGCTGGTCATCAGCCCGCTCTACGGGGACGTCTGCCGGTACCACCCCAGCTGCTCGGCCTACGCCCTGCGTGCGGTCGGCGTGCACGGGGCGGTCAAGGGCAGCTGGCTCGCCGGGCGCCGGCTGCTGCGCTGCCACCCGTGGGCGTCCGGCGGCTACGACCCGGTGCCCGGCACGCCCGAGTTCGCCGAGGAAGAGCGTGAGCAGGCCCGCGCAGCAGGAACACTGGGGGCAGGCGCACTCCACGAGCACCCCGGACCGCACCACGCACGAGCAGGGCATGACCCGCAAGCCCACGACCACGACGCGGAGATCGCGTCACGACGAGGTGTGAACTGATGGACCTTCTTCCGCTGATGCTCCCGCTGAGCATCTGGGACCCCTTCATCGCCATCGGCAGCGCCATCATGACGCCGCTGTACTGGGTGGTGTCGGGCATCCTGGTGCTCTTCCACTCCCTGTGGGCGCCGCTGCTGGGCGCCGACTCCGGCTGGACGTGGGCGCTGTCCATCGTCAGCCTCACCATCGTCATCCGCGTGGCCCTGATCCCGCTGTTCGTGAAGCAGATCAAGTCGTCGCGCGCCATGCAGCTGCTGCAGCCCAAGGTGCGCGAGCTGCAGAAGAAGTACGGCCACGACCGGGAGAAGCTCGGTCAAGAGACGATGAAGCTCTACAAGGAGAACAACGCCAACCCGTTGGCCTCCTGCCTGCCGCTGCTGCTGCAGTCGCCCATCTTCATCGCGCTGTTCCGCGTGCTCGACGGCGCCGCCCGCATCGACCCCTCGACGGGTCTGCCCATCGCGCGCGGCCACTGGCTGGTGGTCAACCCCGACCTGCTGCTCTCGCTGAACCAGGCGACCCTGCTCGGGGCCCGCATCTCCGACACGTTCATGAAGGTCGGTTTCGCGAACGGCATCACGAGCGTGCACATCGTCACGCTGGTGCTCATCATCGCGATGACGGCGACGCTGTTCATCACCCAGCTGCAGCTGATGCGCAAGAACATGCCGGCCGACGCGCTGACCGGCCCGTTCGCCCAGCAGCAGAAGATCATGCTGTACCTGTTCCCGCTGATCTTCGCGATCGGTGGCATCAACTTCCCGGTCGGCGTGCTGATCTACTGGTTCGCCTCCAACCTGTGGACGATGGGCCAGCAGTTCTACGTCATCCGCCGCAACCCCGCACCCGGGACCCCGGCGTACGACGCCTGGGAAGAGCGCCGCCGGGCCAAGGGCAAGGACCTCCACGAGGCGATCGTCTCCGACCTGGAGGTGGAGGCCGAGGCGGCCGGCACCAGCGTCTCCAAGGTGATCCGGCAGCAGCCCCGCAAGCAGACGCGCTCGCAGCGCCGGGTCTGACGCAGCGCCGGCGCCCCGGGCGCCCCCGACTTCCCCGAGCCGTCCGTCGGCCGGGAACCAATGACGAGCCGCGGAACGCGCTCGGCGAGGAGGACCTGTGAACGACGAACGTGACCCCAGCACCGAGGCCGCGGGCGCCGAGGAGGGCGTGACCGAGGCCGGCGCGGCGAGCACCGTGGTGGCCGACGACGCCCCGACGGATGCACCGGCCGAGCCCGTGGTGACCCCGGTCGCGGCCGAGGAGGACGAGGCCGACGAGGACGAGGCCGACGAGGACGAGGCCGACGAGGACGAGGCCGACGAGGACGAGGCCGCGTCGGACAACCCCCTGGACACCGAGGCCGAGATCGCCGCGGACTACCTGGAGGAGCTGCTCGACATCGCCGACCTGGACGGCGACATCGACACCTACATCGAGGGCGACCGGGCCCACGTGTCCATCGTCAGCGAGTCGCAGGTGCTGGTCGGGGCCAACGGGGAGGTGCTCGACGCGCTGCAGGAGCTCACCCGGCTCGCGGTGATGACCGACACGGGCGACCGCAGCCGGCTGATGCTGGACGTGGCGGGCTACCGCGAGCGTCGGCGCACCGAGCTGTCCGCCCTGGCCGCGGACGCGATCGAGGAGGCGCGCACCTCCGGCGAGCGGGTGCCGCTGCAGCCGATGAACCCGTTCGAGCGCAAGATCGTGCACGACGCGGTGGCCGCCGCGGGCCTGAGCAGCGAGTCCGAGGGCGAGGAGCCGCGCCGGCACGTCGTCGTCCTGCCCGCCTGACCCGCAGCCGCGATCGCGAGGACCCCGTCCGGACCTGGTCCGGGCGGGGTTCTGCGTCGGGGGGCCGGCGCACCGGCCGTTCAGGTGCAGAATGGCCCCGTGCCGCCACCCCTGGAGCAGCGTCGCCTGCTGATCACCGACGTCCCCGGGCCCCGGTCGCGTGAGCTGATGGCGCGGAGCGCGGCCGCCGTCGCCGCCGGGGTCTCCACCACGATGCCGGTGTTCGCCGCGCAGGCGGGCGGCGGCGTGGTCGTCGACGTCGACGGCAACTCCTTCATCGACCTCGGCTCCGGCATCGCGGTCACGACGGTGGGCAGCAGCGCACCCCGCGTGGTCGACGCGGTGCAGCGCCAGGTGGAGGCGTTCACCCACACCTGCTTCATGGTCACCCCGTACGCGGGGTACGTGGAGGTGGCCGAGGCGCTCAACCGGCTGACCCCCGGGGACCACGAGAAGCGGACGGCCCTGTTCAACTCCGGGGCCGAGGCGGTGGAGAACGCGGTGAAGATCGCCCGTGCCCACACCGGCCGGTCGGCCGTGGTCGCCTTCGACCACGCCTACCACGGCCGGACCAACCTCACGATGGCCCTGACGGCCAAGTCGATGCCCTACAAGAGCGGGTTCGGCCCCTTCGCGCCCGAGGTGTACCGGGCGCCGCTCTCCTACCCCTACCGCGACGAGGCGGGCCTGGACGGCGCGGCCGCCGCCCGGCGGGCGATCGACATCATCGAGAAGCAGGTGGGGGCCGCCAACCTGGCGGCGGTGCTGATCGAGCCGATCCAGGGCGAGGGCGGGTTCATCGTCCCCGCCGACGGCTTCCTGCCGGCGCTGGCGGCGTGGTGCCGGGAGCACGACGTCGTGTTCATCGCCGACGAGGTGCAGTCGGGTCTCGCCCGCACCGGCGCGTGGTTCGCCTCCGAGCACTTCGGGGTGGTGCCCGACCTCGTGGTGGCCGCCAAGGGCCTGGCCGGTGGGCTGCCGCTCTCGGCGGTCACGGGCCGGGCCGCGATCATGGACGCCGCCCACCGGGGCGGGCTCGGCGGCACCTACGGGGGCAACCCGCTCGCCTGCGCCGCCGCGCTCGCGGTGATCGAGACGATCACGGAGGAACGCCTGCTGGAGCGTGCGGCGGAGATCGAGGGGGTGCTGCTCCCCCGGCTCCAACGGTTGCAGGCCGAGGACGACCGGATCGGGGACGTCCGCGGACGCGGCGCGATGGTCGCCGTCGAGCTGGTGCGGCCCGGCGGCACCGAGCCGGACCCGCTGCTGACCCAGGCGGTCGCCACCGCCGCGCACCGGCAGGGCGTCATCGTCCTGACCTGCGGCACCTACGGCAACGTGCTCCGCCTGCTCCCCCCGCTCGCCATCACCGACGAGCTGCTCACCGAAGCCCTGGACGTCCTCGCCGCCGTGCTCGCCGAGAGCGGCGACCGCCCGGTGGCCCGCGTCCTCGACCAGGAGACCACCTCATGACCGCCACCCCGCCCCTCGACGTCCCGCGCACCGTGCAGAACTACGTGGACGGGAAGCTCGTCGACTCCGACGCCACCGAGTTCACCGAGCTGGTCGACCCGACGACCGGTCAGGTCACCGGGCGGTCACCGAAGTCCACCCCCGAGGAGGTGGACGCGGCGGTCCGGGCGGCCGAACGGGCCTTCGTGACCTGGCGCCGGACCACCCCGTCGCAGCGGCAGGCGGCCCTGCTCGCGCTGGCGGACGCGCTGGAGGCGCACAGCGACGAGCTGGTGGAGCTCCAGAGCCGGAACACGGGCCAGATCCGGTCCCTGATCGCCTCGGAGGAGGTGGCCGTCGGGGCCGACCAGCTGCGCTTCTTCGCGGGCGCCGCCCGCACCCTCGAGGGCAAGGCCACCGGGGAGTACCTCGAAGGGCTCTCCTCCAGCGTCCGACGGGAGCCGATCGGCGTCGTCGCCCAGGTGACCCCCTGGAACTACCCGCTGATGATGGCGCTGTGGAAGATCGGCCCCGCGCTGGCCGCCGGCAACACCGTGGTGCTCAAGCCCAGCGACACCACGCCCGAGTCGACCGTCCGGCTCGCGGAGCTGGCCGGGGAGATCCTCCCGCCCGGTGTCCTCAACGTGGTCAACGGCGACGGGGCGACGGGTCGCACCCTCGTCGAGCACCCGGTGCCCGCGCTCGTGGCCATCACCGGCTCGGTGCGGGCCGGCATCGCGGTCGCCGTGTCGGCGGCCCAGGGGCTCAAGCGGGCGCACCTCGAGCTGGGCGGGAACGCGCCGGTGGTGGTCTTCGCCGACGCCGACCTGGAGGCCGCCGCCGAGGGCATCGCGACCGCCGCCTTCTTCAACGCCGGGCAGGACTGCACGGCCGCCACCCGCGTCCTCGTGGCCGACACCGTGCACGACGCCTTCGTCGACGCCCTGGTGGCGCAGGCGGAGCAGACCCGCCCGGGCGGTCACGACGACGACGACGCCGCCTACGGCCCGCTCAACAACGCGGGCCACCTCGCCAAGGTGCAGGCCCTGGTGGACGGGATCCCGGCGAGCGCCACCGTGCGCACCGGGGGCCGGCAGCACGGGACCGAGGGCTTCTACTTCCAGCCCACGGTCATCACGGGGCTGGAGCAGGACGACGAGATCGTCCAGCAGGAGGTGTTCGGGCCGGTGATCACCGTCCAGGGCTTCTCCGACGAGGCGGACGCCCTGGCCAAGGCCAACGGCGTGCCCTACGGGCTGTCCTCCAGCGTCTGGACCCGCGACCACGCGACGGCTCTGCGGATGTCCCGGGACCTCGACTTCGGCTGCGTCTGGGTCAACACCCACATCCCGCTGGTCGCGGAGATGCCGCACGGCGGCTTCGGGGCGTCGGGCCACGGCAAGGACCTCTCGGGCTACGGCCTCGAGGACTACACGCGGGTGAAGCACGTCATGAGCTCGCTCGGGTGAGCGGGATCCAGGAGGAGGTCTTCGGCACACGCTACGAGTCGGCTAGTCGATATGTCGATATATTGGCGACGCGGGGCATCGACTGGGGTCTGATCGGTCCGCGGGAGAGCGACCGGCTCTGGGACCGGCACGTCCTCAACAGCGTCGCCCCGGCGGAGCTGCTGCCCGAGGGCGCCACCGTCGCTGACGTGGGCAGCGGCGCCGGGCTGCCCGGCATCCCGCTGGCCCTGCTGCGGCCGGACCTGCGCGTGGTGCTCGTCGAGCCGCTGCTGCGCCGGGCGACCTTCCTGGAGCAGGCCGTCGAAGAGCTCGGCCTGGGCGACCGCGTCGAGGTGGTGCGCTCCCGGGCCGAGGACCACAACGGCCGCTACGACGTGGTGCTCTCCCGGGCCCTCGCTCCTCTCCCCCGCCTGATCTCCTGGTGCGACCCCCTGCGCCAGCCGGACGGCGTCATCGTCGCGCTCAAGGGGCGCACCGCGCCGGACGAGCTGGCCGCGGCACGGCGTGACCTCGAGCGCCGGGGCCTCGTGGGTGAGGTCCTCACCGTACGAGCCCACCCTGCGGTCGAGCCGACGTCGGTCGTGCGGGTGCGGTCCTCCCGCTGACCGCTGCCGGCTGACCGGGGTGCTGCTCGGTCGTGAGTCGGGTGGTGACGACGGCCCGGAGCGTGGCGGAGTGCGGGAGCCCGGCCCGGGCCTTGTACCGTGAGTCGTCGAATCCGGACAGGGGAGAGCATGACGGTCGGTCCAGTACGCGAGCACGACGTGGTCCCGGGACTCGGGTGGCCCCAGCAGGTCGTGCCCGACCCGCACGTCGGGTGGCCGCGTGTTCCACGTGAAACACTCACCTGGCCGTGGGAGGTCCGCACGGTGGACGGTGGCCAGCCCGGGCCGGTGGAGGGCACGCCCGCCCAGCCGCTGGTGGAGGATCCCGCTCCCTCGCCGTCGCACGGCGAACCGGCCGGACCCGTCGAGCCGGACCTCAGGGTCGACCCAGAACCGCCGGGAGAACCGGACGACCAACCGCAGTCGCAGCCGGAGCCGCCGCCGCCGGCTCAGCCCGGCCCCAGCGGCTCCTCGGTCCTGAGGGCCGACGCGTCCACCAAAGCGTTCGTCCGCCCCCCGGGCCCGCGCCGCGCCAAGTTCGACGAGGCGGAGGAGGGCCTGCCGCCGGTCGCGGAGCCGTCACCCGCCGGTGTTCCACGTGGAACACGCGCCGTGGCCAGCCTCCCCGCCCCCGCCGCACCCCGCGTGTTCGTGGTGGCCAACCAGAAGGGTGGGGTCGGCAAGACGACCACCTCGGTGAACCTGGCTGCCGCGCTGGCGCTCGGTGGGCTCTCGGTGCTGGTGATCGACCTGGACCCGCAGGGCAACGCGTCGACCGCGCTGGGGGTCGAGCACTCCCCCGGCACGCCCGGGACCTACGAGGTGCTGATCGGCGGCTCGGCGATCGCCGAGCACGTCGTCCCCTCGCCCGAGGCGCCCGGGCTGCAGGTGCTGCCGGCGTCCATCGACCTGGCCGCCGCGGAGATCGAGCTCGTCTCGGTGGTCGCGCGCGAGAACCGCCTGCTCCGGGCCCTCCGCACCTACCTGGCCGGGCACCCGACCGACTACGTCTTCATCGACTGCCCGCCGTCGCTCGGCCTGCTCACCCTCAACGCCCTCGTCGCGGCGAACGAGATCCTCATCCCCATCCAGTGCGAGTACTACGCGCTGGAAGGCGTCTCGCAGCTCATGCGGACGATCAACCTGGTGACCGGCGAGCTGAACCAGGACCTGCGGCTGACGACCGTCGTGCTGACCATGTTCGACGCCCGGACCCGCCTGGCGGCGCAGGTCGCCCAGGAGGTGCGGACCCACTTCGCCGCCGAGACGCTGCCCAGCGTCATCCCGCGGTCGGTGCGGATCTCGGAGGCGCCCAGCTACGGGCAGACGGTCCTCACCTACCACCCGGACTCCGCGGGCGCCGTGTCCTACCTCAAGGCTGCGCAGGAGATCGCCCTGCGCGGCGCCGCCCCGACCACCCAGGAGAACCGATGAGCACCGCAACCGACCGTCGAGGAGGCCTGGGCCGCGGCCTCGGCGAGCTCTTCCAGCGCACCGAGCCGACCGAGGCACCGGCGGGGCCGGCCGCGGGGCCCGGTGACGACGCCGCGGCCCGGTCGGTCGTGCCGCCCCCGCACCCGGTGCCGGAGGGGTCGTACTTCGCCGAGCTCGACATCGCCACGATCACGGCCAACCCCCGGCAGCCCCGCACCGTCTTCGACGAGGAGGCCCTGGAGGAGCTGACGGGATCCATCCGGGAGGTGGGCCTGCTGCAGCCGGTCGTGGTCCGCCCCGTGGGCGGCGAGCGCTTCGAGCTGGTGATGGGGGAGCGACGCTGGCGTGCCTCCCAGGCTGCCGGCCTGAGCCAGATCCCCGCCATCGTCCGGCGCACCGAGGACCACGACCTGCTGCGGGACGCGCTGCTGGAGAACCTGCACCGGGCTCAGCTGAACCCGCTGGAGGAGGCCGCCGCGTACCAGCAGATGCTCGAGGACTTCGGCTGCACCCAGGACGAGCTGGCGACCCGCATCAAGCGGTCACGGCCGCAGATCTCCAACACCATCCGGCTGCTCCGGCTGCCGCCGACCGTCCAGCGCCGAGTGGCGGCCGGCGTGCTGAGCGCCGGGCACGCCCGGGCGCTGCTGGCCGTGCCGGACCCGGCCGGGCAGGAGCGGCTGGCTCAGCGCGTCGTCGCCGAGGGCTTGTCGGTGCGCGCCGTGGAGGAGCTGGTGGCCCTGGGGGAGACGGGGTCGGACGACGCGCCGCGTCGGCGGGAGCGACGGGAGGCGCCGGCGCTCGCGACCGAGCTGGCCAGCCGGCTCTCCGACCGGCTGGACACGCGGGTGCGGGTCGAGATGGGCCGGTCGAAGGGCCGGATCGTCGTGGACTTCGCCACGGCGGACGACCTCCAGCGCATCGTCGACGCGATGGCCGGTCAGAATCAACAAGTCGACATGTAGATCTATTGTTCAGCCGATGGTGCCACCGGCCGGTCGACCGCGGAGACCGCCGGGACCGTCGGGTCCTCCTCGGCGGCCAGCTTGGCCCGCACGTCCTGGGTCGCGGACCGCTCCGCCACGAAGGAGAGGAAGGGCACCGTGCCGGCGAGGGCGATCAGCAGCAGGCGCCGCCACGACCAGCCCGCCCGGCGGCCGAGGTCGACGGCGGTGATGATGAGGATCATGTACAGCCAGCCGTGCGGGATGGCCGTCCACGTGACCACGCGGTCGTCGCCGTACCAGTACTTGAGCGGCAGCCCGACCAGGGTGAGGACGATCAGCAGGGTGCCCACGAGGTAGGCCATCACCCGGTAGCGGAGGAGGGCGTTGCGCATGGGCCGAGCCTACGTGGCGCGGGCCGGCTCCTCGGGCGTGAGATCGGCCACCCCGACGCCACCCAGCTCCTGGTCCCGCGCCATCCGGACGGCGAGCCCGACGGCGAAGGCGGCGAACGCCCACCACTGCAGGGCGTAGGCGCCGTTGCGCAGCCGGCCGCTGCCCTCGGGCAGCACCACCGCGGCGGGCTGCAACCCCTGCGCGGCCGACTCCGCCGCGCTGAGGGTCACGAAGCCGCCCACCAGCGGACCCGGCCAGGTCTGGGCCAGCGTGGGCAGCCGGACCGAGCTGATCTGCCCCGCCGGGAGCGCACCGGCCGGGGCCTCCTCGGACGGCAGCAGCAAGCCGGTCGCGGCCTGGACCCCCGGGGGGGTCGGCGGGGCGCTCGGCGCGTCGGTGACCCCGCGGACCACGGGCAGGACGTCGCCGTTGTCGAGCCGGAGCGCGGCCACCACCCGGTAGGAGCCGGGCCGGTCCTCGACGGGGACCAGCGCCTGGGTGTCGGCGAGGTAGGCGCCCCGGAAGCGGACGGTCCGGCCGTAGCCGTCGGGGACGGGCTGCCCGGCCCGCGCGACGGCGCCGACCTCCACGGCCGGCTCCGCGGCCCGCCGGTCCGCCTCCGCCCGGCCCTGGCTGTGGTAGACGTCGAGCTGCCAGAGCCCGAGCACCACCATGACCGCGGCCACGCCCAGCCCGACCAGGACGATCAGGGCCTGCCGGAGGCGGATCAGGCGCACGGCCGCAGGCCCTCCGTGCTCACGCCGGCACCCGCGGCCCGGCCGCCCCGGACGTGGCCCCGCGGGCCGCGGCGGTCCGCACCAGGTCGGCGCACATCCGGCCGAGGCTCCAGCCGGCGGCCTCGATGGCCAGCGGGACCGCCGACGTCTCGGTCATCCCGGGCGCCACGTTCACCTCGAGGAAGACCGGCTCGCCCTCGGCCGTGACGATCAGGTCGGTGCGCGAGAGGTCCCGCAGGCCGAGCTCCTCGTGCACCTGCAGGGCCAGCGCGGCGCAGCGGGTGGCCACCTCGGGCTCCACCTCCGCCGGGCAGAGGAACCGGGTGGCGCCGGCGGTGTAGCGGGCCGTGTAGTCGTAGACGCCGGAGTCGGGGCGGATCTCGACGGCGGGCAGCGCGGTGGGGCCGGCGCCCCGGTCGACGACGGCCACCGTCACCTCGGTGCCCTCGACGAACTCCTCGACGACGGCGACGGCCCCGTAGGCGTAGGCGCCGACCATCGCGGCCGGCAGCTCCTCGGCCCGGGACACCTTGCTGCAGCCCAGCGCGGAGCCGCCCCGGGAGGGCTTGACCATCATCGGGAAGCCGATCTGCTGGCCCAGCGCGGCGACGAGGGCCGCCGCGCCCAGCTCGCGGAAGATCTCGTGGGGGAGCGCGACCTGGGCCGGGGTGCGCAGCCCGGCCTCGGCGACCACCGTGGTGGCGATCGACTTGTCGAAGGCGACCCGGGACGCGGCGCCGACCGATCCGACGAACGGGACGCCGAGCAGCGCCAGGACCTCGCGCAGCGCGCCGTCCTCGCCCGCCTCGCCGTGCAGGACGGGGAAGACGACGGCGTCGGCCAGCTCGGTCAACCGGGGCACCAGCGCGGAGTCGACGTCGGACTCGACGACGTCCGCGCCCTGGGAGCGCAGGGCCTGCGCGACCCGGCGACCGGACCGGAGCGACACGTCGCGCTCGTGCGAGAGCCCGCCGGCCAGCACCACGACGGTGCCCGGGAGGTCGGCCAGGGGTGCCTCTGCTGTGCTCACGCGGTGTCGTCCTCGGTCGTCTCGTGGGGTCCTGGCCGGCCAGGGGTGGCGGCTCAGGCCTGGTTGGCGCCGGGCGCCTCGTACGGGGGCATCGGCAGGCGGTCGGCGCCACCGCCGAGCGCGGGGCCGAAGGTGGCCAGCATGCTCGCCTCGTGCGCCAGCACCTCGCCGAGCCGACGGGTGCCCTCCACCAGCCGCTCGGGCGTCGGGAAGCAGTAGGAGAGCCGCATGTAGCGGCTGCCGAAGCCGTCGGCGTAGAAGGCGGTACCGGGCACGTAGGCCACCCGGGCCGTCACCGCGCGCGGGAGCATGGCGTGGGAGTCCAGGCCGGGCGGCAGGGTGGCCCAGACGAAGAACCCGCCCGTGGGGACCGTCCAGGACATGCCCGCCGGCATGTGGTCGGCGAGGCCCGCCAGCAGGGCGTCGCGACGCTCGCGGTACATCTCCCGGAACACCTTGATCTGGCCGCGCCAGTCGTGGTTGGCCAGGTAGGCGGCGATGGCAAACTGGGAGAACACCGGCGGGCACAGCGTGGCCGACTCCTGCGCCAGCACCAGCTTCTCCCGGACGGCGTGCGGAGCCAGCACCCAGCCCACCCGGAAGCCCGGGGCGAAGGTCTTGGAGAACGAGCCGAGGTAGACGACGCGGTCCTCGTCGAGCGCACGGATGGCGGGCGTGGGCTCGCCGTCGAAGCCCAGCAGCCCGTACGGGTTGTCCTCGACGACCAGCAGGTCCGCCTCCTCGGCCACCCGGAGGATCTCGGCCCGCCGCTCCAGGGACTGGGTGACCCCGGCAGGGTTCTGGAAGTTGGGGATCGTGTACAGGAACTTGACGGTCCGGCCGGCGGCGCGCAGGGCGGCGACCGCCTCGCGGAGCGCCTGCGGGTCCAGCCCCTGCTCGTCCATGGCGACGTGGGCGACGTCGCACTGGAAGGCCCGGAACACCCCCAGCGCGCCGACGTAGCTGGGCGCCTCGCAGAGCACCACGTCGCCGGGGTCGCAGAAGATGCGGGTGACCAGGTCCAGCCCCTGCTGCGAGCCCACGGTGACGGTGACGTCGTCGGGGTGGGCCTGGATGCCCTCGAGCCGCATGACCTCGCAGATCGCCTCGCGGATCATCGGCTCCCCCTGCCCGGAGCCGTACTGCATGGCGCGCATGCCGGTCGTGGTGACGAGGTCCTCGAGGACGGAGCCGACGACGTCGAGCGGCAGGTCGGCGATGTTGGGCATCCCGCCGGCCAGGGAGACGACCTCCGGGCGGTTGGCCACCGAGAAGAGGGCCCGGATGGCCGACGCCGTCATGCCGTGCGTGCGGGCGGCGTAGCGGTCGACGTAGGGGTCCAGCCGGGTGTCCCGGCGCGCCGGCCGAGCGACCCCGCCGGCAGGTCCGTGCGTCACCCCGGGGCCGGTCGAGGGGAGAGGTGGCACGCTCACCCCCCAAGGGTGCCTCATCGGCCCGCACGGCGCACGCCGTCCCACCCGCACGGCGCACGGCGGCCCGCGCCGGGGCGCCCGTCGCCAACCCCGGGTCCGCCGCCTACGATGGGCGCATGCGCAGTGCCTCCTCGGGTGGGTGGCTGCGCCCCGTGCGGTGGTCGCTCTGGCTCACCGGGGGCGCCGTCGTGGGCCTGGTCGTCGGCTTCGGGCTGGGCCTCGCCCGGCCGCGGGCGCGGGCGGCCTGATGGCGCGCCGGTACCGCCCGATGACCGCGGGCGACCTCCCCGAGCTGCCCGAGCCGTGCGCCGGCTGCACCTTCTGGGAGTCGAGCCTCGCCGACCTCGCCACCTCGTCCTCCGACCAGCGCCGCAGCGCCACCAAGCGCGAGTGGGCCCAGGCGGTCACCCGGCACTGGGGCTACTGCGGCGTCGCCGCCTACGACGACGCCGAGCTCATCGGCCACCTGACGCTGGCCCCCGCCGGTCACGTCCCCCGGCTCGGGGCGTTCGCCAGCACCCCGGTCAGCCCGGACGCCGCCGTCGTCACCTCCGTCCGGGTGGCCGAGGAGCACCGCGGTCACGGCGTCGGCCGGCACCTCGTGC
Source organism: Friedmanniella luteola (assembly GCF_900105065.1). NCBI lineage: Bacteria > Bacillati > Actinomycetota > Actinomycetes > Propionibacteriales > Nocardioidaceae > Friedmanniella > Friedmanniella luteola. The sequence goes on from NZ_LT629749.1 coordinate 4,639,835, forward strand.
AGACGGCGGCCGCCCTGGTCGCCCGCCGCGACATCCGCGCGCTCGAGGCCGTGGGCACCTACCACCAGGGCCCGTCCTGCATGCTGCCCGTGGGCTGGCTGGAGAGCGTGGGCTTCACCGTCGTCCGGCCGCACCCCGTCACGCCGCGGCTGCGGATGGACCTGCAGACCACGGTGCGCTGGCGTCCGGACCTCGGCGCGGCCTGGAGCCGGCTGACCGGCCTGGTCAGCCAGCCCCCGGCCGCCGAGCCGGCCACCTACGCCCACCGCGACACGACCGACCCGCTGCCGACGACCCCCGCCTGACCTCGCCCGGACCGCTCCGCGCCGCTCGCCCGCGATCGGCCACGGACCGGGGGACAGGTCCTAGAGTGCGAGCACGACCCGTCCGCCGGAGGGGTGCGAGCAGAGGAAGCGCATGCGCATCGTCCTGGTGGGTGCGGGGGGCGTCGGGGACGCCTTCGCCAAGATCGCGGTCCGGCGGTCGTTCTTCGAGCGCCTGGTGGTCGCCGACCACGACGTGGCCCGCGCCGAGCGGACCGTCGCGGCGGTGAACGGCTGGCGGGGCCACGACGACCGCTTCGTCGCCGCCCGCGTCGACGCCGCCGACCCCGCCTCGGTCGAGGCCCTGGCCCGGGAGCACGGCGCCACGCACGTGATGAACGCCGTCGACCCCCGCTTCGTGATGCCGATCTTCCGGGGGGCCTTCGCGGCCGGCGCCGACTACCTCGACATGGCCATGTCGCTCTCGGTCCGCGACCCCGACGACCCCTACCGGCGCACCCACGTCATGCTCGGCGACGAGCAGTTTGCCGAGGCGTCCCCCTGGGAGGCCGCCGGCCGGCTGGCGCTGGTGGGGATGGGCGTCGAGCCGGGGCTGTCCGACGTGTTCGCCCGCTACGCCTGCGACCACCTGTTCTCCCGGGTCGAGGAGCTCGGCACCCGCGACGGCTCGAACCTCACCGTCGACGGCCACGACTTCGCGCCCTCCTTCTCGATCTGGACCACCATCGAGGAGTGCCTCAACCCGCCCGTGGTGTGGGAGAAGAACCGGGGCTGGTTCGTCACGGAGCCGTTCAGCGAGCCGGAGATGTTCGACTTCCCGGGCGGCATCGGCCCCGTCGAGTGCGTCAACGTCGAGCACGAGGAGGTGCTGCTGATGCCCCGCTGGCTCGACGCCCGGCGGGTGACGTTCAAGTACGGCCTCGGTGCGGAGTTCATCGAGGTGCTGCGGACGCTTCGCAAGCTGGGGCTGGACCGCACGGAGCCGGTGGACGTCAAGGGCGTCGCCGTCTCGCCGCGCGACGTCGTCGCCGCCTGCCTCCCCGACCCGGCGACCCTGGGCGACGCGATGCACGGCTCGACCTGCGCGGGCCTGTGGGTGACCGGGACCGGCAAGGACGGCAGGCCCCGGGAGGTGTACCTGCACCACGTCGTCGACAACGCGACGACCATGCGTGAGTACGGCGCCCAGTGCGTGGTCTGGCAGACCGCCGTGAACCCCGTGGTGGCCCTGGAGCTGCTGGCGACGGGTGCCTGGTCGGGCACCGGTGTGCTGGGTCCGGAGGCATTCGACGCCGTCCCGTTCCTCGAGCTGCTGGCGGAGGGGTACGGCTCCCCCTGGGGGCTGGAGGAGCGGGAGCCGTCCCGGTAGCGCTGTGACAGGGTGGTCCGGTGACCGCCGCCGCGTCCCCGACGCCCTCGTCCCCCACCCCAGCCACCCGTGACCCGCACCGCCGCGTCGACCTGACCCGGACGGGACCCCTGCGGCTGCGGGCCACCAACAGCCGGGGCACGACGCTGGACCTCGGCTCCGGCGACACCGCGGACTTCACCCCCGTCGAGCTGCTGCTGGTCGCGCTGGCCGGCTGCAGCGCCGTCGACGTCGAGTCGATCACCGGCAAGCGGTCCGACCCCGCGCAGTTCGACGTCGTCGCCGAGGCCGACAAGGTCCGCGACGCCGACGGCAACCACCTGGCGGGGGTCACGCTGGACTTCCGGATCACCTTCCCCGACACCGAGGGGGGCCGGGCCGCCGAGTCGGTGCTGGCCCGCTCGGTGGCCATGTCCCACGACCGGCTGTGCACGGTGAGCCGGACCGTCGAGCTGGGCACGCCCGTGCGCCCGCTGCTCCGCGGCGAGGAGCTGGCGCGCTGACGGCCGTGGCCGGCCCCCGGCCCTCCCGGCGGCCCGGCGTGGCGGTCCCGGTGGTCGAGCCGCGCCGGCGCTGACCGGCCCGGCCCGCCCCGCACGGCAGACTGTGCCCATGGCGACCGCCCCGCACCTGGCCCACCTCGAGCTGAGCCCGCTCCCGGCCGAGGGTGCCGAGGACTTCCTGGCCGCGACGACGCGGGGGTTCCACCAGGACTACGACGCCGACGCCGCGCGGGCGGCCCGGGGGGTGCTGGAGCCGGAGCGGTGCTTCGGGTACGCGGTCGACGGTCGCTGGATGGCCACCTGCGGGTCCTACACGCGGGTGATGACCGTGCCGGGCGGGACCGTGCCGACGGCTGCCGTCACCTTCGTCACGGTGAACCCGGGGTACCGCCGCCGGGGTCTGCTCACCCAGATGATGTCCCACCAGCTGCGCGGGCTGGCCGAGCACGGGGAGCCGGTCGCCCTGCTCTGGGCCTCGGAGAGCGCGATCTACGGCCGCTACGGCTACGGTCCCGCCACGCCGCTCGTGCAGCTGGAGGGGGCCACGCTGGACACGGCGTTCCGGTCCGACGTCGACCTCGGGGCCGGCTCGGTGGGGGAGGTGGACCGGGAGGAGTGCCGCCGGGTGGTGGAGGGGCTGCACGCCCGGCTGCTGCCCGACCGTCCGGGCGCCCTGGACCGTCCGAGCGCCTGGTGGGACGCGGTGTTCTTCGACCACCCGTCCCGTCGGCACGGCGGCGCGGCCGCCCGCTACGCCCTGCACTTCGACGCCCGGGGCCGGCCTGACGGCTACCTCACCTTCCGGCTGAGCTCGGCGGGCACCGCGGACCCGGGCCCCGGGCACACCGTCCGGGTCGCGGCGCTGGACGCGAGCGACCTCCGCGGCTACGCACGCCTGTGGCGGTTCGCCCTGGACCTGGACCTCGTCCGCCGGTTCGAGGGGCCTGCGGCGCTCGACGAGCCCCTGCGCCACCTGGTGGCGGACCCGGCGTCCGTGCGCGCGACGTCCACCGACGGCACCTACGTGCGGGTGGTCGACGTCGCGCGCGCCCTCGAGGCCCGCCGCTACGCCCTCGACGTCGACCTCGTGCTCGGCGTGCGGGACGCCCTGCTCCCGCAGAACGCCGGGAGCTACCGGTTGCAGGGCGGGCCGGACGGGGCGTCGGTGCAGCGGGTGGACACGCCCGCCGACGTCGAGCTGGACGTCCGGGAGCTGGGGACGCTCTACCTGGGCGGCACACCGGCCGCGGAGCTGCACCGCGCCGGTCTGCTGCACGAGCGCACCCCCGGCGCGGTCGCCGCGCTCAGCCTCGGCTTCTCCTGGTCGCGGAAGCCGTTCTGCCGCGACTACTTCTGACCGGGTCCGGACGCGGCGACGGCCGCCGTCCGGCCCGGGAGGGCACGGACGGCGGCCGTCGAGCGGGCCGTCACCGACGGCTCAGAGGTACTCCTCGATCGCCTTCAGCAGCACCGACTTGGACTTGGCGCCCTTGAACGCCTTGACCAGCTCGCCGCCGACGTAGACCTGGATCGTCGGCAGGCCGAGCACGTGGTTGTTGGCCGGGGTGACCGGGTTGGTGTTGGTGTCCATCTTGACGAAGGTCACCTTGTCGCCGTGCTGGGTGGCGAGCTCCTCGATGATCGGGGCCACCTGCTTGCACGGGCCGCACCAGTCGGCCCAGTAGTCCACGACGACGGGCTTGTCGGAGTGGAGGACGACCTTGTCGAAGTCGGCGTCGGTGACGTCGGATACTGCGCCCATCTGAGTGCTCCTGCGGGTCGGGGGGTGGGTGGGGGCGAGGATGCCAGCGGGGTCTGACAGGACGGCGGGTGAGCGGCCGGCAGCCGCCACCCCGCCGGGAGGTCAGCTACCGGCGCCCATCAGCTCGCTGTGCGCCTCGGCCAGCTCGACGTCGCCGAGGTCGTCGAGGTCGGCCAGGTAGCGCTCGGCGTCCAGGGCCGCGGAGCAGCCGGTGCCGGCCGCGGTGATGGCCTGCCGGTAGGTGTGGTCGACCAGGTCGCCGGCCGCGAAGACGCCGGGCAGGTTGGTCCGGGTGGACTTGCCGTCGGTGATCACGTAGCCCTCGCCGTCGAGCTGGACCTGGCCGCGGACGAGCTCGGAGCGCGGGTCGTGGCCGATGGCGATGAACAGCCCGGAGACGGGCAGCTCGCGGGTGCTGCCGTCGTGGCTGTCGGTCAGGGTGACCGACTCCACCGACTGGCCGCCGTTGACCGCGCTGACCGCGGAGTTCCAGGCGAAGCGGATCTTCGGGTCCTTCTCGGCGCGGGCGGCCATGATCTTGCTGGCCCGCAGCTCGCCGCGGCGGTGCACCAGGGTCACCGAGCGGGCGAAGCGGGTGAGGAAGGTGGCCTCCTCGACGGCGGAGTCGCCGCCGCCGACGACGGCGATGTCCTTGTCGCGGAAGAAGAAGCCGTCGCAGGTCGCGCACCAGGAGACGCCGTGGCCGGACAGCCGGTCCTCGTCGGGCAGCCCGAGCTTGCGGTAGCTGGAGCCCATGGCCAGGATCACGGCACGGGCGGTGAAGGTGTTCCCGTAGCCGTCGGTGACGGTCTTCAGCTCACCGGTCAGGTCCATCGCGACGATGTCCTCGCTGACCAGCTCGGCGCCGAACCGCTCGGCCTGCTCGCGCAGGTTGTCCATCAGCTCCGGGCCCATGATGCCGCTCGGGAAGCCGGGGAAGTTCTCGACCTCGGTGGTGTTCATCAGCGCGCCACCAGCGGTCACGGAGCCCTCGAAGACCAGCGGGTGCAGGTTCGCCCGGGCGGCGTAGATCGCGGCGGTGTACCCCGAGGGGCCGCTGCCGACGACGATCACGTCGCGCACCTGCTTGTCGAACGTCTCGCTCACTCGTTTCCCTCTCAGCTGTGCTGCTCGACGGGTGTCCCCGGGGCCGGCCGGAGCCGGTGACCCTGGGGCGGGAGGCCCGCCGGGGCCTCACCCTACCCCCGCTCAACGGGGCCGGGGTGTGCCGTATTCCGGGGCCGCGGGTCAGCGACCGAGCACCGCGGAGGCGGTCGAGGAGGGCACCGGGGTCCGGCAGCCGGTGACCACGGTGACGTGGGCGGAGCCGTCCTCGCGGGTGTAGACCAGCAGGGCCGGGGCGCCGTCGACGCGGGCCCGGACCAGGCCCGTGATCCGGCCGTCGGTGACCGAGCGGCCGCAGAACCAGGCCTGGGAGAAGCGGTGCGGGTCGAGGTCGCGGGCGCTCTGCAGGGCCCGCGCCTCGCTGGCGAGGTCGTCGGTGCTGACGGCCGCCGCGACCACGGGCGGCTCGTTGAGCCCCGCGGCAGCGCTGAGCACGTAGCCGCCGAGCCCGACCGCGCCCGCCGCGACGACGACCCCGAGGGCGGGAACCCACCGGCGCCACCACGGCGGTCGGGGGGCGTGGTCGAGGAAGCGTCCGAGGCTGTGCCGTGGCTGGGGCCGCACGGTCCGGGGGGCGAGGACGGGGACCGCGGCCCGGTGCGCGCTCTCCACGGCGACCGCGGCGGCCAGCCGGGCGGCGACGGCCGGCGGCATGGTGGGGGCGGGCTCGGCGGCGAGGGTCGCGCTGACCTGGCCCAGCGCCGCGACCGTCCGCTGGCACGACGCGCAGCCGGGGACGTGGTCGGCGACCCAGCGGCTGCGCCCGGGGTCGAGCAGACCTTCGGCGGCGTCCGCCAGGTCGTCGATCGAGGGGTGGTCAGCCACGGGGTGTCCTTCGGTGCTCGGGCCAGCGGAGGGCGTCCGGGGCGGCGACGCCGGGCGGGGCCCCGGACTCGGACGCACCGCACCCCCCTCCCGGTTCCCCCGACCGGCCGACCGGCGGTGTCGCACCCCGGGCGGTCACGGGAGCAGCCCCGCCGTCTGCAGCTGCTCCACCGTGCGCCGGGACCCGCGGTCGAGCTCGGCCTGCGGGGCGTGCGCCAGTATCCAGCGGAAGAGGGTCGAGGTGCCGCCGCGGAGGAGGGCGACGGGGGCGACGACGCGGCGGGTGCCGCCGTCGGCGTCCCGGCAGACCAGGGCGAAGACCGGGCCCGACGCGGAGGCCTGCTGCCGCACCGCCACCACCGTGCCGGCGTCGACGGTGTGCAGCGCGCGGACGCGGCGGACGGTCAGCCGGGCGCCGTCGACCTCCAGGTGGGCGCGCGTGCGCGCCCAGACCAGGGTGAGGCAGCCGGCCCAGAGGACGACGAGGACGACGGCGACCCCGACCTTGCCCGCCGCGTCCCCGCGCAGCACGACGCCCAGGCAGACGACGGCGCCGACGGAGGCGAACAGGGCCGGTGTCCGCCAGTTGTACGCGAGCTCCAGCGGGTGGGCCATCAGCGTCTCCCCGCCGTCGGTTGCAGGTCGGCGAGCAGCGGGACCAGCCGGGCGCGGCCGCGGGCGCAGCGGCTCTTCACCGTGCCGGGGGCGCAGCGCAGGATGCCCGCCGCCTCCTCCACCGAGTAGCCCTGCATGTCCACCAGCACCAGCGCGGCCCGCTGGTCGGGGTTGAGCTGGGCGAGGGCGGCCGCGACGTCGCTGCGCTGCTGCTGCTGCTCGAGGGGGTCGGCGCCGGGGGCGGTGGCCAGCATGCCCGCGCGGTCCAGGTCCTCCGGCAGCGGGTCGGCCGCCCGGGTGCGCATCCGGCGCAGCCGGTCGAGGCAGGCGTTCACCACGACCCGGTGCAGCCAGGTCGTCACCTGGGACTCGCCGCGGAACGTGCCGGCCCGGCGGAAGGCGGAGATGTAGGCGTCCTGCAGCGCGTCGGCGGCGTCCTCGGGGTTGCGCATGGTCCGCAGCGCGACCGCCCAGAGCCGGTCCCGGTGCCGGCCCACCAGGGTGCCGAAGGCGTCCGGGTCGCCGGCGACGTGCCGACGCAGCAGCTCGGCGTCGGGCAGGCCGGCGTCGTCGGGGTCGGCGGGCAGGACGTGGTCAGGAGGCACAGCGGACCGGGGAGCCGACGACGGGGCGGGGGAGGTGGGGGTGACCAGCGGTCACCGGCGCACCTCGACCTCGCTGATGCCGCCGCGGTAGCGTCCCCCCTCCCTCGGCAGCGAGGTCAGGTACACGAGCACGAAGCGGGTGGTCACCGGCCTGGCGGGGGTGAGGGTCGCCGTCCGCTTCGCCCCCTCCTGCTCGGCCACGGCGTCCCACTGGGCGTCGGAGCCCAGCGGCGGCCGGGTGGTCCCGGCCGGGTCGGTGCGGGGGACCCGGAGGTCGAGGTCGGTGCCGTCGCCGCTCAGGGTCACCTTGACCGACGCCACCGGCTGCGCCGAGCCGAGGTCCAGCACCAGGCCGACGCCGCGCTTGATCCCGCCCAGCTCGGGGTTGCCGATGTAGGCGACGGTGCGCCAGCGGGTCGACGGGTCGCCGTCGTAGGCCAGCCGCACCTCGCCCGGGTTCTCCCGCTGGTCGTCGGCGCCCTGGGGGTCGAAGTCGCGGGCGGTGCGCACGGGCAGCACCGCCGAGGTCGGGGTGGGCGCGGGCTGACGGGCGGGCGTCGCGCTGGGGCCGGGCTCGGGGGTGGCGCCGAGCTGGTCGCTCAGCACCAGGCCGGCGACCAGGCCGACGCCGGACAGCAGCACCACCAGGCCGACGAGCAGGGCGATCCAGCGCCGCGGCTGCCGCGGCGGCTTGCGCGGCGGGGCCGGCGGCCGGTCGGGCACGGGCGTCCGGATGACGGTGGTGCTGGCCGAGGCCGAGGCCGGGGCCGGTGCGGCCGGCACCGACCGGGTCACCCGCAGCGGTGCGGCGTCGGCGGCGGCGGCCCGGCTGAGGTCGGGGCCGTCGTCGTGGACCACCGGGGTCGGCTCGGTCGGCTGGTCGAGCAGCGTGGAGACCGGGGCGGAGGGGCTGGGCCGGTGGGCGCCGACCCGGGGGATCGGCTGGCGCAGCCGACGCTCCAGGTCGCCGGACGCGTCGGCGGCGCCCAGCACCTTCGTCAGGGCGTTGACCAGGGCGTTCGCGTCGGTGACCGGGGCCGCGCGGTGCCGGGGCGGGTCGCCCAGCACCTGGTCGCAGACGTCGTCCAGCGCGGGGGACACCCCGGCCCGGACCTGCCGCGGGGTCAGCCAGCGGCGTCCGGTGGTCGGTGCGTCGGGCAGCCCGTAGGCCGGCCCGCCGGGCCAGCGGCAGACCAGGGCGGCGTAGAGCAGCCGGCCCAGGTCGGTGACGTCGACCAGCTCGGGCTCCTCGGGGCCGTGCAGGGGCTCGGTGGCGGCCGGCCGGAGGGCCGCCTCGATGAGCAGGCCGACGATCTTGACGTTCCCGGTCGGGGTGACGATCACCGTCTCCGGGCTGATCCGCCGGTGGTGCAGCCCGAGGCTGTGCACCCCGGACAGGGCGTCGGCGACCTCCCGGACCACCCAGCCGGCCTCCAGCCCGGACAGCGGCCCCTGGCTGAGGATCACCTCCAGCGACTGGCCGGTGGCGTACTCGCAGACGATGTAGGAGCCGAGCTCGGGGTCCCCGCCCGGCCCGGCGGCCGAACCGCCCGGGACGGCGTCGAGCACCCGCAGGAAACGGGAGTCGGTGGCCACTGACGCCCGCCGGGCGGCGGCCATCAGCTGCGCCTCGGCGGGGTCGCCCGGGGCGAGCAGGTGGACCAGCACCGAGCGCGAGAGCACCTGGTCGAAGGCCCGCCAGGTGATGGCCGGGCCGGAGCCGGCCAGCAGCTCCTCGAGCCGGTAGCGGGTCCCGAGGACGGTGCCCGCCGGCAGCGTCGCCGCCTTCGTGGTGGTGGTGGACCAGTGCGGGCCCGCGCCGGCACCGTCCTGCTGGTCGGTCGCGTGCTGATGCGTCGGGTGCAGTTGGGTCGAGGCGTCCCCCAGATCGGCCTCGCCCCCAGGGTGCCTACGGACGACTGCCGTGTGGGCCATGGAGTCAGCGTTCTCGCTCGTGCCGGGCCGCAGCTGGGACGCAGGACCGGCGGTGGGTGGTGGCTCGATGGTAGGAGACGGCGGACGCAGAAGGGTGTCCGAATCGCCGGCCGTGGCCAGATCGTGAGCAGCCTCCTCGGGCGCCGCGTCGGGACCGGGTCCGCCCCGGCGGCCGCGCAGGGTCGTGACCAGGGCGTTGACCTCGGCGATCCCGAGCAGCCGGGCCGCCACCAGGAAGACGACGACGGCGGGGACGCCCGCGGCCGCGAGCACCAGCGCCCGGCCCGGCTGGGAGTCGACGTCGCGGCCCAGCCACCAGGTGAGCAGGACGGCGAGGACCGCCGCCGGGGCGACGGCGAGCAGCAGCCGCACGCAGTGCCGGACCAGGCTGAAGAGGTCGAGCGCGGGCAGCCGGCGCCGCAGCCGGGTGAGCGAGAGCAGCACCCCGACCAGGTAGGAGAGCGAGTAGGCGAGGCCGAGGGCGGCGGCCACCAGGCCCGGGGAGCGGACCAGCGAGACCGCGGCCAGCCCGAGCACCACGTTGGCGGCCGAGATCACGATCTGCAGGAAGAACGGCGTCCGGGTGTCCTCGAGGGCGTAGAAGGCGCGCAGGCAGAGGTACTGGATCGTGAAGGGCACCAGGCCGAGGGCCAGGGTCATCAGGGCCCAGCCCGGGGCGGCGGCGTCGCCCGCGCCGCGACCGAAGCCGAAGGCCAGCTGGGCCAGCGGCACCCCGAGGACGCCGAAGGCCACCGACGCCGGCAGCAGGACCGTCAGGGCCAGCCGGACGGCGCGGACGGTCTCGGCGGCCACCCCGTCCAGGTCGGCGGCGGCGGCCATCCGGGAGGCGGCCGGCAGCATCGCGGTGGCCAGCGAGACGGTGACGAGGGAGTGCGGCAGGATCCACACCGCGTAGGCGTTGTAGTAGGCCGTGATGCCGCCACCGGCGCCGCCGGCCGTCGCCCCCGTGGCCAGCCGGGAGACCACCACCAGGGCCAGCTGGGTGACGATGACGAAGCCCAGCGTCCACTTCGCCAGCCGGAGCGTCTTGCCGAGCCCGACGCCCCGGAAGTCGACGCGGGGGGCGAACCGGTAGCCGGCGCGGCGCAGGAACGGCACCAGCACGGCGGCCTGCACGGCGATGCCGAGCGTCGAGCCGAGGCCCAGCAGCAGCTCCTCGCCGGAGGTGAAGGGCGCGGAGGTGTCACCGCGGCCGAAGACCCCGAGGAACAGGCCGAGCACGCCGATGGAGACGACGTTGTTGGCGATGGGCGCCCACATCATCGGGCCGAAGCGGTCGCGGGCGTTGAGGACCTGCCCGGCCAGCACGTGCACGCCGTAGAAGAAGACCTGCGGCATGCAGTAGTAGCCGAGCACGACCATCGAGTCGTACTGCGCGGCGAGGCCGGGCGCCCGCCAGGAGTCGGCGGAGTAGAGCCAGATGACCGCCGGCACCGCGAGGGTCAGCAGCACGGTGATGAGGCCCAGCCCCAGCAGGCCGGCCGTCATGATCCGGTTGGTGTAGGCCTCGCCGCCGTCCGCGTCGCCCCGGATGGCGCGGACGATCTGCGGCACGAGCACGGTGTTCAGCACCCCGCCGGCGAGCAGGATGTACATGCTGTTCGGCACGGTGTTGGCCACCGTGAACATGTCGGCCTGCCGGGTCGCGTTGCCGAACAGGTACACCAGCAGCATCAGCCGGCCGAAGCCGAGCAGCCGCGACAGCAGGGTGCCGGCCGCCATCAGCGCGCTGGCCGAGACCAGCGCCGAGGTGCGGCCCGCGCCGCCCCGGTCCGGCGGGGCCGGCGTGGGGGTGGAGGTGGGGCTGGTGGAGGTGTCGGTCATCTCAGGCGTCCGTCGGGTCGGGGCGGCTGGCGGGCGGGGCCTCGGGCGGCGGTGCCGAGGTCAGCCCGCTGGGGGCCGGGGGCGCGGCGGCGGCCAGCTCGGCCGCCCGGGCCCGGGTGCGGTTGACCTGGCGGATCCGCAGCGCCGTGCTCCCGGCGAACACGACCAGCGCGGCCGCCGCGATCGCCCAGCCGGTGGTGCCGTTCTGGGTGACGCGGACGTCGATCCGCTGCGGCCGGCCGACCGGGGTGCCGTCCAGGGTCTGCAGCTGGGCCCGCACGGGCACCGTGCCGTTGGCCTTGGCGCTCACCTGCGCGTTCGCGGTGTAGCTGTCGCCGGCGCGGATCATCCGGACGCCGTCGCGGACGTCGCCCAGCTCGATCGGGGCGATCCGCAGCCGTTGCCGGTTGTCGGAGACGAAGACCAGGCGCAGGCGGACGGCCCCGGCCTCGGGGTCGTCCGGGTCGGCGGGCAGCTGGTTCTCGACGGTGATCGGGAAGACGACGCCGTCCTGGGCGATGGTGCTGACCTTCGGGTTGGTGCTGATCAGCAGCTGGTCCTCCAGCGTCGCGTCCAGCGCGTCCTGCTGGGTCTCGAGCCAGGGGCTGCGGAGGCGTTCCTCGTCCCGCCAGGCCGTGCTGGCGGCCCGGGCGACGGCCGCCTGGCCGGCGATCTCCACCGCGTCACCGTCCACGAGCAGCTCGGCGTAGGTCGACCAGCTGGCCGCGAAGCCCCGCAGGGTGGCCAGCTGGCCGCTGGTGAGCTCGGCCTCCCGTGCCTCGGCCGGGTAGCTGAGCCGGCCGTCCCAGCGGGCCGGGGTGCCGCTGAGCAGGTCGCTGAGGGTGGTCCGCCTGATCCACGGCGCGGCGACGCCAGGGTCCTCGCCCTGCACCTGGTTGGTGGCGCTGACCAACCGCACCCGGCCGCGGGTCACCCCGTCGGTGGCCTCGCTCGCCTGCACCCAGGTGTCGGCCAGCGACCGCTGGCGCACCTGGACAGGGGTGTTGCGGGGGTCGGGTCCGGGACCGCCGCCGGACGCGGCACTGCTGAACCGGACGACCGGGGGACGGTCGCCGCCGCCCAGCAGCGGCTCGTCGCCGTCGGTCACGGACCGGTCGGAGAGGACGACGGCGGCCGGCTCCAGCCGCTCGGCCGCACGCAGGGTGGCCTCGTCGGCCAGGCCGTCGGCGGGCAGCACCAGCAGCGGGAGCGAGGCGGTGGCCTCCACCCGGCGGCTGGCCGCGGCGGCGGCGTCGAGCACGCGGGTCTGCCGGTCGTGCACGAGCGCCGCGATGTCCGGGGAGCCGTAGAGCAGGCGGAAGCCGTCGCGGTCGTCCCGCACGCGGCTGAAGCGCTGCAGCCAGGCGGCGGCGTCGGCCTGGCCGCGGCCCGGGGCCGTGCTGCCGTCGCCGGTCTGGACGGCGTAGCCGGCGCGCATCGTGGTCAGCTCCTCGACCAGCGCGGGGTCGACGGCGAAGCTCACCGCGTCGCTGTCGGCCGCGGCGAGCAGGGCGCTCAACCGGCCCCCGGGACGCACCTCGTCGGCGAGGTGGTCGTCGGTCAGCACCCCGCGGCGGAGCTGGGACGGTCGCGAGCCGAGCACCACCAGCGACGTCATCCGCAGGCTCGCGCCCGGGGGCTCGGCCAGCACGGGGACGAAGGTCCGGGTGCGGCCGACGGCGGTGGTGTTGCCGTTCTGCAGCACGTGGACGCCGATCAGGTAGAGGCCGTCCGCGGGGGAGAGCTGGAGGTCCGCGACGCGCGCCGTCAGGGTGAAGTCGGCGGTCGCGCCGGGCTGGAGGTACGGGTCGTCGGGGGTGTAGAGGTCCTGGTAGACGGGGGTGTGGCGGTTGCCCAGCGGGACGTTGGACTCCGAGGCCAGCGCCTGCTCGACGCCCTCGGCGCCGGTGATCGGGGCCTGGTCGCGCCAGAAGATGGCCTGCAGGCGGAACAGCCGCTCGTCGGTGACGTTCTCCACCCGCCCGGTCAGGGTGATGGTGCCGTCCCGTTCCGGGAGCGCGGGCGTCATGGCCGTGAGCGTGATCCGCACGAGCGCCTCGGGCTCGGCGGCGGCCGCGGACGGGGCCGGGCCGAGGGGCCCGAGCAGCGCCGCGCACCCGGCCAGCAGCGCCAGCAGCACGCGGAGAGCCCTCATGCGCGCTGCCTCCTCACCGGTTCATCCTAGAGCCGGACAACGCACGGGCAGCCCGCTGCGCTCCCGACGGCGGGCGTCGGGACGGCGGCCGTGGCCGGGCCGCGCCGGTAGAGTGGGTCGGCGTGTCCACGCCCACGTTGAACCAGGCCCAGGCCAACGCGGTGGCCGAGCTGCTGCGGATCGCGCCGGTCGCCGGCCGGCTCGGCCGGCTCTTCGCCGAGGCCGGGCACGAGCTGTACCTCGTCGGCGGCAGCGTCCGCGACGCCCTGCTGGACCGCCTCGGCCACGACCTCGACTTCACCACCTCGGCGCGGCCCGACGACGTCGAGGCGCTGCTGCGCCGCTTCTCCCCGGCGGTCTGGACGATCGGCAAGGAGTTCGGGACCATCGGCTGCAAGGTCGAGGACCAGGGCACCAGCTGGGTGGTCGAGGTCACCACCTTCCGCTCCGACGCCTACGCCGCGGACAGCCGGAAGCCGGTCGTGCAGTTCGGGGACACCCTCGCCGGCGACCTCGTCCGGCGCGACTTCACCGTCAACGCCATGGCGGTCGCGCTGCCCGAGAACCGCTTCGTCGACCCGTACGGCGGGCTCGCCGACCTGGCCGCCGGGCAGATCCGGACGCCCGGGACGCCCGAGGCGTCGTTCAGCGACGACCCGCTGCGGATGATGCGGGCCGCCCGCTTCGCCGCCCAGCTGGGCTTCACCCCGGCGCCGGAGGTGGTGGCGGCGATGACGGCCATGGCGGACCGGATCGCCATCATCTCCGCCGAGCGGGTGCGCGACGAGCTGACCAAGCTGCTGCTGACCGACCGTCCGCGGCCGGGGCTGGACCTGCTGGTCCGGACCGGGCTGGCCGACCGGGTGCTGCCCGAGCTCCCCGCGCTGCGGCTGGAGCGCGACGAGCACCACCGCCACAAGGACGTCTACGAGCACAGCCTGACCGTGCTGGAGCAGGCGATCGAGCTGGAGGGTCGGCTGCCGTCGCGGCCCGACCTGGTGAACCGGCTGGCCGCGCTGCTGCACGACGTCGGCAAGCCGGCGACGCGCAAGTTCGAGGAGGGCGGCAAGGTCTCCTTCCACCACCACGACGTCGTCGGCGCGAAGCTGGTCCGCAAGCGGCTGACCGCGCTGCGCTTCTCCAGCGACGAGGTCAAGGCGGTCAGCGAGCTGGTGTTCCTGCACCTGCGCTTCCACGGCTACGGCGAGGGCAGCTGGACCGACTCCGCTGTCCGCCGCTACGTCCGCGACGCCGGCGACCAGCTGGAGCGGCTGCACATCCTCACCCGCGCCGACTGCACCACCCGCAACCAGGCCAAGGCGGCCCGGCTGCGGGCGGCGTACGACGACCTCGAGGACCGCATCGCCGTGCTGTCCGAGCAGGAGGAGCTGGCGTCCCTGCGGCCCGACCTCGACGGCCGCCAGATCATGGCGCTGCTCGACGTCCCGCCCGGCCCCCTGGTGGGCCAGGCCTACCGTCACCTGCTGGAGCTGCGGATCGAGGAGGGACCCCTCGGTCCCGAGCGGGCCGAGGAGGCGCTGCGCGCCTGGTGGGCGGAGCAGGCGCCGGGCTGAGCTCGTGCGGCCCCCGGGTGCTGCTGCGCCCGTTGCAGCGGGCGCAGGAGCGTCGAACGGCCGCAGGACCGGGCGTTGTCCACAGATCCCTTGCGTGGGCGGTCCGACGGGCGCCCGATCTGGTCGGCTAGGGCCATGTCCGACCACCCCGTGCTCACCCGTGACCTGCTCGCGGCCGGCTACTCTCCTGCGGAGGTGGCCCGGCTCGTCCGCTCGGGTGAGCTGGTCCGGCTCCGCCGAGGTGCCTACCGGACCGCTGCAGACCTCGAGCCCGATGCCGAGACCCGGCACCGCCAGCTGCTGCTCGCCACCGTACCGCTGCTGGCTCCGGACTCCGTGCTGAGCCATCGCTCCGCAGCGGTGGTGCTGGGCCTGCCGGTCGTCGGCGCTCTGGGACGGGTGGAGATCACCCGGTCGAGCGTGACCAGTGGCAAGGTGCGGGGAGCCGTGCACCTCCGGGCGGCGCCGCTGCCCGACGACGAGGTGACCAGCGTCGACGGCTGGCAGGTGACGACGCCGGCCCGGACGGTGGTCGACCTCGCCCGCACCTTGCCGCTCGGTCCGGCCGTCGCTGCCGGGGACGCCGCCCTGAGGGCTGGGACCTCGGTCGAGGAGGTCGAGTCGGTGCTCGCGAGCTCCGCCGGCCGGCCCGGCCTGGCCGCAGCGCGCCGGGCCTGCCGGTCGCTGGACGGCCGGAGCGAGAGCGCCGGCGAGTCGCTGAGCAGGGTCGTCCTGCACCGGCTGGGCCTGCCACCGTCGGGGCTGCAGCACGAGGTGCGTTCGGCGGACGGGGCACTGGTCGGGCGCTGCGACTTCGTCTGGGAGGAGCAGCGGACGCTCGGCGAGTTCGACGGCCGGGTGAAGTACGGCCGGCTGCTGCGGCCCGGCCAGCGTGCCGAGGACGTGCTGTGGGCCGAGAAGCTGCGTGAGGACGCGCTCCGTGACCTGGGCTGGCAGATCGTCCGCTGGACGTGGGCCGATCTGGACCGGGAGATCGTGCTGGCCGACCGGTTGCACCGCGCCTTCCGTCGTACGGCCCGTTGATGCTCCTGCGCCCGTTGCAACGGGCGCGGGACGACCGATCGGCCGCAGCGGGGTCAGACCGGCTGGGCCTGCAGGGACTCGGTGCCGCGGTCCATGGCGAGCCCGCGGGTCACGGCGGCGAAGACGGCGGCGGTGACGAGGTAGCAGGCGGCCAGCACGACCAGCACCAGGACCGACTTGCCGTCGGCCGGCAGCACCAGCGCGCCGATCACCGCGGCGACGACGAGGGCCATGTTGAAGACCATGTCGTAGAGCACGAAGACGCGGCCCTTGAGCTCGTCGTCGACGTGGGCCTGGACGAGGGTGTCGACGCAGATCTTGACGTTCTGCGCGGTCACGCCCAGCAGGAACGCGGCCACCAGCAGCGGCACCGTCGCGTAGATGGCCCCCGGCAGCACCTGCAGGACGCCCGAGGCCACCAGGCTCACCACCAGCCAGCGCCGGACGCCGAGCCGCGCGGTCCCGGGCGGGGTGACGGCGGCGGCCACCACGAACCCGGCCCCGGTGACCACCACCAGCAGCCCCAGGTCCGCGATCGCCGCGTCGACCTCGTCGACGGTGTGGAAGTAGTTGCGGTAGACCAGGATCGTCGCCACCGTGACGATCCCGTAGACCACCCGGTGGGCGCCGATGGTCAGCAGCCCGATCCCGGCGGCGGGGCGCTGCTGCAGGTGCCGGAGCGCCTCGACCAGACCGGCGACGACGTCGCCGGCCCGGGTCGGCTCCTCGACGTCGGGACCCAGCCGGTCCCGCGGGATCCGCAGCGCCAGGCTGACGCTCAGCACGAAGCCGGCCGCGGCGACGGTGAAGAGCACCGCGTTGGCGGTGAAGTCGGGCATCGACTGGCCGAGCAGCAGGCGCAGCCCCGTCCCGACCCCCACGCCGACCAGTGCCCCGGCCGGCCCGACCGTGGGCACCACCGAGTTGGCGACCATGTACTCGTCGGGCTCGATGGTGTGCGGCAGCGACGCCGAGAGCGCGGCGAGCAGGAAGCGGTTGAGGCTCATCGCCAGCAGGACGAGGCCGTAGAACACCGCCTCGACGGCCGGCGTCCGCAGCCCGGTGGCCACCAGGGCCGCCAGCCCGAGGCAGAGCACCGAGCGGCCGAGGTCGACGACGACCAGCACCTGGCGCCGGGAGAAGCGGTCCAGCACCACCGCGACGAAGGGGCCGAGCACCGAGAACGGCAGCAGGGTGATGGCCAGGACGGTGGCGATGGAGGCGGCGTCGGGCTGCCGCTCGGGGGAGAACAGCACGAACGAGGCCAGCGCGATCTGCAGCAGGCCGTCGCAGGACTGGGTGGCCACCCGGACCGCGAGCAGCCTCCGGAACAGCTGGTGCCGCCACAGGCGCCGCAGGCTGCGGAGGAACTCCACCTCAGCCCTCGGGGTACTTCTTGACGTACGCCTCCATCGTGTCCTTCTTGAGCGCCTCCGAGAGCTCCGCGAGCTTCGTCGTGTCGACGACGTCGATGCTCTGGCCGCCGGCGGTGGTGCCGAACCCGCTCAGGGGCGCCTGCAGCAGGGTGATGTCCTGGGCCCGGAGGCGCAGGGACAGCGCCGTCCGGCGGATCTCGGCGTCGGTGAGGCTGTTGTCCACGGTGAGGTGCTTGGCCAGGTTCGTGATGAAGCCGGTGAAGCGCGCCGGGTCGGAGATGACGTCGGCGCTGAGCCCCTTCGCCACGATGGCCTTGATGACGTTGCGCTGGTTCTCGGCCCGGTCGAGGTCCCCGTTCGGCAGCGAGTGGCGCTCCCGGACGAACCACAGGGCCTTCTCGCCCTGGAGGGTGACCTTGCCCTTGGGGTAGTCGAAGCCGTGCGAGCTGAAGGCCGTCTTGTTGGTGACGGTGACGCCCCCGAGGTCCTCGGTGAGGCCGATGAACCCCTCGAGCCCGACGAGGACGACGTGGTCCATCCGCACGTTGGTGAGCTGCTCCAGCGTCCGGACGGCGAGGGCCGGGCCGCCGAACGCGTAGGCGTCGTTGATCTTGCTCTTGCCGTGGCCCGGGATGTCGACGTACATGTCCCGGGGGAACGAGATGATCGAGGCCTGGTCCCGCTCCTTGTTCAGGTGGACGACCATGATCGAGTCGCTGCGGCCGTCGCCCTCGTCCTCGGGGTCGCGGCTGTCCGAGCCCAGCAGCACGTAGTTCAGGGTGCCGGTCTCGGGCTCGGCGCTCGGCCGGGCCGACTCGCCGGACGGGGCGTCACCCGGCAGGTCGATGCCGCGGTTGATGTTGCTGGTCAGGCCGCTGTCGACGCGCCAGGCGTAGACGCCGACCGCCACCAGGGCCAGCACCACGACCCCGGCCACCACGGCCAGCAGGCGTGGCCAGAGGCGTCGCCGCCGGCGGGTGCGGACAGGGGTGCTCGCGCTCCCCGCGTCGGGGCCTGCGGGCGCTGGGGTCTCGGGCATGCAGATGGGTCCTCGGCTGGAAGGTGAGCGCAGTCTACGGGCGGGGTCCGCCGGGGACGGGGCTGCGACAGGCCGGCGTCCCGCGTCGCTCAACGCACGAGCCGGCCCGATCGAGCCCGGACGGCGGCCCGGGACCGCACCGCGCCGACCGGCGGGGCCCGGCCGGCGCTAGGTTGGCCTCATGTCGCGCGCCGAGGAAGCCGCCCGCCGCGCCGAGCTGGCCGCCGCGCAGGAGCGCGGGGAGTCGGTGCAGGCCCAGAAGCTCGTCGACGCGTTCGTCACCGAGGCCCGGGCGCGCGGGCTGGCCCCCGAGCCGCTGCGGGCCGTCCTGTTCACGGGGCAGTCCGTGCGGACGGACAAGACCGGCTGGTACCTGCGCAAGAACCGCAGCCTGGCCATCGGCGACGACGGCTCCTACTACGTGCTGACGGTGCCCGGTGGCCTGCGCGAGCGGCTGTCCGGGGTGCGGCTGCAGCCCAGCCCGCCGCCGCTGGTGGTGGGCAAGGGCGGCCGTGACGGGGAGTCGGGCTCGTTGACCGACTTCCTGCAGTGGCGGCTCGACGCGGGTTGACCCTTGAAAGGCAAGCCATGACTTGCCTATAGTGCAGGAGATGGAGGACGAGGCGGAGGCCGGCCTGTACCGGGCGCTGGCCGACCCGACCCGGCGTCTCCTGCTCGACGAGCTGCGCGAGCGCGACGACCAGTCGCTGTTCGAGCTGTGCACCCGGCTGGCCGTGGTGCACCAGGTCACCTCGTCCCGGCAGGCGGTGTCCCAGCACCTCGCGGTGCTGGAGGCGGCGGGTCTGGTGCGGACGCGGCGGAGCGGGCGGACCAAGCTGCACACGCTCTCCACCGCACCCCTGCGCGCCGTCCTGGAGCGCTGGCCGCTGCCCACCGAGGAGACCCCATGACCACCGAACCCGCCCCGCGGATCGTCCTGACCAGCATCCACGTCGACGACCAGGCCCGTGCCCGGGCCTTCTACACCGACGTGCTGGGCTTCCGGCTCAAGCACGACCTCCCGCTGGGCGAGCACCGCTGGCTGACCGTCGTGAGCGCGCAGGACCCCGACGGCGTCGAGCTGCTGCTGGAGCCCGACGACCACCCGGCGGCCCGGGCCTACCAGGCCGCGCTGACGGCGGACGGCATCCCGAGCGGCTCCTTCGCCGTCGACGACGTGCGGGCCGTCGTGGCCGTGCTCGAGGCGCGCGGCGTGCGGGTGGTCCAGCCACCCACGGAGATGGGCCCGGTCGTCACCGCCGTCATCGACGACACCTGCGGGAACCTGCTGCAGCTGACGGCGCCGTCGGCGCTCGCTCCGCTCACCCGCGGAGAGGGCTCCTAGCCTCCGGCGTGGGCCGGGGGCAGCGTCGGCGGCTCCTCCCGGGGATCGAGCCCGCTAGATGTCCTCGTCCGTGACGGCCGTGCGCTTGACCTTGACGAAGCGCATGTAGGCGTTGACGACCTCCTCGGGCTCGCCGCGCATCATCAGCTGGCCCTGGTTCAGCCAGATGGCCTCGTTGCACATCTCCTTGATGGAGCCGAGGCCGTGGCTGACCAGGAACATCGCCCGGGCGCTCTGCCGCAGCTCGGCCATCTTGGCGTTGGCCTTCTCGCGGAACTTCGCGTCGCCGGTGGAGAGCGCCTCGTCGATCATCAGGATGTCGGGCTTCATGTGCACGGCCACGGAGAAGCCGACGCGGGCGGACATGCCGGAGGAGTAGGTGCGCATCGGCATGTCGATGAACTCGCCCAGCTCGGTCCACTCGGCGACGTCGTCGGCCCGTTCCTCGACGTCCTTGCGGGACAGCCCGGAGGCGAGACCGCCCAGGATGATGTTCTCCCGGCCCGACAGGTCCTTGTTGAAGCCGACGCCGAGGGCGAGGAGCGTGCTGGCCTTGCCCCACACCTCGATCGACCCGCTGGTGGGGGGCAGGATGCCGGCCATCGCCCGCATCAGCGTCGACTTGCCGGCGCCGTTGGAGCCGATGATGCCCAGCGCGGTGCCGGTGCGGACGTCGAAGCTGACGTCCTTGATCGCCTCGACCTCGCGGACCGCGCGCTGGCCGCGGCCGAAGCGGACCAGGGCCTGCTTCAGGGTGGGCTTCCGCTCGAAGGTCGTCCGGTAGGTGATGGACAGGTTCTCCACCCGGACGGCGTAGGGCGGGTCCGTCGGCACGACGACGGGGGCGGGGGACTCAGGTGAGGCGGACAGCGAACTCACGCTCCCTCGAGATGAAGAACAGGAAGCCGAGGACCGCGACGGCCACCGCCCAGACGGCCGAGGTGACCCACATCGACAGGTCGGGCACCCGGCCCTCCTGGATGGCGTCGGAGTAGCCCCCGAGCATCGAGTACATCGGGTTGATCTGGATCAGGGTGAGCATCCAGCGCGGGAAGTCGCTGTTGAAGATCGCCTCCGGGAGCCAGAGCACGGGCGACAGGTACATCCAGAGCCGGACGAAGAAGGGCAGGAAGCTCGAGGTGTCGCGGAAGTAGATCTGCAGCGTGGAGAAGAACGCGGCCATGCCCATCCCGAACAGGATCATCGTCACCAGGAAGTAGCCACCCAGCAGCATCTGCCAGCTCCACTGGTCGCGGAGGAAGAGCACGTGGAAGAAGAGGTAGACGGGGATCGTCGGCAGGAACCGGAAGAACGCGGTGCGCACCGCCGAGAGCGGGATCAGCAGGCGGGGGAAGGCGGTGTTGATCAGCAGCCGGCCCGATGTCGTGACCGACGTCGCGCCCGAGGTGATCGAGGTCGAGACGAGGTTGAACGCGAACAGCCCGAGGGTGAGGTGGGTGAAGAAGGCCGGGTCGTGCCGACCGCGGATGATCGTCACCAGCAGGTAGTAGACGGCCGCCGTCAGCAGCGGGTTCAGCACCAGCCAGGCCTGGCCGAAGAAGGTGGAGACGTTGGCGCTGCGCATCGTGGCGCGGCTCATCTCGGCGGCGAACTCCCGGCGGTGCCACAGCTCGCGGAAGTACGGGACGAGCGGGGGCAGCCCGGCACGGTGCGGGCCGTAGCGGTGGTAGACCGGCTCGAACTCCGTCTCGTTGTCCCGGGTGGGCGCCGTCATGGCCGCACCGTCTCCATTCCGACTCCTGCTCGTCCGTGGTCACGACCGTCGGTCCGGGTCCGTGTGGCGTCCGGGGCCGGCTCCCGGCTGCCCGATCTGGGTGGACAGTCTGCCACGAGCCCGACCTCCGGCCCGCTCAGCCGGGACGCCCGCGCGCGGTGCCGGCGCGGCGACGGACCGGGCACGCCCAGCGACCACCACCTCACGCGCTCACCCTAGGCCCGGGGACCGCCGGCGGCCCGGCACGCCCGTCGAGGGGGCCCGGGTCGTCCACCGGGACCGAAGTCCCGTCCCCGGACGCCTTTCGTCACCGGGGCGGGGAGGGCCTTCGGGCACACCCCGCGCGGTTCCGCAGGCGAAGGTCCCGACTCCGCTCCCGCCCGTAGCGGTGCCCGCCCGCGCCTTCCTAGGGTCGTGGTCACTCGGGGTTCGACCAGGAAATCCACCACCTTCCAACGATCCCGAGGTGCACCATGAAGTCGATCAAGATCATCGGAGCGGCCGGTGCCAGCATCGCCCTGCTGGCCGGCGCCGGTGTCCAGGCGGCCTCGGCGGCCTCACCCACCTGCTCGGCGCTGGACGACCCCATCTACCAGGTCGTGAACCCGAAGGTCGGTTCGAGCCTGCTGACCCCGTGGGCCGGCGAGGTCACCAAGGCGGCGAAGCACGGCTTCACCGCCGACCGCGGCGTCGTCTTCTACGGCTCCACCGTCAAGGCCGCCGGCCTGGTCGGCGTGCACCGCCTGTACAACGCCAAGACCCAGGACTTCCTCTTCTCCATCAGCAGCACCGAGATCGGGTCCGCCGTCAGCGCGAAGGGCTACGTCGACCAGGGCACCAGCTTCTACGTCTCGCCGACCGGCGCGACCGGCTGCCGGGTGGGCATGCCGCGGCTGGTGAAGGGCACCCAGCACCGGGTCGCCACGCTGACCGGCGAGAGCGCCACCATGACGAAGGCCGGCTGGACCCTCGAGGGGGTCCGCTTCTACGTCGCCACGAAGGGCGCCGACCCGGCCGCACCCGAGACCCCGGCCCCGACGCCCACGCCGACCCCCACGCCCTCCAGCCCCGCCGCGTCCGCCGGTCCGTTCCAGTTCGCGGTCGTGCCCGACACCCAGCTCGAGGTGCTCAAGGCCGGTGACGCCCGGATGAAGGCGCGCAACCAGTGGCTGGTCAACCAGAAGGTGGCCTTCGTCGCCCAGACCGGCGACCTCGTGAACTGGGACACCGACGCCCACGAGCAGTACGACCGCGCGAAGGTCGGGATGGGCGTGCTGACCGCCAACCAGACCCCGTACACGGTCGCCGTCGGCAACCACGACTCGATGGCCACCGGCGTCGGCGGCAGCGCCCGGCCGGGGAAGACCTGGGAGCTGGTCCGGGACACCCGGACGCTGAACCACTACTTCTCCGCCGAGGACTTCGGCAACGTGGCCGGCGCGTTCGAGCCCGGCAAGATCGACAACGTCTACGCGACCTACCAGGCCGGCGGCAAGAAGTTCATGGTCCTCACGCTCGAGTTCGCGCCCCGCAAGGCCGCCGTCGCCTGGGCCCGCTCCGTCGTGGCCAGCCACCCCGACCACAACGTCATCATCTCCACGCACTTCTACCTCAACGGGAACAACACCATCTCCACCAGCAACGGTGGCTACGGCGACGCGTCCGGCAAGTACGTCTTCGACAACCTGGTCAGCCAGTACCCGAACATCAAGATGGTCTTCTCCGGCCACGTGGGCTACGCCGCCAAGGCCCGGGTCGACACCGGCAAGGCCGGCAACAAGGTCTACTCCTTCCTGACCACCTTCCACGAGGGCACCACCAACCCGGTCCGGATGCTCAGCGTGGACACCACGAAGGGGACGGTCTCCAGCACGATCTACGCCCCCTTCGACAACAAGACCTGGCACGCCTACGACCAGACCGTCGCCGTCGACTTCGTCTGACCCCGTCCCCCGACCCGGCGGTCAACGCGCCGCAGTCCTCCCTCCCGATCGGGGGAGAGGGGAGACCGCCGGGCAGGAGCAGCACGGCGGGCCACCCGGCCCGCCGTTGCTGCGTCCCGGGGGTGCGCGCTGCTGACCTAGGCTCGGCGCATGAGGCACCAGGCCCGTCGCACCACCGCTCCGGCACGCCGCCCGTGACCACGGCCCCCGCACCCACCGCCCCGGCCACGGCCACCCCACCGGCCCCGGACGACCGGGTGCTCTCCCGGATCGCCGGGCTTCTCGCGCCGTACAAGGCGAAGATGCTGCTGGTCGCGGTGGCGGTGGTCACCGCGGCGGTGCTGACCTCGGTCGCCCCCTTCCTCACCCGGGCCGTCTTCGACGACGCGCTCTTCCGGGTGGACGGCGGACCGGCCGACCTCCGGCTGCTGGCGTGGCTGGTCGCCGGGCTGTGCGTGATCCCGGTGCTGAGCGCGCTGATCGGCATCGGCCAGAACCTGCTGACCGCGACCATCGGCAACTCGGCGATGGCCGACCTCCGCAGCACCCTCTTCGCCCACCTGCAGAAGATGGAGCTCGCCTTCTTCACCGCGACCAGGACGGGCGCCATCCAGTCCCGGCTGGCCAACGACGTCAGCGGCGTCCGGACGGTGCTGACCGACACCGCGACGACGATCCTGCAGAACTCGGTCACCGTCATCTCGGCGTTCATCGCGATGGTCCTGCTGTCCTGGGAGCTGACGGTCCTGACGCTGGTGCTGATGCCGCTGTTCGTCGTCCTCCAGGTCCGGGTGGGCCGGCGGCGCCAGCGGCTGGCGCGCCGCACCCAGGAGTCGCTGTCGGAGATGACGGCGATCACGGAGGAGTCGCTCTCGGTCTCGGGCATCCTGCTGGCCAAGGTGTTCAACCGGGCCGACTCCGAGGTGGCCCGCTACCGCGAGGAGAACCGGCGGCAGACGCGGCTGCAGGTCGAGCAGGCCATGACCGGCCGGGCGTTCTTCGCGCTGGTGCAGACCTTCTTCGCGATCACCCCGGCGCTGATCTACCTGGTCGCCGGGTTCATGATCACCGGTCGGCTGGGCGGCGGGTCCGGGCTGACCGCCGGCACCCTCGTCGCGTTCACCACCCTGCAGGCGCGGCTGCAGATGCCGCTCATCCAGCTCATGCGGGTGACGCTGGACGTGCAGACCTCGCTGGCCCTGTTCCGGCGGATCTTCGAGTACCTCGACCTCGTGCCCGCCGTCCAGGAACGGGCCGGGGCCCGCGACCTGCCCGGGGGCGCGGAGGGTGGCTCGGTGGAGTTCCGCGACGTCTGGTTCCGCTACCCGGAGCCGCGCGAGCTGACCGGCGGCCGCGCCGGCGCGGCGCGCTTCGCCCGGCCCGAGGCGGTCGTGGACCCGGAGGCGCCCGTGGAGCCCGAGCGGCCCGCGGGGGACGGCTGGACCCTGCGCCACCTCAGCCTCACGGTCCGGCCCGGGCAGCTGGCCGCGATCGTCGGCCCGTCCGGGTCGGGCAAGACGACGATGACCTACCTGGTGCCGCGCTTCTACGACGTGAGCGAGGGCGCGGTGCTCGTGGACGGCGTCGACGTGCGGGACGCCACCATGAACTCCCTGGCCGAGGCCGTCGGGATGGTCACCCAGGAGCCGTACCTGTTCCACGGCACCATCTACGACAACATCGCGTACGCCCGGCCCGACGCGACCGAGGCGGAGATCCACCAGGCGGCGCGCGACGCCAACATCCACGAGCGGATCATGAGCTTCGACGACGGCTACGAGACCATCACCGGCGAGCGGGGCTACCGGCTCTCCGGCGGGGAGAAGCAGCGGCTCGCCATCGCGCGGGTGTTCCTGATGAACCCGCGGGTGCTGATCCTGGACGAGGCGACCTCAGCGCTGGACACCGAGACGGAGCGGCTGGTGCAGGACGCCCTCGAGCGGGCCACCCGCGGCCGGACCACGATCGCCATCGCCCACCGGCTCTCGACCATCCAGAACGCCGACGTCATCTTCGGCCTCGAGGACGGGGTGCTGGTGGAGCAGGGCAGCCACGCCGAGCTGCTGGCCCGCGGCGGGCTGTACGCCCGGCTCTACACCGAGCAGTTCAGCGGCGGCGCCGTCGAGGCCCGCTTCGCCGACGGCGTCCTGTTCAGCGACGGCAGCACGGTCTGCGACGGCCGCGGCCGTCAGCGGGCCGACGTCAGCCTCTGAGCAGACCGCGGCCTGGGCCTGTCGAAGGCCCTTCGACAGGCTCAGGGGAGCGGCAGCTCCGCGCGCGGTGCGACGAGGCTCCCGGGCGTGGGCCGAGGACAGCGGACCGGCGAGCTGTGGCGTTGCTGGACCCGACGATCAGGCGGCGCGGACGTCGTCCCACGTGCCCCGCGCGTAGGCGGCCGGGTAGGGCGCCTCGCGCCAGGTCAGCCCCAGCTCCGCGGCGGCCCGGAGCGGCCAGGACGGCTCGCGCAGGGCGGCGCGGGCCAGCAGCACGGAGTCGGCCTGGCCGGAGGCCAGCACCTCCTCGGCCTGCTGCGGGGTGGTGATGAGGCCGACGGCGCCGGTCGGGACGCCCGCCTGGCTGCGGACGGCCGCGGAGAACGGCAGCTGGTAGCCCGGGCCGACCGGGATGTCGGCGGTCACGTTGCCGCCGGTGGAGACGTCGACCAGGTCGACGCCCCGGTCCTTGAGCACCCCGGCGAGCCGGACCGAGTCGTCGCCGTCCCAGCCGCCCTCGGTCCAGTCGGTGGCGGAGATCCGCACGAACAGCGGCTTGCCGTCGGGCCAGACGGCGCGGACCGCGTCGACGACCTCGAGCAGCAGCCGGGTGCGGCCGGCGAAGCCGCCGCCGTAGCCGTCGGTGCGGGTGTTGGACAGCGGCGAGAGGAACTGGTGCAGCAGGTAGCCGTGGGCCGCGTGCACCTCGACGACGTCGAAGCCGGCCTCGTCGGCCCGGCGGGCGGCGTCGGCGAAGGCCGTGACGACGCCGGGCAGGTCCGCGGTCGTGAGGGCGCGGGGGGCGGAGTAGCCGGGGAACGCGTCCGTGCCCGGGCCGACGGAGGTCCAGCCGCCCTCGTCCTCGGCGACGGTGCCGGTGGGCTCGCCCGGGAAGCCGCGGTAGGTGGAGGCCTTGCGCCCGGCGTGCGCCAGCTGCACGCCGATCGTCGAGCCCTGGGCGTGCACGAAGTCCACGACGGGGGCCCACGCGTCCCGCTGCTCGTCGTTCCAGAGCCCGGTGTCCTGCGGGCTGATCCGGCCCTCGGGCACGACGGCGGTGGCCTCGGTGATGATCAGACCGAACCCGCCCTGGGCTCGCGAGCCGAGGTGAACGAGGTGCCAGTCGGTGGGCACGCCGTCCTCGGCCAGCACGGAGTACTGGCACATCGGTGCCAGCCAGACGCGGTTGGGGATCGTGAGGTCACGCAGGGTCAGGGGGGTGAAGAGCGCGGGCATGTCCAGGGCAACCGGGCGGGACCAGGCCCGATTCCGCACCGTCGGCGTGCGCTCGGTCACACGGGTCGCCTAGCCTCGCCGCCATGACCTGCCGAGCCCTGCTGCTGACCGGCACCGTCGGGGTGGGTAAGACCACCACGGCCGACGCGGTGGGGGACCGGCTGCGGGAGCAGGGGGTGCCGCACGCGGTCGTCGACCTCGACGAGCTGCGCCGCTGCTGGCCGGCCCCGGCCGGCGACCCCTTCCACACCGCCCTCGAGCTGAGGAACCTGGCGGCGGTCGCGCGCGCCTACCGGGCGGCCGGCGCGGTGCGGCTGGTGCTGGCCGGCGTGGCCGAGAGCCGCGACGACCGGGAGCGCTACGCCGGGGCGCTGGGCGTCCCCCTGCAGGTGGTGCGGCTGCTCGGCGCCGCCGCCGTCGTCGAACCCCGGCTGCGGGCGCGGCACTCCGACGACCCGGAGGGGCTCGCCTGGCACCTGCACCGGCGGGGCGAGCTGGACGCCGTGCTGGACGCGGCCGCCGTCGCCGACGCCGACGTGCGGGTGGACGGGCTGTCCCGGGGCGCCGTGGCCGACGCGGTGCTGCGGGCGGCGGGCTGGGTCGCACAGAAATGTGCTCCGTCAGCGGACGGGTTTGACGTTTCACGCGCTTGACAGCGCCACCCGGCCTATCGTGGCTCCACCACGACGTTCTCCGGGGGGACAGATGTCGAACGGTGGCAACACTGATGGGGCGGCGCTGACGGCGCCCCGACCGAGCGAGGTCCGGGACGAGACCACGGTGCTGGTGGTGGACGACCACCAGTGCTTCAGCGATCTGCTGACGGCCGCGCTCGCGGCCGTCCCGGGCTTCCGCTGCCTGGGCACGGCCTCGTCCGCGGCCGAGGGGGTCGAGCTGGCCGGCCGGTTGAGGCCCGACGTCGTCGTCATGGACATCCAGATGCCGGGCACCGACGGCCTGGCCGCCACCCGCCGGCTGCGGCAGGCGAGCCCGGCGACCGCCGTCGCCGTCGTCACCGCGCACACCGACGCCGAGTGGGTGGCGCGTGCCGCGCAGGCCGGCGCCTCGGCCTTCATCCCCAAGGGGGGCACGCTCGCCGAGATGGTCGACCTGCTGCGCAGTGCCCGGCCGGGCCGCATGGTGGTGGCGCCGTCGCTCCGCCGGACCGCGCCGGTATCCACCGCGGCCGGGGCGCCGGACGCGCTGACCGCCCGTGAGCTCGAGGTGCTGGGCTACATCGGCCAGGGCCTGCAGGCCAAGAGCGTGGCCCGGGTGATGGGGATCAGCGTGCACACCTGCCGGGGCTACATCAAGACCGTCTACGCGAAGCTCCACGTGAGCAGCCGGATCGAGGCCGTCAACCGCGCCCGCCAGCTGCAGCTCCTCGACTCGTGAGCAAGCGGGCGTCGGGCGTCCGGGTCATCCGCATCGGCGCGCGGCGCGAGCTGACGCTGCTGGTCGGTCTGGGGCTGGCCGTGATGCTGGCCATCGGCCTCGGCGCGGCCTTCGCCAGCCAACGGGTCGCGCAGACCCAGGCCCTGGACGACGCCGAACGGATGACGGTGCGGCTGGCCAACCTGGTGATCAAGCCGGGACTGCCGGGCTACCTGGAGTACGACGAGGCGAAGGCCGACGAGCTGCGGCGCGCCCTCGCCAACCGGATGTCCGACGGCTACCTGACCGAGGTGACCGTGTGGGGCGCCGATGGCATGGTCCTGTTCAGCAACAAGGCCGAGGACGTCGGCAACCTGGTGGAGCCGGTCCCGATCGAGGTCCAGGACGCCATCGCGGGCCGCACGACGTCGGACTTCGAGGACGACCCGCCCGAGGCGGACGCCCTGCCCAGCGCGGGCGCCCCGGCCGGTGTCGAGGAGGACCGCGGGCCCAGCCGCTACGTCGAGGTCTACACCCCGCTCGTCATGCCCGGGTACCCGCCGATGGCCTTCGAGGCCTACTACGACTACCACCGGGTCGAGGACGTCGCCGACCGCCTGCTCCGGCAGACCCTGCCGCTGGTGCTGGGGCCGCTGCTGGTCCTGCAGGCGATCCAGATCCCGATCGCCGTCTCCCTGGCCCGGCGGCTCCGGCGGCACCAGGACGAGCGCGCGCGGCTGCTCGAGCGCGCCCTCTCGAGCTCCGACGCCGAACGCGTCCGCTTCGCCGCCGACCTGCACGACGGTCCGATCCAGGACCTGGCCGGGATCGGCTACGCGCTGGGAGCGGTCGCGCCGTCGGTCGACCCGAAGCACGCCCCGCTGATGGCCCGGGTCCAGGAGGCCCTCCAGCGCTCCGTGCAGAGCCTGCGCACCCTGATGACCGACCTGTACCCGCCCGACCTGCGCGACGGCAACCTCGTCGAGGCGCTGGGCGCGCTGGCGTCGAACGTCCGGGCGGAGGGTCTCGCGGTCGACCTGCAGCTCGCCGACGTGCCCGAGCTGGCCGAGGACCAGGTGACGACCCTGTACCGCGTGGTGCGGGAGAGCCTGGCCAACGTCGTCAAGCACGCGCAGGCGAGCACCGTGACCATCTCGCTGGGCCCGGTCGCGCCCGACGCCACCGACCCGCAGACCGCCCGCGTCCGGCTCGTCGTCGCCGACGACGGCGTGGGGGTGGACCCCTCCCGGCTGGACAAGCGCGCCGAGGGCCACCTGGGCCTCCGGCTGCTCGCCGACCGCGTGGAGAGCCTCGGTGGCCGGCTCGTGGTCGCGACCGGACCGGACCGGGGCACCTCCGTCGAGGTGGAGCTGCCGGTCGACTCCGCGGCCCGCCGGGGCCTGCCGGGCTGAGACCCCGCTCAGCCGTTCACCGGGACGACCAGGACCGCGGTGGGCTCGTCGAACCGGCTCGTCCGGGCGCTGACCAGCAGCTGCCACGCGCCGGGCACCGGCAGGGCCGCCGAGACGGCGTAGCGTCCCGGCTGGTCGAGCGGTCGCACGGTGGCCGGCAGCGGGCCGAGGCCCTGCTCCGGCAGCGACAGCGAGACCCGCGGCGGCTCGTCGATGACCAGCGGGGCGCCGTCCGGACCGCGCAGGGTCAGCTCCGCGGTCCGCGTGCCCACCCCGCCCGGGGCGACGCTCAGCTGCACGCTCCCCGTGCCCAGCTCGGCCCGCTGCGCCGACGCCGCGGTGACTGCCGCCGGGCTGCCGGGCTCGGCCGGCGCGCTGGGGCTCTGCCCGACGAGCACGCCGGTGACGGCGAGGGCGACGACGACGACGGCCGCCTCGTCGACGACGGCGGCGCGGAGCCGCCGCCACTGCTCGGCCGGTGCGCCGCGACGGCGGACCGCACCGACCAGGGAGTAGCGGTTCCAGGCCGCGAGCACGCCGACGACGGCCACCAGGGCCAGCTTGGCCAGCAGGGCGCGGCCCCAGCCGGTGCCCGTCAGGTCGGCGGGCCGCTCCAGCACCAGGGTGGCCATGGCCAGGCCGCTCACGCCGAGCAGGCCGACCAGCACGCCCGCCAGCGCCGAGAACCGGACGACGACGGCCGCGGTGGCCACCGCCTCCTCGGGCCGGCGGCGCGCGGCCAGCAGGTGCAGGCCGAGCCCGAGCAGCCCACCGGACCAGACGGCGGCGGCGCTGACGTGCACCAGGTCGAGCAGCGCCATCACCCACGTCGGGCCGACGGTGCGGGTGTGCCCGGTCGCCAGCACGGAGGACAGGGCGACGAGCGACCCCAGCAGCCCGACGCCCCGGGCGGCTGCGGCGGGCAGCCGCCCGGCGACCAGCAGCAGCAGGGCGCCCGCGGTGACGAGGGCCACGGCGGCGCCGGCCCCCGAGCCGGAGCCGAGGCCCTCCTGCCAGGCCCAGCCGTCGGCCAGGTCGGAGACCGGACCACCCGCCTGCTCCACCGCGCTGGTGCCGGCCAGCAGCAGGGTGGCGGTCACGGCGAGCGCCAGGCCGCCGACGACGAGCCGTCCGCCGCGGCCGGACCAGGTCCCCGGGGCGAGCACCAGGTGGCGGAAGACCCAGAGCCCGACGCCGCCGAGCAGGCCGAGCCAGCTGAGGACCTGCAGGGACGTCCGCAGGGTGGCGACGGCCCCGCCGCGGGTGTCGAGGTCCGGGGCCGAGGGTGGTGTCGCCGAAGGAGCCCCGACGGCGAAGGCGACGGCCCCGCCCACGGGGTGGCCGTCGGCCGAGACGACGCGCCAGCCCAGCAGGTAGCTGCCCCGGGCGAGCCCGGTCGGCAGCGCCGCGGTGACGACGCGGTCCCGGCTGCTCACGCCGACGGTGCTGGGCACGCCGTCGACGGTGTGCCGGCCCGTGCTGTCGTAGAGGGCGAAGCCGCCCTCGACCACGGTGACGGGTTCGTTGAACCGGAGCTCGACGGTGCCGGGCGCGGCGGCGACCACGGTGCCGTCGGCGGGCACCGTGTCGACCAGCCGGGTGTGCGCGGACGCGGACGGGGCGCCGAGCACGGCGCCGAGCAGGAGCGCGGCCAGCAGTCCGAGCGCGCGGGCCCAGCGGCGGCGGTTGCGCACCTCAGGCCTGGTCGGGGCGGGTCCGCGCCGAGCGGCCGCGGACGAGGGCGGTCAGGCCGGCAGCCAGGCCGAGGGCGCCGAGCACCAGGCCGCCGAGGTCGGCCGCGCCGGTGGTCGAGCCGGCCGGCACCGTGGCCGTGGCGACGGCTCCCTCGGCAGCCTCGGCTTCCTCGGCCGGTGCCGCCGCGGCGTCATGACCATGGCCGTGGGCGGCCGCGTCGGTGACCGTCACGGAGGGAGCGGGGTGCTCGAGGGCGTCGGCGTCCTGGCCGGCGGCGGGGACCTGGGTCCACCCGGTCTCACCCTCCGTGCAGGTCTGCACCGTGGGGAAGACCAGCGTGCGGCCGGCCGCGTCCTCGGGCAGCGACACCTGGAGCGAGAGGGTGTCCCGGTAGCCCTCGGCGAGCGGGGTGCGGGCGGTCCACACCACCTCGGACACCCGCTCGGTGAGGACCTTGCCGTGCGCGGTGGTGACCGGTGCGGCGAGCTCCTCGGTGCGCTTGGCCACCGTCCACCCCGGGTTGACGGTGGGGGTCACCGACTCGATCCCGGCCGGGACGCGGACCGCGACCCGCGTGGTGGGCGAGCCGTCGCAGCCGTGCGGGACCGCGAGGGTGAGCACCGCGTAGCTGCCGGCGGCGGTGGTGTCGGCGGTGACGGAGACGTGGGCGGAGGCCGAGCCCGGCAGGGCCACGGCGGCGAGCGCGGCGGCGGCGCCGATGGCGGCGAGCCGGGCGGTGGTACGGGTGCTGGTCATGGTGTTCCCCCTGAGGACCCGGTCACGGGCCCGTGCTGCTGGTGCTCGGTCGCGCGGGCCTGGGCCGGGACCGGGAGACGGCTGGACACCGGCCCCGGAGCCGTGGGCCGGCCCGCGATGGTGCCCTCAGCCTGCTGCCGGCGCGGTGCCGCGAGCAGCCTCACGAGGGGGAGGGGAGGCCCCCCCGAACGGGGGGGCCGGCCACCGGCCCCCTCATCCAGGGGGTGCCGTCCTCACGCGCCGGGGGTGGATTTTTCCCCTCCCGGTGTTCATGCTGGGGTGGCGGGCCACCGTCCGCCGCCCGCCTCAGAGGGGATCCGCATGACACGCGTGCTGGTCGTGGACGACCACGACTTCTTCCGCGGGTCACTCGTCGAGCTGGTCAACGCCAGCGGCGACCTGGTGGCCGTCGGGGAGTGCGCCGACGGGGCGACCGTGGCCGCCGCCGTCGCGGAGCTGGACCCGGAGGTGGTGCTGATGGACGTGCGGATGACCACCCGGTCGGGGCTCGAGGCCACCGCCGACCTGCAGCGGGCCGGCTCCTCCGCCCGCGTCATCTTGTTCAGCTCCGACCCCGTCCGCACCAACCGCGCCGCCGCGGAGGCCAACGGGGCGGTCGGCTACCTGGTGAAGGGCGCCGACGGGGCCCACGTGCTGGACGCCGTGCGCCACGTCGCCCGCGGCGGGACCGCCTGGCCGGAGGACGTCGCCGCCGGCTTCTCCACCGCCGTCTGAGCCTGGCGACCCGGCCCCACGCCGGGGGCGTCGGGTGCCCGTCGGCCCGGCTGAGCGCGCACCGACCGACGGCCGTCGGCGCGCTCGCCCGCGCACCGACCGACCGGTCGAGAGGCTCTCCCGGGGACCGCGACCCCCGTGTTTGGGGGGTCGCCGCTCCCCCACCCGTGAGGGTCCTGCGGGGGACCCCGAGGCACGAGGCTTGCGGCAACGGGAAACCCGGGCCAGCCGCCCGCGGAACCGTTCCGGGGACCAGGGGCCCCGGAGCGCTGACCCGCCTCACGATCACACGTCCGGGGGGACAACAGATGAAGCTCTCGCGTCGCGACGCACTCAAGCTCGGCGGGCTCGCCGCCATCGGTTCCGCAGGCCTCGCCCTGCCGCTCGGCCGGTCCGTGGAGGCCAGCACGCCCAGCCTGCTCAGCAGCGGGAACTTCCCGGGCCGCTACGCCAAGCCCCTCACCCTCCCGCCGGTGCTGGCGCCGACCTCGGTGGTCGAGGAGGGCGGGAAGGTCGTCCGGAAGTACTACGAGGTCACGGCGAGGACCGCCACCGTCCCCGCCGGCAAGATCCTGCCCAAGCTGAGCACCACGATGCTGGGCTACAACGCCTCGATCCCGGGCCCGCGCATCGACGTCGAGCAGGGTCAGACGGTCCAGCTGATCGTGCGCAACGCGCTCGGGGCCAGCACGGCGACCTTCAAGACCCCGAGCCCGATCTCGACCCACCTGCACGGGTCGGCGTCGCTGCCGCAGTACGACGGCTACGCCGGGGACCTGACCCTCAACGGGCAGAAGAAGTACTACCAGTACCCGAACTTCCAGCCGGCCCGGACGCTGTGGTACCACGACCACGCGCAGCACTACACCGCGCAGAACGCCTACTCCGGTCTGGCCGCGCAGTACCACCTGCACGACGCGGTGGAGCGCGCGGCGCTGCCGCAGGGTGAGTACGACGTGCCGCTGACGCTGTCGGACGCGATGTTCAAGGCGGACGGCTCGCTGATGTACGACGACCGCTCGCACTCCGGCCTGTGGGGCGACGTGATCATGGTCAACGGGACCCCGTGGCCGGTGATGCCCGTGAAGCGCGCCGTCTACCGGTTCCGGCTGCTGAACGCCTCGATCTCGCGCTCCTACCGGCCCAGCCTCTCGAACGGTGCCTCGGTGCACATGGTGGCCACCGACGGCGGGATGATGCCCAAGGTCCAGAAGGTCACGCAGTGGCGGCACGGCAGCGCCGAGCGCTACGAGTTCCTGGTCGACTTCCGCAGCTACGCCCCCGGCACCCGCATCGAGCTGAAGAACCTCAGCAACCCGAACAACCGCGACTACGACCACACCGGCAAGATCATGGCCTTCGACGTCATCGGCGACGCGGTGCCGGACGCCGTCAAGAACTGGAAGATCCCGACCGAGTTCCGCGTCACCGTCGACCCCGCCACCGGGGAGAAGCGGCTGACCGACGACCCGACCAAGCCGCTGGTCAACAGCGAGGTGATGGACCTGGCGCCGACCAAGAACCTGAAGGTCCGCAACATCCGGGTCCAGAAGGACGACGTCACCAACGAGTGGAGCATCAACGGCGACACGTGGAACGACATCGTCGAGTCGGAGTACACGAAGGTGGTCGCCGACCCGGGCCTCGGCGACACCGAGATCTGGGAGATCGAGAACAAGTCCGGTGGCTGGTTCCACCCGGTGCACATCCACCTGATCGACTTCAAGATCCTCAGCCGCAACGGCAAGCCGCCCTTCCCCTACGAGCTCGGCCCGAAGGACGTGGTCTACGTCGGGGAGAACGAGGTCGTCCGGGTGATCATGAAGTTCGGGCCGCACCGCGGGAAGTACATGATGCACTGCCACAACCTGCCGCACGAGGACCACGACATGATGCACCAGTTCAGCGTGGGCCTGGACTCCGAGCACGAGGACGGGAACGACCCGATCAAGGGTGACCCCGCCACCGACGACGACTGAGCCGGGAACGTGATGCGCTGGAAGGGCGTCGCGGCGGTCGCTGCGCTGATCGCCGGTGTGGCGGGGGCTCGGCTCAGCGTGTTCGATCCCGTGCGGGTCTCCTCCGGGAGCATGGCGCCGACGGTCTGCACCGGGGACCTGGTGGTCATCGACCACCTCGCTCCCCGGCGCGGCGTCGCCGTCGACGACATCATCACCTTCCGCTCCCCGACCGAGGGCACCGAGCAGATCAAGCGGGTCGTCGCGGTGGCCGGCCAGCGGGTCGGCATCGCCGACGCCCAGCTGGTCGTCGACGGCCGGGAGGTCGAGGAGCCCTACGTCGACCTCGCGACCATCGACGGCGTCTACTTCGGCCCCGTGCTCGTCCCCGCGGGCACCGTCTTCGTCATGGGCGACGCCCGCGAGCTGTCGGTCGACTCGCGGGCCTTCGGGCCCGTCCCGCTCGACACCGTGGACGGCCGGCTCTCCGGACGTCTCTGGTCGGCCTGCTGACCGACCGGCCCGACCCGTCGACCGGCAGACAGCCCGGGACGTCGTCGCCGACCCGGGCCGACGGTGCTCCGACCGGCCCCGTCGGGGGCTGCCGGAGCCCCCACCCCCGTGTTTGGGGGGTCGTCGGCCCCCCACCCGTGAGGGTCCTGCGGGGAGCTGGGACGTCCGAGGCTGGTGGCCACGGGAACCCCGGCAGCCACGTTGTCGCGAACCTCCATGGCGCTGGTCGGCTTCGGGTCCATCACCTCCACACCTCCGCGCACCACCTCGCACCAGGAGCTCCGATGTCCTACCTCGCCCAGCGTGCCGTCCTCGACACCCGCACCCGCGTCCGGCTCTGGACGAGCGGCCTCACGGGTCTGACCACCGCGGCGGCGCTGCTCGCCCTCGCCGCGCTGCTGGCCCTGCGCTGGTGGCAGCAGACGACGGCGGTGCCGCTCAGCTGGCAGCTGCCGCCCGCCGAGGCGCTGTTCCTGCTGCCCGGGGTCCCGGTGCTGGGGCTGATCGCCCTCCGGGCGGTCGTGGGTGGCCGGATGCGCACCGTCGCCGGCCACCACCTGATGACCTGGGCGGGCCGGTGGGCGTGGGTGTGGGTGGCCGCGACGGCCGCCGGCCTGCTGCACACCCTGCGCGGTCTCGCCGGGGTGACGCTGGGCCAGCTCGTCGGCGCCGACCACCTGGTCCTGGTGGCCTCGCGCAGCGAGACGGTCCGCTCCGGGCTGGGGGTGCTGTGGGTCGCCCTCCTGGTCGCCCTCTTCGCGACCCGGCTCAGCGGCTGGCGGGAGTCCTCGGCCCTGCTCGTCCTCACCGGCACCGCGCTGGTGGCCGGGATGCCGGTGGACCCGGCGCTGGCCCACGGCCACGCCGACACCGCCCACTCCGTCGTCGCGGTGGTCGGGGCCGTCCAGGTGCTGGCCCTGGCCTGCTGGCTGGGCGCCCTGCTGGCCGTCGGGCACCTGCGCACCCCGCCCTACCTGCTCCGTCACCACCTGATCCGCTACGGCACGCTGGCGACCGTGGTCGCGCTGCTGGCCGGCGTCACCGGGGTGCTGGCCGGCCTGCTGGCCACCGAGGCGCGGACCTCGCTGGTGGTCGGGGCCGCCCAGCTGGCCGGGGTCGCCCTGGTGGCCGCGGTCGGGTACCGGCACCGCCGCCGGACGGTCGACGTCGTGGCCGAGGGCCGTGCGGTCCTGCTGCTCGCCCTCGTCGCCGGCGAGGCCGTCGTCCTGGTCGCCCTGCTCGCCCTGGGAGCCCTGCTGCCGACCGGGCTCTGAACCGGCTGCCGGACCTGCTGGTCTGTGCCACGATCGGGCCTCCGAGATGCAGAGCTGCAGGAGGTCGACGTGACGGTTGCCGACGAGGGTCCGCCGGTGGACGGCGACGGCCAGGAGCGGACGGTGCTGGTGGTCGACGACCACCGCTCGTTCGCCGAGATGCTGGCCGCGGCCCTCGACGGGGCTCCCGGGCTCCGTTGCGTCGGCCTGGCCGGTTCCGCCGCCGAGGGGGTGGCCCTGGCCCGGAAGCTGCAGCCCGACATCGTCGTGATGGACATCCAGATGCCCCGGGAGGACGGCCTGGTGGCGACCAGCCGGGTCCGGGAGGTCGCTCCCGACGCGCTCGTCGCGGTCCTGACCGCGCACGCGTCGCCGGAGTGGGTCGGCCGTGCCGCCCAGGCCGGCGCCTCGGCGTTCGTGCCCAAGAACGGCTCGCTGCAGGAGATGCTCGACGTGCTGGCCGGGCTGCAGCGGGGGCAGCTGGTGGTGGCGCCCTCGGCGTTCCGGGTGGTGACCAGCGGGGCCCCGCCGGCCGACCTCCCGGAGCTGAGCCAGCGGGAGGTGCAGGTGCTGCGGCTGCTCGCCGACGGCACGGCCGTCAAGGAGCTCGCCCCGGCCCTCGGCATCACCCTCAACACCGCCCGCGGCTACGTGAAGTCGGTGCGGCAGAAGCTGAACGCGACCAGCCAGCTCGAGGCCGTCCTGAAGGCCCGCGAGCTCGGTCTGCTCGACGACTGACAACCCTCGACCCGACCCCCCATCTGGGGGGTGGGCCGTTCCCCCGGCTGGGCGTGGTGCGCCGCCCGGGGACGCGCCCAGGATCGTCCTGCGAGCAACCGCTGGACCGGCGGTGCGGTGGGCCCCACGTCCCCTCCGCGCCCGTCGCGGTTGCGAGGCTGCTCGGTCGCACCGGCCGCTGCCGTCACCCCCTGGCAGCGGCCCTGGCGCCAGCAGCCGTCGAGGGCCTGCCGTTCCCCGCGGCAGGCCCTCTTCGCACGACGCACGCCCCGGCGGCGCCCCCCCACGTGAGGGGTCCGGTGCACCCCTCAGGAGCGGCTGCCGGGCGGAGCGCGGGGCCGCGAGGCTGGGGCAGTCGCGTCCACCAGGGGGAGAGAACCGACCATGCCGCACCGCGCCCAGACCGCCACCTGCCCGTTCACCGGGCGGACCGCCGCACCGTCCGCCTCGCCGGCGCCGGCCGGGGACCACCGGGGAGCCGACCCGGCCCGCCGGGAGGTCCGGCGTCGGACCGTCCTCGGGGCCGCCGTCGCCGCCCTCGTCGCGAGCGGCCTGCAGGCGGGCCCGCTGGGGGCGGTCCGGGCGGCCGCGGCCGGTCGTCGGGCGCTCCGCGGCACCCACGGCCAGAGCCTGCGCGGGCTCGACGTCGCCGCCAAGCTGGGTCGCGACCGCGAGGCCCGCTTCGGGCTGATGTTCAAGAAGCTGCCGGCCTACGCCCCCTCCGACGCCCTGCTCAAGACGCTGGCCCGGCGGATGGACGACGGCAAGGCCCCGTTGTCGGACGTGCGGTTCAGCGACCCGGACAGCGACACCTCGATGCCCGCGGGCTACATCTACTTCGGCCAGTTCGCCGACCACGACATCACCCTCGACAAGACGCCGTTGACCCTGCAGCAGCAGGACCCCCGCGGGGCGACGAACTACGACTCACCCCGCTTCGACCTGGGCAGCGTGTACGGGGGCGGGCCCACCGCCAACCCCGAGCTGTACGACCCGGCGCGGCCGGGCTACCTGCTGGTCAGCGAGCACGACGGCATCGTCGACCTGCCGCGCGACGCCGTCGGCGCGGCCTTCCTCGGCGACCCGCGCAACGACGAGAACCTGATCGTGGCGCAGCTGCACACCGTGTTCCTGCGGCTGCACAACACGCTCCGCGACTCCGGGCTCACCTTCGAGCAGGCCCGCCAGCAGGCCCGGTTCCACTTCCAGTGGCTGATCGTGCACGACTTCCTCCCCCGGCTGGTCGGCCAGGGGGTCGTCGACGCGATCCTGGCCCGCCGGGCCGACGGCACGCTGACCGCGCGGACGTCCTTCTACAAGCCGCGGAACGCGGCGAAGCCCTACATGCCGGTGGAGTTCTCCGGCGCCGCCTACCGCTACGGGCACTCCATGATCCGGGCCGAGTACGAGATGCAGGACCAGCACACCGTGCCGCTGTTCGCCCAGGACGGCTACGAGGACCTGCGCGGCAGCCGACCGATCCCGCACGACCTGTGGGTGGACTGGAACTACTTCTTCGACATCCCGGGCCTCAGCTCGCCGGACGACCGGAACATGGGCCGGCGCATCGACACCCAGATCTCCCTGCCGCTCTCGACGCTGCCGCCCACGGTGGTGGCGCCGACCGCCGGGGCCATCCTCGCCCTGGCTGAGCGGAACCTGCTGCGGGGCAAGCGGCTGGGGCTGCCGTGCGGCCAGGACGTGGCGGCGGCGATGGGCCTGAAGCCGCTGACGAACGCGCAGCTGGGCGGGCTGCCGGAGGCGGGCTGGAGCAAGAAGGCGCCGCTCTGGTACTACGTGCTCAAGGAGGCCGAGCTCGGCGGTGGGCAGCGGCTCGGCCCCGTCGGCGGCCGGATCGTCGCCGAGGTGTTCCTCGGCCTGCTGGCGATGGACCCGACGTCCTACTTCACGCTGCGGCCCCGCTTCGACCCGGGCGCCGGCTTCACGGTCGGGGACCTCATCCTCAAGGCGGGCGCCTTCGACCCGCGCGGGCTGCCCCAGCCGCAGCTGCCGGAGGAGCCGGACGTGCCGGAGGAGCCGGACGTGCCCGAGGAGGAGCTGGAGCCGGTGCCGCTGGACCCGGACGAGGAGATCGACCCGGAGGCCGTGATCCCGCTGCCCGGCGACGTCTGAGCGGTGCCCGGGTCGCGGTGGGGGCGGCGACGGGAGTTCCGGACCCGGGATAGGCACCCGCACAGGGGATGGACCTGGCCGCGCGGGGAACGCGGACCAGGCCGGATGCGTTCGGCCTATCCCGGGCGTCAGGGACCCCCCGGAACTGACATCACCGTACTGGACCCGAACTAATCTCGTGGCCACCGACGAAGACCCCGGAGACGGCGGGTTCCCGCAAGCCCATCAGCAGGGCGAAGAGGGTGGAGTCCGCCGCGGAGCGCTCGTCGGTCGTTCGTGCGACGCCTTCGAGGATAGTCGCGAGCGGTGGCCAGCCGGAGGC
Source organism: Friedmanniella luteola (assembly GCF_900105065.1). Classification (NCBI taxonomy): domain Bacteria; kingdom Bacillati; phylum Actinomycetota; class Actinomycetes; order Propionibacteriales; family Nocardioidaceae; genus Friedmanniella; species Friedmanniella luteola. The sequence continues at coordinate 4,679,273 of NZ_LT629749.1, forward strand.
GTCGACGAGGACCAGGTCGGCCTCTTTCCCGGCGTCGAGGTTGCCGAACCGGGCGTCGGAGTCCAGCGCCTGGGCCCCGGCCAGGGTGCCCGTGTAGAGCAGCTCGGCCGGGTGCAGCGCGACGGCGGCGTCACCGGGCTCGGAGAGGTGCACCTTGTAGGCGTCGTTGAGCACCCGGCTGACCAGCCACTCGTCGCCGGCGCCGATGTCGGTGCCCAGCGCGACGCGGACACCCGCCGCGGTGGTGCGCCGCCACGGCATCGTGCCGGAGCCGAGGAACTGCTGCGAGGTGGGGCAGTGCGCCACCGAGCTGCCCGTCTCCGCCAGCCGGGCCAGCTCGGCGTCGGTGCAGTGCACGGCGTGGGCCAGGATGCTGCGCCGGCCCAGCAGGCTCTCCCCGCCGACGGCGGAGCCCGGCCGGAAGCGGCCGTCGTAGGTGTCGAGGTAGTCCCGGACCCCGTAGGCCGCGCGGACGGCTGCCACCTCGCCGACGCCGGGCGTGTCGTTCTCGGAGAGGTGGGAGTGGAAGTAGACGCCGCGCTCGCGCACCCCGGCGTAGAGCTCGCCCAGCCCGGCCAGCGTGGTCGGGGTGACCGACAGGCTGAACCGGGGCACGACGGCGACCTGCAGCCGCGCGGTCGCCGGGTCGCCGGTGTCGGCCAGGTGCCAGCGCTCGATCTCCTCCGCCACGAGGGCCAGCGCCTCGTCCTCGCCGGTCAGCAGCGGGGCTGCGGCGGCGGACCCCACGGTCTGGATGCCGCGGCCGCTGACCAGGCGCAGCCCGGCCTCCTGGTGCGCGGCGAACAGGGCGTCCTGCGCCGCGGGGAAGGCCGAGCCGAAGACGAGCGCGGCCGTCGTGCCGGCGGCCACCCGCTGCCGCACGAAGGCGGTCGCCAGCGCGGTGGCCACCTCCGGGTCGGCCAGCCGGGCCTCCGCGGGGAAGATGCAGTGCTGCAGCCAGTGCAGCAGCTGGCCGCCGCCGTGGGCGTCGACGGTGGCGGTCTGCGGGTAGTGCAGGTGGGTGTCGACGAACCCCGGCAGCACGAAGTCGGCGCGGCGGACGGGCGTGCGGGCGTGCTCCGCGGGCAGGTCCGCGTGGTCGCCCAGCCAGGCGATCGTGCCGTCGGCGGCGATCACCAGGGCGCCGTCGGGCAGCGAGACGAGCTGCTCGCGGGCGGTGGCCAGGGTGGCGTCCCCGGCGACGTGGAAGACGTGGCCGCGGACGACCAGTCGAGCCCCCGCCGGGGTCGGCTCCGGCCCGGCTGCCGGCCTCACACCAGGCCCGTGTAGCCGTACCAGGCGGGGCCGGCGTCCGGGGCGTCGTCGCGGGTGACCTGGGCCTGGATGAGGCCGTAGGGCCGGTCGTCGGCGTGGAAGACCTCGCCCGGGTTCTCCAGCCCGAAGGGGCTGAGGTCGTAGAGGAAGTGGTGCTTGTTGGGCGCCGACAGCCGCACCTCCGCCACGAACGGGTGGGCCTCGAGGACGGCCCGGCCCATCTCGAACAGGGTCTGCTGCAGGGCGAGGGAGTGCACCTGCGCGAACGTCGCGACCAGCAGCTGCCGGATGCCGGCGTAGGTCGTGTCCCAGTCGACGCCGGCGTGCTCGGTGAAGCGCCAGCGCGCCACCAGGGAGGTGGCCATCACGCGGTCGGTGGTGGGCTGCAGCACGGTGTAGGGGTCGGTGCGGAACCCGGTGAACTCCGAGCCCGTCGACTTGAGGATGGTCAGGTCCTTCAACCCGCCCGTCACCCAGACCTGCTGGTCCGCGCCGGTGCCCTCGACGGTCACCGCGGCCGTCCGCACCTCCTGGCCCTTCCGCACCCAGGTGTGGTCGTGCTCCGCGCCGTCGACGACGACCCGTTCCCAGGCGAACTCCTCCACCTCGACGCGGGCGCCGGCGACCGGCTCGACGTCGTCGACGAAGTGCCGGGCCAGCGCCAGCGCGTAGTCCTCGACGGTCCGCAGGCCCTTCTCCCGGGCGTAGGCGTACACCGTCTGCTTCTGGCTGTCGGTGGGCAGCACCGCGGCCTGGTCACCCGCGGTGTGGGCCAGGCCGAAGTCGCCGCGCAGCGCGGTCGAGACGCTGAGGTCGCGGATCTCGTGCCGGGGCGTGTCCCGGTAGATCCGGACGACGCGGTTCTCCGCCTTGCCGTACTGGTGGGTGCCGAGCACGATGCCCATGGCCGTCCTCCCGGTCGCGCTGGTGGGTCGCGCCGATCCTAGGCAGCCCCGGTGACGGACCGGGGTCGGCGCGGCGGCTGCGGCGTTACGCGGCTCGCGTCGCCGTGGCCGTTCCCGCGGCCGTGGTCCGCGGCGCCGGGCGGGGCGCGGGGTCGGGGCCGGCGGTCTGCAGCAGCCGCCACAGCCGGTCCCGGGACATCGGCAGCTCCCGGGGCCGGACGCCGAGGGCGTCGGCCACCGCGTTGGCCAGGGCGGGGGCGACCGGGTTGTAGGGCGACTCGCTCATCGACTTGGCCCCGTAGGGGCCGAGGGCGTCGCTGGTGTCGGCGAAGTAGACCTCGGTGTCGGGGACGTCGGACATCTGCGGCAGGTGGTAGTTGCGCAGCACGGCCGTGGTGACCCGGCCCTCGTCGAGGACCAGCTCCTCCCACAGGGCGGTGCCCAGCGCCTGGGCCACCCCGCCCTCGACCTGCCCGCGGCACTGCGCCGGGTTCATCACGAAGCCGGCGTCGGCCGCCTGCACCGACTGCAGGACGGCCACCTCCCCGGTCCCGGTGTCGACCGCCACCCGGAAACCGTGGACGTTGAAGGCCAGCGAGCGGACGGCGCCGTCGGCGGCGGCCTCGCGGCGCAGGGACGGGGCGTCGCCGAGCAGGGCGGGGAAGCCGAGCACCGTCGTGCCGTCCGAGAGCCCGTCGGGGCCGGGCCGCCAGCGGTCCGGGTCGGTGCCGGTGAGGGCGGCGGCCCGCTCGGCCAGCGCGGTCCGGACGGCCGTCGCCGCCGTGTGCACGGCCCGACCGGCGACCACCGTGCCGGTCGAGCCGAAGGCGCCGACGTCGTGGCCGGTGGCGTCGGTGTCGGACTGGTGGACGCGCACCCGGTCCGCCGTCGTGCCCAGCACGCTGGCCACGATCTGGGTGTGCACGGTGGTGGTGCCGTTGCCGAACTCCGCGGTCCCGACGCCGAGGGTGCACCCGCCGTCGCGGTCGAGCGTCACGCTCGCCTCCGCCGGGTGGCCGCGGGGCGGGATGGTGGCGATCATCGCCATGGCGACGCCCTGGCCCACCCGCCAGCGCTCCCCGACGGGCGGCTCCACGCCGTTGCCCCGGGCCAGCGCCGCCTCGGTGAGGTCCAGGCACTGGTCCAGGCCGTAGGAGCCGAACACGAGGTCGTCGCCCTCGACGTGGGTGACCACCAGCGGGTCGCCGGGCCGGACGACGTTGCGCCGGCGCAGCTCGACGGGGTCGACCCCCAGCTCGGCGGCCAGCTCGTCGAGGGCCGACTCGAGGGCGAAGATGACCTGGCCCAGCCCGTAGCCGCGGAAGGCGCCGGAGGGCAGGTTGTTCGTGTAGACGGCGGCGGCGTCGACCCGCTTGTTCGGCACCCGGTAGATGGCCACCGACTCCGACACGCCGTGGAACATGACCCCGGCGGAGTGGTTGCCGTAGGCGCCGGTGTCGGTGAGCACGTCGAGCGCCAGGGCCGTGATCTGGCCGTCCCGGGTGCCGGCGAGGGTGACGTCGACGCGGAAGGGGTGCCGGCAGGGCGCCGTGGTCAGCTCCTCGGTGCGCGTCATCTCCAGCTGCGCCGGCCGCCCGGTGGTCAGCACGGCCAGGGCGACCAGGTCCTCGGTGAGGAGCTCCTGCTTGCCGCCGAAGCCGCCGCCGACCCGGGCGGTGAACACCCGGACCGCGCTCCGCTCGAGGTCGAACAGCCGGGCGATCTCGTCCCGGACCAGGAACGGCACCTGCGAGCTGGTCCGCAGCACCAGCCGGCCGTCGTCGTCACGCCAGCCGATCGTCGCGTGCGTCTCCAGGTGGCCGTGGTTGACCCGCTGGGTGCGCCAGCGCCCCCGCACCACCGCGTCGGCCGCGGCCACGGCGGCGTCCACGTCGCCGTGCTCGCCGTGCAGCTCGGCGGCGACGTTGCGCCGGGGGGCGGCGATCCGGGTGGTGGTGGGGTCCTTGTCGCCGTGCAGGGCGGGCACGTCCGGGTCCTGCGCCCGTTCCGGGTCGAAGTTGGCGGGCAGCAGCGCGTAGTCCACGACGAGCAGCCGGCAGGCGGCCTCCGCGACGGCGAGGGTCTCGGCCACCACGGCGGCGACCCGCTGACCGCGGAACCGGACCACGGTGTCGAGCACGTACGTGTCGTCGGGGTCGTCCAGCCGGTCCGCGTGCCGCCCGGTGGAGAACGGGGTGGTCGGGGCGTCGGCCGCGGTCAGCACCGCGACGACGCCGGGCAGCGCCTCGGCGGCCCGGGTGTCGATGCCGCGCACCCGGGCGGCGGCGTGCGGGCTGCGGAGCACCGCCAGGTGGGTGAGCCCGGGGACCGTGACGTCGAGGGTGTACGGCTCGCGGCCGCCGACCACCCGGCGACCGGCGGGCGCGCCGAGGGAGCGGCCGACGGCGGCGGCGTCGGGTGCCTCGGCGGGAGGTGCCGGCGGGGTGCCGGTGACCGCGGCGCCGACCGCCTCCCGGATGGCCCGGTAACCGGTGCAGCGGCAGAGGTTCCCCTTGAGCAGCCGCGGCAGGTCCGGCAGGTCGTCCGCGGTCAGCGTCGAGGCGGTGACCACCATCCCCGGTGTGCAGAAGCCGCACTGGAAGGCCGCGTGGTCGACGAAGGCCTGCTGCACCGGGCTCGGCTGCTCGGGCGTGCCCAGCCCTGCGGCTGTGGTGACCGAGCGGCCCTCCGCCCGGCCGGCGGGGACGATGCAGGCGTGCACCGGCGTCCCGTCGAGCAGCACCGAGCAGGCGCCGCAGTCCCCGGAGTCGCAGCCCTTCTTGACGGCGTGGTGGCCCTGCTCGCGCAGCAGCGTGCGCAGGCACTGGCCGGGCCGCGGCTCCACCTCGACGGGCACGTCGTCGACGTGGAACCTCACCGGAGCTCCTGCCGGATCTCCTGCGCCAGCAGCCCGCTGACGGCGCGCCGCCAGTCCGCGGCCCCGTGCGGGTCGCTGAACCAGCCGTCGACGGCGGCCACGTCGGCGGCCAGCGCGGCCGCGTCCGGCAGGGCGGGGTAGCGCAGCTGGACGGGTCGGACGGTGGCGGCGGTGATGGTCAGCAGGAAGCCGCCGTCGGCGGGGCGGCGGCCGACCAGCACCGCGCCCGAGCGGCCCAGCGCGGAGAGCGCGGTCCGGCGGAACGCCGTCCGGGACGCCAGCGCGGCCGGACCGACCTCCACCGAGCGCAGCACGTCGCCCGGGCCGAGCGCGTTGGTCGTGTTGCCCGTGACGAAGGCGGCGGCCGGCAGCACCGCGTCGGTGCCGTCGGCACGCCAGAGCACGACGTCGGCGTCCAGCCCGGCGGCCAGGCTGGTCATCGGGCCGGCGGGGAGCGAGGTGCAGAGGTTGCCGCCCAGCGTGGCGACGGCCCACACCTTGGTGGAGCCGTGCAGCGCCGTGCAGGCCAGCCGGAACAGCGGGGCGGCCGGTCCGTCGAGCCGGTCGGAGAGCGTCGCGACCTCCGCCAGCGTGCAGGTGGCCGCCAGGCTGAGGCCGCCGTCGGGGCGGACGGTGACCGCCGGCCAGCCCAGCGTGGTGATGTCCACCAGGCCGGTCAGGTGGTCCTGCGGCTCGCCGAACAACCAGGACCCGCCGGCGAGCACCGCCGTGCGGTGGTCCAGGGCGGCCAGGTCCGCGCGCGTCCGGGCGGCTCGCACGGCGGTCACGGTGTTGAGGTCCACGCTCTACTCTCACCCGGCGGACCGCCGTTTTCACGCCGTGCGCGTTGCGGCTGCGTTACACCTTCCGCCGGCTCAGCGCACCGCCCGGCCGAAGGCGTCGGCGTCGGCCGGCGTGCCGCGCACCCCCGGCGTGCCCTGGTGCAGGGTGCGGCTGCCGAACGGGTTGGGCCCGAACTCGAAGGTCGACAGCTGCTGCACCAACCCGTCGCGGTCGGCGCCGACGCTCTCCCCGGGCACCCCGACGACCAGGCTGTCCAGGTCGGGGGTCTGCACCGGGGCGGCGGCCACCGACCAGCCGAAGGCGTCGCCCGGCTCGGGGACCCCGCGCAGGCCGTCGACGTCCTGGTGGAACCGGGTCCCCCCGCTCTCGGCCGTGGTGAGGCCGGCGGGGCTGCCGTCGAGCACCGTCACCGAGCCGGCCCGGCCGACCGAGCCGACCGCGTCCCGGGGGGCGCCGACGGCCAGGTCGAGGAGGGGACCACCGTCGAGGTGGCCCATCGCCAGCGCGGAGCCGAACGCGTCGTCCGGGCCGGCCACGCCCTGCACCCCCGGTGAGTCCTGGGTCCAGCCCTGGCTGCCGGTGGTGGTGATCCCGGTGGCCGAGCCGCGGAGGAACGTGACCGACCCGGCCCCGGACCGGCGGTCCGGGCCGACGCCGTTCTCCCCCGGTGCGCCGACGGCCAGGTCGTCGTGGCCGTCCCCGGTCACGTCGCCCGCCGCCAGGGCGCCGCCGAAGCGGTCGCCCTCCTCGGCCGCGCCGGGCACCCGGGGGCTCGCCTGGCCGAGGGCCAGCGCCGGTCCCGCACCCACCCCGACGCCGGACCGCCCGGGCAGCACGGCGACGACGCCGGCGCCCGCGTTCTCACCGTCGACGCCGACCGCCAGGTCGTCGACGTCGTCGCCGTCGAAGTCGCCGACGGCCAGCGCCGTGCCGAAGCCGTCGCCGTCCTCCGGCGTGCCGGGCACCCCAGCGGTGGCCTGGCTGACCGCCGACGTCCGGCCGGCGCCCCCGAGCCCGGCGGCCCCGCCGCGCAGCACCACCACCGACCCGCCGGAGGAACCGCCGACCCGGTCGAAGGGTGCCCCGACGGCGAGGTCGGCCACCCCGTCGCCGTCCAGGTCCCCGGCGGCCAGCGTCTCGCCGAAGCGGCCCTTCGGTCCGCCGGCCCCGGCGCCGAGCAGGTCGTCGTGCGTCCAGCTGGCGGCCCGCGCAGTGCTCAGGCCCGTGGGGGAGCCGTAGAGGACGGTCACCGCGCCGCGGGAGGTGTTCTCCCCGGGCGCCCCGACGGCGAGGTCGGCGCACTGGTCGCCGTCGAAGTCGGCCAGCACGGCGCTGCTGCCGAAGTGGTCCCCGGCCTCGCCCGTGCCGGGCACCCCCGGGGTGTCCTGGCTGACGTACTCGTCGTCCCGCGCCGTCCCGGCCGGGGTGGCCCGGAGGCCGGCTGTGGAGCCGTAGAAGACGTGCACGGCGCCCGCGCCCCGGGCGTAGCCCGGTTCCCCGACGACGACCTCGGCGTGGCCGTCGCCGTTCACGTCGCCCCGGACGGCGCCGGCGCAGTCCGTGGCCGCCGACGCCGGTCCCGCGGCCAGGCCGGTCGTCAGCAGGACGAGCGCGCAGCCCGTCGTCAGGGACCGGGCGAGCGCACCGGTCAGCCGCCGGTCGTGCGCCGGGCGTCGAACGTCATCGTCCATCTCCGGATCGTCGCGCCCCGGCCCCGACGGCACCAGTGGTCAGAACGGGTGCCTGCGGGGCCGGTGGTCCGGCGGGTGCCGGGCTGGGGGGCCGGGAGGCGAACAGCACGCCCGCGACGACCACCAGACCGGCCACCAGCTCGGTCGGGTCGACGCGCTCGTCGAGCAGCAGCCACGAGCTGAGGACGCCGACCACGGGCACGAGCATCGAGAACGGGGCCACCACGCCGGCCGGGTGCCGGGACAGCAGCGCGTTCCAGATCCCGTAGCCCAGCAGGGTGGCCACCACGACGATGTAGAGCAGCCCGAGCACCGAGGGCAGCGCGTCGAGGGTGGGGGCGGTGCGCAGGGCGGTCAGCACGCGGTCCGGGCCCTCCACGAGCAGCGAGAGCACCAGCATCGGCAGCGGCGGCACGACCGACATCCACAGGGTCAGGTGGAGGGGCTTCGGGGCCCGGGCCTGCCGGCTGCACACGTTGCCGAACGCCCAGCCGAGGGCGCCGCAGAGGGTCAGCACCACCGGCAGGAGGGCGGCGACCTGGGCGCGGTGGACGGCGATGACGGCCAGCCCGAGGACGGCGACGGCGATGCCGACCGCCTGGCGGCGGGTGATCCGCTCGCGCAGCCAGACGCCGGCGATCAGGACGGTGAACGGCGCCGAGGCCTGCAGCACCAGCGACGCGAGACCGCTCGGCATGCCGGCGGCCATGCCGAGGTAGAGGAACGCGAACTGCAGCAGCCCGATCCCGAGCCCGACCCCGAGCAGCCAGCGCAGCGGCACCTGCGGGCGGGGGACCAGGAGCAGTGCCGGCACGGCGACCAGGGTGAAGCGGAGCGCCACCATGAGCAGCGGCGGGAAGTGCTCGAGGGCGATGGCGGTGGCCGGGAAGTTCAGCCCCCAGACGACGGCGACGAGCAGGGCGCGGAGCTGGTCGCGGGGAGGCACGACGACCATCCTCGCGGCCCTGACGGTGAAGGACAAACGACTTCTGCTCACGTCACGGTGTAGCGTCGCTCATGTGTCGAGACCGACGGTGGAGCATCTGGAGCTGCTCCGCGAGCTGCACGACCGCGGCAGCCTGGCCGCTGTCGCGGCGGCCCTGCACAAGACGCCGTCGGCGCTGTCGCAGCAGCTGAAGGCCGCGCAGCGCGAGCTGGGCGTGCCGCTGGTGGCGCGGTCGGGGCGGGGGCTGCAGCTCACGGACGCCGGGACCGCGCTGGCCCGCAGTGCGGTGGGGGTGGCCACCGCGCTGGCCGAGGCGGAGGCCTCCTGGCAGCGCTTCCAGGGCTCGGCGACCGGGACGGTCCGGCTCGCCTGCTTCCACTCCGCTGGGGAGCTGCTGGTGCCGGGCCTGCTGGACCGGCTGCGACCGCATCCCGGCCTGGTGCTCGAGACCTCCGACGAGGACGTCGCGCAGGACGACTTCGGCGCGCTCGCCGCCGACTACGACGTCGTCGTCGCCCACCGCTCCGACGACGTGGCGGCGCCCGCGCGGGAGGACCTCGTGGTGGTGCCGCTGCTCCGCGAGCCGATGGACGTCGCCCTGCCGGCGGACCACCCGCTGGCCACCCGGGCGCACGTGACGCCGGCCGACGTCATCGGGGAGGACTGGATCGCCCCGCCGGCGGAGTTCCCGATCGACCGGGTGCTCAGCGCCATCGCGGCCCGCGCCGGCGCGCCGGTCCGGGTGGTGCGGCGGACGACGCACCTGCCGCTGACGGAGCTGCTGGTCGCCCGCGGCCACGGCGTCGCGCTGCTGCCCCGGTACACCACCCGCGAGCACGCCCCGGCGGGGCTGGTGCTGGTCCCGCTCCGCGACCTCCGGGCGGGCCGGCTGGTCGAGGCCCTGCTCCGACCCGACCGGCACGCCCGGTGGGTGGTCCGGCTGGTCGTCGACGAGCTGGTCGCCGAGGCGGGGGCGGTCGTCGCTCCCTGAGCCGTCCGTGATCTGAGCCATCCGTGCCCTGAGCCTGTCGAAGGGCCTCCGCCAGGCTCAGGCCGCGGTGGTCGACGAGCTCAGGCCGCGGTGGTCGGCAGGCTCGGGGTCCGTGGTCAGGCGCGGGAGGTCAGCGGGGTGACGGTGATCTTGCCCGGGTTGAGGTTGCGGCCCGGGTCGACGCCGGCGAAGAGGCCCTCCATCATCTGCACGCCGGCGGCGGAGATGTCCTGCTCCAGCCAGGGCGCGTGCTCGGTGCCGACGCCGTGGTGGTGCGAGAGCGTGCCGTGCGTGTCGATGAAGGCCTGCTGGATGGCCGACTTCACGACGTCGTAGCGGGCCAGCGGCTCCTGGTCGTCGTGCCGGAAGGCGAAGGTGAAGTACAGGCAGGCGCCGGAGTGGTAGCTGTGCGACAGGTGGCACATGACCCAGCCCTGCACGCCGATCTGCGCGAACGCCTTGCGGGCCGCCGCGGTGACGTTGTCGTACATCGGCACCAGCTGCGACCACGGCGCGGCCGTCTCGGACACGTCCGCGGCGGCGCCCCGGTCCAGCAGGAAGTCCCGGATGTAGGGGGTGTCGAACTTCTTCTGGTCGTACAGCTCGCCCGGACCCTTGCCGAGGCCGATGCCGCCGTGCTTGCCGATGATCTTCTTGACGATCGCCTTCTGCCGCGCCACGTGCTCCGGGCCGCCCTCGTAGCCCACGAAGGAGAGGCAGACGGCGTCGAGGTCCCAGCCGCGGCGCTCGAGGACCTTGAACAGGCCCTTGCTGACCAGGCCGGACACGGAGACGCCCTTGCTCTTCTTGCGGGTGGAGAAGGAGAACCGGGTCTCCCCGGCGTCGGACACGCGGGTCACCGACGGCGACGCGTCGCTGGTCGAGATCTCCTGCATGGCGGCGACCCCGGCCTCGAAGGAGGGGAACAGGTAGCCGAGGATCACCCGCTCCTCGGGGATCCGGTGCACCTGGACGGTCACCTCGGTGATGACGCCGAGCCGGCCCTCGGAGCCGAGCACCATCTCGCGGACGCTGGGCCCGCTGGAGGTGCTGGGCAGGCCGCGGAGCACGAGCACCCGGCCGGGCATGACCATCCGCAGGCCGCGGGTGATGTCGGCGATGTCGCCGTACTTGTCCGACTGCATGCCGGACGAGCGGGTCGCCACCCAGCCGCCGAGGGTCGAGTGGGTGAAGCTGTCCGGGAAGTGGCCGAGCGTCCAGCCGCGGGCGTTGAGCTGCTCCTCCAGGTCGGGACCGAGCGCGCCGGCCTGGATCCGGGCCAGCCCCGCCTCCTCGTCGACGTCGAGCACGCGGGTCAGCCGACCGAGGTCCAGGCTGATGACGGGCCGGGTCTCGGCCTCGGGGGCCTGCAGGCTGCCGGCGATGTTGCTGCCGCCGCCGAAGGGGATCAGCACCGCGTCGGCGGCGATCGCCGCGTCGACGACCTGCTGGACCTCGGCCTCGTCGGCGGGGTAGACGACCACGTCGGGCACCCGGGGCAGGTCGTTGCCCCGCAGCCGCATCAGGTCGCGGATGCTCTTGCCGTAGGTGTGGACGACCCGGTCCTCGTCCTCGCTGACGGCGTTCTCGTCGCCGACGACGGCGCGGAGCCGGCCGAGCAGCTCGTCCCCGATCAGCGGGGTCGGGATGTCGAGGTCGGAGAGCTGGGTCTGCCGGCCGGGCGGGGTGTCCAGGTCGAGGTCGATGATCTCCAGCACGAAGGGCCGCAGGCCCGGCTTGTCCTCGTGGTGGAAGCTGACGCCCTCGACGCCCCAGCCGTACCACTTCATGTGCTGAACGGCAGGCATGGCCGCACTCCCTCTCGTCGTCCCGGGGTGGTCCCGGTCTGCCCACCGGCTGCGCCGACGTCGGTCGGCGCGGGTCGGTCAGGCGTGGTCGTCCCGATAGCTCGTGGTGTAGTCGTACAGGCTCCGCACTGCCTTGGCGATCCGCTCGGAGAACTGGGCGACCTTCTCGCCCTCCTCCGGACGCATCGGCTCACCGAAGGTGACGTAGACCGGCGGACGGCCGCGGTCGGGCCAGTTGCGGCCGTGCGGCATGGCCTCGGAGGCCCCCACGAGGGCCACCGGCAGACAGGGTACGTCGCGGCTGATGCACAGGGCGGCGGCGCCGGGCTTGAACGAGCCCATCTCACCGGTGCGGGACCGGGTCCCCTCGGGGAAGAGCAGCAGGGGCACGCCGTCGTCGAGCAGGCTGGTCGCCAGCCCCTTGCGGCCGCGGAGGCCGGTCCGGTCGACGGGGAAGGCGTTGAAGAACAGCGAGGTCAGCCCCTTGCGCCACCACACGTCGAAGAAGTAGTCGGCGGCGGCCCCCGCGGCCACGTAGCGCGAGAGCTTCCGGGGCAGCGCGGTGATGATGAGCGGGGCGTCGAGGTGCGAGCTGTGGTTGGACACGACGACGTACGGCCCGGAGACGCCCGCGAGGTTCTCCTCGCCCAGGACGGTGACCGTGGTCATCCGCCAGATCGCCGGCTTGAGGATCAGCCGCTGCGCGACGAACCGCGCCCCGGCGTGCACGGGGGAGGTGTAACGGCTGCGGCTGGACACGCCGCCACAGTATCGGAACCGTCAGACGCTCTTCACCCCGTCGGCACCGCGGCGACGCGCGTCGTTCGCCGGGACGGCGCGGCCGGGCTCAGTGCCGGCTGGAGGAGAGGGCACGGGAGGCCCGTCGGACCAGCGGCCGCGGCGCGAGCCGGGCGGCCAGCATCAGCGCCTGGTAGCGCCGCGACGGGATCGAGATCACCTTGCCGGCGGCCACGTCCCGGAGGCACTCCGCGACCAGGGCGTCGGCGTCCAGCCACATCCAGGAGGGGATCGAGCCGGTGCCGATGTCGGCCCGCTCGTGGAACTCGGTGCGCACCCAGCCGGGGCAGAGGACCGTGGCGGTGACGCCGGTGCCGACGAGCTCGTTCGCCAGCCCCTCGGTGTAGACGCCCACGAAGGACTTGAGGGCGGAGTAGCCGCCCATCGTCACGTAGCCCGCGGTGCTGCCGACGTTGACGACGGCGCCGTGGCCGCGGGTGGTCATGGCCCGCGCGGCGGCACCGGACAGCACCATGACGGCGCGCACCATCACGTCGAAGCCGTGCTCGAACGCGGACAGGTCCTCCGCGGTCAGCCGCTGCCGGATCCCGAAGCCGGCGTTGTTGACCAGCAGGTCGACGGGGCGCGCGGCGTCGCCGAGCCGGGCGGCGACCCGGTCGACGTCGGCCCGGACCGCCAGGTCGGCGGGCAGCACCTCGACGTCGACGCCGTGCCGCGCGCGCAGGTCGGCGGCGGTCTGCTCCAGCCGGACGGCGTCGCGGGCGACCAGGACGAGGTCGTCGCCCCGGGCCGCCAGGGCGCGCGCGAACGCCGCGCCGATCCCCGACGTGCCGCCCGTCACCAGTGCTGTCGCCATGAGATCCACCCTAGGGGCTGAGCGCCGGCCGCCCCGAGCCCGTCCTCGCGCCGCGGCGCCGGAGCTGGTCGAGGGACCCTTCGACAGGCTCGGGACGCGGCGGGGAGCTCAGCCGGCGGGTCCGGTCTCGAGCAGGGCGACGGTCTGCCGGGCGATCTCCAGCTCCTCGTTGGTCGGGACCACGGTGACGGTCACCGGGGAGCCGTCGGGGGAGATGACCCGTGCCTCCCGGCCGGGAGACCCGTTGCGCTCCGCGTCGACGGACAGCCCGAGGCCGTCGAGGCCCTCGACCACGGCGGCCCGCAGGGCGGCGTTGTTCTCCCCGACGCCGGCGGTGAAGGTGAGCACGTCCAGCCGGCCCAGCTGGACCAGGTAGGCGCCCAGGTAGTGCTTGAGCCGGTGGACGTACACGTCGAAGGCCAGGGCGGCGTGCTCGTCGCCGCCGGCGCGCAGCTCCTGCAGCTGCCGGAAGTCGTTGACGCCGCTCAGGCCCTTGAGGCCGGACCGCTTGTTCAGCAGGTCGTCGACCTCCTCCACCGACAGCCCCGCCTCCCGGTGGAGGTAGGAGTGCAGGCCCGGGTCGACGTCGCCCGAGCGGGTGCCCATCACCAGGCCCTGCAGCGGGGTCAGCCCCATCGAGGTGTCGACCGCGCGCCCGCCGCGCACCGCGGAGGCCGAGCAGCCGTTGCCCAGGTGCAGGACGACCTGGTCCAGCTCCTCCAGCGGCCGGCCGACCAGGGCGGCGACGGCGCGGGAGACGTAGCGGTGGGAGGTGCCGTGCATGCCGTAGCGGCGGATCCGGTGCTGCTCGGCCAGCTCCCGGGGGAGGGCGTAGGTGGAGGCGGCGGCCGGCAGGGTGGTGAAGAAGGCGGTGTCGAACACGGCGACGTGCGGCACGGCGAGCCGGGCCCGGGCGGCCTCGATGCCCGCCACCGCGCCCGGGTTGTGCAACGGGGCCAGCGGGCTGAGGTCGCGGATCTGGTCCACCACCGCGTCGGTGAGCACCACCGGGTCGGAGAAGTCCGGCCCGCCGTGCACCACGCGGTGCCCCACGGCGCGCAGGCCGACGGCGTCCAGGTCGACGCCGTCCTCGACCAGCCGGCGCCGCAGCTGCTCGACCGCCGCCGCGTGGTCGGCGACGTCGCTGCCGTCCTCGCCGATCCGCTCGACGAGCCCCTTGGTCCGCACCTCCCCGCTGCCGGGCACCACGAGCTGGTACTTCAGCGAGGACGAGCCGGCGTTGAGGACCAGCACCGGGCCGTCGGTCATGCCCGGACCCCCTGCTCCCGGACCCCCTGCTCCCGGACCCCGTGCTGCTGGACCCCTTGCGCCTGGACGGCGGTGATCGCGACCGTGTTGACGATGTCCTCCACCAGGGCTCCTCGCGACAGGTCGTTGACGGGCTTGCGGAGGCCCTGCAGGACGGGTCCGATCGCCACCGCGTGGGCGCTGCGCTGCACCGCCTTGTAGGTGTTGTTGCCCGTGTTGAGGTCCGGGAAGATGAAGACGGTCGCCCGGCCGGCCACCGCCGAGTCCGGCAGCTTGGTGCGGGCGACCCCGGGGTCGATGGCCGCGTCGTACTGGATCGGCCCCTCCAGCGGCAGCTCGGGCGCGCGCTCCGCGACCAGCGCCGTCGCCGCGCGCACCTTCTCCACCTCCGCGCCCGCCCCCGAGCTGCCGGTGGAGTAGGACAGCATCGCCACCCGCGGGTCGATGCCGAACTGGCGGGCCGTGTCGGCCGAGGACACCGCGATGTCGGCCAGCTGCTCGGTCGTCGGCTCGGGGATGACGGCGCAGTCGCCGTAGACCAGCACCCGGTCGGCCAGGCACATCAGGAAGACGCTGGAGACGGTGTCGACCCCGGGCCGGGTCTTCACGAACTCCAGCGCCGGCCGGATGGTGTGCGCGGTGGTGTTGACCTCGCCGGAGACCATGCCGTCGGCGAGGCCGAGGTGCACCATCATCGTGCCGAAGTAGGAGATGTCGGTGACCCGCTCGCGGGCCTTCTCCAGGGTCATCCCCTTGTGCGCGCGGGCCTCGGCGTAGGCGGCCGCGAAGCGCTCCACCAGCTCCGGGTCGGTGGGGGAGACGACGGTGGCCGCGTCGAGGTCGAGCCCCAGCGCTGAGCCGCGGGCCCGCACCTTCGTCTCCTCCCCCAGCAGGGTCAGGTCGGCGACGCCGCGGCGGAGCAGGATCGCGGCCGCCTCGAGGATCCGGTCGTCGGTGGCCTCGGGGAGCACGATGTGCTGCCGGTCCGCGCGCGCCCGCTCGACCAGCTGGTACTCGAACATCAGCGGGGTGCGCACCTCGCTGGCCGGCACGTCGACCGCCGCCAGCAGCGCCGCCTGGTCCACCTGCTCGGCGAACAGCCGCCGTGCCGTCTCGACCTTGCTGGTGGAGACCTTGGTCATCGGCCCGCGCACCCGCATCAGCCTCTCGGCGGTGGTGAACGTGCCGAGGTCGGTGAGGGCGATCGGCAGGTCCTGCTGGACGCCGTCGGACAGCCGCCGGATGGTGTCGGGCAGCGGGTAGCCGCCGGTGAGCAGGATGCCGGCGAGCGTCGGGAAGGTGCCCGACTGGTGGGCGAGCATCAGCCCGGGGATCAGGTCGGTGCGGTCGCTCGGGGCGATCACGGTCACGTCGGGGCGCAGCCGGGCCAGCACGTTGGGCAGGCTCATGGCGGCCACGATCAGACCCAGCGACTCGCGGTCCATCCAGCTCTCGCTGCCCAGGGTCAGGGCGCCGTCCGCGGCCTCGACCAGGGCGCGGAAGGTCGGGGCGGACAGCACGGGGCTCTCGGGGATGGCGGCGACGACGAGGGGGGCGAGGGTGGCGAGCGCCGCCATCGTGGCCTCGATCTCGGGCGGCTCGACCCGGTTGGCGATGACGGCCACCGTCTGGGCGTGGTTGGCGCGCAGCTCGGCGATGGCGCCGTCGGCGGCCGCGCGGATCTGCTCCGGCGTCCGCTCGCGGCCGTGCACCACGAGCACGACGGGGGAGCCGAGGTTCGCCGCGATCTTGGCGTTCAGCGAGAGCTCGGTGCCGGTGGAGACGTCGGTGTAGTCCGAACCCAGCACCAGGATGACCTCGAAGCGGTCGGCCAGGTGCCCGAAGCGCTCGACGATGACGTGCAGCGCCTCGTCGGGGTCGGTGCGGGCGGCGTCGTAGGTCACCCCGAGGGCCTCCGCGTAGTCCTGCTCGACGCCCGGCTGGCTGACCAGCAGGTCGACGATGAGGTCGACGTCGTCGTCACCGGAGTGCAAGGCGGTGGTCACCGGCCGGAAGACCCCGACCGAGCCGACCTCCCGGACGAGGGCGTCCAGCAGGCCGAGGGCCACCGCCGACTTGCCCGTCAGGCCCTCGGGCGAGGCCACGTACACGCTCCGGCTCATGCGGGCAGGGTAGCGGCCGACGGCGACGGCGCGACGGCCGTCGCCCCGGCCGCGACGCTCGCCGGTGCACCCGTTCCCCCGCAGGGTTCGGCCCGCCCGCCTAGGGTGTGGGCGTGGCGATCGAACCCCCGCAGATCCCGGGGCTCACGGACTGGCGTCCGCTCGCCCGGGGTGGCTTCGCGGTGGTCTGGGAGGCGCGGCAGGCGACCCTGGACCGGCTGGTCGCGGTCAAGGTGGACCAGCGCCGGCTGGACGTCGAGTCGGAGCGGCTGCGGTTCCTCCGCGAGGCCGGGGCCGCCGGGCAGATGTCGGCGCACCCGGGGATCGTCACGGTGCACGACGCCGGCATCCTGGCCGACGACCGGCCCTACATCGTCATGGAGCTCTGCCCGGGTGGTTCCCTCACCCGCTACCTCGCGGCGGCGGACCGGCCGTCGGAGGAGCGGGTGCGCGAGATCGGCGTGCGGATCGCCGACGCCCTGGCCGCCACCCACGCCCGGGGCGTGCTGCACCGCGACGTGAAACCCGCCAACATCCTCGTCGACGCCTACGACCGGGTGGGCCTGGCCGACTTCGGGCTGGCCGCGCTGCCCGGCCCCGACACGTCCCGCGCCGAGGCGTTCGAGGGCGTGACGCCCGCCTACACCGCCCCCGAGGCGCTGCTGCGGCGGCCGCCCACGCCCGCCGGGGACGTCTACTCCCTCGCGGCGACGCTCTACGCCCTGCTCGCCGGCCGGCCGCCGCGCTGGCCCGCGGGCCCCACCCCGGGGCTCGCCGACGTCGTCGCGGCGCAGCGCGAACCGCTGGCGCCGCTGCCCGACGTCGACCCCGGTCTGATGGCGGTGCTCGGCGAGGCCCTCGACCTCGATCCCGCCGCCCGGCCCACGGCCGCCGGGCTGCGGGACCGGCTGGCCGCCCTGCCGCTCAGCGGGGACACCCCCGACGGGGACGAGCCGAGCGCCGTCGTCGCCCAGGCCGACACCGGCACCGAACCGGACAGCGGCCGCCGCCGCACGCGCGCCCTGGTGCTGCCGCTCGTCGGTCTGGTGCTGGTCGCGCTGCTGGTGGCCGGGCTGCTGCTGGTCGACCGCGGTCCCGGCACCGCCGCACCGGCCGCCACCCCGCCCCCGGTCGGCTCGAGCGCGGCGCCCGAGCCCACGACCGACGGCTCCTCCACCCCGCCGGGCGCGGACCCGTCCCCGTCGCCCACGACGGCCGGACCGACCCGGGGCGCGGCGCTGCCCGCCGGCTACGACGACTGCTCCGCGGAGCTCGGGGGGACCAGCTACTGCCCGACCGAGCCGGAGTGCTGGGCCGGCATCATCTCGGTGTTCGACCTGCCCTCCCTGGGCACCCCCCGGGACTGCGACGAGACGCACGTCTACCAGACCTTCGCGGCGGGCCCGCTGGACGTCGAGGTGCGCCGGCAGTCCCAGCTGGAGGAGCTGCGGGCGGTCCGGCAGATCTGCGACGCCGACGTGCTCGACCGGAGGCTCACCGACGCGGACCGCGAGACCGACTGGGAGGTGCTGGCCCTGCCGCCGCAGGAGGCCGACGGCAGCGACCGGGTCTACCGCTGCCTGTTCGGCCGCGGCGACCGGGACGCCCCGGTGGAGCTCACCGCGGGCTGAGGCCCCGGGTCAGCTCGGGGGGTGGCTCGGCACCCGCGGGCTCGTGCGGTGCGCCGGCCTCGGCCGAGCACGGCCGGTCCTCCGGTCAGACGTGCTCCCGGAGCCAGGCGATGTCGCCGGCCTGGCCCTCCCGGCCGCCCGGTGTCTCGACGACGACCGGGGCGCCGGCGACCCGGACCACCTCCGCGAGGGCCTCGGGGTCCACCTGGCCGGCCCCGAAGTTCGCGTGCCGGTCGGCGCCGGAGTCGAAGCCGTCGCGGGAGTCGTTGGCGTGCACGAGGTCGATCCGGCCGGTGATCGCGCGGACCCGGTCGACGAGGCCGACCAGCTCCTCGCCCCCGGCGTGGGCGTGGCAGGTGTCCAGGCAGAAGCCGACGGTGTCCCCGCCGGGGGCGTCGCCGACGGCCTCCCACAGCCGCGCCACCCGCTCCAGCCGGCGGGCCATCGCGTTGTCCCCGCCCGCGGTGTTCTCGATCAGCAGCGGCACCGGCATCTCCAGCCGCTCGACGCACTTGCGCCAGTTGTCGAAGCCGGTCTCGGGGTCGTCGTCCTTGAGCACGTGCCCGCCGTGCACCACCACGCCCGCCGCGCCCACCTCGGCGGCGGCGTGCAGGTACTGCTGGAGGAACTTGCGGCTGGGGATGCGGATCCGGTTGTTGCTGGTGGCCACGTTCAGCACGTACGGCGCGTGCACGTAGAGGGCGATGCCGGCCTCCTCGGCGTCCGCCCGCAGACCGGCGGCGCCGCCGGGGTGGGCGAACTCGGGGCCCTTCCAGCCCTGGGGGTCGCCGAGGAAGAACTGGGCGAGGGTCGCGTCGCGGGCCCGGGCCTCCGCCACCGGGTCCGCCTGCTCGCCGTGCCCACCGATCGCCAGCGTCGTCGTCATGCCCGTGACCCTAGCGACGACCGCTGACAGCGCACCGGCGCCGCCGCGCGCCGGGGCCGGACGTGCGACGGGGCACCGACCGGTTGGTCGGTGCCCCCTCGGGGAGCGCTCAGGTCACATGTTCGCGAGCCGGCCGAAGGTGCCGGTCGAGGCGTTGTAGACGATGCTGAGGACGAACAGCACGACGCCGACGACGATGCCGGCGAGGGCCACGTTGTTCTTCCACCCGGCCGCCGCGGACTGGCGGTAGGCGATGAAGCTGACGATGGCGCCGATCAGGCTGCAGAAGATCGCGAGGACCAGCCCGACGATGCCGAGGGTCTTGCCGGGCAGCGGACCGGCCTGGGGCGCCGGTCCGGACGGGTAGGCGCCGGGCGGGTACTGGGACATGGGGTTTCTCCTTGCGGTGGCCCGAGGTCGATGGCGCAGGCAGCGTAGCCTCCGCCCAGGCCAGAGTCGGGTCTTCGTGACGCAACCGTGTCGGTAGCATCCGGGCGTGGAGCGGCGCGCAGGTCCGGGCGCTCCGGGCGACGCCGTCCGGGTGACGCTGCTGGGTCCCCAGCGCGCTGCGGCCGGCGCCCGCACGGCGGTGGCCGAGATCATCCCCGACGGCCCGGTCGCCGCGGTCAACGCGGGCTGGCGCGAGCGGGAGTCCGACACCGGCGAGCTCGACGACGTGCTGGGGGGCCGGCTGGTCAACCTGGAGCTGCACCGTCGCTGGCAGCAGCTGCTCGACACCGACCCCGCCCTGGCCGAGGCGGAGCAGCGGCTGGCCGACCGGCTGGACGCGCTCCGCACCGCCTACCGGGTGCGGCTCCGCCCGGCCCTGGACGCGGTCCGGGCGGTCCGCCGGCAGGTGCGGGACGCCTCCGTCGCGGAGGAGGCGGACGCCGACGCCCTGGCGGCCCTCCGGGCCCTGGACGGGTGGCACCTGGCCCGGGGCCGGCAGCTGCGCGTCGAGCACCAGGAGGACGTGGGGCTGGCCCGGCACCCGGCGGTGGCGCAGCACCGCTCGGAGGTGGCCGGGCTGCTCGCCGACAGCGCCGGCCTGGTGGTGACGGGCGGGCACGTCGGCGTCCTGCTGCACGTGCTGGAGCTGTTCGCGGTGGCCGACGTGGTCACCGGACCGGTCATCACCTGGTCCGCGGGAGCCATGGCGCTCGCCGAGCGCGTCGTCCTCTTCCACGACCACCCGCCCCGCGGGGAGCGCCCGCCCGAGGTGCACGCCGACGGGCTCGGCCTCTACGCCGGCGTGGTGCCCTTCCCGCACGCCCGCCGCCGGCTGCGCCTCGACGAGCCCGAGCGGATGGCCCTGCTCGCCCGTCGGCTGGCCCCGTCCCGGGCCGTCCTGCTCCCCGACGGCGCCCGGTTCGACCTCGGCCACGGCGTGCTGCCGCGCTCGGCGCCCCGGCTGGACGCGACCGGGCTGGTCGGCACGGGGGTGGCCGGGTGAGCACCCCCGGCACCGCGGGCTCCGGAGCCGGGCCCGGGGGGCGGCGCAGCCGGCTGCCGGTCAACCGGCTGCGGGACCGCATCCGCCGCGCGGCGGCCGAGGGCGAGCCGCCCGAGGCCGTCGTGCAGGGCTTCTTCGACCGGCAGGACTTCCCCGTGGTGGAGGGGTTGCGGTGCACCTTCGCCGTCCGGGTCGCCGACGCCGACGCCGTCACGCTGCGGCACCGGGTGGTCGGGCTGGCCGACCCGCTGGCCCTGCGCCGGCTCGCCGGCACCGACGTCTGGTACGTCGTCGTGGAGATCCCGCCCGACTCCCGGGTGGAGTACCAGTTCGAGGTCCGCCGGGGCGAGAGCCACGAGCGCTTCAACGACCCGGGCAACCCGCACCAGGCGCGCGGACCCTTCGGCAGCTCCTCGGTCCTGCACAGCGCGGGCTACACGACCCCCGCCTGGGCCGTGCCCGACCCCGACGCCCGACCCGGCGAGCTCGTGGAGACCTGGGTGCGCAGCACGGCGCAGCGACGCGACAACCGCGTCACCCTCTACCTGCCGGCGCGCTTCCGGCGGTCCGCGCGCTACCCGCTGCTGGTCGTGCACGACGGCGGCGACTACCTCGAGTACGCCGCCATGAAGACGGTGCTGGACAACCTCATCCACCGGCTCGACGTCGCCGAGACGGTGGTGGCCTTCACCCACCCCGGGGACCGGCTGGTGGAGTACCCGAACTCCAGCGCCCACGCCCGCTGGGTGGCCACCGAGCTGCTCGGCCACCTGGAGCAGGAGCTGCCGCTGGCCCCGGGGCCGGCCGCGCGCGCCCTGATGGGCTCCAGCTTCGGCGCGGTGGCCGCGCTGTCCACCGCGGTCCGCCACCCCGGCACCTTCGGCTCGCTGCTGCTGCAGTCCGGGTCCTTCGTGTTCACCGACATCGGCGCCGACCACGGTGAGGACAAGGCCTTCGACCCCGTCGTCCGCTTCGTCAACCGCTACCGGGCCCGACCCACCCGGGTCGCCGACCGGTTGTTCGTCTCCTGCGGTGTCTACGAGGACCTCATCGTCGCGAACCGGTCGATGGTCCCCGTCTTCGGTGCCACCGGGATGGACGTGGAGTACGTGGAGTCCCGCGACGGCCACAACTGGGAGTCCTGGCGGGACCGGCTGCAGGACGGCCTCAGCTGGGTGCTGCCCGGTGAGGCGATGTTCGTCTACGAGTGAGCCCGGCGGCGGATTGGCCCGGGGCGCCGCGGGCCGGGTAGAGTGGCGCGCTGTGCTGCGGCTCCGGCCGCAGCCCAGGTCGGACCCACCCGTGTGGGACCGGCCGGCATTCGCCCTCCTGTTGCGGGACCCGCCTGCAGCCGCTGAGACCAGAGGAGGTGGAGTTCGCGCATGCGCCCTTACGAGGTCATGGTCATCCTCGACCCTGAGACCGATGAGCGTTCCGTCCAACCCACGCTCGAGCAGTTCCTGACCGTCATCACCAAGGGTGGCGGCACCGTGGAGAACCTGGACATCTGGGGTCGTCGCCGGCTGGCGTACGAGATCCAGAAGAAGTCCGAGGGCATCTACGCCGTCATCACGATGCAGGCCAACCCGGTCGACGTGAAGGAGCTGGACCGCCAGTTCTCGATCAACGAGTCGATCATGCGCACCAAGGTCATCCGCACCGACGCCCACTGAGCAGGCGCGGGCCGTCCACAGGCTCGTCCTCGTCCGCGGCTGCGTCCACAGCCCGCCCTCGGCTCTCGGGCCTGTCAGCCCGGGCTGGCAAGGTGGTCGCCGTGGCTGACCGGGACCGCTGAGGACCTCCGCCCACCGCTCGCTCGTACGTCGCATCTCAACCCAGGAGACCCCATGGCAGGCGAAACACCCATCACCCTGGTCGGCAACCTCACCGCCGACCCGGAGCTGCGCTTCACCCCCTCGGGTGCCGCGGTCGCGAACTTCACCGTCGCGTCCACACCGCGCACCTTCGACCGCCAGTCGAACGAGTGGCGTGACGGCGATGCGATGTTCCTCAACTGCGCCGTCTGGCGCCAAGCTGCGGAGAACGTCGCCGAGTCGCTCCAGAAGGGCATGCGGGTCATCGTCCAGGGCCGCCTGAAGTCACGGAGCTACGAGACCCGCGAGGGTGAGAAGCGCACCGTGTTCGAGGTCGACGTCGACGAGATCGGCCCGGCGCTGCGCTACGCGACCGCGAAGGTCACCCGCACCACGAGCAGTGGTGGCGGCGGCGGCCAGGGCGGCGGTGGCGGCTACGGCGGCGGAGCCGGTGGCGGCGGTGGCAGCCGACCCTCCGGGGGCGGCGGCTACGGCGGCAGCGGCGGCGGCGGCAACGCCGGCGGCGGCGGGGGCGAGGACCCCTGGGCCACCGGCGGCAGCGGCGGCGGCGGCGGCGGAAACCGCACCCAAGGCTCCGACCCCTGGGCGACGCCCCAGAGCGACGAGCCCCCGTTCTGATCGGCCCGGCTCCCCGCTGAGCCGATCCAGGACCCCACACCCCATCCGGCACATTCCGGCCATCGAGCACAGACTCGCGCCGGGCTCGAGAGGAGCACCACAATGGCCAGCACCGCACCCGCCAAGCGGGCACCGAAGAAGAAGTCGAACCCGCTGCGCAAGGGCCAGCACATCGACTACAAGGACACCGCCACGCTGCGGAAGTTCATCTCCGAGCGCGGCAAGATCCGCGCCCGCCGGGTGACCGGGCTCTCCGTGCAGGAGCAGCGCAAGGTCGCCATCGCCATCAAGAACGCCCGCGAGGTTGCGCTGCTGCCGTACGCCTCGACGGCTCGCTGAGGAGGGAAGCCCAGATGAAGCTCATCCTGACGGCTGCCGTGGACAACCTCGGTGGCGCCGGCGACGTGGTCGAGGTCAAGGACGGCTACGGCCGGAACTACCTCCTGCCGCGTGGCTTCGCCATCCGCTGGACCCGTGGCGGCGAGAAGCAGATCGACGGCATCAAGCGGAGCCGTTCGGCCCGCGAGATCCGCGGCATCGACCACGCCCAGGAGGTGCGGACGCAGCTCGAGGGCCTGAGCGTCGAGCTCCCGGTGCGGGCCGGTGACACCGGCAAGCTGTTCGGCGCCGTGACGGCGGCCGACATCGCCGGGGCCATCAAGAAGGTCGGCAACGTCTCGGTCGACAAGCGCTCGGTCGAGATCCGGAAGCCGATCAAGTCGATCGGCAACCACACCGTCGGCGTGAAGCTGCACGACGCGGTCACCGCGCACGTCCAGCTCGCCGTCGTCGCCGCTTCCTGAGCGACGCACCTGCTCGACCACGACGCCCCGGGGCCCTGCGCCCCGGGGTGTCGTGCTGTCCGCGGGCGGGTACCGGCCGCGGCGCCGGGTCCGGTGGACGCCGCTGCGCGTCACGTAGGGTCGGCCCGTGATCCTGCCCACCGAGGAGGCCCGCCTCCGCCGCCGCCGTGGCTACCAGCGCCGCGGCGTGGTCGCCGGCATCGCGGCGGTGTCCATGGTCCTCAGCGCCGTCCTCCCGCACGTCGGGATCCAGGCCTTCGACGCCTACGGGCGCGGGCTGATCGGCGCCACCCGCTTCTTCGTCGCCGCCCAGCCGGACGCCGAGGGCTTCGGCGCGGTCCACCGCGGCCGGCTCGCCTTCGGCCTCGACATCACCTACCTGGGGCTGGCTGCCCAGCAGATCGGCCTGCTGGCCGGGCTCGGCTCGTTCTGGTCGCTGGCCGCGGCCACGCTGGGCCGCTGGGTCCGCCGGTTGGCGCTGCTGTCCGGGTGGCTGCTGGCCGCCAGCGCCGTGCTCGTGGTCACCGGCTACAACCAGCTCGAGGCGGCCGGCGTCCCCTCCCGGCTGGGCGTCGCCTGGGTGTTCGCGCTGGTCGCCGGGGTGGTCATGGTCCTCGGGGCGCTGGAGGCCCGGAAGCGGCTCGACAGCACCTGGTACTGGACCAAGCCGGACCTCAACGGCTGACCGGCGGGTCCCGGGGCCTGCCGACCGGCGACCTACCGGACGGCCGCGCCGGTCCGCACCCAGGCACCGGTGCGGACCCGCAGCACCAGCGTCGTCATCCGGGCCAGCATGAAGACCCCGTACGCGGCCCAGAGCCAGACCAGACCGGCGCCCTCCGCACGCACCAGCAGCGCCAGCGGTGCGTAGGCCAGCAGGGCGAGCAACCCGGCGAGGGCCAGGTAGCGGCTGTCGCCCGCACCGATCAGCACGCCGTCGAGGACGTAGACCACCCCGGCCACCGGGGTGACCACCGCGACGACCAGCAGCACGGCGCCGACCAGCTGCTGCACCTGCGGGTCGGGGGAGAAGAACCCGACGTAGAGCGGGCGGGCCGCCCAGACGAGGAGGCCGAAGACCACCCCGGCGAGCACGCCCCAGCCGACCATCCGCCGCGTCATCGCCCGGCCGAGCTCCGCCTCGCCCGCGCCCAGCGCCCGCCCGATGATCGCCTGGCCGGCGATGGCCAGGGCGTCCAGGGCGAAGGCCAGCAGCACCCAGAGGCTGTTGACCACCTGGTGCGCGGCCAGCGCGACGGTCCCGCTCGTGGTGGCGACCAGGGTGGTCAGGGTGACCGCGCCCTGCAGGGTCGCGGTGCGCAGCACGAGCCAGGTCCCGGACCGGGCCGCCCGCAGCACGCCGCCGGGCGCGAAGCGGGGCCGGGCGTGCACCGCCCGCATCCGGCGGACGACCACCACGGCCACCACGACGGCCGCGGCGGTCTGGGCCAGCAGGGTCCCCAGGGCGGAGCCGGCGATGCCCAGGCCGACGCCGTGGACGAGGAGGAGGTTCAGCACGATGTTCACGAGGTTGGTGGCGATCACGACCTGCAGCGGTGTCCGGGTGTCCTGCAGCCCGCGCAGCACCCCCGTGCCGGCCAGCAGCAGCAGGATCGAGGGCAGGCCGAAGGCCGCGACCCGCAGGTAGGTCGTCGCCCCCGCCGTCACCGCCGGCGACGCCCCGTACGCGCCGACGAGAGCCGGCACGGCGAGCTGCAGGGCGGCGCAGAGCAGCACGCCGAGCAGGACGGCCAGCACCAGCCCGTCGAAGCCGCCGGCCAGCGCGGCCGCGCGGTCGCCCGCCCCCATGCGGCGGGCGACGGTCCCGGTCGTGCCGTAGGCCAGGAAGATGCACAGGCCGGTGAGCACCCCCAGGACGTTCGCGGCGATCCCCAGCCCCGCGAGGGCGTCGGTGCCCAGGTGGCCGATGATCGCCGAGTCGGCCAGCAGCAGCAGGGGCTCCGAGACCAGGGTCGCCAGGGTGGGCAGGGCGAGCCCGAAGATCTCCCGGTCCAGCCGCCGCGTGGGGGTGGACCGGGTCACGCGGGCGGTGCCGGGGCGTCGTCCACAGGAGTTATCCCCATTGTGGACGAATCACACAGGTGTAGTTCGACGGGTGGAGGACGGGTCAGCGCCAGAGCGTGGCGATGCCGAAGGCGGCCGCCATGCCGCCCATGCCGATCAGGATGTTCCAGTTGCCGAGGTCGCTCATGTAGGGGATGCTCGGCCCCGCGACGTAGTAGACGATCAGCCAGATCACACCCAGCAGCCCGACCGTGATGAAGGTCGGCGGGACCCACCGCCGGCTGGACGGGGCCTTCACCTTGGCCGGCTTGGCCTCCTGGCGGGCCCGACGCAGCTTCGCGTCGGCGGACTTGCGGGTTCTCGACTCTGGCACGCTCAACTCCTCGGTGTCGGTCGGTAGCGTAGTCGGCGAACCCGGCCGGAGCCATCTCGTCGGGGCCGCACGACGCGTCGGGAGGGCAGCCGGGTGGAGCGGGAGCAGGGGGTCGGACCGGGCCACCGGGTCCGTCGCGCCCTGCGCCGCGCCCGGACCGCGCAGCTCCGGCGCGACGCCACCCGCCGCCCCGCCGGCCGGGTGCTCACGGCCGCGGTCTGCCTGCTGGCGGGTCTGATGGTGGTGGTGAGCGCGGTCAACGCCCGGGGCACCGACCTGCGGCCCGGCCGCAACACCGATCTGGTGAGCCTGGTGCAGTCCCAGTCACGCCGCAACGCCGACCTCGCCCGGCAGGTCAGCGAGGTCCGCGCCCAGGTGGACGCGCTGGCGAGCGTCGAGGACACCGACCCGGCCCTCCAGGCCCGGCTGGAGCGGGCGTCCGCGGCGGCCGCCTTCACCGCCCTGACGGGCCCTGCGGTCTCGGTCACCATCGACGACGCCCCCGACACGGTGGCGGCCGATGGCGTCGACCCGGACCTGCTGGTCGTCCACCAGCAGGACATCCAGGCCGTCGTCAATGCCCTGTGGAGCGGCGGAGCGGAGGCCATGACCATCCAGGGCCAGCGGGTCATCTCGACCACCGGGGTCAAGTGCGTCGGCAACACCGTCGTGCTGCACGGCATCCCCTACGCCCCGCCCTACGTGGTGAGCGCGCTGGGCGATCCCGGTCGGCTGCGGGCCGCGCTGGCCGGCTCCCCGGCCCTGCAGATCTACCAGCAGTACGTGGCCGCCTACGGCCTGGTCTACCAGGAGCGCTCGCTCGGGCGGGCCGACTTCCCGGCCCACGAGGGCTCGCTCGACCTGCAGTTCGCCACTCCGCCCGGCGGGAACAGCGCCTCACCGACCGCCGAGGACGACGAGACCCCGCGCTGACGCTGGTCACCCCGGGGGGCGCCGCCGCCGGAGGGGGATGATGGCAGGTGTGAGCGCCGCCAAGATCCTGGTGATCGACAACTACGACTCCTTCGTCTACAACCTCGTCCAGTACCTGGCCCAGCTGGGCGCCGAGGTCGAGGTCTGGCGCAACGACGACCCGCGCTTCGCCGACCCCGGCTTCGTGCGCGGGTTCGACGGCATCCTGCTCTCGCCCGGCCCCGGCACGCCCGAGGGCGCCGGCGTCTGCGTCGACGTCGTCCGCCAGCAGGCGGGCGTGCTGCCGATCTTCGGTGTCTGCCTCGGCCTGCAGTCCATCGGCGTCGCCTACGGCGGGGTGGTCGACCGGGCCCCGGAGCTGCTGCACGGGAAGACCTCGCTGATCGAGCACCAGGGGCGCGGCGTCCTGGCCGGGCTGCCGCAGCCGTTCACCGCCACCCGCTACCACTCGCTGGCCATCGAGCCCGAGACGGTGCCGCCGGTGCTGGAGGTCACCGCGCTCACCGAGAGCGGCGTCGTGATGGCCGTCCGGCACCGCGAGCTGGCGGTGGAGGCCGTGCAGTTCCACCCCGAGTCGGTGCTCACCGAGGGCGGCTACCAGATGCTCGCGAACTGGCTCGCCGTCTGCGGCGACACCGAGGCGCCGGCCCGCGCCGTCGGGCTGGCCCCGCTGATGTCGGCGGGTTCTGAGCGCTGAGGGCTCGGCGCGCGGGAGCGCGCCTCAGCGCACGCCGTGCGGGCGGAACTGGACGCTGATCCGCGGCCCGACGGGCTTGCTGGTCTTGGGGATGGCGTGCTCCCAGGTGCGCTGGCAGGACCCGCCCATGACGACGAGGTCGCCGTGCCCGAGCTGCTGCCGGATCGAGGCGCCGCCGCCCCGCGGCCGCAGCACGAGGTGCCGGGGCGACCCCAGGGAGACGATCGCCACCATGGTGTCCTCCATCCGTCCGCGGCCGATGGTGTCGCCGTGCCAGGCGACCGAGTCCCGGCCGTCCCGGTACAGGCAGAGTCCCGCGGTGGTGAAGGGCTCGCCCAGCTCGGGGCCGTAGTGGGCGTTCAGCGCGTCCCGGGCGGTGACGAGCGCGGGATGCGGGAGCGGGTCGGCCTCCCCGTAGAAGCAGAGCAGCCGCGGGACGTCGACCACCCGCTCGTACATCTGCCGGCGCTCCGCCACCCAGGGCACCTCGCCCAGCAGGGTGTCGAACAGGGTGTCGGCCCCGCTCAGCCACCCCGGGAGCACGTCGACCCACGCGCCGCGGCCCAGCACCTGCCGGGTCACGAGCCCACCCAGCGGTCCGAGCCCGTCGTCGGGCTCGGGCAGGTCGAAGAGCGAGGTCTGGACCAGGCTGGTCATGTCGCCAGGCTAGCACCAATCGCACGGGTGTTCTATTAGCGCGTCAGCCCGGGGTGCTGCCGGGCGTCGGCGAGGTCTCCCCCGGCGTGCTGCCGGGCGTCGGGGCCGGGCTCTCCGAGGCCTCCGGGGTGGGCGGCGGGGTCGTCGGGTCGGGCTCGGGCGGGGGCGGCGCGACGGCGACCGTGATGGTGATCTGCTTGCTCCGCTTCTCCCGCTCACCCGCGTCGGGGTTCTGCTTGAAGACCACGCCGGCCGTCTCGTCGTCGGTCTCCTGGTCCACCCGCTTCACGTTGGTGAAGCCGGCGGTGCGCGCGTCGGAGAGGGCCTGCTCGGGCGTCTTCCCGGTGAGCACCGGCACGGCCGACTCACCCGTGGCGTAGCTGAGGACGATCTCGTCGTCGAGGGCGGCCGTGTCCCCCTCGCCGGGGTCCACCGCGAGGACCTCGTTCTCCTCGGCGTCCGCGTCCTCGCTGGTGGCCGCCTCGGTGCTGACGTTGGTGAAACCCGCGTCCGCCAGGGCCTTCTCCGCGTCGTCGACGTCGGTGCCGACCAGGTCGCCGGGGATCTTCGCCGTCTTGGGGCCGACGTTGAGGGTGAGGCCGACGGTGCTGCCCGTCGGCACCTGGGTCCCGCCGATCGGGTTCTGCGCCGTGATGGTGCCCTTGGTGGCACCGTCCGCCCCGTTCGTCCGCCGGACCTCGGCCTTCAGCCCGACCTCGGTGAGCCGGGCCTCCGCCAGCGCCTGGGGGTAGGTGATGACCGCCGGCACCTCGACCATGGCCACCGGTTCCGGGTCCTGGGGCCCGAAGGCGCGCCACAGCCCGAAGGCGCCGGCCCCGATGAGCAGCAGCACCAGGGCGACGACGGCCGCCACCACCCCGGCCCGGCGGCGGGGCGGCTCCTCCTCGTCCTCGTCCAGCGGCGGCGCGACGGGCACCGGCACCAGCTGGGTGGGGGCGGCGTCCGCGGGCACGGCGCCGACCCGCGGGACGACGGCGGTGGCCTGCTGCCCGGCCAGCACGCGGGTGATGTCGGCCTTCATCTCCCGGGCCGACTGGTAGCGGTCCGCCGGGTCCTTGGCCAGGGCCTTGAGGGTGATGGCGTCGATGTCCGGCGTGATCACCGGGTCCAGCTGGCTGGGCGGCACCGGCGCCTCCCGGACGTGCTGGTAGGCGACGCTGACCGGGGACTCGCCGATGAACGGCGGTCGGCCCACCAGCAGCTCGTAGAGCAGGCAGCCGGCGGAGTAGATGTCGCTGCGGGCGTCCACCGTCTCCCCGCGGGCCTGCTCCGGGGACAGGTACTGGGCGGTGCCGATCACGGCGGCGGTCTGCGTCATCGTCGCCGAGGTGTCGGCGACGGCCCGGGCGATGCCGAAGTCCATCACCTTGACCCCGCCCGTCGGGGTCAGCATGACGTTGGCCGGCTTGATGTCGCGGTGGATGATCCCCGCCTTGTGGCTGTAGCTCAGCGCGTCGAGGACGCCCTGGACCAGCTCCAGCGCCCGCTCCGGGAGGATCTTGCGGCCGTCGCGGAGCACGTCGCGCAGCGTCGAGCCCTCCACCAGCTCCATGACGATGTAAGGGATGGAGATGCCCGTGTGGGGGTCGGGCTCCTCACCGGTGTCGTAGACGGCCACGATCGTCGGGTGGTTGAGGCCGGCGGCCGACTGGGCCTCGCGGCGGAACCGCGCCTGGAAGGTCGGGTCGGTGGCCAGGTCGGCGCGGAGCTGCTTGACCGCCACGGGTCGACCGAGGCGACGGTCGACGGCCCCGCGGACCTCCGCCATCCCGCCGCGGCCGAGCACGTCGCCCAGCTCGTAGCGGCCTCCGACGGTGATCGGCTCGCCAGTCATCTCGTGGTTCCTCTCCGTGTGGCCGCTCGGACCTGCGTGCCCGCCCCCCACCCCTCCTGGGCTCCCCGTGCCCCGCGCCATTGTGGGGCACCGAGGTGACGGGCGGGTGCTGCCCCGGCGGCCGGGCGACCCGAGGTCGCGCACCCGGTCACAGCCCGGCCTCCATCACCGCGCGGGCGATCGGGGCCGCCACCCGGCCGCCGGCGATGTCCTGGCGGGGGATGTCGGCGTCCTCCACCACCACCGCGACGGCCACCCGCGGGTCGTCCGCCGGGGCGAAGGAGGTGAACCAGGCGAAGGGCTTGCGCGACGGGTCGGACTGGGCGGTGCCCGTCTTCCCGCCCACCTCGACGCCGGCGATGGCGCCGTTGCGGCCGGTGCCCGAGGCCACCGTCTCGACCATCATCTGCTGCAGCTGCTGCGCGTTCTCCGGCGTCATCGCCTCCGACAGCTCCGTCGGCTCGTGCGTCGACAGCGGCTTCAGGTCCGGTGCCTGCACCATGCTGACCAGGTAGGGGTCCATCACGACGCCGTCGTTGGCGATGCCGGCGGTGACCATCGCCATCTGCAGGGGGCTGGCCGCGACGTCGAACTGCCCGATCGAGCTGAGGGCGAGCTGGGCGTCGTCGAGGTCGTCGGGGAAGCGGCTGGCCACGCCGTTCAGGTCGGCGAGGTGGCGCTGGTCGAAGCCGAAGGCCTGCGCCTGCTCGCGGAGCTTGTCCTGGCCGAGCTCGAGGCCGAGGTTGGCGAAGGCGGTGTTGCAGGAGACCTTGAGCGCCTGGGTCAACGTGATCGAGGTGCCGCCGCAGTTCGTCGAGTTGGGCAGCACCGTCTTCGTGCCGGGCAGCGTCAGCCGGGCGGGGCTGTCGACCTTCGAGTCCGGCTCCTGGCCGTCGGCCAGGGCGGCGGCGGCCGTCACCAGCTTGAAGGTGGAGCCCGGCGGGTAGATCTCCCGGGCTGCGCGGTTGGCCAGCGGCCGGTCCTCCGCCCCGGCCAGCCGGTCGTAGGCCCGGCCGGCCTCCTCGATCTGGTGGCTCGCGATGTCGTTCGGGTCGTAGGTCGGGCTGGTCACCAGGGCCAGCACGGCGCCGGTCTGCGGGTCCAGGGCGACGACCGCGCCCTTCTGGTCACCGAGCGCCCGGGCCGCCGCCTCCTGCATGGCGGGCACGATCGTCGTCTGGACGCTCGCCCCCTGCGGGGCGCGGTTGGTGGTCAGGTCGATCAGGCGCCGGACGAACAGGGCGTCCGCGGTGCCGGCGAGCTGGCTGTTGTACGTGCTCTCCACGCCCGAGCTGCCGTGGTCGTAGGAGTAGAAGCCGGTGACCGGGGCGTAGAGCGACCCGGCCGGGTAGCTGCGCTGGTAGCGGAAGCGGTCCTTCGACGGCTCGGTGGTGGCGATCTCGGTCTTGCCGGCCGCCAGGATCGCGCCCCGGTCCTGCGCGAACTCGGCGTCCCGGACGCGGCGGTTCTGCGGCTCGGCGGCCAGCGACCCCGTGCGGAACAGCGTCATGTAGGTGCCGTTGGCCAGCAGCAGCGCGAACATCAGCATCGTCACGAACGCCACCCGGCGGATGGGCCGGTTCACGCTGGTCCACCGCCGCTCACGGCGGGCGCCCGGACGAGCTGGGTGGTCTCCGCGTCGGGGTCGAGCGGTGTCACCGTGACCACCGGCTTCCGCGCCTGGTGCGAGACGACGAGCAGCAGCGCGACGACGATCCAGTTGGAGATCATCGACGATCCGCCCTGGGACATGAACGGCGTGGTCAGGCCGGTCAGCGGCAGCAGCCGGGTGACGCCGCCGATGATCGTGAACACCTGCAGCGCGAAGGCGAAGGACAGCCCCGCAGCCAGCAGCTTGCCGAACGGCTCACGGCACTGCAGCGCGGTCCGGAGCCCGCGGGCCACCACCAGCCCGTAGACGAGGATGATCGCCATCAGCCCGGTCATCCCCAGCTCCTCGCCGAGGGCGGCGGCGATGAAGTCGCTCCGGGCCAGCGGGGTCAGCCCGGGCCGGCCCTCGCCCAGCCCGGTGCCCAGCAGACCGCCCCAGGCCATGCCGAACTGGGCGTTGATCACCTGGTAGTAGGCGTCGTAGTCCGAGAAGGGGTCCAGCCAGGCCCCGACCCGGACCCGGACGTGACCGAAGAGCTGGTAGCCGAGGTAGGCGCCGAGCGCGAAGAGCAGGGTGCCGAGCACGGGCCAGCCGGCCCGCTCCGTCGCGACGTAGAGCATCATGACGAACAACCCGAAGAACAGCAGCGAGGTTCCCAGGTCGCGCTGCCGGACCAGCACGGCGAGGCTGACGAGCCACATCACGAGGATCGGGCCGAGGTCGCGTGCCCGGGGCAGGTCGAGGCCCAGCACCCGCCAGCCGGCGAGCGCCAGCACGTCGCGCTTCTCCACCAGGTAGGAGGCGAAGGCGATGGACAACAGCACCTTCGCCGCCTCGGCGGGCTGGAAGCTGTAGGGGCCGACGGCGATCCAGATCCGCGCGCCGAACTTCTCCACCCCCAGCCCGGGCACCAGGGGCAGCAGCAGGAGGACCACGCCGGCCAGCCCGATCGTGTAGGTGAAGCCCTGGAGCGGACGGTGGTCGCGGAGCAGCATGACCACCGCGACGAAGAGGGCGACGCCCAGCACGGTCCAGATGAGCTGCTGGCGGGCCCCGTTGAGCGGGGGCGCGTTGATCAGGTCGATCCGGTGGATCATCGTCAGCCCGAGCCCGTTGAGCAGCACCACGCAGGGCAGCAGCACCGGGTCGGCGTAGGGGAGCCGCCAGCGGACGGCGAGGTGGGCGGCGAGCGCGAGCCCGCCGCAGACCGCGGCGACCACCGGGAACCGCGGGGAGACCGTGCCCAGGACGTTCAGGTCGACGACCGCGAAGGCGGCCAGCCCGATGCCGAGGGCGAAGACCAGCAGGGCGAGCTCGGTGCCGCGGCGCTTGCGGGGCACGACCGTCATCGGCGTGGCGGCGCTCACCTCAGCAGCCCGGCCCGGTCGTCGCGGACGCGTCGGGGCTGGCGGGCACCTCCGACGCCGCGGGCGTGGGGTGGCGCGGGGGGTGGCCGTCCCGCTCGGTCGCGGCGCCGGGGACGGGGACGGGGTGGGCCGGGCCAGCTCGCAGCGCCGAGCCGCCTCGGTCAGCTCGGCGACGGTCTGCCGGGCCGACTCGAGGCTGCCGACCTCGATGCCGGCCTCGACCTGGGTCGCGTAGAAGGCGGGCAGCTGGGCGATCAGCAGCGGCTGCACCTCGTAGACCCGTGAGAGCGGGATGACGACGTCGTCCGGCAGCCCCTGGAAGATCGCGCGTCACGGCTCCAGCTTGAGGATCGTCTTGCCGATCCGCAGGGTGTCCGACATCGAGATGGCGGTGGGGGCGGTGATCCGGGCACCGTTGACGTAGGTGCCGTTGGTGGAGCCGAGGTCCTCGATGTAGAGCCCGCTCTCGCCGGCCACCACGCGGGCGTGCCGGGTCGAGACGTAGTCGTCGTCGAGGATCAGCTGGCAGTCGGCCCCCCGGCCGATCATCACGAGCCCCGGCACGAGCTCGGCGGCCTCACCGGTCTGCTGGCCCTGGACGATGCTGAGCACCCGCGGCTCACCGCGCGGCCGCCGGGTGCGGCGCGCCGGCGGCAGGGGCGACTCCAGCTCGCGGGCCTCGGGCTGGTCCGGGGCCGGCACCGCCTTGCCGAAGAGGTCGGTGCGGATCACCGAGACCGCGGAGAAGATGAACAGCCACAGCAGGGCCAGGAACAGCACCTTGAGGACGGTGAGCGCGATCTCGGACACAGGTCATCGACCGGCCGGCGCGTGGACGAGCATCCGGGTCGAGCCGATCTCGATCCGGGAGCCCTCCTGCAGCGCGGCCTCGCGCACCCTGTGCCCGTTGACGACGATCCCGTTCGTGGAGCCCAGGTCGACGATGTGCAGCCGCTGCGACGCCCCCACACCCTCCACCTGGATCTCGGCGTGGCGCCGCGAGATGCCGGGGTCGTTGATCCGCAGGTCCGCCTCGGTGCCGCGGCCGATGACCAGGCCGGGCGGGTCAGGGCGTGCCGGGTGCCGTTGACCTCGAGGACGAGCTGCTGGCGCAGGTCCGGGGCGGCGGGCCGCGGGGGCTCGGGCCGCCGGGTGGGCGGGCGGGCCGGTCGGTGCCCCCCGCTCCTCGACGCCGGCGACGGCCTCGGACTCGACGGTGAAGCGCCCGGTCGGCAGGGCCGGGACGAGCGCGAGGTGGATGCGGATCGGCCCGTTGAACTGGTAGCCCATCTCCGACGCGTGGTGGCGCAGCTCGGCGGCCAGCTCCGTGGTGAGGGTGCTGCTGTAGGGCGCCAGCTTGTCGTGGTCGTGCGGGGACAGGCCGACGGTGAAGTCGTTGGGCACCAGGCGCTTGTCCCGGGACATGAGCTTGGCCTCGGCGTCCAGCTCCCGCTGCAGCCGCGCCGCGATCTCGACGGGCTGCACGTCGCCCTTGAAGGCGCGGGCGAACACGCCGTTCACGGCGCCCTCGACCTTCTTCTCGAAGCGTCCGAAGATCCCCATGTCCCTCCTTCCCTGGTCCGGTCCAACCTAGATCGTAGTGGGAGTGACCCCGGGGACCCGCCCCGCGCGCGCCCGCGCCGCTGCTGCCCGGTGCCGCCCGGGACGCACGTGGCGAGGGGCCCCGGCGGATCGTGCTAGCCTTCTTCGGCTGGTCCGGGCGTGTGCGTCCGGGCCGAGCGCGAGTGGCGGAATGGCAGACGCGCTGGCTTCAGGTGCCAGTGTCCGAAAGGACGTGGGGGTTCAAGTCCCCCCTCGCGCACAGTGCGGTCGCGCAGCCCGGTACCTCCTTCGAGGTGCCGGGCTGTCGTGCGTCCGGGGCCTCGCCGCTGGTGGCCGGGGCACCGGGGTGGGTAGCGTGCGGCGTGCCCCACGCGCGGGGACCGCGCGGAGTCGAGACGACGTCACGAGGTTCGCGATGGCCCTGCCCACCCCCCGCCAGGTCGCCGACGACTACGTCGACCGGCTCTGCGTCCTCGACCCGACGCTGGCCACCTCCCTGGGGCGCACGCCTGCGCCGGACGGCCTGCCGGACCTCTCGCCCGCCGGGCTCGAGGCCCTCGCGGAGCTGCGACGGGCGACCCTGGCCCAGCTCGACCAGGCCCTGGCCGGGCCGGCCGCCGACGACCTGGTCGAGCAGCGCTGCGCCCGGCTGCTGCGCGAGCGGCTCGGCGCCGACCTCGCGCTGCACGAAGCGGGTGAGGGGCTGCGGGCGCTGTCGAACCTCGCCTCGCCCGTGCACGAGGTGCGGCAGGTCTTCGAGCTGATGCCGACCGAGACCGTCGAGGACTGGCAGGTGATCGCCCGCCGGCTGGCCCGGGTCCCGCAGGCCTACCGCGACTTCTGCGGCACCCTGGCCGAGGCGCGGCGCAGGGCTGTTCGCCGCCCCCCGCCAGGTGCACACTGTCCTCGACCAGCTCGCGGAGTGGTCGGCGGGCCCCTACTTCGCCACCTGGTCGCCGCCGGCCGGCCGAGCTCCGCGACGTCCTCGACCGGGCCGCCGCCGACGCCGACGCGGCGGTCGTGGAGGTGCACGCCTTCCTCCGCGACACCTACGCGCCGCAGGCGGTGGGCACGCCCGACGCGGTCGGCGGGAGCGGTACGCCCGGTTCGCCCGCTCCTGGAACGGGATCGACCTCGCCGCCGGCTCGGCGCTGGAGGACGCCTACGCCTTCGCTGGGCCGAGTTCGGGCGGATCCGCGACGAGCAGCAGGCGGTGGCGAGCAGGTGCTCCCCGGCTCGGCGCCGGCGGAGGCCATGCAGTGGCTCCGCGAGCACGGCGAGGCGGTCGTCGGCGTCGAGCGGATCCGGCAGCGGCTGCAGCAGATGATGGACGACGCGATGGACGCGCTGGACGGCACGCACTTCGACCTGGCGCCGCCGATCCGCGGGTGGAGGCGATGATCGCGCCGCCCGGGAGCGCGGGGCGCCCTACTACACCGAGCCGTCCCAGGACTTCGCCCGCCCCGGCCGCACGTGGTTGCCGACGCTGGGCCAGGACCGCTTCCCGCTCTGGACCTGGTCTCCACCTGGTACCACGAGGCGTGCGGGCCACCACCTGCAGCTCGCGCAGTGGACCTACGTGCGGGCAGCCTGTCCACCTTCCAGACCACGGTGGGGCCGTCGGGCTGACGTCGAGGCTGGGCCCTCTACGCGGAGCGGCTGATGGACGAGCTGGGCTTCCTCACCGACCCCGGCGAGCGGCTCGGCTACCTCGACGGCAGCAGCTGCGGGCCGTCCGGGTGGTCATCGACATCGGGATGCACCTCGGGCTGCCCGTCCCGACGACGCGACGGCGTGCTGGCCGGGCACCGGGGCCGGCCGTGGACCCCGGAGCTGGGCCGGGCCTTCCTCGGCGAGCACTGCGGCAGCGATCCGCGCTCCTGGACAGCGAGCTGGTCCGCTACCTCGGCCTGCCCGTCAGGCCATCAGCTACAAGCTGGGGAGCGGCCTGGTGGCCGGCGGGAGGCCGCCCGTGCCGCCGGGCGACGCGTTCGACCTCAAGGCGTGGCACATGGCCGCCCTCAGCCAGGGCAGTCTCGGCCTCGACGACCTCGTGGCGGCGCTCGCCGCCCTCTGAGCGCGGGCTCGGACGACCCGTGAGGAACTCGACCGGGTGCTCGCGGTCGAACTCCTCACCCGGACGGCGCCGGAGCCGGGCTCAGCGGCGGAACCGCAGCGTCAGCAGCTGGAAGGGCCGCAGCTCGAGGTCCAGCGACGCGCCGTCGGCGGTCGCCCCGTCCGCCAGCGGGCGCTCCAGCAGGTCCGTCGCGACGACGCCGGCGGCGGCGGCGTCGGCCGTCACGGTGGCCCGCGCGCGGCCGCCCAGCGACTCGTACAGCCGGACCACCAGGTCGCCGCTGCCGTCCTCGGCCAGCTTGACCGCCTCGACCACCACGGCCGGGTTGCTGACGCTCACCAGCGGGGCGACCGGGTGCGCGCCCCGGACGACGCGCGGGGCGAGGTTGGTGCGGTAGCCCTCCTCGACCGCGTCGCCGATCGCGGCGCCCGGCCGGATCGTCGTCGTCAGCACGTGCAGGCCCTGGTCGGCGGCGGGGTCGGGGTACAGCGGCGCCCGGAGCAACGACTGCCGCACCGTCGTCGTGGTGCCGCCGTCCTCCCGGGTC
This sequence comes from Friedmanniella luteola, assembly GCF_900105065.1. Taxonomy (NCBI): domain Bacteria; kingdom Bacillati; phylum Actinomycetota; class Actinomycetes; order Propionibacteriales; family Nocardioidaceae; genus Friedmanniella; species Friedmanniella luteola. Next base: position 4,716,510 of record NZ_LT629749.1, read on the forward strand.
TGCCGGCCGACGTCGTGACCGTAGGTCGCGTCGTTGGTGACGGCCACGCCGTAGCCGGGCTCGCCGACGTGCAGGAACCGGTGCGCGCAGATCTCGAAGCGGGCGAACTCCCAGGAGGTGTTCACGTGGGTGGGCCGGAAGATGTGCCCGAACTGCGTCTCCGACGCGGAGCGGTCGGCGTGCACGTCGAACGACGAGCCCAGCTTGAGGAGCTTCTGCTTCTCGTGCCAGTCGACGGTGTGCGTCACGGCGACCGACGGCGAGCCGGCGGCCAGCGTGATCCGCTGCTCGACCCGGGAGGCGCCGAAGGAGCGGGTGACGACGACCGTCGCGGCCTCCGGCGTGCTCTCCAGCGCCAGCGCGTCCACCGAGTCGATCTCGCGGACCGTGCGGCGGTAGTGCTCGTCGACGTCCAGGCGTCCCACTGGTTGGGGATGTCGCGGTGCAGCTGGAGCCGCAGCCCCTTCTCCCCGGGTGCGATCGCCTCGCGCCCGCTGGCCGCGTCGACCAGGGACGAGAGCTGACCGGCGCCGTCCACGACGACGCTCACCAGCCCGTTGTCCAGGCGGTGCGCGGGCCGGCCCTCGGCGTCGGTGACCTGCTCGACGGACACCGTCCCCGCGTCGGCCGCGACGACGTCGACGGCCAGGGCCGCGACGCCGGACCGTGCGTGCGGGGCGGCGTTGAGCAGCAGCGGCTGGTCGCCCTCGCCCACCAGCGCCTGCGCCGCGTCGGCGATCAGCCGCTCCGCCCGCTCGGCGATGGCCGCGTAGTTCCGCTGGGCGTCCTGGTGCACCCAGGCGATGGAGCTGCCGGGCAGGATGTCGTGGAACTGCTGGAGCAGCACCAGCTGCCAGAGCTCCGCGAGCTCGGCCGCCGGGTACGCCCGGCCCAGCCGGACGGTCGCCGTCGACGCCCACAGCTCGGCCTCCCGCAGCAGGTGCTCGCTGCGCCGGTTGCCCTGCTTGGTGCGGGCCTGGCTGGTGTAGGTGCCGCGGTGCAGCT